>JBQTGY010000150.1:0-53136 GCA_052390415.1 Pseudomarimonas sp. | reverse complement strand
TGGCCGCGCTGGACTTGCTCCTCACTCCGCCAATAGCTTTGGCTATTGGCCTCGCTCCGGAGCGGCGTCCATCACGCCCATCCCGTCGCGATCCCACTTCCGCTTCATCCGTTACAGCCCACTAGTGTTGGTCCGCCACGGCTCTTGACTCCCTCCCCGATGTTCGGGGGCGATGCGCTGCGCTTGCAGGTCGCAGGCCTGCGCAGTGCTGAGCGCGCATCGCGCCGGACGGGCTGGGGAGGGAAAGGAAGCCCACTGCTTTGGCTGGCGGTCATGGTGCCTTTGATCGTGATGATCCGGGGAGTCCGGTCGCCATGATCGGCCGACCGCCGCCGACGCCCGAGCATAGCCGATCAGCGTGACCCGCGGGTGTCGCTGTCGCGCCGACAGCAACCTCGGTTTATCCCAGCAGACTCTAGAGCGGCTTCACCATCCGCAACATTTCGACTCCAAACCCAGCGGCTTCGTAGGTGGCTCTGGCGCGCGTGTTACCGGGGAACACCGCGAGCTGCATGCGCTCACAGCGATGCTCACGGGCAAATTGTTCGGCGTAGCCAAGCAGCGCCTTGCCAATACCTTTGCCGTCCATGCCCTTGATGACCGCGATATCGGAAATGTGGCAGTTCTGGTGGCCGGTGAAAAAATCGACGACCAACTGGATGTGCATGAAGCCGATCCGATCGCCGGTGCTGTCGTCCTCCACCACGTACATGAACGAGCCGGGTGGTTGGTCTTCCAGATGGCGGCTGATGTCACGGCGGATGCCTTCCAGCAACACGTTCCTGCGCCGCCACTTGGGCAGTTCGAAATCAACAAATCGCTCGGCCAAGGCAAGGATGAATGCGTCGTCGTCGGCGCCGGCTGCGCGGACCAGAAGCTCGATATCACCGGCCTGAATGTGCATTGGCTGACAAGATTACGTGGTGGAAAGAGTCTGCATTATGCGCAAACCGGCGGCGCCCGCGCAGCCGGCCTGCGTTGGTCTGTTTCAGGAAGCGAAAGCGGTCTCGGGAAGTGCCATCAAACTGCCGCCGCCAGCGCGAATCGCAGCACCATGCGTCAGCGTGCGCGGCAGGATCCGCTGGAAGTAAAAGCGTGCGGTTTCGCGTTTGGCCGAGGCCAACTCGCTGCCCGCCGCATCGCGATCCGCCGCGGCCACCGAGCGTGCCCACCAGTAGGCCAGGGCCACGTATCCCGAATAGAACAGGTAATCGACCGCCGCCGCGCCCAATTCTTCGGGATCGGTCATCGTTCGTTTGCCGATATCCAAGGTGAGCTTCTGCCAGTCCTGCGCAATCACTGCCAGCGGGGCGACAAACTCGGCCAGCGCAGCATTCTGGGTTTCTGCGCTGCAAAACTCGACGATCATGCCCAGAAAGTGCTTCAGTCCCGCCCCCTGTTGTTGCATCACCTTGCGGCCCAACAGATCCAGCGCCTGGATCTGCGTGGTGCCTTCGTAAATGGTGGTGATGCGGGCGTCGCGGGCCAGTTGCTCCATACCCCATTCGCGCACATAGCCGTGCCCACCGAAGCACTGCAATGCGTGATAGGTGCATTCCACCGACCACTCGGTCAGACACGCCTTGACGATGGGCGTGACAAATCCCAGCAGTTCTTCGGCACGGCGCCGCTCGTCCGCGTCAGTCGCGCGTTCGCACTGATCGACCAGCGAGGCCGCGTGCAACGCCAGCACTCGCGATCCTTCGCCCAGCGCCTTGCACGTCAACAACATGCGCCGAATGTCGGGATGCACGATCAGCGGATCGGCGGCCTTGTCTGGCGATTTGTGTCCGGAAAGCGAACGGCTCTGCAGGCGGTCACGGCTGTAGGCAAGCGCATTCTGAAAGGCGCGGTCAATCAGCCCAAGGCCCTGGATGCCAACCGCGAGGCGCGCGGTGTTCATCATCGTGAACATTACGCCCAAGCCTTTGTTGGGTTGGCCAATCAACCATCCTTCGGCACCGTCGAAGTTCATCACACACGTGGCCGAGCCGTGGATACCCATCTTGTGTTCGATGGAGCCACAGCGCACCGCGTTGGTTTCACCCATGCGACCGTCACGACCGGTCTTGACCTTTGGCACGATGAAGGTGGAGATACCCTTGGTGCCCGCTGGCGCATCGGGTAGCCGCGCGAGCACCAGATGCACGATGTTGTCGGTGAAGTCGTGCTCGCCGGCGGTGATGAAGATCTTGGTGCCGGTAATCGAATACGAGCCGTCCGCGTTCGACTCAGCGCGGGTCTTCAGCAGGCCCAGGTCGGAACCGCAATGCGGTTCGGTCAAACACATGGTGCCGGTCCAACGGCCGCCAATGATCGGCCGCAGAAACACTTCCTTCTGCCAGTCCTCGCCGTGGTGCTTGAGCGCCTCGGTGGCGCCATGCGAGAGCAGTGGATAGTTGCCCCAGGCAAGATTGGCGGCGTCAATCATTTCCTTGACTACCGCGCCGATGGTCTCGGGCAAGGCTTGACCACCAAAGTCCTCCGGTGCGGTCAGTCCATTCCAACCGCCCTCGACAAACTGCGCATACGCTTCGCGAAACCCCGCCGGTGCACGCACTGCGCCGCTGGCCTTGTCATGTGTACAGCCCTCGGCGTCGCCACTTTGGTTGATCGGAGCCAGCACGTTCTGGGTGAACTTGGCTGCTTCTTCAAGCACCGCATCGAGCACATCGCGCTGCGCAGTTTCAAAACCCAGGCGTTGGAACAGGGACTCGCAGTCGAGCACGTTGTACAAGGCAAAGTTGATATCGCGCAGGGGGGCGGTATAACTGTTCATGAGGTCTCCGAAGAACGATAGTGGGCTTCGATCAGGGTCTGTTGACCTGCTCCGTGTATGTCAACAGACCCTAACGCAGGGTGCCATCCAGTCCGGGCGCGGGATTCAATCGGCTCTCAAAGCGATAAGGATCGCTGCGCTTGGCTGGGTCGCTGGTGCTCAGCGTGCCCTCGATGACATAGGCGATGCCTCGACTGGAAGCCAGCGCTTGCGTGACTGCACCGGCGGCGGCGGGCGTAGGTGTCAGCAGCAGCTCGATGCGTTCGGCGCCGTTGGCCGCCACCTGCAAGTCAGTGGCCGGGGCAAAACGCGCTGCTTCGACGCCGTCGATACTCAAGCTACCTTGCATGCCGCTAACTCGAATGCCTAGCCGTGCGTTGTTTTGCACCAGCAGCGCCAACGCCCATTGACCATTGGGAAGCACGCGGATTTCCTGCAAGGCCGCGCCGGGCGGGAAGAAGCGGTAATTGGGGCCAGTGGCACAGCCCGCCAGCAACATCAGCACCAGCGCAGTCAAGGTCAGACGCATCAAGGCTAGTCCTAGGTAGTGGCCGCAGAGAATAGCAGCCGACCCTGGCTGCGGTGAAAGCCGAGCGCGGCGCCAGCGCTCGGCCCGTCGCGGTTCAGGGGTGTTCCAACCGCACGGCATCGCCTCGGTTGCCCAAACAGATTCGAAGCGCGGAGATCGTCCGACCCGCATCGGCCTTGCCTACCCCCACGCGTCAACGCGCTGTCGTTGACTCAATTGCCGGTGCAGCTTTCATTGGTCGGCAGGGTGAGATTGCGAACCGCAACGCTGCCGTTGCCATAACGCGAGGTGTAAGTGAACGTACCAGCGTCGCAGCCAGTGAAACGCAAGGTGATGCGGCCCCATTCGTTGTCGCTGACGACTTGGCTGGACTGGAAGGCAGTTCCGAATTGGGCGCCGCTGGTGATTTGCAATGGAACTTCGACCGAACTTGCGCCATGGGCAAAAGGCGCGATGCCGGAAAGCCAGATTTGTTTGCCTTCGAAGTAGTCATACCACGACACCACCATGATCGGACCGGATTCGGCGCCAGCGGTCTGGCTGACCTCGATCAGAAACCCTTTGCCCGAATTGTTGGGATCAAACCAGGCCCCGCTGTGCAACGGCAGAATCGGAAACTCTCCCGGAGCCACCCGCGAGGCGCGCTTGATCAACGGCGGGCGGATTGGAATCTCCGTGCCGCCATGGATCGGCGTGGCATTGATGCCGGCATATGTCTTGCTGCCAAAGATCAGTCTGCCAAACACGGTAAAGGTGCCGTCCAACGATGTGTTGGCGACCGTGTTGATGTAGAAATCCGAAGTCGCACTATTGACGTTGCCGCCAGATAGCGCCATCGCAATGCTTCCAGCCGTGTTGAGCAAGCCGTTGTTGCGCTCACTGGCGATCGGCGCACGACGCGTGATCGGCGTGAAATTTTCGCGAACTCCGCCTCCTTGCACCACGAAGTTGGGGACGACGCGCGCCAGCAGGGTGGCGTTGTAGGCGCCGTCATCCACATAGCGCAAAAAGTTGGCGCTGGTGATCGGCGCACGTGCCACATCCAGTTCCAGCAGAAGCGGACCACGGTCGGTGTCCAGCAGCACGCGGGTGTTTTGCGCGGCGGCCAGTTGGCCAACCACCAGCAAGGCGATAAAAAACAAGGATCTGAGGAACATGCGAGAGGGTTTCGGAATGGGCGAGGGCGACAAGAATACCTTGCTTGGTTGGCGGACTCTCAGCTGCGCCGACCGTCGACCTGTATGACCCGCGGCAGTTCGCCGTCGGATTTGAGCTCCAGCGCGGTGAGCTTGCCACCCCAGACGCAGCCTGTATCAATGGCGTGCACGCCCAAACCCATGAACAGCCCCAGGGTTGACCAATGGCCGAAAACGATACGCACCTCGCGTCTGGCCTGGCCGGGCACTTCGAACCAGGCATAACTTCCGCGGCGCTGAGTGCCGGGGGCACCCTTGTGGTCGTATGCGATCCGACCTTGCGGCGTGCAAAAGCGCATGCGCGTGAATACGTTGATGATGGCGCGATGACGGTCGATGCCCTTCAGTTTGGCTGACCAGTGCGGACGGTCGCCATACATGCCGCGCAGCAGTTTTTCGTGAGCCTTTCCACGCAAGGCGCGCTCGACTTCGCGGGCGCGGTTGGCGGCAATCTTGATTGACCATTTTGGCGCCAGCCCCGCATGCACCAGTGCCCAACCAAGTGCGCGATCTTCGTGCATCAGTGGTCGCATGCGCAGCCAATCGAGCAACAAATCGCGGTCGTCGGCAAACAGTACGCGCTGCAGATCCGCATTGACCCGGCGCTGATCGGCCTCCTTGCGTTGGGCGATGCTGAGCAGTGAAAGGTCGTGATTGCCAAGCACTACCGCGCTGTGGATATCCAGCGAATGCACTAGTCGCAAGGTCTCCAACGACTGCCCGCCGCGGTTGACCAGGTCGCCACAAAACCACAAATGGTCGGACGCGGGATCGAAACGAATGGCCTCCAACAGACGCTGCAGGGCGTCGTAGCAGCCTTGGATGTCGCCGATGGCGTAGGTGGCCATCGAGGAAATTAATGCAGCGTGCGTGGCACCGCCAGCGCGAAGGGCGCGATGGTGGCGGCGAAGGCGGTGCCATCATCGGCGAACATGCTGTATTCGCCGCGCATCATGCCGACGGCGGATTCGATCACTGCGCCTGAGCTGTATTCGAAGGCCTCGCCCGGCCGCAGCCACGGCTGTTGCCCGACTACGCCCTCGCCACGGACCTCTTCGACCCGGCCTGTGCCGTGATCGATTACCCAATGGCGGGCGATCAGTTGCGCCGACACCTGGCCTTCGTTGCGAATCGACACCGTGTAGGAAAACACGTAGCGGTGTTCGTCAGGCGCCGACTGGTCTTCCAGATAGCGCGCGCTGACCTTGACCTTGATGTCGTGGGGAAGATTGTCAGCCATCGGGTGATTGTACGGCCGCAAGGTAGTTTGCGAGTGCAATGAAATCGGCGACTTCAATGCGCTCGGCGCGCGCGCCGGGATCGATGCCGCAGGCACGCAAGTCGTCGTCCGTGCACACCTCGCCCAGCGCGTTGTGCAAGGTCTTGCGTCGCTGCGCAAAGGCATGGCGCACGACGCGCGCGAACATCGCCTGGTCGCGCACGTCAGACTGTGGCCGCGGTTGCAGACGGACCACCGCAGAGTCAACTTTGGGTGGCGGCCGAAACGCAGTCGGCGGCACCAGAAACAGTGCCTGCACTTCGCAGGCCGCTTGCAGCATCACGCTCAGGCGGCCATAGACCTTGTTGCCTGGCCCAGCAGCCATGCGCTCGACCACTTCGCGTTGCAGCATGAAATGCATGTCGATGACCGCATCAGCGTGCTCAAGCAAATGAAACAGGATCGGCGACGAAATGTTGTAGGGCAGGTTGCCGACTACGCGCAGAGGGACGCCTGCGGCAAGCGCCGTGAAATCGACACTGAGGACGTCGGCCTGAATGATCGCAAGCTCACCATGTGGCAGCGCTGCGTCGCCCAGCGGGGCAATGAGGTCACGGTCAAACTCGATGGCGGTGAGGCTGCCGTGGCGCGCCAACAACGGAAACGTCAGCGCGCCTGCGCCAGGGCCAATCTCGACAATGCGCTCGCCGGGCTTGGGGTTGACGGCTTGAATGATGCGATCCACGACACCGCGGTCGTGCAGGAAGTGCTGCCCAAGGGACTTTTTGGTGCGATGGGCAGCGAGGCTCATCAGGGCGTCCCCGAATCAGGCGGTGCAGCCAACTGGGCACATAGTTCAAAGGCGTGAATCAGGCTCGACGCATCGGCAACGCCGCGGCCGGCCAGGTCAAGCGCGGTGCCGTGATCCACCGCGACGCGTGGATAGGGCAAACCCAGGGTGAGGTTGACCGCTTGCTCGAAGCCGCCGTGTTTGAGCACCGGCAGACCCTGATCGTGATACATCGCCAGCACGGCGTCGAAGTCGACCAGCATCTGCGGCAAAAATGCAGTATCGGCGGGCAGTGGCCCGCGCAGGTCAAATCCTTCAGCGCGCAACGCGCGCATGACGGGTTCGATGACGTCGATTTCCTCCGTTCCGAGGATCCCGCTTTCACCCGCGTGCGGGTTCAGGCCCAACACCGCGATGCGCGGTGCGGCGATGCCGAACTGGCCGCGCAACGCCGCATGCAGAATGCGCAGGCAACGCGACAAGGGTTCTTTTTGAATTGCATCCGCTACGGCGCGCAAGGGCAGATGAGTCGTCGCCAATGCGACTCGCAGTCTCGGGCTGGCGAGCATCATCACGACTTCAGCACCGGCTTGTTCGGCCAGCAACTCGGTAGTGCCGCGGTAAACAATGCCGCCGGCATTGACGCTGGCTTTGTTGACAGGGCCGGTAACCAGCCCATCACATTCGCCATCGATGCAGGCTTGGCCGGCTCGCGTGAGCGCCGCGATCACTGCGGCTGCGTTCGCCGGGTCGGCCACGCCAAAGCGTGTTGCGGTGGCCTGCGTGATCGCGATCATCGGCAGCGCGCCAGGACGCGCTTGTCCGCTGGCGGCGAGCAGTTCAAGTGGCAGACCCAGGGTGTCGGCGGCTGCGCGCAAAGCGCTGGGGTCGGCATAGACGACCACATCGCATGGCAACGCGCGCTGAGCAAGACGCACGCACAACTCAGGACCGACGCCGCCTGGCTCTCCTGGCACCAAAGCCAGTCGAGGACGCTGCCTCATGGGAGGCGGCCTCATCCAGGGAAGTCGATGCAGCGGAACTCGGATTTCAGGATTTCAATCGTGTTTCTACAAACGACTCATCGCGCATTTGTCGAATGAAACGCTCGAACTCTTCTTCCGATTTGCGTTTGGCGATGGTCTCGCGGGCACGATTGCGCTCGCTTTCGACCGTGACGTCCTGCACCCGTGAGCCCAATCGCTGCAGGATGTGATAACCCGCTTCGCTGCTGAACGGCTTGCTGGTCTCGCCATCCTTGAGTGCCAATAACTGGTTGCCTACGGCCGTGCCCCAAGCCATTGGCGGAAACCAGCCCATATCGCCGCCCTGGTTCCGAGTCATGGTGTCATCTGAGACTTCTTTGGCGACGGCGGCAAAGTCTTCGCCCGCCATCAATCGTTGGTGAATCTGGTTCGCCTTCGCCAGGGCCTGCTCGGAGGTGATGATTTCGGTGGTGCGGACCATGATGCCGCGCATGTGGTACTCGGTGACTGTCTCGGCGGAGCGTTCGCGTTTGTCGGTAACCTGCATCAGGTGGTAACCACTCGGGCCACGGATGGGCTGCGACACGTCACCCTTGGCCATTCCAGCCAGCAGATTCGCGAACATTGATGGCACTTCGTCGAAACTGCGCCAGCCGAGGTCGCCGCCATCCAGGGCGTTTGGAGCATCGGAGTAACGAATCGCGGCGGCCTTGAAATCGAGTTCGCCACGGCTGATCAGCTGCTGTATGCCTTCGATCTTCTTGCGCGCGGTTTCCAGTTGCTCCTGGGTCGCCCCTTCCGGGATTGCGACCAACAGGTGGGAGGTGCGCACTTCGCCACGCTTGAGGCTGTTGCTGGCGAGCAGGATGTCGATTTCGGTATCGCTGACGTTGACGCGGCTCTGTGTGATGTTTTGCCGCAAACGCTGTGCAGTCAATTCGTCGCGCAGGGTTTGCCGAAACTCGTCATAGGGCAAGCCATCGCGCTGCAACTGGGCGCGCAACTGGGCTTCGGTGATGTTGTTCTGCCGGGCGATGTTTTGCACCGTCTGATCGACTTCGCTGTCGCTGATGCGCACTCCGGCAGCGATCGCTCGTCCCAGTTGCAAACGCAGCAACACCAAGCGATCAAGCACCTGCCTCTCCAATACGTCGTTGGGTGGCAGTTGCTGTTGCGAGCCTGCGTACTGATTGCGGATGTTGGCCACCGCGCGATCCAGTTCACTGCGCAGGATGACGTCTTCCTCAACGATGGCGACGATGCTTTCGACCGGCGCGACTCCCAGTGACTGGGCGTAAACGCCACTGCCGGAAAGGCTGGCGGCGGACAGGACAAGTGCAGCGAGAAGTCGATTCATGCGAATTCGTAGGTGTTGAACGGCGAATGGGAGTGCGTTGGGGCGCTTATCCTGCCCGGCAACGGCTGAACACACTTTAGCAGGCGGGGCAGATGGACTCCTCCTGACGGACCAATGCGCCTCAAGTCAGCGCGTGTAGCCAAGAATCGCTTGCTCCAGAAACTGACGCGAGTCGCGACCGAAGCTGGCCAGGCCTTTCAGCTCAAGCTCAAGATAGATCGCATTGTTGGTCTCGCCCTCGCGGTTGCGAATGTAGTGGCGGCCGAGCAATCGAGCGGCGATGCAGCAGCCTTCCCACTCGATGCCGGCGAAACTTTCCAATGTTGATTCGTCGCGCAACGAATAGTTCCAGCGGCCCACCAGACGCCACTTGCTGTTCACCGGGATCACAAACGAGGCGTCGGTTTGCTCGAGCACATCGCGGCGATAGCGGTAAGCCATGTTTAGCAATACGCCGGACTTGCCGCTCCATACCGCACGCAAGCCGCTCAGCGTGGTGGCGTCGATGGTGGGATCCCATTGCTGGGTCAAACCCAGGGCGAATTGCTCGCTCAACGCGACTTCCAACTCGCCCACATAGGCCGAGCCGCTGCCATCGATGGCCGTCGCGCCGGGCACTTGCACGCGCTGATCCTCGAAATAACGGATCTGCCCGATGCTCGCCGATAGTCGTTCACGGCCGCTGGCATTCTCAAAGAAGCGTGTGGTCACGGCGAACGTCGCCTGATTGGCATCAGTCTGGCGGTCCGCGCCGGTAAAGCGGTTGGGTCGGAACAGCTGCCCGTAACTGAAGCTCAGCTCCTGCGTATCGAAAATCGGCAGGTCGTCCTGATTCTCGAAGGGTACGTGCAAATAATAGAGACGCGGCTGCAGAGTCTGCCGCATGGCGTCGCCGAACAGGCGGGTGTCGCGCTCGAAGTTCAGCGCGGCATCCAGGCTGCTGATTGGCACGCCGCGGCTCGGGTCAGTGTCGGCGAAGCCATCGGCAGCAAATTCGCGATCCAGTGAGTAGCCCGTTTGTCGCCACCCGAACTCCGGTCGAACGTAACCCCAGGCGCGTTCAAACGGCATGGACAGGGAGGGCCGCAGGTCATAGCGGCTGGCCTCGGCGCGTTCGCGATGTCCGAAGGCGATTGCCTCCGCATCCAGGCGCAACTGCAACCAATCGGCAACGGGCCGTTGCCAGCGGTAACGCGCACGTGGCAGCCGACGATAGGGTTCGGCGCTATCGGCAACCAGCGGATCGATGATGTCCCAGCGCTCGGCAGCCACGCTGGCCTTCCAGTAGTCGCCTCGACCATCGACGCTGACCGAGCTGCCCAGCAAGGACGTGCTGCTGATCGAGAGCGAATCGCCGAAGTCTTCGAAGTAACGATCATCGGAAACGCGATTGACGTCGGCATTCACGTTCCATGACGCACCCAGACGGCCGGCGTGTCGGAAACGCACGAGGCTGCGATCTCGACCGGTCTGATCGTCATCGGGCAACCAGTCGCCTTCCACCTGCCCGCCATGATTGGCGTACAGATAGCGATACTCGCCGCCCAGAGCCACACCTCGTCGACCAATGATCCGTGCACTCAGGGTGGCGTCGTGGTTCGGCGCGATATTGAGGTAGTAGGGAATTCGCAGATCGATGCCGGTATCGCTGGCGCTGCCGATGCTGGGATACAGAAAACCACTCTTGCGGCGGTTATCGATAGGAAAGCTGGCGTAGGGAAGCCACAACACCGGCACATTGCCAATGCGCAGACTGGCGTTGCGCATGCTGCCCACGCCCTCGTCCTGATCCAGATACATGCTGGCCGCGCGCAATACCCAGCTTTGTGGCTTGGATGCTGAGGCGGCGTCGCAGGTGCTGTAGCTGACTTCCACGAAATCACCCGTCGCGCCCTCCAGGTCGGCGCTGGCCGCTTGACCGTTGCCGCGCAGGGTCACCAGTTGATAGCGCACATCGGTCAGTCGCGTTTGCTCGGTCTCGACATTGCCGCTTACCGATGCCGCTGCGATGGCCACCCCGGAATCCTGATAGCGCACCGCGCCAGTCGCTGCATACGTGGACGTGCTGTGGGTGAATTGCAAGCGGTCGGCACGCAAGCGTTGATCGGCGCGGCGCAAGCGTGCATCGCCTTCGAGCACGTACACATCCTTGCCGCTGACATCGATGCTGTCGGCATCAATATCGGTGGCCGCTTGCTCGCGGGCAGGATCGGCGGCAATGGGCTCGATCCAATCCAGCACCGGCGATCCGCTGCATTGCTGCCAATTCAATACCGGCACATTGGATTCGGCGGCGAGGGCCGACGGTGCAAAGTGAGCAATGCAGGCGAGGGCTAGGGCTTTGACGAGCGGCGACTTGGGGATCACACGTATTCCGTTGAGACAATGCCTGCGCAGAACCAACGCGCCGCGGCCAAGGCCGCAAGCCTGCCGCAAAGCTGGCAATGCAGCAATCGGCTGACGGAGGGCCACTGAACGCGCAAGCCATTCTTGCCACGCGCAGGTGCGTGACTTTTGCTTCACGGCTTTAAACCGTACAATAACGGTCCTGATTATGTGGCCTGGCTCAAAGCGCGATGTTTCGCATCGGAAAACTGACTGACTACGCCACTGTGGTCATGACTTTATTGGCCGAGCAAGCCAACGCAGTCCGCAGCGCGACTGAACTGGCAGCACTGGCGCACCTGGAAGTGCCGACCGTGAGCAAGCTGCTTAAAGCCCTGGCGCAGGCGGATCTGGTGATTTCAACGCGCGGCGCGCATGGCGGTTATCGACTGGCGCGAGCGGCGAGCGAGATCAGCGTGGCGGACATCGTGGCGGCGATGGAAGGGCCGATTGGGTTTACTGAGTGCGTCACCCACGCTGGCCGCTGCGATCACGAGCCGCACTGCGGTGTGCGCGGCAACTGGCGGCACATCAGCAGCGTGGTGGAGTCGGCGCTGCGCGGGGTGTCGTTGGCTGACATGGTGGGGAATGCGGCGGCGACATCGGGTCGTGGTCGCAGACAGATTCCGCTGGCGATGGTCGCCGCGGACTCAGATAGAGTCGAAGCAAAGTGAATATTAATCATGGTTGCTGAAAGTGTAGAGCTCGAAGACGTACTCACCCGCCGCTACGGCGCGGGTTTTGTTACCGATATCGAATCCGATTTCTTGCCACCCGGCTTGAATGAAGACGTGGTGCGCTGGATTTCCGCGCGCAAGGAAGAACCACCGTGGATGACCGAATGGCGCCTCGCTGCGTATCGGCGCTGGCTGAAGATGACGCCGCCCGATTGGGCCAAATTGAAGATCGCGCCGATCGATTATCAGGCGATCAGCTACTTCAGCGCGCCCAAGCAGAAGTTTGCTTCGCTCGATGAGGTTGATCCCAAGCTGCTGGAAACCTACGAAAAGTTGGGAGTGCCACTGCATGAACGCGCGCGCCTGGCCGGCGTCGCAGTGGATGCAGTTTTTGATTCAGTGTCGGTCGGCACCACCTTCAAGAAAGAGTTGGGTGAAGCGGGGGTGATTTTCTGCAGCTTCTCGGAGGCGGTACGCGAGCATCCCGAACTGATCAAACAATACCTGGGCAGCGTCGTGCCCGTAGGCGATAACTATTTCGCCGCGCTCAACTCGGCGGTGTTTTCAGACGGTAGTTTTGTGTTCATTCCAAAGGGCGTGCGCTGCCCGATGGAGTTGTCGACCTACTTCCGCATCAACGCCGCCGAGACCGGCCAGTTCGAGCGCACCTTGATCATTGCCGAGGCCGACTCTTACGTATCGTACCTGGAAGGTTGCACCGCGCCGATGCGCGACGAGAACCAACTGCATGCGGCGGTGGTCGAACTGGTGACCATGGATAGGGCGCAGATCAAATATTCCACGGTGCAGAACTGGTATCCGGGCGATGAAAACGGCGTCGGCGGTATCTACAACTTTGTCACCAAGCGCGGCGAGTGCCGCGGCGTGGCGTCGAAGATCAGCTGGACCCAGGTCGAGACTGGCTCGGCGATCACCTGGAAATACCCGAGCTGCGTGTTGACAGGGGATGACTCGACTGGCGAGTTCTATTCAGTCGCGTTGACGCACCACTGCCAACAAGCCGATACCGGCACCAAGATGATTCACATCGGCAAGAACACCAAGTCGAAGATCGTCAGCAAGGGCATCAGCGCTGGGCGCGGGCAGAACAGCTATCGTGGCTTGGTGAAGGTCGAGCGCAGCGCAGAAAACGCGCGCAATCACACCCAATGCGATTCGCTTTTGATCGGCAAACACTGCGGTGCGCACACCTTTCCGTATGTGGAAGTGCGCCAGCCCAGCGCCACCGTCGAGCACGAAGCGACCACGTCCAAGATCTCTGACGACCAGCTGTTCTATTGCCGCGCCCGCGGTATTTCCCAGGAAGACGCGGTGTCGATGATCGTCGACGGATTCTGCAAGCAAGTGTTTCGCGAGCTGCCGATGGAGTTTGCGGTGGAGGCAAAAAAGCTTCTGGAGGTCAGTTTGGAAGGCGCTGTGGGGTGAGCGCCGTTGATTGGGTCGCCAGCGTCGGTTCGGCGACGTTGTTGCTCGCGTTCTTTCTGGTCCAGCGAGGAGTTCTGGCGGCGCAATCGACTGCCTACCTGCTGCTGAATCTGGTTGGCTCGGCAATCGCCGCCTTGGCAGCGTGGATGGGCCACATCATTCCGTTCGTGGTGTTGGAAGTGGTGTGGGCTGCCGTGGCGGCGTGGGGTCTGTGGACGCTGTGGCGGCGCCGACAGCCTTCTGAAGAACTGAGAGAGGAATAGTACATGCCTGCATCTGCCAGTTTTTCGCGTGTGATCCGTCGCTATCGATTGGGCGATGAGCCGAAGCCTTGTGAATACTGGTTGACGCTGCCGATGCAAGACAGGTTGGATGCTTTGCTGGATTTGATTGCCGAACAAAATGGGTGGACCCATGAAACTGCACCCCGACTTGAGCGAGTTTCTAGAAAGTTTAAACAGAGCTGAGGTCCGGTATCTGGTTGTCGGCGGTTATGCGGTAGCCGCGCATGGTCACGTTCGCTACACCAAAGATCTGGATGTTTGGCTTGAGTCAAGCCGCGCAAATGCAGCCCGGGTTTTGACGGCACTCCAAGCATTCGGGCTCGGGTCGCTGGACATCACAGTGGATGACCTGTGCGAACAAGGCATGGTGATACAGCTCGGCAATGATCCTGCGCGCATCGACCTGCTGACGAGCGTGTCAGGACTGGACTTTGCTTTTGCCTACCCGCGCCGAATAGATGTTTTTCTGGGCGAAGTCGCGGTTGCTGTGCCCTGTCGTGAGGACTTGGCAAGCAACAAGCGCGCGTCCGGGCGAGCCCGCGACCTGGCAGATCTGGATGATCTCGGATTACCACTCTCCGACCCCAGGAATGCTTGAACAAGCAAGATCCACCATGAACATCAAACATATTGAAGGATTAGCAATTTAATGTTGTCGATAAGCAATCTGCACGTTCGCATCGGCGAGCGCGAAATCCTCAAAGGCCTGGACCTCGTCGTCAAACCCGGCGAAGTGCACGCGATCATGGGCCCCAATGGTGCCGGCAAGTCGACGCTTGGCTATCTGTTGAGCGGTCGCGAGGGCTACGTCGCTGCGCAAGGTGAGGTGACGTTTGAGGGTCAGGACCTGTTGGCGCTGCAACCGGAGCAACGGGCGGCGGCCGGTCTGTTCCTGGCGTTTCAATACCCGGTCGAAATTCCTGGCGTGAACAACACCTACTTCCTGCGCGCGGCTTACAACGCGCAGCGGAAAGCACGTGGTGAGCCGGAGTTGGATTCGATGCAATTTCTCAAGCGCGTGCGCGAGAAATTGTCGGTGTTGAGTCTTAAGGACGAGCTGCTGCACCGTGCCGTCAACGAGGGCTTTTCCGGTGGCGAGAAGAAGCGCAATGAGATCTTCCAGTTGGCCGTGCTGGAGCCAAAGCTCGCGATCCTGGACGAGACCGATTCCGGTCTGGATATCGACGCGCTAAAGGCTGTTGCCGATGGCGTGAACACACTGCGTTCGCCAGACCGCGCCTTCATCGTCATCACCCACTATCAGCGCTTGCTCGACTACATCCAGCCCGACTTCGTGCATGTGTTGGCGGACGGCCGCATCGTGGAAAGTGGTGGGCCGGAGTTGGCACTGCAGCTGGAAGAGCACGGTTACGCCTGGGTACGCGAGCGCATCGCGCCGGTGGCGGCGTGAGCCCACTGCTGGAATCGCTGAAAGCCGGTTTCGAGGCGTTGCCGACCGCTGCGGTCGAAGCTGGCCGCTTGGGATTGCTGCGTCGCGCGGCCCTGGCATCGGCGTTGCACGACGGATTCCCAAGCTCCCGCTCGGAGCGTTGGAGATACACGTCGTTGCGCGCCTTTGAGCGACGCAGTTTTGCGCTGGAAGCGGCCTGCATGCGTGGCGCCGTGCCGATCAATGGGTTGATCGAGCCGCCGGCCTTGGCCGATATTCCTGCTCCGCGTCTGGTGTTTGTCAACGGCTGTTTTGATGCTCGTCTGTCGCAGACGGACGGCTTGCCGGATGGCATCCAGCTGCTGCCGCTGTCTGCGGTTCTGCGTAAAGAATCATCCAAGCCGTTGAGCATGTTGAGTCGACGCTATGAATGCGCCGACGAAACGTTTGCACGACTCAATGCGGCGCTTGCCTTCGAAGGGGCGTTACTGCGAGTTGCGGCGGGCGTGCAGGCAAACGCCCCTCTGCACCTGGTGTTTGTGGCGACCGCTGCCAATAGGGATATGGCTTGTCATTTGCGCAACCAGATCGAACTGGGTGCCGGCTCGCGCGTTTGCGTGGTCGAACATCACTTGGCCGCCAGTGAACATCGACATTTGATCAACGCAGTCACCCAGGTCGAGGTCCATGCGGCCGCCGAGTTGTGCCACGCGCGGGTCCAGGACGAAGCATCGACCGCGAGCCTGTTTCAGCGCAGTGATGTTGAGCTGGCGGCGCGAGCGCAGTACCGGCGACTGGATCTTGAGTTGGGCGCTGGATTGAGTAGGCATGAGTTGAATGTGGCGTTGCGCGGGCCCGGAGCTTCGCTGGTCGCGAACGGTGTTTTGCTCGCCGATGGCAGGCGGCATCTGGATACGCGCCTCGGCATTCAGCACTTCAGCGGCGATACCAGCAGCGAGCTGACCTGGCGCGGCTTGGGCGCGGCAGCCGGGCGCGCGGTATTTCATGGCGGCATCAGCATCCACAAGGGTGCAGATGGCAGTAGCGCAACCCTGTCGAACAAGAATTTGCTGCTCTCGGCAGATGCGGAAATTGATACGCAACCGGTGCTGGAAATTCATGCCGACGAGATCAAGGCGGCACACGGTGCAACCGTTGGGCAGCTCGATCAAGCTGCGCTGTTCTATTTGCGCTCGCGCGGGTTGCCACTGGACGAAGCCAGGCGCTTGCTGACCGTTGCGTTCTGTCGAGAACCCTTGAGTGCCATGCTCGATTCGGGCTTGGCGGCAATGCTTTCGACGCAACTGGATCGCCGCCTGCATGCGAGTGGTGCGCTGTGAGGCGTGTTCTGTGAGCGGGGAAGTCGATTGGGCGCGCGTCCGCGCCGACTTTCCGCTGTTGAGCCGAACGGTCAACGGCAAGCCGCTGGTCTATCTGGATTCTGCGAATACTTCGCAAAAGCCGGCATCAGTGATCGCAGCGGTCGACGATTTCTATCGGCATCACAACGCCAACGTCAGTCGCGCCGTGCACACCTTGGGCGCGGAAGCCACCGAAGCGTTTGAAGGCGCGCGAACCAAGTTGGCGACCTTTCTGAACGTGCGTGGCGATGATCTGGTGTTGTGCAGCGGAACGACGTTCGCAATCAACTTGGTCGCCTATTCCTGGGCGCTGCCGCGACTGCGGTCTGGCGATGTGATCTTGCTGACGCGGATGGAACACCACGCCAACATCGTGCCCTGGCAATTGGTCGCGCAGCGCACCGGCGCTGAGATCAAGGTGGTTGAACTGACGCCCAGCGGTGAGCTCGATCTGGATGCCCTGTGGAAGCTGATGACGCCGGCGGTGAAGCTGCTGGGTCTGGCGCATGTTTCCAACGTGCTGGGCACGGTCAACCCGGTCCGGGAGATTTGTCGCGAAGCGCGCCGGCGCGGGATCGTGACGGTGGTCGATGGCTCGCAGGCTGTTCCGCATCGTTCCGTTGATGTCGCGGCGATGGGTTGCGACTTCTATGCCTTCACCGGCCACAAGATGTGTGGTCCCACCGGCACCGGTGGCTTGTGGGCAAGGCGTGAACATTGGCAAGCCATGCCGCCGTTTCTTGGTGGCGGCGAAATGATTCGCGAAGTGAGTTTCGATGGCACGGTCTTCAATGATCCGCCGCACAAATTCGAGGCAGGTACGCCGAACATCGCCGGTTTCGTCGGCCTGGGTGCGGCCGTGGATTATTTGTCCGACATCGGAATGGCGAAGATCGAAGCGCGCGAGCAGGAATTGCTCGTCTACGCCACCCAGGCCCTAGCAGCTGTCGCTGGGTTGCGGATGCTCGGCACTGCCAAGGAGAAGGCAGCAGTGATCAGCTTCGTGGTCGAAGGTGCGCAAGCGCATGACCTCGCCACCTTGCTGGACCTGGAAGGCATCGCCGTCCGCTCCGGCCAGCATTGCGCGCATCCCTTGATGCAACACTTCGGCGTCGCCGCCACCTGCCGAGCCTCACTGGCTTTCTACAACACCATGGATGAGGTGGATGCCTTGGTGGCTGCGATTGCGAAGGTGCGGCGGTTGCTGGTTTGAAGTGACAGCCTCGCGGCGACTTCTGCCATCAAGACCTGCATCAACATGCGAACTATCTCTGACTGGTGACACTTAACCCCTGAGCCGGCGTTTCCGCCGGCTTTCCGTTTGTCTGCGGTCGGCTGTGGCCAATTCATGGCGAACGGGTTCTGATCTTCCACAGGGGAATATCTATCGCCGTTACTGGGGCGATTTCAACGGCACCAGCGGTGCTAAGCCGATGGTCGCGGCTTCGGTACTGCTTGCTCAACAGGCGGCCAAGCTGCACTTCGGTACCCCGCTTGACTCCATCGAAATGCGGCAACTGCTGCGTGCCACTGCCCCCCTCTCGCTTTTGGGCAGTTTGGCCGCGCCGTGGTATCGGCGGGCGATGTCAACAACGATGGCGTGGACGACCTGTTGATCGGTGCACAGGGCGACCGACCCTGTGGTGGTGGATTCTGTGGCAGTGCATGGGTGGTAACGGGGCGTCGCGGCTCGGATGCATTCCCACCCCTGACTCAAATCAGCGAAGTCGTGCTGGAAGGTGGCCGTGGGTTTCGTGTCGGACCGACACAGCCCAGCGGCGAGCAATTTGGCGCCGCGGCCGCTTCGCTACCTGACTTCACCGGCGACGGTAAACCTGAGTGGTTGATCGGCGCATATACCTCGCGATTCGACGAGGGTGTTCGAGGTAAGGCGTGTCTGTACTTGAGCGGAAATGGCGTGGTCATTGCGCAACCGCCGCCGCTTTCCATAGATACTGGTGACCTTCAGCTGTGGCTGTTGTTGGTGAGTGCCATTCTTTTGCCTGGTGCTCTTGTGCTCAAGTTGCGTCGATGAGCCTCTCTCGCCTAGTCCTTCAAACAAAATGCCATCCCTGACCTTCCGCCCCGCCACCACCGCCGACATCCCTGACCTTGTCCCGTTGATCACCAGTGCTTACCGCGGTGATTCCAGCCGTGACGGCTGGACCACGGAGGCCGACCTTCTGGATGGAAGCCGCATCCATCCTGATGTGCTGCGTGGCGATATCGAGCGCCCGCGGTCGCGGGTGGTGATCGCCTTTCAAGACGCACAGATGCTCGCCTGCGCGCACGTGTGTGACGAAGCTGGCGTTGGTTATTTCGGCATGTTTGCGGTACGCCCGAATCTTCAGAATGCCGGAGTCGGGCGTGCCGTGTTGGCCGAGGCGGAGCGCGTTGCACGTGAGGATTGGCAGTTGCCGCTGATGCGGATGACGGTCATTGATGTGCGCGAAGAATTGATCGCCTGGTACGTGCGCCGCGGTTATCGACGCACCGGAATCAAGAAGCCGTTTCCGACGACCGACGAGCGCTTCGGTCTGCCGCGACGTGATGATCTGCAATTCGAGATCCTGGAAAAAGTACTGTGAGCGAATCGGCATGGGTACGCCTGTGTTCGCAGTCCGATTTGTTGCCAGGCGAGACCAGGGTAGCTTGGTTGGGGGACACACCCGTGCTGCTGCTCAATATCGACGGCGCGGTGTATGCGCTGGAGGATCGCTGTTCCCATCAGGATTTTGAGCTTTCTGCGGGTGAATTCGATGCCGAAGCGGGCACCATCGAATGCACCCTGCACGCGGCCAAATTCAATGTCCGCGATGGCCGCGCGTTGTGCCCACCAGCGTCGGCGCCGGTGCGCAAATTTCCGATCAAGATCGAAGACGGCGCAGTCTGGAGCCACGACGAGCGCGCTTGACCAAGCTGCCTTGACCCACATCTGCTAAGCAGACCTTCCTGCCCAAGCCTGGAGACCCGCCGCATGTCCTACGTACGCTGCCTGCGCGGTATCGCCTCCGGTGCCGAATATTCCGCCGATGTGCCGATGAATCTCGACCCGGTCGATGGCAGGCCGGTCGAAATGGTGTTGGATATCGAGCGGCTCTCTCACGACTTGCCGGCTGCTGCCTGGTATCGGCCCGAGCGGCCGGACATGTGGCGTTTCGGCGCGCTGCTGGCGCTGGATGCCGCCAATCCCGATGACGCGCGCTACATCGTGCCACTGGGTGAGGGTCACACACCGCTGCTCGACTACGGCTGGCATCCGTTGGCGAAGTCGGCAGGGATCAACTTGCAGTTGAAGGAAGAGGGCAAGGCGCATCCCGGCTTTGGCGCCAATCCGACCATGAGCTTCAAGGATCGTGGCATGGCCATGGTGGTGGCGCAGGCGCGCCGGCTCGGGCTGTCGAAGCTGGCCGTACCGACTCAAGGCAATGCCGGCGATTCATTGGTCCGCTACGCGTTGGCGGGTGATCTGTGTGTGGTGGTAGCGATGCCGGAAGACACGCCACTACCGATCATGGGCGGCGTCGCGGCGGCCGCGTTTCGCCATCCGGATCGGATTCGTCTTGAGCTGGCTGGCCCTACCATTCGCGAATCGGGTTTGTTGCTGAAAGAGCGCTACATTCCGAACGATTGGTTTTCGGTGGCGACCTTTCAGGAGCCTGGCTGGCGTATCGAAGGGAAGAAGACATTAGGGCTGGAGCTTGCCGAGCCGGCGCCCGGCGAATCACGTTGGTCGGTGCCCGATGCCGTGATCTACCCGACCGGCGGTGGCACGGGCGTGCTCGGCATGTGGAAAGCATGGGACGAATTGCAGGCGCTGGGCATGATCGATGGCCGGCGACCACGGATGTTGTGCGTGCAGAGCGAGGTAACCGCACCGCTGGTGCGCGCTTTTGAGGCAGGTGCGGCCGACACCAGCGTGGTCGCGGCGGGGCAGACGCTTGCCTTCGGGCTCAACGTGCCCGGTGGTGTTGGGCACTTTCGTGTGTTGCAGATCATCCGCAGCAGTGGCGGTGCCGCCGTGGCGGTGAGTGAAGTCGCGATCGCGCATGAGTTGCGACAGGTCTGGCGGCAGCGCCATCACTGGATCAGCCCGGAAGGTGCAGCCTGTCTGGCGGCGTTGCCACAGCTGGTCGAGCGGGGTCTGCTGAAGCGTGGCGAACGCGTGGTTGCGGTGAACACGGGTTCGGCGGAGAAGTATCTGCCAGCGCTAAGGCACCTGTTGTAAGCCGCCCGGGTTTATTCGGTTGGTACGAAACCTGCCGGCTTCTCCGCGCCATCACCAAACAGAAACTGTTCGGCCTGCTCGGCCAGATACGCGCGGGCCTTGGGATCGCGTGGGTTGAGCCGGTTTTCGTTGATCAACATGGTCTGGTGCGCCAGCCAAAGTTGCCAGGCAGGCTTGCCGATGTCATTGAAGATGCGCTGACCGAGATCGCCGGGCAGCGGCGCAAAATCGAGGCCTTCGGTGGTGATGTTCTGACGCTTGCAGAGTACGGTTCGGGTCATGGAGTTAGCTGCTTGGTAACGGATTGGTTTGTGGAGCCTGGGTGATCGAGTCAATGAGTCGACGAACCGGTGCTGGCAGTCCAAGCGACTTCAATTCGAGCGCGCTGAGCCAGCGCGAGTCGTCAGTATCCGCTACCCGGTTTGAAGTCGATTCGAAGGGCGCGTGCAGTGGCTGGATCGCCAGGCGAAAGTGGCTGAAAACATGTTCGATGACCGGCATCGGCGCGAGAGATGGCTCGGCAACTCCAAAAGTCCTTGCCCAACGATGCGCCGAGTCGATGTCCTCGAATTGCGGCAGGCTCCACAGGCTGGCCCAAACGCCTACGGGCGGACGGCGGTGTAACAGGAACCTCCCATCGTTGGCAGCGAGCAGCAACATCACGCACTCGCGCTGCAGTAAGACCTTGCTGGGTCGCACATGCGGCAGTTCGCTTACGCGGTTGAAACGGCGTGCCGCGCAGTCGCTTTCAAATGGACACTTTGCACAATCCGGACGGCTGCGTCGGCATTGGCTGGCACCGAAATCCATGATTGCCTGTGTGTAGTCGGCAAGTCGGGCGTGTTCACCGGCCTCAGGTAACAGCGATTGCGCCAGCGGCCACAGAACCTTCTCGACTGAAGCTGCGCCAGGCCAACCATCGATCGCAAACAGGCGGCACAACAAACGCTTCACGTTGCCATCAAGAATTGCCTGAGCCTGCCCATGCGCTTGCGCAAGGATGGCGGCTGCTGTGGAGCGACCGATGCCCGGCAGTTCCATCAGCATGGTGATGTCGGTGGGTAGTTCGCCCTTGTGCAGCGCCATGCAGCGCTTGGCGGCCGCATGCAGATTGCGCGCGCGGCTGTAATAACCCAGCCCGGACCAGCGTCCCAGCACTTCGTCTTCCGTTGCGGAAGCAAGTGCAGGCAAGTCCGGGAAAATATCGAGGAAGCCTTGGTAGTACGGAATCACCGTGGTGACTTGAGTTTGTTGCAGCATGATTTCGGCGACCCACACGCGATAAGCGTTGCGCGGGTGTTGCCATGGCAAGTCGTGGCGGCCGTGCTGATCGAACCAGCGCAACAGGCGCGCGGAGAAATCGGCAGGTGGCGTCATCGCTCTGGCTCGACCGCAGGCGTCGCTGCGTCTGTTTTCAGGTCGACCTGCAAACCTTCGATCAACACGCCTTCAATCTCGAAGTCGGGCAGGGTGGTTGTGCCCTGAATCGGAGGCAAGGGGCTGCGCGCATTGGCGCCAAACGCGTCCTGGTTCGCCCACGCGATCAACGCTTTGACATTGGTGCTGAAAGTAAGTGGGTGCTCTGTGGTGCCGGAGTGAATGCTCAGCGCATCGCTGAGATCGCCGGCACCGTCATAAGCAAGCGCCATGGGCTGAGCCACTTGGACCTGCAATGCAGCTGGCAAAGACGGCAGCGGGATCTGCTCGGGATGTAGCAGACAGAGCACAAGCTCCATGTGCAATCGATGCGGCAACTCCAAGTTGATCGCCCCGGTCAGGCTCGCCAATTCTTGCGAGTCGACGGGCTCGGTCAGGGTCACCCTGATCGCCTCGACGCCAATGCCGTCCTCGTTCTGGCGTGGCGTAGCCTCCGCACGCAGGTGCCACGTATCGGTGCTGGCTTGCGGAAATCGCGCCGATGCAGAAAGCGTTGCCGGCCGACCATCACGCACGGCCGACAAGTCCAGGTCGAGATCACTCAGAACTTGCCCGGCGACGCGCAAGGTGGACTCGGAAAAAACAAGCTGCACGGCAATGGTCGGCAATCGCAAAACGGCCGCTGGACCGACCTCAGAATCGGCACCCCACCATGCGCTCACCGTATCGAAATCGATGTCGGCACGATGCACGTTGACGCGCCCGATCGCGGGCTCGGGCGACCACAGCACCGCCAGTGGCAAGGCGACTTCCACGCGTTGCGCGTGCAACAAAGTCGCCACGTCGGCCGGGTTCACAACCCTCAAATCATCTAATTGCAGATTGAGTCGCGGCCACAGACTCAGTCGGGCGGGGCTGGACAGCTCGATGCGCAGACCGCTGGCCGCTTCGGCACGGCGAATGAGGGTTGCGCCTAACCGCTCGGGCTGGATCAGGTGGTGAACACCAACCCCAGCCGCCACAAGCAACAAACCCATGACGGCTATCCACCACCAGCGGCAGCGAATCGTGGCGGCTTTAGCGCGGATTGAAGCCAACAAAGTGGAAGTGGCTCGGCGTCAGCCCGCTAGATCGGCGGGCAAAAGGGCATCCACAAAGGCATCCGCGTCGAACGCGCGCAGATCGTGCACCTTTTCGCCAAGTCCAACAAAGCGAATCGGAATTCCGAATTCACGCGCCAGCGCGAACACCACGCCGCCCTTGGCGCTGCCATCCAGCTTGGTGACGACCAAACCGGTCACCCCAACTGCCTTGTGAAAATGCCGCACTTGATTGATCGCGTTCTGACCCGTGGTGCCGTCGATGACCAGCAGCACTTCGTGCGGCGCGCTTGCGTCAACCTTGGCCAGAACCCGCTTGACCTTGGCCAGTTCGTCCATCAGCCCGCTTTGCGTATGCAAACGTCCGGCGGTATCAACGATCAACAAATCGATGCCGCGCGCGGTGGCCATCTGTGCAGCATCAAACGATACCGAGGCCGAATCCGCTCCGGCGCCTTGGGCCACCACTGGCACATGATTGCGTTCGCCCCATTGCTGCAACTGCTCGACAGCCGCGGCACGGAAAGTGTCGCCGGCGGCCAACATCACCTTCTTGCGCTCGTCGGCAAAGCGGCGCGCGAGTTTGCCGATGGTGGTGGTCTTGCCGACGCCGTTGACGCCAACCGTCAACAGAATGAAGGGCTTCGCCAGCGAGATATCCAGCGGCGCGGTGACCGGTCGCAACATCGCGACCAGCATCGCGCGCAGGAATTCGACCAGTGCTGCCGCATCAGTCACGTCGCCACGCTTGATCGCTTCGCGCAAGCCGCTGATGACCAGTTCGGTCGCGGCCACGCCCAAGTCAGCGCGCAGCAACGTGGTTTCGATTTGATCAAGCAGGTTCTCGTCGATTGGCAGCCGACGCCGAAACAGCTCACCGAGATCGCGTGTGAAAATGCTGCCGCGCAGTCGTTCCCGCCAACTGCTGACGACATTGTCAGCAGCGGGTGGCGCGGCGATCTCACTCGCAATTTCAGCCGTTGGCGGGCTGATCGCGGGCGTTGACGGGGTTTCGCCAGCCGCCGGAGGAACGTTGACGGGCTTTTTCTTGAAGAAACTGAGCATGAGGCGCGGTATCGCAGACAATGCGCGGATGGTAACACCGCCCTCCAGAACGCCCCCCGACAAGCGCCCCGCGGCCGCCGCGCGCGGCCACGTTCGCATCATTGGCGGCCGCTTACGTGGCTCGAAGTTGCCGGTGGCTGCCAAGGCGGGGCTGCGACCTACCTCGGATCGCGTGCGCGAAACCTTGTTCAACTGGTTGGCTGCTGACTTGCCCGGTAGCCATTGTGTGGATCTGTTTGCCGGCAGCGGTGCCTTGGGGTTTGAGGCCGCGTCGAGGGGTGCGGCGCGCGCGCTGCTGGTGGAGCGCGATCTTGAGCTGGCGGCATCGCTGCGCGGCTCGGCCACCCGTCTGCACGCTGCCACCATCGAAGTGCTGAGCACCGACGCTCTCGGTTGGCTTGCGGGAGCCACGCTCGAAGCAGCGGGCACCCGGCCATTTGACATCGCTTTCGTCGACCCGCCGTTTCAGTTGGGGCTGTGGAATGCCGCCCTCGCCGGGTTGGTCCCACTCATGGCCGCGCGCGCAAACATCTATGTGGAGTCGGCGGCCGGTGTTGCCATCGTCATGCCGGAGGGCTTCGTCTTGCGCCGAGAGGGGCGGACCCGCGACGTGGAGTTTCGGCTGTTGCAGCGAACTCAGGCCGCATAGCCTGCCTGATACACTTGTGAAGATTGCGTTTGTCGGCTCATTGGACTGTTCCGGCTGGCGGCACGATCAAGCGGCGCCGTTGTTTCCTGACTTTCAACCTGCAGCGACGATACTCACGTCAGCATGAGCCAGCCTAGTCCCCGCATTGCGCTGTATCCGGGCACCTTTGATCCCATCACCAATGGCCACGCCGATCTGGTGGCTCGCGCGTCGGTGCTGTTCGAAAAAATCGTGGTGGGCGTGGCGGAAAGCCCAGCCAAGGGACCGGGTTTTCCACTCGCCGAGCGCATCGAGTTGGCGCGCACGGCGCTTGCGGGCATCCCGAATGTGGAGATTCTCGGCTTCAGCAGCTTGCTGGCGCATTTCGTGCGTGAAGTGGGTGCAGGCGTGCTGATGCGCGGACTGCGTGCGGTCTCGGATTTCGAGTACGAGTTCCAGTTGGCCAGCATGAATCGGCATCTGGTGCCGGAAGTCGAGACTCTGTTCCTGACGCCAGCCGAACAGTACAGCTTCATCTCGTCGTCCTTGGTGCGCGAAATTGCACGCTTGGGCGGCGACGTTTCTGCATTTGTGCACCCGTCCGTCGCGCAAGCACTCAAGCGTCGCTATCTTGGTGTTTAGACTCGCAGGCTCCGGGGTTTAAACTCCACCACTACCAGCTTCCATCCACGTTTTCGAGGTGAATTCGCCATGCGCACCCTGACCCGTACCACCCTGATGATCCTTGCCCTGTTGGTAGTCGCGGGCTGCGAGAAAGCTGAAGAAAAGCCGAAGGTCGCCGAGCCAGTGATCCTTTCCGCGCCCACCAACAATGATGACCGCGAGTGGCGCGCCTACCTCGTGCAAGTGGTAAAGCAGAACATGCAGGGCATTCGCAGCAGCCCATTCATGTACTACCTGCCTGAAGAGTCCGCCGAAGATTTCGACGACCAGTACGAGCGTCAGCTGGAGAACGTCATCAGTACGGTTTCGCGTGGCGTGGTGCCGGGCAACATGTTGGCGTTTGGCTCGCCGTCGCCCAAGCGCATGGCCGAGTTGATCGAAGAGGCTTTTGTCGAAGCCGAGCCGGGTTCGATGAAAGACGTGCGGGTGCTGTACATCGGCAGTCAGGATGACGCCGAGCAGATCCGGTCATTGGTGGAAGCGACGGGAGCCGGCTTTGTGCAGGTTGATCCGTAAGTTCTGTCGGCTTGCTGATCTTGTTGTTTCGCTGAAGTGAATGCACGGCACCTGCGGGTGCCGAAGCAACCCCATGGCTCTGTTGATCAACGACCTGTGCGTCAACTGTGACGTCTGCGCGCCGGTATGTCCGAACGGTGCGATCAGCCAAGGGCCGACGATTTACGACATCGATCCGGGTCGGTGCACACAATGCATCGGCCATTTCGAAGAGCCCCAATGCGTCATTGTTTGTCCGGTCGAGTGCATTGAGCTCGACCCGGCGCACCCGGAGTCCACGGAGGCGTTGCTGACGAAATATCGCCTGCTGACGGCGGCGGTCGATCCCCATCTTTCCTCGCAGGACGCTGCCGCATGACTGTCCGCTCTCGTTGCTTGCACGCGCTTTTCCTGGGATCCCTGTTCGGTTTGGCGCATGCGGATTCGCCGCCCGTGCAGACCGCTGCGAGTGTGCGGCCACCGCACGCCGCCATTGCCAGCGCCAATTCGCAGGCCACCGACGCGGGTATCGAGATCATTCAGGCAGGTGGGAACGCATTTGACGCTGCGGTGGCGGTCAGTGCGACCTTGGGTCTGGTCGAGCCGGAAAGTTCAGGCATCGGCGGTGGTGCCTTCATGCTCTTGCACGTCGCCGCCACGGATAGCCAAGTATTCATCGATGCGCGCGAGCGCGCGCCCTTGGCCGCCAGTCGCGACATGTATCTCGGCGCCGATGGCGAACCGAAACGCGAGAGCAGCGTCAACGGCGCATTGGCGGCGGCGATTCCCGGGCTGCCCGCCGGATTGGTTCACTTGGCCAAAAACTACGGCAAGTTGCCGCTCTCGGTAAGTTTGGCTCCAGCCATCAAGCTTGCCACCGAAGGCTGGACTTTCAGTGGCAAGAACGCGGTGTTTTTGGGCTTTCGGCGGGAAGTGCTGGCTGCGAACCCGGCCGCGGCAGCGCTGTTCTTGAGTAACGGTGAAATGCCCAAGCCGGGCGACAGGCTGAAAAATCCCGACTATGCGGCGATGTTGGAGCGACTTGCGACTGACGGCGAGGCGAGTTTTTATCAGGGCGCATTTGCGCAGTCGCTGGTGGATGGTGTGCGCGCGGGCGGCGGCGTTTGGACGATGGAAGACCTGGCCACCTATCGTGTAGTCGAGCGTCCGGTGCTTCGCATCGAACATCGTGGTCATCAGATCATCTCGGTACCACCGCCGTCCTCGGGCGGTGTGGCCTTGGCGACCACGCTCAACATTCTGGCCGGCTACGACTACGCCAGAATGCCGCGCGTGGCGCGCATCCACTTGCTGACTGAGGCGATGCGGCGTGCCTATCGTGATCGCGCTCTATACCTGGGCGATCCTGATTTCGTCGAGGTTCCGGTCGCTCTGCTCGCAAGCTCCGAGTATGCGGCTGGCTTGCGCGCAGGAATCCATCCGCAGCGGGCGACACCGAGCGCCGCATTGCCCGGAATCGGCGATCCTGCCGAGCGTCCTGATACTTCACATTTTTCGATCATCGACACCGAGGGCAACTTGCTGGCGATGACGCAGACGGTCAACTTGCCGTTTGGCAACGGCTTCGTGGTGCCCGGCTCGGGATTCCTGCTCAACAATCAAATGGACGATTTTTCGGTCAAGCCCGGCGCACCCAATCAGTACGGCTTGGTGGGAGACAACGCGAATGCCATTGCACCTGGCAAGCGCCCGCTGTCATCGATGACACCGAGTTTCGTGATCGGCAAGGATCGTGTCGCCGTCATTGGCACGCCCGGCGGCAGCCGCATCATCAGCATGGTGCTGCTGGGAATTCTGGATCTGCTGGATGGCGGAAGTGCCGAACATGCAGTAGCCCTGCCACGCTTGCATCATCAATACTTGCCCGATGCGCTTTCTGCCGAGCCGGGCGCGCTGGCCGACGCGGAAATCACCGAGCTGCAAGCCATGGGTCACACCATTTCGGCCGGTGAGCGCGGCTGGGGCAACATGCAGGTGGTGGTCTGGAACAAGCTCGACAATACGATGGAGGCGGGCAGCGACCCGCGTTGGAAAGGCGTCGGCAAGGCGAGTACAGCCGATGATGGGGTGATATTCCGTTAGCACCCGTCGTTGACGCCTGTCGTTGGCACCCTTCCTTGATCCATAGGGCTTAACGTGAAAGAACATCGAGAACCGCTGCCTTTGAAGAAGCAACGTCTTCAACGCAGAGGCGCAGAAGGCGCAGAGGTTCGCAGAGAAAGGCGACGTCATGGCCCGAAGATGGAAACGGCACTTTTCCGCTCCTCCGCGTTCCTCTGCGCTTCTCTGCGCCTCCACGTTGAGGCTTCGCCTCGCATGTTTGATGGAAGCGGACAATGAAACTCTGGTCGATCATGGGCAATTCGCAGTTGCTCGACGGCGGCGCGATGTTTGGCAACGCACCGAAGGCGATGTGGTCGAAGTGGTTGCCGCCGGATGCCGCCAACCGCGTGCCGCTGGCGTGTCGTGCACTGTTGGCGAAGCCGATCAATGGCAAGACCGTGCTGTTCGAGACCGGCATCGGTGCATTCTTCGAGCCCGCCATGCGTGACCGCTACGGCGTGGTCGAGTCGCGGCACGTGTTGCTCGATTCGCTGGCCGCCGCTGGAGTGGATCACAGCGATGTCGACGTCGTCGTCCTGAGCCATCTGCACTTTGACCATGCCGGCGGCTTGCTTGCTGCGTGGGAGGCAGGACGAGCGCCCAACCTGCTGTTTCCGAATGCGCGCTATGTCGTCGGTGCAAAACATTGGCAGCGCGCCTGTGCACCGCATGCGCGGGACCGTGCCAGTTTTGTGCCTGAGTTGATTGCGTTGCTGAACGCAAGCGGCAGGCTTGAACTGGTGACGGGCGAGCACTGCGATTTGCTGGGCCCCGCGGTGCGCTTTCACTACAGCGATGGCCACACGCCGGGCTTGATGTTGGCGGAATTGGTTGGTCCAGAGAACCACGGCGGTTTGCTGTTCTGCGCCGATTTGATTCCCGGTCGGCCGTGGGTGCACTTGCCCATTACCATGGGCTACGACCGCAATCCCGAATGCCTGATCGACGAAAAGTCAGTCGTGCTCGCCGATGCGCACGCGCGCGGCGTGCGCTTGTATTTCACGCATGACGTGGAATGCGCCTTGGCGCGCGTAACCCGTGACGAACGCGGTCGCTACGCCACGGATCACCCGGTCGAGGCGTTGTCGGCGCGCGCGCTTACCCATTAATCGTTGGTCCATTCTGCACGGAACTTACATGACCATGCTCATTCGCGGCTTGTTGATTGCGCTGTTTTCGTCGGCTGCTGCCGAGGCCTTTGAAGGCCCGCTACAGCCTTTTGGTGCTGCCATGCCAGCGGGCCCCGCGCTGTCCGTCGCGGAGGCGATTGACGGCTTCGCGGGGGATGTGGCGCAGCCGCAGAAGTTCAATGGTCGTGTGGCAAGAATCTGTCGCAAGAAGGGTTGCTGGATGGAACTCGAAGCCGATGGCCGCAGCGCACGCGTGACCATGCTCGACTACGGCTTTTTCCTGCCAACCGACGCGCATGGGCCGGCGGAGGTATTTGGCACCCTCAGCCGCGTTGAGTTGGACGAAAAAACCGCTGCGCATTACGCCAAGGACGCTGGCATCGACGTCGCCGATGTTCCCCGCAGCGAGTACCGGATCGTCGCCCATTCGGTGCTGCTGGTGCTGACTCCAAACGCCAATTCAGACCGCTGAGGCCAATCGATGTTCTCGATTCCCGGTGGCGCCAGCGGCAACGACGGCGGTGGCATCAAAGGGCTGATCGGCGGCGTGCTTTCCGGTATCGCCCTGCTGGTACTCGCAGCGGGGCTGTTGTTCTGGAATGAAGGGCGAACCGTCAAACGCACGGCCGTGCTGGCTGAGGGCAAGTCGTTGGTGCAGTCGGTGGAAGCCGGTAGCGTCAATCCCGCCGATGAAGGGAAGTTGCTCCACGTGCGGGCCGAACTTGCGGCCAGCAGCCGGCTGCGCGACCCCGAGTTTGCCGTAGAGGTTGAGGGCTTGGCGCTGCGCCGGCGTGTCGAGATGTATCAGTGGGAAGAAAAGAAGTCGAAAAAAAGCGGCGACGGCAAGGGTTATGACTATCGCTACGAGCGTGATTGGCATGACGAGCCCATCGACCACACCGGTTTCAATTCCCCAGACGGACATCAGAATCCGACGTCGTTGCCGTTTCCAAGTGGGCGTTGGGATGCAGAAGAAGTCCGCTTGGGCGCATTCGTGCTCACCAGCGAGGCGATTTCAGCATTGAGTGACTGGCAAGACGTCACCCCAGATGGCGACTCGCTGCCGCCAAACCTGGCGGCAAGTCTGCGCGTCGAAGCCGGCATGCTGACGAGTGCCGACTCGCTGAAGTCGCCGGCCATCGGTGACATCCGCATCCGCTTTGAGCGTGTGCCGCTGGGTCCCGCCAGCGTAGTGGCGGAACAGTCGGCGGGCCGCTTGCAGACCTACCACGCCGATCAAGGCGAGCTGTTGCTGGCTGAGCGTGGCAGCGCCAGCATCGAAGCCATGTTCGCAGGTGCGGCCAGCCGCAATAGCCAACTGGGCTGGGCGCTGCGTGGTGGCGGATTCATGGTTTTCTGGATTGCCTTTGGACTGATGCTGCGCCCCATCAGCGGCTTGCTCGGCAACTTGCCGATCATTGGCGGCATCGGACGCATGTTGACCACCCTGGTCGCGGCCTTGCTGGCGCTGAGCTTGAGTCTGTTGATGATCATTTCCGGCTGGTTGTTCCATCGGCCATGGCTGCTGGCGATCATGGTCATCGCGCTGGTAGCTGGCTTCGTCTGGCTGGCGAAACGCCCACGTCCTGCAACCGCCTTGCAGCGCGCCGGCGTGGGCCTTCCACCCGCTCCGCCCGCTTCGCCACCGCCGCCTCCACCGGGTTTTTGAGCCATCTCATGAGCAACTCCAATTCGTCTTCACGCCGTCGCTTTCTTGCCCAGGCCAGCGCCGCTTCACTCGGACTCTCACCCTTTGCGCGGTTGATGGCAGCGGCGGGTGCAGATCGCGAGAAGGCGCTCGCCGATGCCGGTTTTGGCGCTTTGCGTCCAGTTCGCGATGGCACGACCGGCTTGCCGCTGTTGCGACTGCCGGCGGGCTTCAGCTATGTCACCTTTGGCTGGGCGGGTGAAGCGCTGAGCGATGGCACGCCGTGTCCAGCCTCCCACGATGGCATGGGTGTGGTCAGTGCAGCAGGCGACCGACTCACGCTGATCCGCAATCACGAAATCACCAAGCTCGACGGTGCGTTTGGTACCAAGACGCCGCGCTACGATTCGGTCTGTGGCGGTGGCACCACCAAGTTGATTTTCGACGGCAAGCGTGGCGAGTTGGTCGAGGTCTCACCCACGCTGTCAGGGACACTCACCAACTGCGGCGGCGGTGTAACGCCCTGGGGCAGCTGGTTGACTTGCGAAGAAATCGTGCTTCAAGCCGGTAGCAAAGCCAACGCGTTCGGCCAATCCGTCACTGTCGAGCACGATCACGGCTTTCTTTTCGAGGTGCCGGGCGATGGCAAAGCCTCAGCCGTGCCGCTGCGAGCGATGGGCCAGTTCCGCCACGAGGCAGTCGCATTTCATGCGCCCAGCGGTGCATTTTTTCTGACGGAAGATCGTGAGCCCAGTGCCGGCTTCTACCGATTCTTGCCCACCGAGGCGGGCAAACTCGAAGCAGGTGGGCGCTTGCAGATGTTGCGTGTGAAGACGCGCACCGATCTGCGCTCAGGATTGAAGGTGGGAGAAAGCCTGGCCACGGATTGGGTGGACATCGAGCATCCGGATCGCGGCTTTGATGCGAAGAATGGCGGTATCGATGGCGTGCAGAATCAAGGTTTGGTGCTCGGCGCGGCACGCTTCACGCGTCTGGAAGGCTGTATCGCTGGTGCCGATGAAGTGTTTTTCACTGCCACCAATGGCGGTGACGCCACCTGTGGCCAGGTGTTCGCCTATCACGTGAGCTCGGGCGAACTGCGGCTGGTATACGAATCCTTGGACGCCGATGTGCTGGATTATCCCGACAACATCGTGGTCAGCCCGCGTGGTGGTTTGGTCATTTGTCAGGACGCCAAGCGCTCATTGCAAAAACTGTTCGGGCTGACCGCCGGCGGCGAACTGTTTCCGTTCGCCGAACAGAACGTGGTGCTGGACGGCACACGCGGTTTCAGCGGCGATTTCCGTGGCGCTGAGTGGGCCGGTTGCTGCTTCTCGCCGGATGGCAATTGGTTGTTTGCCAATGTCTATTCGCCCGGATTTTCAGTGGCTATCACCGGTCCGTGGCGAGACGGTTTGATCTGATTCGTTGTCGCTCAACCATTGATTGGGGGGATTCACGGTGCTGTCGATTTCGCCGCTTTACGTCGCCTTGGGTGGATTGCTGCTGCTGGTGTTGACGATTCGGGTGATCGTGCATCGTCGCGACAAGAAAATTGGTATCGGCGACGGTGGTGACCATTTGCTGCTGCGAAAGGTGCGCGCACATGGAAATGCGGTAGAGACTCTGCCGATCGGACTGTTGATGCTGGTTTCGCTGGAGTTGTCAGGTGGCGGCGCAGTGTTGTTGCATGGGTTGGGTGCGGCGTTGATCGTCGGCCGCGCGCTGCACGCATGGGGCTTGTCGGGCAGTGCCGGAGTCTCCTTCGGCCGCATGGTCGGCATGCTGCTGACCATGCTGAGCTTCATCGGATTGATCGGATGTCTGCTGTGGCGATTCGCCGCCGCAAGCTAAGCACTTCGATCACGCTGCGGAACCATCAGGGTTGCGGTCCAGGAAATACAGCCCCGCGTAAAGTTTTGGGTCGATGGAAAACCCTTCCCGGCGCTTGTTGTCGAGCCAGCCGGCAACTTCGCCGCGTGGTACTTCATGCACAGTGATGTTTTCGCCGGCGTCGCCGCCACCGGCATGCATCCGACGCAGACCACTGGCGCGCACGAAGCCGATGATTTCATTGCTCATGCCTGACGACGAGGGGCCCTGCATCAAATAGTCGACACGTTCTGCGGCCCAGCCCGTTTCTTTCAGCAACTCTCGCAACGCGGCGGTTTCCATGGCTTCCACTTCACCGTGATCGCCGACCAGGCCGGCTGGCATCTCGATCGTGCGTGAGCTGATCGGCGGCCGGTATTGTTCGACAAACAACACGCGATCTTCCGGCGTTACCGCGACCACGATCACGGCACAAACCGTGTTGGTGCGTTCGGCGTATTCCCAGCGGCCGCGCCTTCGCAGCCGCAGGTAATTGCCTTCGTGGAGGATGCTGTCGGTGTCTGGCGTCGAGTCCAAAGCGGTCATTGCGGTTGGAATTGCGAGAATTGAGACCGATGATAGCGCCGGTCACTTGCGATTGACTGCATACGGCGGGAACCTTTGCCGATACATCGGGGTCGCACAGCCCTTCAATCTTCAGAACAACCGGCCTCCATGATTCGAAATATTTGCTTGCTCGCCCTGTTGGCCGTCGCACCGATGAGTGAGGCTCAGCTGCTTCAGGGCTCGGCGGTGCCCGCGCCTACGGCCCTGGAAGTCGAGCTTGCGGCGACCAACGATGTCGAAGCACTGCGCGCGCGCGTGGTCGCTGCGCGTACCGCCAAAGATCTGGTGGCGGAGGCCGCGATCTGGAAACGGCTCAGTGAGTTGCGCCCGCACGTCGGGCAGATCAAGGTTGAGCTTGCAGCGGCGTATGCCATGCAGGACTTGAAGAGTCAGGCCTACACCGCCTTGCTCGAATTGCAGACCCAGGGTTATGGCATGCAACTTGGCGAGGACCCGCGGTTTGCGCGGGTGGCCACTACACGGGCGTGGGACTACATCGTGAGTTCCCTGCAAACCAACCTGTCGCCTTTCGGCGAAGTGGAGCGTATCCACTCACTGCCCAAGCAGGATTTGTTGCTGGAAAGTTTGAGTTGGGACAGCAGCCGCAAACAGCTTTTGGTGGGCAGCATTCGCGAAGGCACGGTGTTTCGTGTCGACGCTGGCGGCAAGTTGTTGCCCTTGGCCAAGGCGGATGCCAAGAACGGCATGTGGGCAGTGATGGATTTGGCGGTGGACGCCAAACGCAACGTGCTCTGGATCGCCTCTACCGCAGTGCCGCACTTCAAAGGCTACAAACCTGAACGTGATCTCGGTCGCGCTGGCGTTTTCAAGTTCGATCTGAAGACGGGTGCGTTTCTGAAGAGCTATTTGTCGCCCAGCGTGCTGGGCAGCGCTTTTTTCATGTCTACCCTGGCATTGGCGCCCGATGGCACTGTGTTCGCGGCGGATGGTGTCAACAACGCGGTCTACATGGTGCGTGATGATCAGTTGCGGCGAGTTTTTCACGCCACCACCCTGTCCAGCATTCGTGGCATGACCGTCAATGGCAGTGGCAGCGTGTTGTACTTTGCCGATTCCGAGCGCGGCATTTTTGGCTACGATCTCAAGGCCGGCAAGCCGTTTGATGTACTGGTGCCGAAGACCTTGGCCCTGGCAGGCATCGAAGGCCTGGTCTGGTGGCAAGACTCGCTGCTGGCCGTACAGAATGGCATGCAGCCTGCGCGGGTGATGCGCCTGATCCTGACACCCGACGGAAGGACCTTTGCGGGTGCCAAACCTTTGGCGGCGGGCCATCCAGAATTTTCGATGCCGACCTTGGCGACGTTGGATGGTGACCGTCTGTTGTTTATCGCCAACGGTCAGAAGCATCAATACGACCGTTTTGGCTTGGCGCGGAAAAGCGACGCCATCGAAGCGACCCAGATTTTTGCAGTCGCAGCAGATTATGCGAGCGACATGGCCGGCTCTGTGCCAACGGGGCAACCCAAACCGTCGGCAACTGCGCCTTTGCCCGGCCATCAGCCGCCGAAGATGTTGGAGCGGCAACCGGAAACGAAGCCGACCGAGGAGTAGGGTTGATCTCGTTCGTTGGATCGGACACTTCAGCTATTGGCCAAAATCTTGAAACATCAGAGTTGAGTGGTTACCTGTTCCATGGCGCGTCGCCGCGTCATCGGTCCGCAACGCAGGTGGTCCAGCAGGGCAAGCAGCTGATCGGGGTCAGCGCTACCGCGAGTAGCGTCACCGAGCGAATCGGGCAGGGGAGCCTGCAAGTGGACTGTGGCCAACTGGCGCGACAGTAACGCTTGCTCGCTGTGATCGCGCAGCCGTTTGGCATGGCTGGCGGCACCGCGCAGGCGCAGGAAAGCCACCTCCTCGTGACGTGCAAGCAGCGCATCGAGTGATCCGAAGTGGGCCAGCAAAGCGGCGGCCGTCTTGGCGCCGATGCCGGGTACGCCCGGAATGTTGTCGACCGCATCACCACTCAAGCCGAGGTAATCGGCGACTTGATCCGCACGCACACCCATTCGCTGCGGCACGTCGGCTGCGCTCCAGCGAATGTCGCGCGCATAGTCCCACTGCTGGTCTCCTTGCTCCAACAGCTGTGACAAATCCTTGTCCGGTGAAACGATGATGCCGTGGAATCCAGCCCGGCGCTGGCGACTCAGGAGCGTTCCGATCAAGTCATCGGCTTCATAGTGGGGATCAACCATGACCGCGAGCCCAAGCGCCGCAGTGAATGCCTGGCAGTGGCGAAATTGGGCTTTGAGTGACTCAGGTGCGGGGTCCCGATTGGCTTTGTAGGCCGGATAAATCGCGTTGCGGAATGAACCCTCAAGCGATTCGTCGAACGCTACGGCGATGTGCTGCGGGCGCTCCCGCTCCAACAACTCAAGCACAAAGCGGATGAAGCCATGCACTGCGTTGACGGGCTGGCCGTCGCGATCAGTGAACTCATCGGGCAACGAATGCCAAGCGCGAAAAATGTAGATGCTGGCGTCAACCAGATAGAGAGCAGAGCCAGTCATCCCTGCCACTCGGCCACCCGATCTTCGATGCGAGGCCGCTCGCGCTCGGCCGGCATCTCTCGCGGCGTCCCCACGTGGATGAAACCGACCACGGCTTCGTCCGTGGCCAAACCCAGTGCAGCTGCAATCGTGGTGTCGTAAGCGGCCCAACCGGTCAACCATTGGCCAGCAAAGCCATCAGCACTCGCAGCCAGCAGCAGCGAATAACAGACGCATCCTGCGGACAGAAGTTGCTCGCACACGGGCACCTTGTGACCCTGCACCAGTCTGCCGATCACGGCGACGATCAGCGGCGCATTGGCGAAGCGCGCTCGCTCTTTTGCCAGCGCAGCCTCGCTCGTGGTCGAGTCGCGAGACTCCAGCGTGTGCGCCAATTTCTCGCCAAGCCGCAGTCGCGCTTCACCGCGAATCAGCAAGAATCGCCAAGGTGAAAGTTTGCCGTGGTCAGGGACGCGCACGGCGGCCCGCAACCATCTATCCACTGTGTCGGCGTCGGGACCTGGCTCACCCAGCAGGCGTGATGGACATGAGCGACGCTGGTTGAGGAAATGTAGCGAGTCGACTTGGGGCTCGGAAACGATATGAGTCATGCGAAGTCGGAAACTGTCAGTGAGGGGCAGGTAATCACGTTCGATGTTGTATGAAAAGTGCGGACTGCGGCACAGTTAAAGTGTGTCAATCGAATCGCAACTGCGATCAGGTTCACGACGGAACAATTCGTGACCTTCCTATACTGTGCTCCAGCCAATAACCCTGATTGCCGGAACCGCTCAGCCCCATGGAAATCCCCGCCCGCACCAACATTGTCGATCTGCGCAGCCGCGCTGGCGATCAAGTGAGCGAGCTGTTGGCAGGCGTGCGTGCCGCCACCCTGCGGACCCTTCCAAGTGTGTTGGCTAATGTACTGGATCGCGCCGATGACGCGCTTTTCGACTTCGTGCAGAAGTCCAGCAGCAGCATCGAGCAACAAGAATATTTTGACACCATGCGCGAATTGCGGCGGCAGCGCAGTGTGATCGAGCAGCGTTATCGCGAGCAAATCGGCGTGAGTTTTGCCGCCCTTGGCCGCGGTCAGCCGCTGGTGGTTCGCTGCGCTCCCAAGAGCGAGGCCGAGCCGACGCTGAGTCTGGTCGCCGCTGACGAATTGGATGAGCAGCTTGCGGCTGAGCAATTGGCGGGTGCGCTTGAGCGCCGCCACAGCGGCCCACTGCAACTCCTGGACAAGAAGCTGGCCATCGTCGCCAAGGTCGAGACCTTGGGGCCGGCGACCAACCCCGCCGGGCCGGGGCACGTGGTCAATGCCTTGCGCGTTGCACTGGAAGGCATCGTGCCCGCACTGCCGCCGCGCTTGGTGCTCTACAAGATCTACGAACGCGATGTGCAGAATGTGCTGGCGACCTTGTACGCCGAAATCAATCGCCTGTTGATCGATGTGTCCATCGTCGATCCCATTGCGGCGGCGCGCGCGCGTCACCGTGACGTGCCGAAGTCGCCCAAGTATCCCGGCCAATATGCCGAGCCAGCGCAAAGCGCGGCACCCGACTACGCTCATCCCCAAGCAGGCACAGGCGGATATGGCAGCGGCTCGGGCGCCGGTTACGGCCCCGCTTCGCAAGACATCGATGAGCTGTTGCCAACCTTGCGCGCCTTGTTGGGCGAGTATCGGTCTGCACGCCAGGCATCCGAGCCACCCGCGCACGCGCGCGGACCCATGATGGATGTGCACGGCACGCTGAATACCCTGTCCCGTCTGCAAGGTGATCTGCCGCAAGTGGTGCGTCGTGCGATCGACGACCCCACGGCCTCGCTGAGCATGTTGCTGAAACAGGAAGTATTGCGGCAAGCCGAACAGATGGGCCTTACGGGTCCCAAATCGCGACTCGACGAGCGTGGCGAAGAATCGCTGGAACTGGTCGGCATGCTGTTCGATGCCCTGCTGGGTCAGCGCAATTTTGAGTCGGGCACGCGTGATCAGATGGCGCGCATGGTGGTGCCATACGCCAAGGCCTCCTTGCTCGACCAGCAAATGTTCGGCATGAAGTCGCATCCGGCACGCCGCCTCTTGAACACGGTTGCCGAAGCCTGCGACGGCAATCGCGGCGAGACCAGCGCAGAGCGTGAGTTGTTGGGTCGAGTTGAAGGCACGGTTGATCGGCTGGTGTCAGAATTCAACGAAGACCTTGCGATCTTCTCCGAGCTGGATGTCGAGCTGCGCTCGTTCTTTGATCAGCACAAACAGCGCGTCGAATTGACCGAGCGGCGCGCGACCGAAGCGCAGCGCGGCAAAGAGCGCCTCGACGAAGCGCGGGCGATGGCCAACAGCGAGCTGGCCTCGCTGATGGGTGGTCGCAATCCGCCGCCAGCCATCGAACAGTTCCTCACCCATTATTGGACCCATCACATCGCTGTGGTGGCGTTGCGGGATGGCGTGGATTCTCCCCGATTCCAGTTGGCACGTGATGCCGGTGAGCAGTTGTGGACTGCGTTCCTGGGCAGCGAGAACGGTACGCCGCGACCGGTGGATCTGCGTGAGCATCTGGTTCGGGTGCTCACATCGTCGGGTGTCACCGGTGTGTCTGCTGATGAAACCGTGGGCGCCATCGAATGGGTGTTGCAGGCGCTGCGATTGGGTCGCGTCGAAGCTGCACGCAGTCGCAATTTGCCTTCGGTGGAGTCGGTCGCTTCTTCGCAGTCGGCTGCCAGCGAGCCGGTCGTTGCCGCCGCTCCGGCCGTCGCTTCGCCAGTGGCAGCTGAAGCCGGTGCAGAAGCTGCGACGCCTGCGGTTGCCAGCGCTGAGAGCACAGCGCCGGCACTTGGTGTGGTGGGTGGTACCGCCACCTTGGCTTACGACCCCGACGATGTCATCAAGGTCAAAGCGCTGGTCGTCGGCAACTGGGTCGAGTTCATCGGCGCAGATGGTGTGCCGCAGCCAGCCAAGCTGAGCTGGATCAGCCCCATTTCTTCGCGCTTGCTGTTCGTCAACCGCCGCGGCATGCGCCTGTGCGCTAGCTCAGCCGAGGAGTTGGCCGAACAGATGAAGCTGGGCAACCTGTTGCTGCGCTCGGCTGACAGCGCCTTCGAGCGTGCCATGACGCAAGTGCTAGGCAAGCTACGCGACGCCGCTCCTGTCAAGCACTGACAAGCTACGCGACGCCGCTCCTGTCAAACACTGACAAGCTACGCGACGCCGCTCCTGCTCCAGCGCAGACGAGCTGAGCGACTCCACCTGAAAAGGCAGCGACAGCCGCCAAGCAGGTTTGACGAGGCGCGTCCATCGCGCCCTCCGTTGCTTCGGCATCTCAAGCGCATTTCTGACTGCCGCACAGGTCTCACGATGACCGGCGATGGCCACGGTGAGGCCCGTGGCACAGGCGCTCGTGCTTTCCGATCCCCCAATCTGCCCCGCTTGGTTTAGCATCTGCGCCGGGGACAATGATTTTCAGAAATGGGGGTGCTATGCCGATCACCATCGTGGCGGTGCGCGAGAACGCGCCCAACGAACGCCGCGCCGCGCTTTCGCCTGAGGTCGTCAAGAAACTCAAGGGATTGGGTGCCGAGTTATTGATTGAGTCTGGCATCGGCGCGCGCGCGCATTTGCCCGATGCCAATTTCGCCGGTGTCGAAACCGTCGGCGACGCCGCTACCGCGATTGCCCGAGCCGATGTTCTGCTGAAAGTGCAACCTCCGACCACCGAAGAAATCGCTGCGTTGCGCGAAGGCTCGGTGATCATCGGTTATCTGGCGCCGCATACCGACGACGCTCGCATCAAGCAACTGCGGGATCGCAAAATCACCGCCTTCGCGATGGAGTTGCTGCCGCGAACCACGCGTGCGCAGGCGATGGATGTGCTGTCCAGCCAAGCCGGCATGGCGGGTTACAAAGCGGTTTTGATCGCCGCCGAGGTATCAGGCAAATTCTTTCCGATGCTGACCACCGCCGCCGGCACCATTCGACCCTCGAAAGTGCTCATCGTCGGAGCCGGCGTGGCCGGATTGCAGGCCATCGCCACCGCTCGTCGCCTGGGCGCGCAGGTGGAAGGTTTTGACGTACGTCCGGAAACGCGCGAGCAGATCGAATCGCTGGGTGCCAAGTTCCTGGATCTCGGGGTTTCGGCGGCAGGCAGCGGTGGTTACGCGCGCGAGTTGACGGCAGAAGAACGTGCCGAACAGCAGCGCAAGTTGGCGGATCATTTGAAAGGCATCGACGTGGTGATCACCACGGCAGCGGTGCCCGGACGCCCAGCACCGAAAATCATCACGGCGGCCATGGTTGCAGGCATGAAGGATGGCTCCGTATTGGTGGATCTGGCTGCTGAAACCGGCGGCAATTGTGAGATGACCAAACCCGGTGAGACGGTCACCGTCGGCGGAGCAACCATCGTCGGCCCGCTGAACTTGCCGTCGATGGGCGCGATTCACTCTAGCGAGATGTACGCCAAGAACCTGTTCAATTTCCTTGCCCTGATGGTCAAGGATGGCGCGCTGAATCTGGACTTCTCTGACGATCTGATCGCCGGTACGTGTTTGACGCATGCAGGTGAAATCAAGCATGCCGCCACCAAAACTCGCGTGGGAGAGGGCTGAGCTATGGACGGTTTCGTTGCGCTCTACATTTTCATGCTGGCCGGCATCTGCGGTCACGTCATCATTTCGCGGGTGCCAGTCATCCTGCATACGCCTCTGATGTCGGGCTCCAACTTTGTCCATGGCATCGTGGTCGTCGGTGCCATGATCGCGTTGGCGCACGCTGATACCAATCTGGAGCGGGCGGTGGGTTTCATCGCCGTACTGCTCGGTGCAGGCAATGCGGTGGGTGGTTATGTGGTGACCGAACGCATGCTGGAAATGTTCAAGTCCAGCAAGCCGGGAGCCAAGAAATGACCATGCCCGTGATGCTCGATTTTCTTGCCAAGGCGAGTTACTTCGCCGCTGCGGTGCTGTTCATCGTCGGCTTGATGCAGATGGGTTCGCCGGTAACGGCGCGCAAAGGCATCCGCTGGGCCGGCTACGGCATGGTCATCGCCACCGTGGTGACGTTTTTTGCGCCCTCCACTTGGGGTGGTCATTTTGATCAGTTGAATCTGATCCTGATGATTCTTGCCATAGTCCTGTCGTACGTGTTCTGGATCTGGGGCAAAAAGGTTCCGTTGACCGACATGCCGCAAATGGTGGCGATCTTCAACGGCATGGGCGGTGGATCGGCGGCTGCCATCGGTGCTGCGGCCATGCTGCAGGCGGCTTCGTACTCGCAGGCTTGCACGCCTGATGCGATCAAGGCCCACCTCTGTCTAGACACGACCTTTGCCGTGCTTGCGATTCTGGGTTCGCTGATCGGCGCGATCTCGTTTTCGGGCTCGGTGATCGCTTGGGCCAAACTCGATGGTCGACTCGACAAACGATTCACATTCCCCGGCCAACAGGTCATCAATCTTCTGGTGTTCCTGGCCTCATTGGCGATGGGCGCCTATCTGGTGTTCCAGCTCGACGTGCCGATCATCATCGCTTTCTTCGTCGTGTCGCTGCTGTTTGGCGTGCTGATGACCCTGCCCATCGGCGGTGCCGACATGCCGGTGGTCATTTCGCTCTACAACGCGTTTACCGGCTTGGCGGTCGCGTTCGAGGGTTATGTGCTTGGCAACGAGGCACTGATCATCGCCGGCACCGTGGTCGGTGCTGCGGGCATGCTGCTGACGCAGTTGATGGCCAAGGCGATGAACCGGCCGATATCGGGCGTGTTGTTCTCCCAATTCGGCGGTGGCGGTGCGTCGGCCGAAGCGATCACTGGCACGATGAAGCCGGTCGAAGCACCCGATGCGGCCTCGCTCTTGTACCTGGCCGAACGCATCATCGTGGTGCCTGGTTATGGCATGGCGGTGGCGCAGGCGCAGCACAAGATGTGGGAGCTGTGCAAACAGCTGATCGCGCGCGACAAGAGTGTCAAGTTCGCGATCCATCCCGTCGCGGGACGCATGCCAGGACATATGAACGTGCTGCTGGCTGAAGCGGGCGTTCCCTATGATCTGATTCTCGACATGGACGAGGCCAATTCCGAGTTCAAGACCTGCGACGTTGCCATCGTGATCGGTGCCAATGACGTGGTGAATCCGGTCGCCAAAACCGACAAGACTTCGCCGATTTACGGCATGCCGATTCTGGATGTCATCGACGCCAAGAGCGTCATCGTCATCAAACGTGGCAAGGGCACCGGATTTGCCGGCATCGAGAACGCGCTGTTCTATGCCGAAAATTGCCGGATGTTGTATGCCGATGGCACGGAAGCGGCTAACCGCATGCTTACGGAGCTGAAGGCGTTGGATGGCGGCGGCGGGCATTAGGAGCGGTCGGCGATTGCTGAGCACCGCCGTGCCGGCCATGGTCAGCAAGAATTTTGCGGGAGCGCCGAAAGGCGCGATCAAATCCAACCTCTGCATCGCGCCCTTCGAGGCCGCTGCGACGGCGGCAACCGGCTAGGCAATGTTGGAGGGCCGCGCTCCCGCGCGGCTGCTTTGGATCGCTGAAAAGCAGCGCTGCGGAAGCGGCGCCCTCCTTATAGATGCCAAGGGCCTGTGATACGTGCTTGAGGGCATGCCGACCGCATTTGGCGAGTGCCCTCAGCGGCACGTCCACCAAGCCAGCACGCTGGCCGCAGCCAACCACGCCAGCTCCACCCAGCCCGTATTCGCCTGCACGTACAGATAGGCGAGGCTGTAGCTCATTTTCCAGATGGATTCCGACGGCATCATGCCGAGCAGCAGGCCGACCCGCGCCGAAGCAAATAGATAGGCACCCGCGACGGCGGTCGCCCAGGTGATGACCAGCGCGAATAGCGCGCGCTCGCGACCAGGCGGGAAGCTTGCCAAGCGCAGCAACAAGGCAGCGTCCAGCGCGGCCAAAACGGCCATCCACCCACAGGGATCGCGCAGCATCACTGTCAGGCCTGACCAGATTGCCGCCACCCCGGCGACGGCAGCGATCCCGGAAACACTAGCCATCACGCGCGACGCGGTGGGGGGGCGTTTACTGATTGAGACCGCCGTTTCTGAAGTTGCCGGCATGTGGCTGCGGGTCGCCGAATCGAGGTCAGCTAGAATACGGGTTCGGGCGCTTCAAAGCGCCGAAACCGCGTGAACACCAAGCCCCATGTCATACAGCCGCACCAGCGAACCGATCAAGTTTCAACGCGACTGCGCCGCGGTCATGGTTCCGCAGGGCGAGACCGTCAACCTGCCTGCCGGATCGGTCGGTTACATCACCCAGAGCCTGGGCGGCAGCTTTACCGTGTTTGTCGAAGGCAACCTGTTTCGAATCGCCGGCAACGACGCGGATGCTATCGGCAAGGAACCCACGGCCCCGCCCGAATTGCCGGATGGCGCCAGCGATGACGATGTCGAGTTGTTGGTGTGGAAGCAGCTGGGCACCTGCTTTGATCCTGAGATTCCGGTCAATATCGTGGATCTGGGACTGATTTATTCCTGCGTTGTCGAACCCCTCGGCGACGGCAGGCGACGCGTCAACATCGAGATGACCTTGACCGCGCCTGGATGCGGCATGGGTGAAGTTCTGGTGGAAGATGTTCGCAGCAAGATCGAGCGCGTTCCTACGGTGGCGATTGCCGATGTCGATCTGATCTTCGACCCGCCTTGGAATCAGTCGATGATGAGCGAAGTGGCGCGCCTTGAAACCGGGATGATGTAGTGGCGCTTGTGGTCCGCGGGATGGGTGAATTTGCTGTGCAACCCACGAACACCGATCTCGATCATTGTTGAGAGGGCGAAAGTCGCGCTCGATTCGCGAAAAAGCGAATCGAGATCAGGCTGCCTCAAACCGATTCGCCGCCACATTCTTGCGTACCGTCGCAGGGTCCCAGATGCGTCCGTTCATGGCGATGTATACGCCGGCTGGCTGACTCTGCACGGCGCCCACAGCACAGCCAATATTGAACTCGGCATCCGAGCCGCGGAAGCGCGCTGGATTCAGCGCGCCAGTCAACACGATCGTCTTGTCCTTGATGGCTGACAAAACGCGCGCGGTTTCGACCATGGTGTCGGTGCCGTGGGTGACCAGCACGTGCTGCGCTGATTGCGCTTCGATGGTCTGCCGCAGCAATTGGCGGTCGGCCTCGGTCAAATGAAGCGAGTCTTTGCGCAGCAGACCGATCACGTTGAACCGAAAGGCGACACCCAGTTCTTCGAGGATGCGGCCGATCTGCGGCTCACCGATCTGGAAGTCGGACTTGTCATCGAAATAGATCTTGTCGATGGTGCCGCCGGTGGTGACGACGCAGAGCTGATCCATGGCGTACACCGCAGCAGGGGAGGTCGCAAGTATAGGTGGTGAAGTCGAAGCCCGTGGCACCGCTTGGTGTGCAAGCGGTGCCATTGCGCATGCTTGAATTCAACGCAAGGCGTGACTTGCAAGCTCGATGCGCGCGGCAGCGCCGTACAACAGCGCGGCATCGGTACTGATCGATTCCGGCGGCACCACACTCGGCCACGCGCTGGCCAACAGGACGTCAATTTGCGCCTGAATTTCAGCCACATTGCTGACGGCGGCAGAGCGTTGTTCGTCGCTCAGCGATGCCAACAATGCGTTGGCGCTGGTGGTGAATCCCCAGGCATCCTGATACTCGTGGCCGTTGACGACCTTGCCGTCTTTGACACCCTCGGCGTATTCGTCGGCGGCCGTTTTCACCAGTGCATGCACCGCGCCCAACAGGGTCTTGGTGCCAGCGATGCTGCGGGTATCGACGACCGACGCCGACTTGTTCAAAGCGAGTTCCAACTGCGCCAAAGCGGCGGCCACTTCGGCCTGAGTGCCTTGACGCTCGACCGTGCTCGACAAGGCCGACAATGGTGTCGCGAAGTCACTGGCGTGGCGGGCGTCCAGCGCTGGTTTGATCGCCGCGTACAGTTCGTCACCGGGATGCTTCATGTGCATCAGCGCCATCGGATGGGCGCCCGCGTTGTAAAGCGCCACACCCACGCGCAAATGCCCGCGCACTTGTCCCAGCAGGTTGAGGTAAACGATGTCGTCCGTCACCGCAGACGCCGGCTGCGCCGTGCCTTCACCCTCGCCACCTTCTCCACCTTCGCTGCTGACAACGGCCGTTTTGGCTGGGGCCGTTGCAGTGGCGCTGGCACCTTCACCTTCTGCGAACAATCCGGCTGGCGTCGCTTGATGGAGCGCATTGCGCACCCCAACGGGCAAGTTGGTCGCGTTCGCCAGCGAGCCGGCGCTTATGACCGCACCAACCACGATAAGCTCGCCAAAACGGTTCCACACTTTGCGCTTGGATTGCATGTCAACTCCTGATGCCGGGTTAGATGCGAACAATTCTTCTTTAGAATAACTCGATTTGGTAGCGCTCCCGTGAACCTGATCATTGCCGACGTATTGAGCGACGCTCAGCTGAGTGCCATCAGCGAAGTGCTTGCGGATGCGACCCTGTATCGCGACGGTGCACAAACCGCAGGCGCGCTGGCGCGACCCGTCAAACATAACCTGCAAGCGCGTGATGGCCCCAAGGTGGAATCCGCGCTCGCCCTGATCGGTGATGCACTGCTGGCCCATCCGATCCTGCGTTCGGCGGCGCGACCCAAGTGCCTGGTGCGGATCATGGCCAACCGTTACGAGTCCGGCATGCATTACGGTAACCACGTGGATGATCCGATCATCGCCGGCGAACGCACCGATCTATCGTTCACCCTGATGCTGAGCGATCCCATGGACTACGACGGCGGCGAATTGGTCATCGAAAGCGACGACCAGACTCAGTTGTATCGTCTGGCACGCGGCGAATTGCTGTTGTATCCCGCACATACCTTGCATCGGGTTGAAACGGTCAGTCGCGGGCAGCGCGTGGCGATAGTCGGTTGGATTCGCAGCTGGATCGCCGACGCCGCCCAGCGCGAGGTGCTGTTTGATCTTGACCGCGTGGTCGAAACACTGCTCACCGCCAGTACCGAGCGCACCACGCTGGACCGGCTGCAGCGAGCACGCGCCCGCTTGATGCGTATGTGGGCGCAGTAACGAGCACGCAGAATGGTCGAACGGGCGAGGCTGATCGGGCAGGAGCACGGTCCGACAAGAGCATGCCAATCGCTTCGAATCACGCCTCACCGCACAGCCGCCTTGTCGTCTTCTTGCGCTTTCCATTTTTTTGCGCTGCCTGCAAGGCGAGGTAGCGTTGGTGCTCGCGCAGCGATGCGAAGTTGGGGGTGGTCGAGAAGCCGATAAAGGTGACCGGGCCAAACAGCTCTGAGACTGCTTCGAGATGCCCCAAGGCAGCTTCTGGATCGCAGCCCGCATGGAAGCGACAGTCAAGGAGACGCGCACACCGCAGAACGCTGTATTCATGAAACGTGTGGCTGCCGACTACTCGCCCGTTAAATCGCTGCCGTAGCTTCCCTGCAAACGTATGCATCGGCTGTCGCGCCAACAAGCCGGTTTGGCGACTGTACGATGCTGGGATTCGTTAAAAGGGACCGGACGGTCATGCTTCATCACGATACTCGCAAGTCTTCCACCGCCCCCGTTTCCGCTGCGGACACCGCCGACCAGGGAATCAATGCACCCGACATGCAGCTGTTCGTGTTTGCCCTGTTCTTCATTTTCGGCGGCATCACCAGCTTGAATGACGTCATCATTCCCAAGCTCAAGGAGCTGTTCACGCTTGGCTACGCGCAGGCGATGTTGGTGCAGTCGGCGTTCTTTGCGGCCTATTTTCTGATCTCGATTCCAGCCGCCGTGGTCGTGCGCCGGCACGGCTACATGCGCACTGCGGCGCTGGGCGTGCTGACCATGGCTGCGGGCTGTTTGTTGTTCATTCCCGCATCGAAGTCCGGCACCTTTGCGGTGTTTCTTGGTGCTCTGTTCGTACTCGCCGCAGGCATCACCATCGTGCAGGTGGTGGCAAATCCGTTGATCTCGCTGCTGGGGCCAGCACGCACGGCGCACAGTCGCCTCACCTTTGCGCAAGCATTCAACTCGCTGGGCACGACGATCTTCCCGTACGTGGGGGCGATCTTGATTCTGGGCTCGTTGAGTGCGGTAGATGTGAACACCTTGGCGGGTGACGCCCTTGCCGCCTATCGTGAGCAAGAGACTCAAGTGGTTGTGCAAACCTACCTCGGGCTTGCCGCGGCGCTGTTGGTAGTGGCGGCGGTGATCTGGATGCGTCGCAATCGTTTGCCGCACGTGATCAGCCCGCCGGCGCCGATGTTGCAGGCTTTCAATCTGCTCAAGCGACAACGCTTCGGCTTCGGCGCACTGTGCATTTTTCTGTACGTTGGCGCCGAAGTGGCGATTGGTTCGCTGATCGTGAACTATCTGATGTTGGCCAACACGCTTGGCCTCGAAGAGCAGGCTGCCGGCAAACACGTGACCCTTTACTGGGGAGGCGCCCTGGTCGGCCGTTTCATCGGCGCGTATTTGCTGCGCATCATCTCGCCCGGAAAATTGTTGTGCGCGGCGGCGTCCGCAGCGATCTCTCTGCTGCTGATTTCGTTGTTCGCGGAAGGTGCCGTTTCGGGATGGTCATTGTTGGCGGTCGGTTTGTGCAACTCGATCATGTTTCCGACCATCTTCACGCTCGCCAGCGAAGGCCTGGGCCAGCGTGCGGCGGAAGGGTCGGGCGTGATCTGCGTGGCCATCGTCGGTGGTGCCATCGTGCCGCCCTTGACCGGGTATCTGGCCGACCTGACCGACTTGCGCACGGCTTTGCTGCTGCCTGCGGCCTGTTATCTGGTGATTGCGGCGTTCGGCATTTACGCGCGCCGGCCGGCGGCGAGTGCAGGTTTGCCATAGGAGATTGCGCAGACTTCTCGATCTGGCGAAATGGGCAGGGCCGCATCCAGCGTGGTCGGCTTTGGTTGATTCTTCGCGTCACCGCTCTGTTGTTGGCGCAAAGCCCTGCGGTTATTGGCCCCACATCTGCACTGAGGCGGCAGAGCAACGCGTGGGCCATTACAAGCGCGCCAATCAATCGTAAGCTTAGACCTCACGTTCAAGCGACGTGCGCACCGCGATGGTGTCGCGTTGAGTCCGAGGGGAGCCCGACTATTTCCACGCACAAGCCCATCCAGCTGATTCTGGCCCGGCAACTGGCGAGCAGCTTGGCGATGCCCATCGTGATCGTCGACGCGCCGGGAACGCTGATTTATTGGAACGAGCCGGCGGAGTTGCTGCTCGGCATCCGTTTTGAAGAGACCGGAGAAATTCCCGCCGCGATCTGGCGCGAACAATTTTCGGTGCGCGATGACCAAGGCAAAAATATTGCTCAACACGAATGGCCGCTGGTGATCGCACTCACGCGGCACACGCCGGTATCGCGGACGATCTGGGTGGGTGCTCCCAATGGCACCTGGCGTCACGTGAACTGGACATCCGTGCCTTTCATTGCCCAAGGCGAAGAGTTCTTGGGCGTGCAAAGCGTGTTCTGGGAGGTTTAAGCCGATGCTGGTCCAGCTATGGGGCACGCGCGGTTCGCTCGCCACGCCCGGTCCGGATACGGCGCGCTACGGCGGCAACACGTCGTGCGTCAGCGTGACTGGCTCCGATGGCAGCTTGTTGGTGCTGGATGCGGGCACCGGTATTCGCCGCCTGGGTGTGAATCTGCCAGCTAGCTTGTCGCGGGTGGATATCCTGCTTACACACCTGCACATGGATCATGTGCAGGGCTTGGGCTTCTTCGCGCCTTTGTATCGACCTGGTTTTGCGGTGCATATCTGGGGGCCGGCCAGCGCCACCTTGAGTTTGCAGGGTCGCCTGATGCGTTACCTGTCGCCACCCTTGTTTCCGGTCCACCTCAGCGAATTGCCTTGCACGCTGAGTTTTCATGCAGTGCCCTGTGGGCGGGTGGAAATCGGAGAGTTTGAAGTGGAGGCCGGCATGGTCTGCCATCCCGGGCCGACCGTCGGTTATCGCATTCGTGGGGCCAACGGCAAGGTGCTCACCTACATGCCGGATCACGAGCCGGCGCTTGGCAATCCGGCGTTTCCGAGTTTGCCGCGTGACTGGACCTCGGGTGCGAATCTCGCCCTGCAGTCAGACCTGTTGATTCACGACAGCCAATTCAGCACGGCCGAGTACCCACGCCACACCGGTTGGGGGCATAGTTCGTTGCTGCAGACGATCCGCTTCGCGAGCCTGTGCGAGGTCGCGCGTCTGGTTTCGTTTCATCACGATCCCAATCACAGCGATACCGATCTGGATCGGATGACCGCCGAGTCCGTCGCCGAAGCGATGCCCACGTTCCAGGTGACTGCAGGGTGCGAAGGCGCCACCTTTGTGCTGTAAGTGTCAGCTGTGCACCGGCGTGAGTTCAGACCGCCGAGCGCATTGTCCGGACCGCGAGGCCTGCGATCAGACTTGAAGCTCAGCGCGACCTAACGAGGGCCGCGCCAGCGTCAAAATGCAGGCGAACCCTCTGTTCAACGCTTTGATTGCCAGCAGCCCCAGACGGCGCAAGGATTGCAGGAACGTTTTGACGTGACCTCGTGAAATGTCCGGGCTAGCGCGCTTCGTCCATCTGCAGCGTGGTCAAATCCAGCAAATGCAGGCGCGATTTGTCGCCGCCGCCATCCATGCCTGCATGCAGCCCATAGCCACGATCTCGTCCTTGCGACTTGGCGTGCAGCAAGGCGCGATCAGCCAGCGCAAGCAACTGTGTTGAGTCAGCGTTTGGCCAGGGGCCGCAAGCCCAACCGGCGGAGACGCTGACCCGCAATTCACTACCGGTCGTGGTGGTGATCGACTTGGCGCGGGTCGCAGCCAGGCCGGCGGTTACGCATTCCAACACTGCGGGCGGCTGGCGATCGAACAGCACCATCAGGAACTCTTCGCCGCCCCAACGCAGCAGCACATCTACGGGTTCCAGTTGGCAAGCCCATGCATCGACGATGCTCACCAGCGCGGTATCGCCGACGTCGTGGCCGTGGTCGTCGTTGATGCGTTTGAAGCGGTCGGCATCGATCAATATCAATGCATGCTCGCGGCCATCACGCTGCGCTGCCTGGAGATTCGGTAACACCACGCGCTGAAAATAGCGGCGGTTGCGCGTCTGCGTCAGTGCGTCGGTATCCGCGGCCTCGGCGAGATCGAGATTGGCCTTGGCGATCACTGCGTTCTGCGCGCGCAGTTGGCTTTCTGCCTGCTGGCGAGTTCGATAACGACTGACCAAGGCCAGCATGAAAAGCACGGAGCTGAGCAGGGCCGCGACCATCAGCAGGCGGATACGCGACTCCTGCTCGGCTTGCTGCTCCAGCAGGTTGATCCGCTGCTGACGCGCTTCCAGCTCGGTCTCGCGCTGGCGGGTTTCCAGTTGCACGCGCAACTCGGCCAATTTGCGCGTCATTTCATCGTCGCGCAGCGTGCTGATGAGATCGATGTACGCTTCCAGATTTCGATTGGCGTCGGCGTGTTTGCCCAGCGCTGCCTGGGTCCGCGCCAGCTCACGCAGAGCGTCGGCATGCTCGGATTTGCGACCAGAGTCTTGCGACGCCTGCACCGAGCGCAGGAACATCTGCTCGGCGTCGGTCTGTTTGCCCGTTTGCGCAAGCACCAGTCCCAGCGCCTGCGCCGCCTGATGCAAACGCATGCTGGTGGCGCCGGTTTCGGCCAGTTGCATGGCTCGCACCGCGTCGGTTTGTGCTTCCTCAGGGCGCTGCAGTTTCAGCAATACCTTGGCGCGCTCAGCACGCGCAAGAATTTCGGCATCCGCGTTTTTTTCTGCCGTGGCGATGGTCAGGCCACGCTCGAGCGCAACCAGGCCTTTCTCCCATTGTTCGGCGCCGACAAAGGAGTTGCCGATGTTGATATGGGCCATGGCCTCGCTGAAACGATCTCCAAGCAAGCCATAGGCATCGGCCGCCTCCTGGAAGTAGGCCAGCGCCTCGGCGGTCTGCAATTGTTGGGCGTGCAGAATCCCCAATGCATTGGCACTGTGCGCAATCACCTGCGTGTCGCCGCGCGCGCGACCGTGCTCGATCACCACCCGATGCAGATCTAGCGCTTCTGCATAGCGCCCCTGATCGCGTGCAACGAATCCCAGATAGTGGCGGTTGGCGTCGGCCTCGCGTTCGCGGCCATCGGCGTCGTTCAGCACCAGTGACGCTTCCAACAAGGGCCGCGCCTGCTCTTGCAAACCGGTGCGAATCGCCAACAGGCCTTGGTTGTGCAGCGCCTTGGCCTCGCTGGCGCGGTCCCCCAGTGTGCTTGCCAACGCTTGAGCTTGGGCAAGACTTGCCTTGGCCTCGTCGTAGCGGCGGGTGACCAGTTGCCAACGCCCACGCAGCACCAACACTTCCGCTTCGCGTTGGCGCAAGTCGGATTGCGCCAGCAGCTGCGCCAGTGCGTCCAGCTCGGGCTCAGCATCGTCGGGGCGGGTCGCGAGCAAGGCGAGATTGGCGAGCATGATTCGCGCATCCAGTTCGGCAGCGTGATCGGCTTGTGCTTGCGCGGCGGCCAGTGCCAAACGCGCCCACGACTCCGACAAGGACAAGTTCCGCGATTGTTCGTGCCTGGCTTGCTCCATGAACAAGCCAGCTCGCGCCGCAGTCGGTTGTGCCTGGATGCGTGCCACTTCGGCCGCATACATGGGGCTCGAATCGTCGGCGTGCAGCGGAGTCAGCCACAGCGACAACAGGGCGCAGATCGTCCAGGTGACGCCGCCGCGCTCGACCTTGATCGTCATCCGCTTCTCGCACGCATGCCCATTCCGGGTTGATCGTGCGCCGTTCGAGGCAGGCGGTAAATGGCCGCCGAGACAACTTCTGTCCGCCTGCTTCGATTCCAGCGAAAGCCGCCGGTCAGGTCCGGCCGAATCTGGTATTCACGCGACTGCCGCCAACACGATCACCAGCGACGCGATCACTGCTGCTTTGCGGGCGACGCCTGGGCGTGCATGAGCTGCCTTAACGGCAGCCATTCTCGGCCGCCGTTGTGTGCGCTATTGCACCGAGGCCGCCCGCGCCGGTCCGCCAGCATGCGCACATCGCAGCGCGCGAAGCGCGCCTGCATTGTCCACAGCCAATGGGAATTTCCTCATGTTCACTCCTGCGCGCCTTGTCCTTTCCGCCACCCTGCTTGCACTTGGTATGTCGTCGGCCGCGGCCTACACGCCGGAGAGTGGCGTCTGGTGGAACCCGTCCGAGTCAGGCACTGGGCTACAAATTGAAATTCAAGACAACTTCATGGCGCTGTCCGGTTATGTGTTCAACGAGGATGGCACACCCGTGTGGGTCACCGCGCAAGGATTGTTGCAAGCAGGCGGCACACGCTTCGTCAGCAGTGAAAATCGCAACGATGGCAGTTGGTTGAACACCTTCAGCGGTGGTCAGTGCATCGGTTGCCCGTACCTCGGGGCGCCCGTTGCAAACCTGGGTGCCAAGGGTCCGCTGGTCGTGACCTTCGACCCCGACAATCCGACCGTGGCCGTGCTCAATTGGGGCGGCCGCAACACCTTGCTTGAGCGCTTTCAGTTCTACCTGGGTCGGCCCGGCGACAATGTGCCGGTGCACACCTCAAAAATGCTGGGTGAGTGGAACGCCATGCTCGACCTCAGCAATCAGGCAACGCCGGCGGCAACCAATTTTGTCGGCGACGTACTGGTCTTCGACAAGATCAACACCGCCATCGCTCCGGCACGCTCAAGTTTTGAAGGATGTCGCCCACCGGATGCGATAACGACGCGTTGCTCGGCGACGTCCAATGCCCAGAACCATGTGGTCGGTAGCTTCGACGTGGACTCGCGCCGCCACTTTTTCATTGTAACCGTGACCCGCGACTCGGCCGGTGAGCCGCTGACCTGCCTGTTGTACGACGTGCGCGTGGACAGCAATTCGTTTGTAGGCGGTCTGGATGGCGACCTGCAAAGCAACAACGACGGCGGGGTGATCCCGCATGACTGCGCTACCGGCAATGTCTTCGTGCTGCCGGCCTATCCGGTGCGCGGCTTTCGCAGCGCGAGCCGCACTGAGGTCATGGACGCGAGCAGTGCGCAAGCACGCAATACGCCCGCCATCGACTTTGCCATGGAGGCGGCCAAACTCGGAGTACCGGTCAGCAGTGGCAACAGCAACACGATGGCGAATGATGCAGTGAGCATCCAGCAGCGCCGCACCGCTCTGGTTACGCAACTGCAACAGCAGCTGATGTGGCGGTCGTCGCCGGCGAACTAGTGGGCTGTAACGGATGAAGCGGAAGTGGGATCGCGACGGGATGGGCGTGATGGACGCCGCTCCGGAGCGAGGCCAATAGCCAAAGCTATTGGCGGAGTGAGGAGCAAGTCCAGC
>JBQTGY010000149.1:0-22430 GCA_052390415.1 Pseudomarimonas sp. | reverse complement strand
GGCTTTGGCTTTGGCTTTGGCTTTGGCTTTGTCTTTGGCTTTGGCTTTGGCTTTGGCTTTGGCTTTGGCTTTGGCTTTGGCTTTGGCTTTGGATTTGTCTTTGGCTTTGGCTTTGGCTGTGCTGTTGCCTCTGCTCTCGGGTCCCCTATGTGGCGGCGGCGGTTGGGAGATCAGGCCCGGAACGGGGTGCGCGCATGGATGCGCGTGCGTTTTTGCCAGCACATGGATGTACTGTCAAAAACCCCTCCCGACCGCCGCGTACTCGCGGCTTCATCGCGAGCGCCACATCGGGGTCGCCTTTCTTTTGGTTACTTTTCTTTGGCGATTCAAAGAAAAGTGACTCGGCTGCCGCGGAGGCAGACGAAACCTTGCGGAGCGCCAAAACAAAGCGAGTGAAGCGAAAAAGCTGGATTCCGGCCTTCGCCGGAATGACGAGAGAGGGACTCCGGCCACCGCCGGAACAACACCCCCCCTTCACGCAAACCACCCATGCAACATCCACGGCCCCACCTCCCCCGGTGCACAATAAATCCAGGCGCGCTGACCATTGCTGGTTTGGGCGATGTAGTAATCCCGCCGCACATCGGCGCCATCCCACCAGCCACTCTCGATTCGCTCCGGACCGGCCAGCAGCTGCGGCGCTGAGCCGCGCAGGGGAATGGGACGCGGCAACAGCCATGCAGGTCGCTCAATGCGGTCATTGCCGCGCAGCGGGCGCCCGCCCTCGCCTGCCACGGGCACGCTAGCTGCGCGAGTGGCGTATTCCGGTCGATGCTCAGCTACCGCGTGCAAGGTTTGCACCGCGTCCTCACCCAGGCGTGCGCGCAGGCGTTCGCGTAGTGCGGGCCATGGCATGGCTTGGGCGGGGCGTTCGTCGAACAGGTCGCGACCGGCCGGCACGAAGGGCGGCAACTGCTCGGCAAGCAGGCGCAGGCCGCGTACTGCCGCTGGCATCGGCGCGCGCTCAAGCCGGCTGCGAGCCAGATCGAACAACAGTGCTGGATCGCGCTCGGGCGTCAGCAGGCCGATCTCCAACACGCTGTTCGGCTTACCGTCGTGCTCGAACTGCAATTCGAAACGCTGCACACCACCATCGCGACCAGCCAGATAAGTGGCCAGATCAGCGGTCAATCGGCGCAACGGAAACAGCAGGGCTTCGACCAATTCGACGTCGTAGGCCAGTTCAATGCGCGCCTCAAAACGATCCGGTGGTGCGTACAGCGGCAATGGATCAGGCGCCAACCCGCGCAGGGCATCCAGATGGGTCAACACACCCGGTCCGAACCGTCGCGCCAAGGCGGCACGCGGCAACGCAAACAACTGCCCAAGTCGGCGCATGCCCATGTTGCTCAAGGCGTCGGCGGTGGTCGGATCCAGCTCGGCCTGCTCGACATCGATCTGTGCCAACGCGCGCTGTTGGGATTCGCGCGTGGTAAGCGCCAGACCATCCTGCACACCCGCCAACACCCACGCCGCGCGTGCGTCCGGGGCCAGCGCAAGCCGATGTGCAAAGCCCAGTTCATCGAGATCGTTGCGCAGGCGGCGAGCAAACGCCGGCCACGGACCAAACAGACCCAGACTGGCTTCCACTTCCAGCACCAGCGATTGTGTGCCCAGCCGCGCCACCATGCCGCTGTAGCGATACGCCCAGGCACACAACAGATCGAGCAGACGGTATTCCTGCGCCGGGTCGTATTCGATCGCCGCAAACTGCGCCAGCAGCACCTGTGCCCCAGCAAGGGCCTGCCCCGGAAACAAGCCAGCAGCACGTGCCGCCGGGTTGACATCGAACAAGCGACGACGCTGCGGTGTACCGCTCACCAATACCAGCGGCAGCTCGGGGCGTGGATGCTGGCGGAGTACGCCATCCAAAGCCAGCTGCGGCAAGCGGACACAGGCCCAGAGCACGTCGATTTCTCTCTCAACGCAGCACTGTCAATGCAGCGCGGACAGCGCAATCGGCCGCACCGGTGGCAGCCCACCGCGGCATTTCAGCACGCGGATCTGTGACACGGCAGTAGCGCCTGTGGCCTCAACACGCAGTCGCAAGGCAGCAGGTGAAGGCTGTGTCTCGACACTGCTTGGACGCGTGCAAAAGCCCAGGCAACGACCGCTTTCCGCCGCTACTTGCAAGCGCCGCAAGGCACGATCATCGGCTCGTCCCGGCCAGCACAATACAGCCCCGCAGGCGGCCGAACGCAATGCCTGTTCGGTTGTCCATAACGCCTCTTTGGCCGCGCAGGTCACCATGTGCAGATACGCCAGTTCAACGCCCGCCGCCGACCATGCCGCGGCATACGGTTGATACGGCGGCGCGACCAGCAACACCGGCGTGCCGACACGCGTCAGTCGGGCAATGGTCGGCAATAACAGGCGCAACTCGCCGATGCCATCGGCGGCAATCAAGACCTCGCTGAGCGCCCCCTGCGGCCAACCGCCACTGGGCAGTGCCGCGTCCAGCTCAGCGTGACCCGTGGTTTGGCCATCCGTCGTGGGTGCAGACGCGCGGCCGCGCCACAAGCGCGGATCGCGCAGCAACGCATCCAGTGCGAGCACCGAGCTGACGGTCATGGTGGCCGACCACCTCGGATCACGAAAATCCAGGCCGCCATGACCATCAGAAAAGCGATGTCTTGCCTAACCCCTCCCCAGCCCGTCCGGCGCGATGCGCGCTCAGCGCTGCGCAGGCCTGCGGCCTGCAAGCGCAGCGCATCGCCCCCGAACATCGGGGAGGGAGTCAAGGGCCGAACCCGCACGACTTTCACCTTAATCATCAAACCGACCTCAGCACGCCGAGGTACACACCTTCGATGGCGAAGTCGACCACGTTGTGGTCGATCACGATGGCGGCGTAGTCCGGATTGCGTGGCAACAAGTGCAGCTGATCGACGCTCAGGTGCAGCCGCTTGACGGTCAGCTCGCCCTCGACTCGCGCCACCACGGTTTCACCGTCACGTGCCGTATTCGTGCGCAGTACCACCAGCAGATCACCATCGAGAATACCGTCGTCGCGCATCGAGTCACCGACCACTCGCAGCAAACAATCCGGGCGTTGTCGGTACAACGTCGGGTCGATCGTGATCCAGCGCTGCACACCCGCATCGGCGTCGATTGGCATGCCGGCTGCCACGCGTCCCAACAACGGCACCTGCATGCCATCGGCGCGCTTGCTGCTGATGCGAGCGCTGATCTGACTACCCGTGTGAGCGTCATCGGCATCCACCAACTGGATGCCACGCGCCTTGCCCGGCAGCAGGATCAGATGTCCTTTGGCCGCCAGCGCCTGCAAATGCTTCTGCGCTGCCCGTGTCTGCCGAAAACCAAACGCGCGTGCGATCTCCGCCCACGTGGGTGGCAAACCATCGGCAGCAATGCGTTCGCGCACAAAGCTGAGGACGGCTTGTTGGCGGGTGGTGAGATCGTCAGTCATGGTACTTATATTAGTACCTATGAAGGCGCAACGCATCTCCCGTGCCATCGACTGCGCTCCGCTCGGTCGGTTCTGCAAGAGCCTGTCCGGGTCGTCCACCGTTGCAGAGCCGACCAAGCGAAGCGAAGGCATACGCGCTGCGCGTGAACTTGCTCGGCTGCTCTTGCTGCAGACTCGGGGCAAACTGCCAAAGCAGCGGAGCAAGTACCGCTCTACAAAAGCGGTACTGATGCCGCGTAACGCGCGACCTTGCTCCGCTGGCGTTGCGAGCCCGCTCTTCAGGCTACCCCTGCGACCGCTTCACCGGCGTGCCACTGGCGGTCTCTTTGAGATCCGCAATCCGCCACAGATACAGGCTCGCCAAGGTGCGATAAGGCCCCCAGCATTCGCCGCGAGCGGCGAGCTCGCGTGGTGTGGGTGCCACTTCCAGTTCGTCCACGCGCTGCAGACCACGCCGCACGCCGAGGTCATCAATGGGCAGTTGATCGGGCCGGCCGAGGCGAAACATCAGCATCATCTGCACGGTCCAGCGACCAATGCCGCGCACCGCAGTCAGGGCCTCGATGATGGCGTCGTCGGATTGAGCACCCATTTGCCGCAAACTGGGAATAGCACCACGACGCTCATGCTCGGCGAGGTCGCGCAACGCCCGCGCCTTGTTGCCGGAAACACCACAAGCACGCAACGTCAGATCATCAACCCGATCAAACGCATCGACATGCAGTCGAGTGTCACCGACTGCGACTTCGACCCGGCCGACGATGGTCGCCGCCGCTTTGCCGGCCAGTTGCTGATACAGAATCGCACGCGCCAGCGCATCGACCACATCGAAACTCTTGCGCCAGCGCGGATCCGCCGCCACCGGCTCGACGCGACCTAACCAACCCGCCAGTTTGCGATCCGCTTTGCGCAAGTGCTGGGTGCCCGCCGCCACGTCAAACCCGCGCGTTATTCGCGCCATGTTGCTCTCCGCGTATTGCAGCCCTCAAAACGCAGCAGGGCGGGAAATCCCGCCCTGCTGGTATTGCATTACTTGTCTCCAGTGAGCGGCTGCCTTGCAGGCAGCCGCCCCTGCTTGCCTCAGCGCGGAGTGAACTGGATCTGCGCCACGGTCGAGGCATTCGATGCGGATTGTCCCAGCACCAGCGGCTTGTACTGGTTGGTCAGCCATAGCGGCAACTGACTGATATACGGCAGGCCGGTACGGATATCACCGCTCTGGCCGCCGGGCTGTGCTTGCAACATGGTGGCTGGAATCTGCATCTCGCCAACGAAACGGCGTACCGCTCCGCTGCCGAACATGAAGCCATTGACCGTGTTGGCACGCGTGTTGTGCGCGGCTACATCGACTGTCTCATAGCCACCCGAACGTGCAAGGCCGGGCAAGCCAGGGCCGAGATTGACGAACGGGAACAGGTTCACACCCGCTTGCTGGCTGGGCACGCTGAGCTGTCCGCCCAGAATGTGCGCAAACACGATGCGGTGCAGACGACCCCAGCGATAGGTGCTGATATCCGTCGAGCGGGCAAACGCCGGGGCGAAGGCTTCGCTGGCCAACAGGTCGAGCGTGCGCCGCATGCTGCCAAGCAGGATGCAGTCGCGCCGCTGCGGTGCAGTCAATGTGGCAGGCACGCCACTACGGAAGAAGTCCAGACCGGAAGCGCCCACACCTTGCCGCTGGGTGAAGTTGTCCAGCAGGTTTTGCACCGCGGTTACCGCCTGCCCACCACCCGGCAGGAAGTTGCTGAGGCCCACACCCGCCAAGGTGGCATCCACCGTGCTGCGGATGACTTCGCCGCGCCATACCGAGTACAGAGTCGCCGCGACGCTGTTATCGATTTCGGCCTGGCTCGGTGGAGGCAGCGCCAGCGGATTCTCGAACGGATCAAAGCCCTGCTGAATGCCGGTTGGCGTCGAGAAGTTCCATGTGCGCAAGTAGCCGATCGCTGTCCGTACCCCGGCATCGGTCGCCGCCGCGCAGGACGGTGCATTGTCAAACGCGCGCAGCAGATGTGGGGCAATCAACTCGGCGTCGAGCATCTGATTGTTTGCCTGCAGTGCGGTCATGTCCTGCACAGTGACCTGACCACGGGCAGTCAACCGCTGCAGTTCGCGATCAATGCGACCCATGCGATAGGACGAGTAGCCCGGGGCGTAGTAGAGAATGCCGCCGCCCGGTCGCGCCTGGTTGAGCGCGTTGTTGTCCAAGGTCGCGCCGGTCGGATCGTTATTGGCGTTGGCAATGTAATTGCGCGCCGGATTGATCGAGAACGGCATTTCCGTTGGCGACAACACCTCGTAGGGCACCGACTGATTCGGATAGTTGTTGGTACGCCGCACCCACTCATTGCCACCAAAGCCATTGCGCACCAGGAATGGCGGCGAACCTGCCACCGTATTGGCCTGCAAGTCCTCGCGGATCGGAGCCTCAGCGGTGGTGAAATACGCGAAGTTGTTGCCGCTATCGACAAAAGCGAAGTTCTGCGAGCCGACGTCGAAGTAGCTCAACGAATCACGGAATTCGGCCAGATTGGTCGAACGATTGACGCGGCGGAAGGCTTCCAACTCATTGGTCGCACCCCAACCGGTGTACTGGAAGCTCACGCCCGTGCCGGCCACGGTATCGATGGAGACCACCGGTCCGTTGTTGCGGCGCGGAATGATCACTGTCACCGCGCCGTTGGTATAGCCGATCGAGTTGACGCGAGCCACATTATTGGCCGTGCCATCACCGACACCATTGGTGAAGAAGCTCTGGAAAACCCACAACACTGGCTCAATACCGGTGCTGTGACGCGTGTGCGTCGGCAAGCCAAAGGTGTTCAGCACGAACTGCTCGAAGTAGGCGTCGGTGACGTCCAGCGGATTGGTGGTCAAACCCCAGCAGAACTGCAAGGTGCAACCGAGGATGGGCCACGGCGTGCCGGGCGCGATCGAACCCACCGTGTTCATCGGTTCGGCGTAGCGCGGATCGGTCGAGATCACGTGGCCTTCGTGGAACAGCACAGGTGTGCTGAGTCCCAGGTGCGGATCGTTGGCCAGGATCGGCCGGCCCGATGCAGTGCGCTGTCCACCCACCATCCACCAGTTGCTGCCGGCACGGTTTTCGCGCCGGTTGAGCTGCGGCGCCAGGATCGGGTTGTCCTGAATGGCATCGACGTGCTTTTGCAACAGTGCAAGCTGGTCAGTGGCAAAGGTCGGCAGCGATGACTTCGCATTGGCGGCCTGAGTTGCCCCCTTGGCCGCTGTCGGAGTGAAACCGGGGATCGAGACGCGCGCATCACCCGGTGCAGTGCGATGGGTATCTTCGAAGAACAGCGCCGCACCGTTGAAGCCCGCCGCGGTACCTGCTTGCTGATAGGCGCCCGCGCGCAAGGTGTTGCCGGTTTCGTCATCGAAGCTCAGCTGGAACGCGAGCAGCTTGGCGATCACCAAGGAGTCGACCGGCGTCCATTGGTCGGCCGAGGTCAATTCCAGACCGGCGTACTCCACCGGCAAGCTGTTTTGCGACAACCAGCTGTTCACACCTTCGGCGTAGGACTTCAATTGAGCCTTCAGCACGTCCGGAGTGCGCGCCCATGTCGCCCATGCTGCACGCCGCAGACCCAAGGTACGCAGCTGCACATCGTTGGCCAATGCGGGTGCGCCAACCAGTTCGGCCAGTGTGCCGCTGGCCGTGCGCCGCAGGGTATCCATCTGCCAGAAGCGATCACGCGCATGCGCATAACCCATCAACCAGGCGGCATCTTCATCATTGGATGCGGTGATCGTTGGCACGCCATTGGCGTCATAGGTGATGCTGCCCGGCGCCCGCAATCCGGCCGCCGGGACCAGCGCTGACGGCGCAGTGGGGCTGACCGCCAAGCCGACAATCTGCGGGTTGCCATCAATGGCACCGATGGCGACTGCCGCGCCTGAACTGAGGTCAATCTGATACAAGCCGGTGATGCCTGGCACGGCGGGCACCCCGGGGTTGCCAGGCACAGCGGGCACGGTCTGGGTGCGCAATGCGGCAATACCGGTATTGTTGCGGCCGAAGTAGACGATATCGAAGCCGGCTTCGCCTTCAATTCCCAGACCGAGCGAACCGATGGCAACCTGCACGCCGTCATTCGGCGGGTTCTGCAGATTGAGCACACCAGCGCCGGGCTCGATCACGAACAGTGCGGTGCCGCCAGCAAACGGCGCGGTGGTACCGGTGCCAAAGACACTGTTGATGTACGCAACCGCGGTGGGCTTGTTGCTGCCTGGGCTGATGACGCCGTCAACGACGGCTGCGCCGTTGGCGACATTGATGCGCAGATTCTGGCCGCCGCTGCTGACAACACGCAGCCGGTCAGGTACTGGGTTGAAGTCGATACCGTAGGAGCCGCCGTCCAACGCAACACTGACCAAGGCCCCAGGGGTGGCAACACCCGTCTGCGCGTTGAGCGTGTAGATGCGGCCGGAACTACCGAGGGCATACAACACGCCCGTCGCGGGGCGCACGTCGATACCGACCAAGGTGTCGCCGGCGTTCAGCCCAGTCACCGCCACGGTGGCTTGGATGACGGCAGGATTGCTGACAGCGAAGGTCAGCAAACGATTGTCAGCGGTAAGGGCGACGGCCGTTGCCTGTGGCGGCGGCGGAACCAGCACAGGCGCGGCTACGGCTGCCATGCCAATCAACACCGGATTGCCACCGACTGCACCCCGCAAGGTCGCAGCACCTGTCGCGAGATCAATCTGGTACAGACCCGTATTGCCACCGACGCGCAGGGTCGCGAGCGCGATGTTCTGACCACTGGGCGAGCGCACGTCAAAACCGACCGCGCCACCTGCATCCAGGGTCACACCCAGCGATCCGACCGTGACCACCGTGCCGTCGTTGGGCGGGTTTTGCACATTGAGGGTGCCGGTGGCGGCGTTGATCACATACAACGTCGTGGTCGTCGTGCCGGCAAAGCTATTGATGTACGCCGCGCCACCGAGCACGGTGCCCGCAGGATTGATGGCGCCGTCGACCGTGGTTGCGCCGGTTTCGACATTGATACGCAGGTTCTGACCGGTGTTGGTCACCACCCGCATACGATCAGGAACCGGATTGAAGTCAACGCCGGCAAAAGTGCCGGTCACCGCCGCACTGGCTTGCGCGCGCAGCGTGGCAGCACCTGTGCCCGGATCGATCGTGTAGATGCGGCCGGCGCGAGTGATGCCGTACAGCTGGCCGGTGGCGGGGCGAACGTCGATGCCCAACAGCAAGTCGCCCTGCTCCAGATTGGTCACCGCAACCGAGCCGATTATCGTGCCGGGGGCCACCGCCGAAAACCGCACCAAACGATTGCCATCAGTGAGACCAACGATGGTCTGCGCAAACAAAGCGGGACTCGCCAATAGCAATGCGAGCGCAAAACAGATCCGGTTGAACATGACTCTCACCCTCCCCAGGTCGAAAAATCTTGAGCACCGGCTGTACCTACCCGCTTTGCACCAACACGAGCCTGTGCAGAACACCGGCACCACATAAGACTTATTGATCCGATTCCAGCCAACGCGACCGAATCGGTGCACTTTCATCGGGGCCGATGGCATCGCCAGGGCCGTGGCATGACTATACCCCGTGAAAGGCGTCTGCGGGCGTCGCGATGAGGTGAAGTTTGGCCCGCCGTCAGTCCAAAACTCGAGGGTCGTGCCGGGACAGCGCGCAAGCCGCCACCATCCAGCCAGCGATCAGCATGACGCCGCCAACCGGAGCAAGCGTGGCGGGCGTTTCAAGCAGCACCAAGGCACAGAGGCTGCCGCTGAACAGCGCGGTGCCGAACAACAGGACCGCGCTGGCAAGCCGATGCAAATGTGTGCGAGCTGCGTGCGCCGTCAACGCGATCACAGCGACACCATGCACCAGCAAGTACAGCGATGCGCGCTCAAGTCTTTCGCCGTCAGCGGGGGCCGCTGCGTGTGCGGCGTAAGCGCCCAACCCGATTGCTGCACTGCAATACAGCGCAGCAATCGCCGCCGCCGTGCGTTCAAACGCCGGCAGCGACATCGACCTCATGCTTTTGGCTTCAAATAGTCTTCGAGGCTGCGATTCAAGCTACTTGCCTTGAAGGCCGGCAACTCGAATACGCGATCAGCAAACCGCTTCTTCAGAGTGTCCAACTCGGTGCGCAAGGTCGCAAGGCGGGATTCAGACGACTCGGCGGGTGCGGAACTCGTCGACGCGTCGGCACTTGCCTCGCCTTCGGCAGCTGCGGTCGCGGCCGCTTCTGCTGCATCAGGTGATGTGACGGGTTCGGCCTGCGGAACCGCCGCCCACGCCGTCGCCGCTTCCGAATCCAGACCGACTTCGAAACGCCCGTAAGTCTTGCCATTGGCTTGCCAGGAATGCAGGCTCACGGTCAGACCTTCGTTGCTGCGAAAGCGGGCGACGCGCACGCCTTCCGCAGGTTGCGGCTGCGTGTCTGCGGCGGCGACATCATCAAATTGCAGGCTATCCAGCAATCCCGCGGTGGCGTCGGCGACAAATTCGCTTTGCTGTTCGCGCCCACGCGGCATGTTCTGCACGCGAAAATCGCCGGCAAGGCCTTTTTCGCGGGTGATCTGAATCGTCTCACCCACCGCCGGCGTGACCTCAACGCTCGCGATGCGGGCGGTGGGGATGTTGATCAATTCTCGCTGTAGCCATTCCACTGGCCGCCGCTCAACCGCGATGTTGGTATCCACCAGCCAACTGGTGGCCTCGCCGTCCAAGCGCACGTAGGTGCCTTTGCCGCGCGCATTGTTTTCGCCAACGATGACCCGAACGATCTTGTCGGCGCGTGCTATTTCGACAGCCACGCCCTGCGCCTTTTCGCCGGATACGTCCTCGACGGCGAGGCGATCATGCATCGCCGGATTTGACGTTTTGGCTTCGACGCGACGCGCGTCCGCCAACGCGATCAGCAAACCTCGCAGCTTGCCGGCATCCACCGGATAGCCATTGCGCTCGCGCAACTTCCAGCCGTCTTCGGCGCGCTCGATCGTAGCCAAGGTGGCGTTGGCCGCACCGACGATCTTCACTTCCCGGACATCATTCAAGTTTGCCTTGAGATCGGCCAACAATGGGCCTTGCAGTCCCACGTCCCGTTGCGGCGCGCGACTATTCATCGCCCACATCGCCAGCGCCACCGCGAGCACTGCCAGCAATCCGATCACCCCGCTCTGGCGCGCGCTCATGCGACTTGCTCCCGGCGCTTGCGGCTGCGCCAAAAGGCAAATCCAAGCGCGCCAAGCGTCAACACGATCGGCACGCCAGCGATGTTCAAGAACTTCAACTTGGCGCCGAGTGATTCGATATCCGCATCCAGCTGGCGACGAACTTGCCGAAGCTCACGCCGGATACGCACCTTTTCGTCCTGGAAGCGCTGCATCGCTTGCTGTTGTTCGACACTCATCAAGGTCGCACCCGAATCGCCGCGGGCACTCTGCAACTCGGTGAGCTTTTTCTCGGTCTCGGTCAGTTCGGTTTGCAGCTCCTGCTCTTTGGCGCGGTAGCGGTCATCAGCGGCGCGTCGAATTGCTTCCACGGCGACAAACGGTCGGCTGGACGTCGCCCGCGTGCGCACGCCGATGAGGTCGGCGCTGCCCACCAGGTTGTCGACGGCGTTGATGATGAAGTCGCCATTGCTGGCAAAGGCATCGACCACATTCTGACCGAAGAACGACTGCACGTTGACCCACAGGCGATCCGAAAACACATCGGTATCGGCAATCAGCACGATGTTGGAATCGACTTGGCTGGTCGCCAAATGGTCTTTCCCTGCGCGGTCAGGGAACGCGGTAGTGAGCGGACCAGTCAAGCGCCCTGCAAGCACATAGTTCACACCCGTGGGCGAGAAGTCCTCAAACAAGGCTTGTGGATCGGGCAAGAATCGAACTCGATCTACGGCCACCAGTGAGGCGTTGGCAGAGCTTTGCGCCAATGGCTCCATCTTCACCTTGGCGTCTTCGGCCAACTGAAAGTGACCTGCACTGGACATGTTCACGCTCTCCAACTGAGCGCTCACCACATCAGCCTGATTGAGCGCGGCGCTGCCGAGACCAAGAATGCCCAAGTGGCGCGTTGGTTGGGCGTCTGGCCGCGCTTGCACTTGCATGGCGTACTGCGCGTCCAGCACCACTTGCGTGGGGTCGTACTGCACACCCCAGGTGGCAAACAGTTTGGCCAGGTCAGAGGACTTGCCCTCAAACATCGCCTGGGTCGGATCGACACCCTGCCCGGCTTGTTCGGCTTCGGCGTGCGGGTCCACCAACACCAACAGGCGTCCGCCGCGCAGCACGAATTGGTCGATGGCGTAGAGAGTGTCGTCGGAGAGTGCCTTCGGATGCACCAGCAACAACAGCTGCACCTCGGGTTCGATCTGCTTGGTCGTGGTTTCCTGCCGACGCATTTCGAACAACTTGCCAAGCTCGGTGTACATCACCCAGCCTTCGTTGACCTTCTGCGTGGTCGGGTCAAATCCGGGACCGATGTCCAGGTCCGACATCCAACCGACCACGGGCAGCGCCACTTCCGAGAGACTCGAAATCACCTTGGCGACGTCGTATTCGAGGAAGGCTTCCTTGCTCGGCTGAAAGAACGGAATTGCCGCCACACCATCGGTGGAATTGCTGCCTGCCAACCCGAAGTACATGTTCTGGCCACCGCTGCCGATCGGCACGCCCTGGAGGCCGCCCGCTGTCGCACGGTCTTCGTCTTCGCTGAAGGGCAGCGGATCAATGACTTGCAGCACCACCTTGCCTGCCGATGCGGCGGCAATTTCTTCCAGTAACTCGCGCACACGATTGGCGTAGGTACGCAGCTGCGGCGCGTCCTGTGCCAACGAGTCAGAGAAATAGAACGTGAGATTGATCGGCTCATCCAGCTTGGCAATCACATTGCGCGTGCCATCCGACAACGTGTAGAGCTTGTTGGCGGTCAGATCGAGGCGCGCGCCACGAAACAGGCTGCCGCTCAGCACCACGGCGGCAACAAACAGCAGGCCAAGCGCAAGCAGGCTGCTGCCAGCAAGCGTTCGGCGGTCGAAAGTGGACATGGTCATACTCCTCAGTCGGCCTTCTTGAGATCAATCACTACGGCAGTCGCGTATAGCCAAAAGCCGATCGTGAGCAGGAAGAAAAGCAGGTCGCGCAAGTCGATGACGCCTTTCGCGATCGCGCTGAAATGGGTCAGGAAGCTGAGCTGTGCAATCGCATCGACGACGATCTGCGGGAAGAACGCACGGAATACGTCGAGCACCAGCGGAAAGCCCGCCAACATCATCAGAAAACAGACAACCACGGTCAGAATGAAAGCGATCACCTGGCTGCGGGTGGCGGCTGACAGGCATGCACCGATAGCCAGGAACGATCCGGCCATCAGCCAGCTGCCCAAGTAGCTGGCCACGATGGTGCCGTTGTCAGGCTCACCGAGGACGATGACCGTTATCCAGATGGGGAAGGTCAGCGCCAAAGCAATGCCGACGAAGGTCCACGCCGCCAGAAACTTTCCTATCACCGCTTGCCACATGGTGACCGGAAGGGTCAGCAACAATTCGATGGTTCCGCTCTTGCGCTCTTCGCTCCAAAGACGCATCGCGACGGCGGGAATCAAGAACAGATACAACCAAGGATGAAAGCTGAAGAACGGCTGCAGATCGGCTTGACCACGTTCAAAGAAGGCGCCGAGGTAAAAGGTCAACGCACCGGCCAACAGCAGGAAGATGACGATGAAGACGTAGGCCAGCGGCGTCGCAAAATAACTGCGCAACTCGCGTCGAAAAATGGCGAGGGTGGGATTGCTGGTCGTGCTCATGCGGCGGCCTCCGACGGGTTGGAAGTGGTGATCTGACGGAACACCTCGTCCAGCCGACCGCGCTCCAGTTGCAGTTCGGAAAAATCCACCTTCTGATTGCGCAGAAACGCCGAAACGGCCTCGAAAATGGATGCGCCAGCCTTCGGAAAGGCGGTCAGTCGACCGTCCTGGGCATCGATCTCCACCGCTGACACGCCATCCAGCCGCAGCATGTCCGCGCGCAACGCAGCGGGATTCGGCGCCGTCAGCGACACCGCCCGGTGATAGCGCGAACGCGCCTCCAACTCGGTGGGTGTGGCATCGGCCAGCAGGCGGCCGCGGGCGATGATGACCGCCCGCGAACACACGGCCTGCACCTCTTCCAGAATGTGGGTGGAAATGATGATGATCTTGTCGCGCGCCATCGACTGGATCAGGGTACGGACCTCATGCTTCTGATTCGGATCCAGGCCATCGGTGGGCTCATCCAGCACCAGCGCCTGTGGATCGTGCAACACGGCCTGGGCCAGTCCCACGCGGCGTTTGAAGCCTTTCGACAGCGTGTCGATGGGCTGTGCCAGCACGGCGGCGAGTTGCAGGCGAGTTACCACATCATCGATGCGCGCCTTGCGATGCGCGCCAACCATGCCACGCACATCGGCAACGAAATTCAGAAACTGCTGCGGCGTCATGTCGCCGTAACTCGGCGCGCCTTCCGGCAGGTAGCCGAGCACCCGTTTGGCAGCAATCGGATCGCTTTGTACATCATGCCCACACACACTGGCCGAACCTGAGGTGGGCGTCAGAAAGCCGGCCAGCATCTTCATCGTGGTCGATTTGCCAGCACCGTTGGGACCGAGGAATCCCAGCACCTGGCCGGGTTCGACCTTGAAGTCGATGCGGTCTACGGCGGCGATGCGTCCGTAGTGTTTGCTGAGTTGTCGAGCTTCGATCATCAGAAAAATCCTGAGTGGTTGTCTGGTGGTTGAAACTTCATCGTCGAATCAACGGATTTGCATCCATCCGTTGAATTTCAAGTACCTGTATTCCAGCGATTGGAAAGTCGAAGCACTGCCCCGCTGACGCTCCCGCGACCGCAGGACTGCCTCACAGGCCAAGCCGCGAACCACCTCGTCGTTGGATTCGATCTCGAGGCGGCCAAATTGGCTCACACCCGCCATCTCGCGCTCGCGTGCCTAAGCTGCCTACATCGGCCGGTTTACTGGCGGCAGCCGCACCGAGCATTCGTTGCAGCGGGACACCGCATCGCTATACCGCTGAATTTCGGAATAGTTCCCGACCGCGCTCACCGCCAGCAGCTCAGCGGAAATCAATATCCGCCACAAAAACAACGGCCCGCCAGAGCGGGCCGTTGTGAACGCCAGTATTCACCGCAGTGATAGCGCGTTCGCGATGAGGCGATTCGAAACGATCCGGTTCGAAACCAGCGAGCTCGAAATCAGCGAATCGGCCAGTACACGTTGAACTGGGCTTCCTCGGCAGAGGTTTCAGAGATCTCGGTCAAATACTCTTCAAATGCGCGATCTTGAATGTCTTCGCCATTGGCTGCCGCATAGGAGCGCAGCATGTCGCGTATCAGCGGCAGTGCGGCCGGGTGACCGACATAGGCTGTGGTCAGCGCACGCCCCGCGTAGCTCTGACCCTGCAGTACATTCTCGGGCAAGGTCAGCCCCTCCAAAGGCTCCAGAACTTTGGGCGCAGCCGGTGGCACGTCAACTGCAGGCGTATCCACCGCAACTTCGGCCGTTTCGGCCATCGGCTCAGCGGCTGCCGCAGCCGGATCGGTACCAGGCTCAGCAGCAGCCTCAGGCGCCGGCTCAACCGGGGCGGTACGGGTGACAGGTACAGCGACGTCGAACTCGTACTTGTCGCTACCGAAACTTGTCGTGATAAGACGCGGCGCTCCAGCCGCGTACAGACCATTGTCGGTCGCCGCTTTGCGTGCTGCGGTCAGAGCGGCCAACATCGCCGTTTCAACCGCGGTGATGTTGCGTGCTGACGAAGTGCTCACATACAGAATGTGCTGTGGGTCAACCACGGTTTCCGCCACTTCAACACTCTTGTAATCGTAGTTCGGCATGGTGGCGATGAAGCCGACCAGATTACCGAGGCCCGCCTGGATGTCATCACCCGCATTGCGGGCGACGTACAGGCCGGCGTAACGACCGCGCAGATCCCAGCCATATTCGACGCTGTAGCTCCACGTGATCTCGACAGTCTTGTCGTTCTGTTGCAAGTCAAAGCGGGCAATCTTGTTGGTACCGTAAGACTCGTTATCGATGCGGATGACGACGTACTCGTCCTGCACGCTCTCGATGATCTCCCATGTGCCCGACCCCACCAATGCGTCCTTGGACGCGTAATGCAACGTGGCGCCGACGCCCTTCTTCGGCCCCGCCAAGGTGTAAACGATGCGGGGATCGTGCTGCCGCAGCGGATGCCAAGCGGTAAACCGGCGGAAACCATTCACCGTGTCAAACACTTGACGCAACGGATGGTTGGTCTCAATCGAATGGTCAACGTTGCGCTTGTCGGGCAGGAACACACCACCAACAACGTACAAGATGGCCACGATAACAATGGCAGTCAGCAGCTCGAGAAAACGGATCATTCAGGGCTCCGGGGGTTACGTTCACGGCCCAACCCGGCCGCGCCTGCGCGTGTGCATCTGATCGACCGTCAACCGCTGTTGCGGCCCAACGGGTGAGTCCGACGACGCCACGAGCGCCGAATGTTAACAGGCTTGCCGCCTGCCTCGCAGCAATCGGGACTGGTGACTGGAGAGTCCCGCTCGTCTAAACCAATTTCAGCTCGAACGCCTTGAGTACCGCACGAGTACGGTCGCGAACGCCCAACTTCGAAAGAATATTGGAAACATGATTCTTGACCGTGCCTTCGGCCACACCCAAGGAATTGGCAATTTCCTTGTTCGAGTAGCCACCCGCCATCAGTCGCAGGATCTCGGTTTCACGTTCTGTCAACGGGTCGGGTCGATCAAGGCTGGTGAACTCGTTATGCATGCGCTCGAGGCCTGACAGCAGGCGCTGCGTGACGACCGGTTGCACCAAACTGCCGCCCGCCGCCACCGCTTCAATCGCCCCGACCAACTGCTCCAGCGAAACATCCTTCAACAAATAACCGCGGGCGCCTGCTTTTATCCCAGCCAGGACCAGGTCGTCGTCATCGAAGGTAGTGAGGATGATGGTCGGAAACATCCTGTTCTCCGCCGCCAACCACTGCAGCGCTTCGAGGCCCGACATCTCCGGCATCCGCATGTCCATCAGCACCACATCGGGCGCCACTTGCGGAATCAACTCAATGGCCTGTTTGCCGTCATTGGCTTCTGCCACGATGCGGATGTTGTCGGACAGCTCCAACAACGAGCGAATGCCTTGCCGGACCAGCGTTTGGTCGTCGACAAGGACGACACGAATCAATTGAGTGGTCATTTTGTTCATCGCGAAGACCCCAGGGTCGGTTGACTTTAACTGAGCAGGCGCTAGGCCCCACCGAGGGTTGGCACTTGGGCGAGTGGCAACCAAGCACGCAAAGAAAATCCACGCCCTTGCGCGGATTCGATTTCCAACTTGCCGCCATATTGCTCCAAGCGCTCGCGCATGCCGCGCAGGCCGTTGCCAGCGTTGGGTGCGTCGCTGCCGCAGCCGTTGTCGCGAGCGTGCACGGCGATGCCACCTGCTTCTTGCAGCACCGATAACCACAATTGCGCCGCACCCGAGTGCTTGACCGCATTGGTGATTGCCTCTTGCGCGCAACGAAGCACCACATGCGCTCGGGCGGGATCGTCGATTCCCAGATCCGGTGGCACCTGGATATCCACTTCAAGACCGGGAACATCTTCGGCGAGTTGCCGCAACGCCAAACCAATATCGAGACTATCGTCCTCGCGCAATTGGCTCACCGCTTCGCGCACATCGGTGAGCAACAGCTTGGCCAAGGATTGCGCCTGGCGCACGTGTTCGCGAGCGCGACCCTCCGATCGATGCGCGGCGACCTCCAGATTCAGGCTGAGTGCGGTCAGGTGGTGGCCAAGCAGATCATGCAGCTCGCGCGAGATGCGCATGCGCTCGGTCAAGCGGCTGCTTTCCGCCAACAGCGCCCGGGTCGCGCGCAATTCGGCATTCAGTTGCCGCTGCTGCTCGCGCGCTTCTGCTTGTTGGCGAGCAACGAAACTGGTGACGAACACGAAACTGGAAAAGCCGACGTACAAGAAGGCCTGCAGCACGGCATCGAACATCCGATAGTCAGGCTGCCCCGCGAACACCGGAATCACCGCCAGATGTTGAGTCGCCATCCACGCCAGCCCGACCCGCAATGGCAATTGCCAGGGCAAGGCCCCGGACACCACCATCAGCAGAATGCTGCCCAAGCCACTATCGCTGAACAAGCTGACGCCAATCGCGCACAGCGTCAGCAAAACCAGTGCGGCGATGTCCTTTGGCCGTCGACTGCGCTCGCCCAAGCGTCGCGTCAGATACCAGTAACACGCACCAAACCCGAAGTAACAGGCGCGCCACGCCAATTGGTCGCTGCGATCCAGGCCGCTGGATTCATCGAAGTACCACGGCGTCGACACCATCGGAATGCCGACACAGGCCCAGGTGAAAAGGCCGGCATAGCGCAATTGCTGAGTGGGGGTGAGTCGGATTGCCATGGAGCCCAGTGTAGGCCGACCAACCGTCGCCGCCACCTGCCCGAAGTCACCCGTAACTGCGACGGCTTCGACCGAGCATGCGCCCGGGTTAACAAAAAGCTGAGGCAATGGGCGCAGACCTTCATGCGATAATCCGCCGCCTCACGGTGCGCTCGTGACGGACCTCGCCATTGGTCGCGGGATTGATCGCAGCGCTTCCACCGCATTCCAGGGAGAGTTAGGGAATGGCGATTCAACTGCGCGACGTGCGCGAGCAGGACCTCGATTCGGTACTTGCTCTCAATAACGCCGCGGGCGCCAGCATTTTGGCGCTCGACTACGCCGCAATCCGCTGTCATTTTGAGCAAGCCGCCTATTTTCGCGTCGCTGAAGTCGACGGACTTCTCGCCGGTTTCCTGATTGCGTATACCGCCGATGCCGATTACGAAAGCTCCAACTTTCATTGGTTTCGGCAACGCTACGAAGCATTCCTGTATATCGACCGCATCGTTGTCGCCAGCACAAGGCGTGGCTCGGGCCTTGGCCGGGTGTTCTACGCCGACGTCACCGGTTTCGCCGAAGTTCGGGTGCCCTTGCTCGCCTGCGAGGTGTTCCTGGAGCCGCGCAATGACGTGGCGGTGCTGTTCCATGGTACGTATGGGTTTCATGAAGTCGGCCAGCAACTGATGGCCGGCGTAGGCCGACGCGTTTCCTTGCTGGCAAAAGACCTGTGCAGCTTCGCTTACGTGCGTGAAACCTTCATTGACAGTGGCGGCGGCCTGCCTGACGTGCCATGGCTCGCCGCGCGCAAGCGGCCAATCGCCGATCCACAGCGCGCAACCGGGACCTGACTGTATGGCAGCTGCGCCTCGCGCCGACTTTGAACAAGCCGGCGAGCTCAAGTTTGGGCAAGTGGGAATCGCCAACCTGCGGGTTCGTCAGCTCGACCTTGATCGCTTGGGCGAAGAAATGGTTGAGCGTGTGCAGCGCGCGCCAAAGATGTTCGAGCGCGCGGCCGTGGTCATCGACTTTGGTTACCTCAGCGCCTGCCCTGACGTCGACACCGCGCGGCAATTGCTCGCCCGTCTACGCGACGCCGGCGTGCACCCGGTCGCACTGGCGTTTGGCACGACCGAAGTCGAACAGCTGGCTCGCACGCTTGGGCTGCCCCTGCTGGCGAAGTTTCGTGCGCAGTACGAGCCCGCTCCGGGTGCCCGAAAGGAAGAGTCACCGCCTGCGGTTGAAACCCAACCCGCCGCGTTGCCGGCCGCGCCGCTGGCGGCGCAGACCAGCATGTTGCATACCCAGCCGGTTCGCTCGGGTCAGCAGTTGTATGCCGCAGGTCGCGACTTGACCTTGTGCACCGGCGTTGGCGCCGGCGCCGAGGTCATCGCGGATGGCTCGATCCACATCTATGGTGCGCTGCGTGGCCGCGCATTGGCAGGTGCGCAGGGCGACACCGGCGCACGCATATTCTGTCGCGAGTTTCATGCCGAACTGGTGGCGATAGCGGGTCAGTATCGCGTGCTGGAAGAACTGCCCGCAGACTTGCGTGGCCGCGCGGTGCAGGCCTGGCTGGAGGACGGCAAGCTCAAGCTCGCAGAACTGGCTTGATGGCCTGAGTGTGCACCTGAGTAATTGCTTGTCTGTTTGCTGGCAGGGTGTGCGCCAGCCCAGGTTGGTGAGCATTCGTTTCGAATTTGATCGTGTGTTTTTGTATTTACTTGAAGCAGTATCAGGAGAGCAGCACTTTGGCAGAGATCATCGTCGTTACATCGGGCAAAGGTGGCGTCGGCAAGACCACCACCAGCGCCAGTTTGGCGTGTGGGCTGGCCCGCCGCGGCAAGCGCGTGGCAGTCATCGACTTTGACGTCGGATTGCGCAACCTCGACTTGATCATGGGCTGCGAACGTCGCGTGGTGTTTGACTTCGTCAACGTGATTCAAGGCGAAGCCACACTCAAGCAGGCGATGATCCGTGACAAACGCATCGACACTCTGTACGTGCTGGCGGCGTCGCAAACCCGTGACAAGGACGCGCTTACCAAGGAAGGCGTGGAAAAGGTGCTGAACGATCTGGCCGCCGATGGTTTTGATCACATCATTTGCGACTCCCCCGCTGGCATCGAGCGCGGTGCATATCTGGCGATGTACTTCGCCGACCGCGCCGTCGTCGTCGTCAATCCGGAAGTGTCCTCGGTGCGCGACTCCGATCGCATTCTGGGTCTGCTCGCATCAAAAACCCGTCGCGCCGAGCAAGGCACGCGCGTGGAAGAATTCCTGCTGCTGACGCGCTACAGCCCGAAGCGGGTTGAAGCCGGCGAAATGTTGTCGATCGCCGATGTCGAAGATGTGCTCGGTCTCAAGACCATCGGCGTGATTCCCGAGTCACCGGATGTACTCAACGCTTCGAACAAGGGCGAGCCCGTGGTGCTGGATGTCGAGTCGCTTGCCGGACAAGCGTACGTCGATGCGGTAGCGCGATTGCTCGGTGAGGAGCGGCCAATGCGTTTCACCACGGTGGAGCGCAAGGGCTTTTTCGCCAAGATGTTCGGAGGCTGACGTCGTGAGCCTGTTCGATTTTCTCCGTCCCAAGAAAAATACCGCTCACATCGCCAAGGAGCGCCTGCGCATCATCGTTGCGCAAGAGCGCAACAACCGCGGTGGGCCCGATTATCTGCCCGAGCTGCAACGCGAGCTGCTGGCGATCATCAAGAAGTACGTGAATGTCGATGCCGACGCCGTCAAGGTCGAAATGACCCGCGACGGTGACCACGAGATGCTCGACATTTCGGTATCCCTACCCGAGCACAACAGCGGCAGATAACAGGTAGCGATGGGCTCCCTCGCTTTGAGCAACCCAGTCAACGTGCTGTGTTTGCGCGACCTGGACTCGCAGGCGATCGCAGATCTGCTCATGCGGTTCGGACTGCGCTTGGTCGTGGTCGCTGACGGCAGCGTGATTCCTGGCAGCTATTGGGGTGACTCCGAGGCCGGGGTCATTGGCGAAAAGGTCTTTGCTCGCGCCGATACACCGGTGCACTCGATTCTGCATGAGGCCGGTCACCTGATCGTGTTGCCAGCCGAACGACGCCAGTGGGTGCACACCAATGCCACTGATTCAGACATCGAAGAAGACGCCACCTGCTACCTGCAGATCGTGCTGGCCGATGCGCTTGCTGGCGTCGGCAAGGCGCGTTTGATGACAGACATGGATGCCTGGGGCTACAGCTTCCGGCTCGGCAGCACGCGCGGATGGTTCGAAGGCGACGCCGCCGACGCACGTGATTGGTTGATCAATCAACAGGTGTTGACTGCCGACGGCGATGTCACTGCCCTGCTTGCTTCAAGCTCGCCTGCCGTCTAGCCTCAGCGATCCGCGGGCCCGCTGTGCCCGATCGACTGGAGCGAACTCGTGAAGATTTCCCGCACCTTGCTGGCGATGGCGATTGCCGTCGGACTCACCGCTTGCGGAGGCGATAGCGCACCGCCGCCCACTGCGGAGAAGGTTGTGACGCCGCCTGAAAAATCCGCAGATGCGTTGGTGGCCGAAGTCAACGCCGCGATCAGCAAGCAAGCACCGCAAGTCGCCGCTGCCGACTGGCTCGCATCCACCTACATCAACTCTGAAAGCGCCAGCGTCTCGGCGTCTGCCAACGAGCGCTGGTTGACGATGTTGAACGGCTTCATTGAGCAGGCGGCGAAGTTTGATGGGCAAAAGCTCGAACCAGAAACCGCGCGCGCGCTCGCCCTGCTGAAACTCGGCAGCGCCAACCCCGCTCCCCGCGACCCGGCCAAATTGGCCGAAATCACGCAACTGCGTACACGCCTTGAAGGCGCTTATGGTGCCGGCAAATTCTGCAAAGACCCGGCCGACCCGGCCAGCTGCCGCGACATTGGCCAATTGTCCGAAGTGCTGGCCAAGAACCGCGACTATGCCGCCCAACTCGAAGCATGGGAAGGCTGGCACACCGTGTCGCCGCCGATGCGCGCCGACTATCAGCGCTTTGCCGAACTGATCAACGAGGGTGCCAGGGAAATCGGTTACAAGGACGCAGGTGAGCTATGGCGTTCGGGTTACGACATGAGCCCGGCCGAGGTGGTGGTCGAGGCGGATCGCCTGTGGGGCCAAGTGCAACCGCTGTACGAGCAGTTGCACTGCTACACCCGCGGCAAGCTGGAAACTCGCTACGGCGAACAAGGTTCGGTCGGTGGCAAGCTGCCGGCACACCTGATGGGCAATCTCTGGCAGCAAGATTGGGCCAACCTGTGGGAGTTGCTTGAGCCCTATCCCGGGGAGGGCAGTCTTGATGTTTCAACCGCGCTGCAAGCACAGCGTGATGCCCTTTATCGCGACGAGCTGGGCAAGTTGGGGGGCGCGCCTGGTCCGGCCGAGATCGTGCAGGCCGGCGTGCAAGCCGATCTCGCTCAAGCCAAGGCGATGACCAAGCTGGCAGAAGGGTTTTACACCGGACTCGGCATGCCCGCCCTGCCCGATCACTTCTACACCGAGTCCTTGCTGATCAAGCCGCGTGACCG
>JBQTGY010000148.1:0-29164 GCA_052390415.1 Pseudomarimonas sp. | reverse complement strand
GACGCTTGATGGTGAAGACGGCGCGCGCGAGGTCGACTGGCTGATCGCCCATGCCCTCGGTCAGTCTCAGGCGTGGCTGTTTGCGCACGCCGACTTTGAGCCCACCGCAGCCGTTACCGCTGATATCGAGCGACTGATTGAGGCGCGCGCAAGCGGTGTGCCAGTAGCTCAGCTCACCGGCCGGCGCGGCTTCTGGACATTGGATCTCTCGGTCGATTCACACACCTTGATTCCACGGCCAGAAACCGAATTGCTCGTGGAACTGGCGCTGGCAAGGCTACCTGTCGACGCTAAGCGGAGTCTGGTTGACCTTGGCACCGGCAGCGGCGCAATCGCCTTGGCCGTGGCCAGCGAGCGCCCGCTCGCGCACGTCATCGCCACCGATGCCAGTGCAGGGGCTTTGCGTATGGCACGCTCCAACGCCATCCGCCTGGACATTGGCAACGTCGAGTTTCGGCTGGGCAACTGGTGCACCGCACTGAACGCGAATGAACAAGTCGCCATGATCGTCAGCAACCCGCCCTATCTGGGCGAAGACGACCCACATCTATCGCAAGGCGACCTCTGTTTCGAACCGCGCAGCGCGCTGGTGAGTGGCGCCGACGGGTTGGATGCTATCCGGCAGATCGCGGCCGAGGCAATGCGACATCTGCTGCCCGGCGGCTGGTTGCTGCTGGAGCACGGACAAAACCAAGGAATAGCGGTGCGCGATGTGCTGGTGGTTGCCGGTTGGCGCGATGTGCATACCGAACGCGACCTGGAAGCCCGCGAGCGCGTCAGCCTCGGTCGCAACCCGTAGAAGGGTGCGTCTTGACGCACCAAGTGCCTCGGGCAATGTTGGCCGGGGTGGAGTCGGTGCGTCAGAGACGCACCCTATTGCCACCTATTGTTCGGATTACGCGGCGACTGGCTGCTGCTTGCGCGGCCCATTCACCAACGCTTCCCGCAGGCCAGAAACAATCAACTCCACCTCATCCATGCCAATGTTGAAGTGCGGGGTGAAGCGCAGCGAGTTGACGCCACCGTGGATCACGCCGAAGCCTCGCTCGCGCATGTATTCCTCGGTCGAACCCACACCAAAACACAGGAAATCGGTCGAAAGTTCGACGCTGAACAACAAGCCGGTGCCTTGCACCTTGGTGATCAGGCCAGGCATCTCGTCTTTCAGCTTGTTCAAGCGCGCCAGGAACTCGCGGCCCTTGCTGACGATGTTGTTGCGAATCGCCGGCGTCAGCATGCCGAGCACCGCGCTGGCGACATCCATCGCGCGCGGATTGGTGGTCATGGTGTTGCCATAAATGCCGCGCCGGTACATGGTTGCGGCGCGTTCGGTGACAGCCAACACCGACATCGGGTATTGGGCCGCGTTCAGCGCCTTCGAATAAGTCTCCATGTCCGGTGCCTGCAAGCCCTCGAAGCCGGGATAGTCGACCACCGACAACACACCGTGTGCGCGCAAGCCAGCCTGTATCGAATCGACCAACAGCAGCGTGCCATGCGCCAAGGTCAGCTCGCGTGCCGCCGCGTAGAACGCGGCGGGCAGGGCGCGACCGGGGTCGCCTTCACCCATCACTGGCTCAAGAAACACCGCTTCGATGTACCACCCGTTGGCGTCGGCATCAGCAAACGCCTGACGCAGTTGCTCGACCGAATACGGCTCGATGGTGATCAATTGTTCGTTTTGCTTGAAGCTGGCCAGATGCTGCAGGTAGGTCTTGCGGCTGGAATCCGAATACATCGCCGGCAACTCGGTGCGGCCATGAAATGCGCCCTTCACGGCGATACGCTTGACCTGCTTGCCGGCGTGACGACCACCTGGATCGGTGTTCACCTTGGTGTTCACATCGGCGATTCGGCCTGCCAAGGTCACCGACTCCGAGCCCGAGTTCAGGCACAGAAACTTGGCATACGGGCACGCGCCGCGGGTGTGTCCGATCTCGGCACGCAAGGCGCGTGCAAAGCGCAGGTGAGCAAGGTTGGGGGTCATGATGTTGGCCATTGCCTGCGGCGCGGCCAGTGCCTTCAGCACTGCTTCCGGCGTGTGCCCGAAACCGAGCATGCCGTAACCGCCGGAATCGTGGATCACCGCACCGTTCAAGGTGATCATCCACGGGCCGCGCGCAGTCAGCGCGACATAGGGATTCACCGCGTCGTCGGCATAGAAGTTCAGAAAGCCTGACTGCGCCTGGCGTACCTGTTCGGCCTCATCCGCACGCAACACGTCGTCGAACTCCGCGCGCAGCGCGCGGTGCAACTCGACGGCCGATTCGACGGCCTCGACCAGCAACGGATGCGTTGCGCCCATCGATTCGATCAGGCTGTCCGGCAGGCCGGCGGTGCGAACCTTGCCGCCGTAGCTGCGCAGCTCCTGCAATTGGGTGACGAGGCGGTTGGATGAGGTGGTCATGAGGGCGGCTCCCAGCGCGGCAATGGCGCGCAATCGCTTGTTGGAAAAGGCTTTCGAAGCCGCGCAGGATATCACGAGGCAGCCATGCGGCTAAATTGTCGGCAAGATCAGCGGTCTCTCTCAGCGGCTACAATCGGCGTCCATTGACGCAGTGATGCCGCCTTGAAGCGCGCCGATTTTCATTACGAATTGCCCCCTGAACTGATCGCGCAAGCGCCGCTTGCCGAGCGCTCAGCGAGTCGAATGTTGGTCGTTCCAGCACCGCCGCTGCCCTTGCTGGACAGCGGCATCGCCAATCTGGGCGAGTTTCTTCGCGCCGGCGATTTGCTGATCTTCAACGATACGCGCGTCATGCCTGCACGCTTGTATGGAACCAAGGAGACCGGTGGCCGCGTCGAGATCCTGATCGAGCGCGTACTCGGCGCGCACGAGGCGCGCGCGCAACTTGGCGTCAGCAAGTCGCCCAAAGCGGGTGCCAAAATCACCCTGGATGCAGGCGGTGAAATCGAAGTGCTTGGCCGCGAAGGCGAGTTCTATCGTTTGCGGTTTGCCGGTCCCGAGCCACTGGAAAAGCTGCTGCTGCGCATTGGTCGTTTGCCCTTGCCACCTTACATCACCCGTGACGCGGAAGACGCGGACCTTGAGCGCTATCAAACCGTGTTTGCGCGTGAGCTGGGCGCAGTAGCGGCCCCGACCGCGGGGCTGCATTTCGATAGCAATTTGCTGGCGCAGCTGCAGTCACGCGTCGTGCAGTTCGGCCACGTCACCTTGCACGTCGGTGCCGGCACGTTTCAGCCGGTGCGCGCCGAACACCTGCTCGATCACACCATGCATGCTGAGTGGCTGAATGTGGGCGCTGAGTTGTGCGCGCAGATTCAGCGCACCCGTGATGCGGGCAGCCGCGTCATCGCCGTGGGTACCACGGTGGTGCGTGCGTTGGAAGCGGCTCGCCGCGACGACACCATCTTGCCGTTTGCCGGCGAGACGCAGATTTTCATCTTCCCCGGTTATCGCATTCGTTCGGTTGACGCGCTGATCACCAACTTCCATCTGCCCGAGAGCACCTTGCTGATGTTGATCTGTGCGTTCGCCGGTCGCGAGCGTGTGCTGGCCGCGTATCGCCACGCCGTGGAGCAGCGCTATCGGTTCTTTTCCTATGGCGACGCCATGCTGCTGTTTCCTGCTGACGCTGCGCAGGACGCTACCGAGCAGGTGCCGACATGAGTCGCATGCGCTTTGAGCGGCTCGGCAACGACGGCCGCGCGCGCCGTGGACGCCTGCACTTTCCGCGTGGCACGGTCGAAACGCCGGCCTTCATGCCGGTGGGCACTTACGGTTCAGTGAAGGCCATGCTTCCGCGAGACATCAAGGCGCTGGGCGCACAGATGATTCTTGGCAATACCTTCCATCTGTACCTGCGGCCGGGGCTCGATGTCGTCGAGAAGTTTGGCGGCCTGCACCGGTTCATCGGTTGGGATGGTCCCATGCTCACCGACTCTGGCGGCTTTCAAGTCTTCTCGCTCGCGCATCGACGCAAGATCAGCGAAGAAGGAGTGAGGTTTGCATCGCCCGTCGATGGCGCAGCAGTGTTTCTCTCGCCGGAAGTCAGCATGCAGATCCAGCGCGTGCTCGACAGCGATGTGGTGATGATCTTCGATGAGTGCACGCCGTATCCGGCCAGCGAAAAGGTCGCGCGCGATTCGATGGAGCTGTCGCTGCGCTGGGCGGCGCGCTCGCGCGCTGCCCATGCGGGCAATGACGCTGCACTGTTTGGCATCGTGCAAGGCGGTGTGTATCCGGCGCTGCGCGAGAAGTCTGCCGCTGGCCTGATCGATATCGGCTTCGACGGCTACGCGGTGGGGGGTCTCGCGGTTGGCGAGCCGCAGGACGAGCGTGAGCGCACCCTCGATGACACGGTGCCGTTGCTGCCCGAGGAGGCGCCCCGCTACCTGATGGGCGTCGGTCGGCCCGAAGACATCGTCGAAGCGGTTCGCCGGGGCATCGACATGTTCGATTGTGTGATGCCCACCCGCAACGCCCGCAATGGCCACCTGTTCACCCGCTTCGGCACGCTGCGAATTCGCAACGCCAAGTACGCGCAGGACACCAGTCCCATCGACCCCGAATGCAGTTGCCACACCTGCGCGAGTGGCTTCAGTCGCGCCTATTTGCGGCATCTGGACCGCTGCAACGAGATGCTCGGCCCGATGCTGGCGACGATTCATAACCTGCACTACTACCAGGATTTGATGCGTGGGTTGCGCGATGCGATCGCGCAGTCGCAGTTGGAGGCGTTTGTGGGGGAGTTTTATGCTGCGCGGATGGGGCGTGATTGATCCTGCTGGTGGCAGTTCTCGATGCCGAAATCTCGTCATTTCGGCGGAAGCCGGAATCCAGCTATTCGCTCCTCTCGCTTTTAGGTTGGCTCTCCGCAAGGTTTCGTCCACCTCAGCGGTGGCCGAGTCACCTTTCTTTGAGTCGCCGTAGGCGGACGAAACCGTGCGACACGCTATCAACAGGCGAGCGAAGCCTGGCAGTCCGGATTCCCAGGCCCGCCAAGCATGAGGGGCGAATTCTTGTAGCGAACCCCAGACCCAAACCGCGCCCACCGCCGCCGCAGCAAAAGCCACCGCAACCATAGAAAACCAGCCAACCCCTCCCCACGTGGCATAATCACGCGCTTTACGCGGCGGGTTCGGGGTTCTCCCGAAACGCCCCACGCCTTTGACGGACAATCACCGCCCCATGAACCTGCTCGACTTCTTCATCTCGCCAGCGATGGCCCAAGCCGCTGGCCAGCAGCCGCCGGTGTGGCAGTTGCCACTGATGTTCGGCCTGTTTTTTGTTGTGTTCTATTTCTTTGTGCTGCGCCCTCAAAGCAAGCGAGCCAAGGAGCACCGTGCGATGTTGGCCGCATTGGCCAAGGGTGACGAGGTGGTCACCTCGGGCGGCATGGTGGGCAAGGTGGCCGACATCGGTGACGCCTTCATCAGCGTTGAAGTCAGCAACAACGTGGTCATCAAGTTTCAGCGCCAGGCCATCAGCACCGTGTTGCCCAAGGGCACGTTGAAGGCTGCCTGATCCGCCGAAACGGTCTGCGTGGGTGCCATGAGTTTGGCCTGATCGCGACCCTCGACTGAGTTCTTTCCTTTTCAAACCAGCGACGCTTCGGTGTCGCCACATCGGTAATCCGTATGCTTGAGTTTGCCCGTTGGAAATTCGCGCTGGTGGCGTTGTTGTTGATCGCCAGCGTGATCTATGCCGCGCCCAATGTGTTCCCGCAGGATCCGGCAGTGCAGGTCAGCGCGACCCGCAATTCGACCATCGACGCCGCGCTGCAGAGTCGGGTCATTGCGGCCTTGGAAAAGGCCAAGCTCGAGATCGTGCGGGCGGAGATCGAGAACGGCAGCCTGCTGGTGCGCGTACCCAATCCCGAGGTGCAATTGTTGGCGGCGGATTTGCTGCGCAAAGAGCTGAAGGACAGTTACGTGGTGGCGCTGAATCTGGCCTCCAACGTGCCGCAATGGTTGGTTGCCATCGGCGCCACGCCGATGGTGCTCGGTCTCGACTTGCAGGGGGGTGTGCACTTCTTGATGGAAGTGGATCAGCGCGCGACGTTGGAGAAGCGCGAAAACGCATTTGCCGACGACATTCGTGCCTTGCTGCGTGACAACGACGTCGCTTACGCGGCGGTGAACCGTACCAGCGCCGGCATCGAAGTGCAATTGCGCGAAGCCACTGACCGTGATCGCGCCGCCCAACTGATCGGCCGCGACGTGCCCGAGTTGCAGGTAACCGATGGCGCCACCCCCGACTTGCTGATGGCGAATCTGCTGCCGGCACAGGTCAAGGCGGTCACCGACAACGCGCTGGAACAGAACGTAGGTACCTTGCGCACACGCATCAATTCACTGGGTGTGGCGGAGCCGATCATTCAGCGACAGGGCACTTCGCGGATCGTGGTGCAGCTGCCAGGTGTGCAGGACACGGCGCTGGCGAAGAAGATTCTCGGAGCAACAGCGACCCTTGAATGGCGTGCCGTGGTAGGCGAGGGCTTCAGTTCGGCGATGGAAGCGGCGACGACGGGTCGCACGCCGCCCGACGCCCGCCTGTATTACATGCGCCCGGAAGCGGGAGTGAGCGGCAAGGGTCAGCCGCTGCTGCTCTCCAAACGCGTCATCACCTCGGGTGATCAGTTGGTTGATGCGCGCTCGGGATTCGAGCCGCAGGCGGGAACGCCGATGGTGTCGATCAAGCTCGACAATGCCGGCGGCGCCCGCATGTTGGAACACACCACAGACAACGTCGGCAAACAGATGGGCGTGGTATTCATCGAACGCACGCCGGAAACGCGTGAAGTCAACGGCGAGCAGGTCCGTTCGGTCAAGGTGACGGAGGAAGTGATCTCCATGGCGACCACGCAAGGCGTGTTCGGCAAGAACTTCCAGATCACCGGATTGGAGAGTTCCGCCTACGCCAGCGAGTTGGCCTTGTTGATGCGTGCCGGCTCGTTGGCGGCGCCGGTGGACATCGTCGAAGAGCGTGTCATCGGACCGTCTATGGGCCAAGCCAATATCGACGCCGGCAGGCGCGCAATCCTGCTTGGCTTTGCGGCGGTCTGCGTGCTGATGGTCGTCTACTACAAATTGTTCGGCGTGATCTCGGTGGTCGCGTTGTTCACCAATTTGCTGATGCTGGGTGCGCTGCTCTCGATGTTCAACGCCACCCTGACCATGCCCGGCATCGCTGGCATCGTGTTGACCCTTGGTATGGCGATCGACGGTAACGTGCTGATCATCGAACGTATCCGCGAAGAGTTGCGCAACGGCAATACGCCCATCGCCAGCATCAAAGTGGGCTATGAGCGTGCGTGGACGGTCATTCTCGACTCCAACATCACCAAGTTGATCGCCGCCTTGGCGCTGTTTTCGTTCGGTTCGGGCCCGGTGCGCGGCTTCGCCATGGTGCTCGGCTTGGGCGTACTGACTTCCATGTTCACTTCGGTCACGGTGAGCAGGGCGATGGCTACATTGATTTATGGCGGGCGCCGCAAGGTCACCCGGGTGTCGGTTTAAAGGAGCGCCCGAAATGGAATTTTTCAATCCCGCAAGCAACGTTCAATTCATGGCGATCCGCCGCTACACGGTGGCGGTGTCGTTGATCCTAGTGTTGATTTCGATCGTCTCGCTGGCGACCCGCGGCCTCAATCTGGCGCTGGATTTCACCGGCGGCACGCTCGTCGAAGTGGTGTACGCCGAGGCAGTGGAGCAGGCCAAGATAAGCGAAAGTCTGGAATCGGCTGGAATCCGAGGTGCGGTGGTCCAACGCTTCGATTCGACCAACTTCTCGATCCGTTTGTCGCCCGAAGTCGCAAGCGAAGCTACTGCCGCCGAGAGCGAGCAGGATGGCGGCGAAGCAGTCGAATCCAGCATCGATGACCGCAACGCCGCGGTTGGCCAAAAGGTGTTGACTGCGCTCAACAGCGACGGCAACACCGTCACCATCAAGCGCAGCGAGTTTGTGGGACCGCAGGTGGGTGGCGAGTTGGCCTACAACGGCGTCGTCGCGATTCTGGTGGTGCTGGCCGGCATCATGATCTACATCGCCCTGCGCTTCGAGTGGAAGTTCTCGCTGGCGGTGGTGGCCGGTGAAATGCATGACGTGCTGATCGTGCTTGGCTTCTTCTCCCTGACCGGCATGGACTTCGATCTCACCGTCCTGGCCGCGATTCTGGCGGTCGACGGTTACTCGGTGAACGACAAGATCGTCGTGTTTGATCGGGTGCGCGAACTGTTCCGCTCCAGCCGCAAGGCGAATCCGGAAGAGATCATGAATCTGGCCATCAACCAGACCCTGTCGCGCACCATCATGACCTCGATGACCACACTGCTGACCGTGGTTGCCCTTTACCTGTTCGGCGGAACCAGCCTGGAAGGTTTCTCGCTGGCGCTGATCATTGGCATCGTGATCGGCACCTTGTCGTCGATCTTCTTTGCCGGGCCGGTGGTATTGGCGCTGGGCATCAGCAAACAAGACCTGATGCCCAAGGCGCGTGACGAAGGTGAGTTGGCTCGACGGCCCTGAATGAGACTGTGGTGCTTGCGTCAGCCGCCGAGGATCGGCGGTTGACGTAGGTGCATGCAGGCTCTAGTGGGCTGTAACGGACAAATCGAAAGTAGCTCGCTCGGTCTGGCCGCGCTGGACTTGCTGCTCACTCCGCCAATAGCTTTGGCTATTGGCCTCGCTCCGGAGCGGCATCCATCACGCCCATCCCTTCGCGATCCCACTTCCGCTTCATCCGTTACGGCCCACTAGTTCTTCGCGGTGGCAGGCTGTACCAGCACGCGATCCACCCGGTTGCCGTCCATGTCGACCACTTCGAAACGCAAGCCTTTCCATTCGAAGTGTTCGCCGGTCCGCGGCACGTGCCCGACGCGATCCATGACCAGGCCGCCCAGGGTCGCGTAACCGAGTTCGGCGCTGGCCAATGACTGCTCGAGTTTCAGCAAGGACGATACCCGGTCGACCGCGATCCGGCCGTCCAGCAACCACGAGCCATCATCACGTTGGATGGCGTCATCGCTGGCGCTGCTGTCGTCGGCGTTCATGTCGCCGGTGATCGCGTCGAGCAGATCGGTCAAGGTAACCATGCCTTCGACACTGCCGTATTCGTCGACCACCAGAGCCATGTGCGAATTCTGCTTTTTCAGTGTTTCCAGCAGACGAATCAGCGACACGGTTTCCGGGATGAACACCGGCGGGTGGGTGACTTCAGCGATGTTGGCGTGCTCGCCGCTCAGTGATTTGGCCAGGAATGCCTTGGTGTCGAGAAAGCCCAGCACTTCGTCGAGGCCCGCGCGGCATACCGGCAAGGTCTGAAAACGGCCTTCGATCAACACTGCGTGGTTCTCCGCGTCGCTGTCATTCACGTCCAGATAGGCGATGTCCAATCGCGGCGTCATGATCGCCGTGACGCGCAGGTCATCGAGGCGAAACACATTGCCGACCATGGTTTCCTCGGCGCGCTCGAACACACCGGCGGCGGCACCTTCTTGCAGCATCAGGTTGATCTCTTCAGCGCTGACAGGCTTTTCGAGTCCGCGATTGCCCCCAAGCAGCTTGAGCAATCCGTTGCTGGAAACGCTGAACAACACCACCAATGGATGCGCCAGCATCGACAGCACCTGCATCGGCCGCGCAATCACGCTGGCCACGCGCTCCGGGTTGATCAGCGCCAGTCGCTTCGGGACGATTTCGCCCAATACCACCGAACAGTAAGTGACCAACACCACCATGATGGCCGTTGCTGCGACCTTGCTGTAGGGCGCAATCGTTGGATATTCCTTGAAGACTTCGATCAGCCGCTCGGCAATGGCGCTCTCGCCGAACGCGCCGCTCAGAATGCCGATGGTGGTGATGCCGACTTGAATGGTCGAAAGAAATCGACTGGGGTCGTTGGCAAGTGCCAAGGCGACGCTGGCGCCGGCGCTGCCGTTGTCTGCACGCTGCTGCAGGCGTGCCTTGCGGGATGAAACGATGGCCATCTCCGACATCGCGAAGACGCCATTGATGAGGACCAGCACCAACAGAATCAGAATTTCCATTGCAGGGTGAGGGATGCCGACGCAGCGGCGGTGGGGGGATGTTACCCGACGAAGTCGCGGGTTTTGATTTGCCGGTGTCGCCTTGGTCTGTCACTTGGACGAGTTCCGCGGCGTGGCTCGCGCTGAACCGTCAACTGCGACTGCCATAATGGGGCTATGGAACAAGCGTGGCTTGACGGCACATTGGATTGGATAGCACAGCATTCCGTTTGGGCGGGAGCGCTGATTTTTGCCATCGCCTTTCTGGACTCATTGCTTATCCTTGGGGTGGCGGTGCCGGCGCTGCCACTGTTGTTTGGCGTGGGTACGCTGATCGGCATGGGCCACATTGATGGCCCTTATGCGATCACCTGCGCGGCGGCTGGCGCGTTTTTGGGTGATGGCGTGAGTTTTTGGGTGGGCCGACGGTGGGGGCCGCAGTTGCGGGTGATGTGGCCGTTCTCGCGCTATCCGCAGTTACTTAATCGGGGCGAAGTGCTGTTTCGTCGGCATGACGCCAAGAGCATCCTGATCGCGCGATTTGTCGGTGCCATCCGACCGTTCGTACCCGCCATCGCGGGCATGTTGGGCATGCCGATCAAGCGTTACGCACTGGCCAGTGCATTTGCGGCGGTGACCTGGGCGGCGGTGTTCTTGGTTCCCGGTTGGGCATTCGGTGCTTCCTACAATGCAGTGGCGGCGGTGGCGGATCGGTTGGTGTTGGTGTTGGGTGGCATGCTGCTCTTGTTGGCCTTGGTGTGGGCGTGTGTGCTGTACATCTGGCGTTGGTTTGATCGTCACGCCAACAGCTTGCTCACTTCCGCCTTGGCATGGAGTCGCGCGCATCCGCATTTGAGCCGATACGCGATGCCCTTGATTGATCCCAGTCGACCGGAATCGGCGTCTTTGGCGATACTGGCGGTCGGGCTACTGGTGATTGGTTGCACGGTATTCGGCCTGCTGACCACATTGTTGGTGAACGACGGTCTGAGCTTCGACCGCAGTGTTCACGCTTTCATGCTGACCTTGCGCAATCCGCTGGCGGATCGTTTGTTGGCAGGGCTGGCATCGATGGGCGACGCGGTGGTACTGACACCGGCTGCCAGTTTGACCATGCTTTGGCTGTTGTGGCGAAGACGCTGGATGGCCGCCGGTCATTGGGCAGCCGCGCTGGCATTCGGCTTGGTACTCACCGTGGCGCTGGAAGCCTTGATCGACATGCCCAAGCCGCCCGGCGCGCATGAAGGATTCGGCTTTCCGTCGGTGGCGGTCACGATGGCTACCATTACGTTCGGATTCTTCGCCGTACTGATCGCGCGCGAGTTGCCTGGTCGCTCGCGCGTCTGGCCGTACTCAGTGGCGGCGGCGGTAGTGGCTTTGCTGGGCTTCGCACGCATCTATTTCGGCATGCATTGGTTGAGCGATGTGGTCGGCGGCACGCTGTTGGGTGTGTTCTGGCTGCTGGCGCTCGGAATCGCGTATCGACGGCATGCGCGACGGTCATTCTGGATGAAGCCGTTGGCGCTCATCTTTTACGCAAGCTTTGCGGTGGCGGCGATCTGGCACGCACCGCGTGCCATCGACCCGTTGCTGCGCAGTATTGCGCCGCCGCCGCGAACGCTTGAGTTGCGGGCGGAGCAGTGGTGGCGCGACGGCTGGCGCCAACTGCCTGCCCAACGCGATGCCATCGATCCGAAATTGCGTTGGCCGCTCAACGTGCAGATTCTCGGTGCGTTACTGCCACTTGAGAAAAAGTTGCAAGCACAGGGTTGGCAGGTGCAGCCGCAGGCAGACTGGGTCGCAACCCTGTCGTTGCTCGACAAGTCAGCATCTGTCGCAGATCAACCCATCTTGCCAGCGACGCTGGATACCGAAGCCGAAGTGCTGCTGCTTCGGCGACCCGTTTCTCCGCAACAATTGCAGGTGCTGCGTATCTGGCGAGCTCCGGCAAAGCAGATTCCGGGTGAGGAATTGTGGATAGGTTCAGTGCAGACGCTGAATCTGATTCGGCCACTTAGCATGTTCGCGCTGTGGCAACCGCAAGCGGGTGAGCTCTCGGCTTGGCATCAGCTGCGTGCGGATCTGGCGGCAATGGATGTGCGCGTAGAGAGACACCCGGGGCAGACGCGGGAAGTGATCTTGTTGCGCACTGACCCTTGAAGCCAGCACGGAGCCCGCCGCCGGCTTGAGTTGCTGGTCGAGGATCAGCTATAGTCGGAGGGTTCCGCGACTGCCTAGCTCCTTGAGTTCTCGCAGCTCGGCGCAATCTTCCGGAGGGGAGTAGCTCGATACACCGGCGTCGTCAGTACGGGGGCAACCCCCGGCCCGGTGGGCAGTTCGTAGGGCACGCGCCCTTGATCGCCGAGCAAGACCTTCGCGCACCGCGTCTCGTCCACTTCAGTGATGGACGCAACGGCGGTGTGCCCTTGGCCACTTTCCGGATATCCCAAGATGTTGGAATCGATCGGTACGCCGTTGCTCTGGTCAGCGTTTGCGGTCTTCGTGCTGCTGGCGTTGTGCGTGGATCTGGTGCTGATGCGCAGCAAGGGCGCGCATCGCGTGGGCACTCGCGAGGCCATGCTCTGGAGTGCGTTCTGGATCTTCCTCGCCTTGGTTTTCAACGCTTGGCTGTGGTGGTACCTCGACCGTCGCCTGCCAGCAGAGGAAGCCAGCGAACTCGCCACTCAGTTCTTTACCGGCTACCTGCTGGAGAAAGCACTGGCGGTCGACAACATGTTCGTGTTTTTGATGTTGTTCAATTACTTCGCGGTGCCGCAGGAGCGGCAGCAACGCGTGCTGATCTATGGCGTTGTCGGTGCCATTCTGCTGCGTGCGGTAATGATTTTCATCGGGGCGGCACTGATCGCCCAGTTCCACTGGATTCTTTATCTGTTCGGGCTGTTCCTGTTGATCACGGGTGCGCAGATGATCTGGCGGGCGGATGATCCGCCCAACCTGGACGGCAATCCGATTCTGCGCTGGATGAGTGGACACCTGCGCCTGACGCGCAATTTTCACGATGACAAGTTTCGGGTGAACATCGACGGTGTCTGGCATTTCACGCCGCTGTTTCTGGTCATGGTAATGATCGCTTTCACCGATGTGATCTTCGCAGTTGATTCGATCCCGGCGATCTTCGCGATCACCACCGATCCCTTCATTGTTCTGACCTCCAACGTATTCGCGGTGCTCGGCCTGCGCGCGCTGTATTTCCTGCTGGCCGCGATGGCGGATCGTTTCCACTTGTTGAAGTACGGTTTGGCCTTCGTGCTCATGTTCATCGGCATGAAAATGCTGATTGTTGACTTCTGGAAGGTCCCAGTTGGCTGGGCGTTGTTGGTCGTGGTGCTGGCGATCGCAGTGTCGATGGTGGTCAGTCTGATGGTGCCTCCGCGCAAGCAGGTCGACTGAGGTTGATTGGCCAGCAGGACAGGACAGGTCAGGCTTCGGCGTAGCTGACCGACGCCACGTGGTAGCGGCGAAGGCCGCTTGGCAGGACCACCTCAAAACTGTCGTCGACGCGTTTTTTCAGCGCTGCCCGCGCCAATGGCGAGTCGATGCTGATCCAGCCCAGGCGTGCATCGGTTTCGTCGGGGCCGACGATGCGATGCATCTGCGTTTCGCCCATATCACTGGTTACCCGGAACCACGCACCGAAGAAAATCACGGATGCATCGGTGGGAGTCGTTTCGACCACACGCAGGGATTCGAGACGGCGAGTCAGATAGCGAACCCGACGATCAATTTCGCCCAATTGTTTCTTCCGATAGATGTACTCGGCGTTCTCGGAGCGATCACCTTCCGCCGCCGCCGCGGCCAGAGCCGCCACCACCTCCGGTCGAAGCTGCCGCCAAAGTGTTTCCAGCTCAGCGCGCAAACGTTCAAAGCCGGCGCGTGTGATCAGAGCGGTGGACGGCCCTGCAGGCGGGCGCCAACGACTCACGGAGCGGCAAACGTCGGCGATTGCGGGCCCACGCGGGCGGCCGACTTAGCGCCGCTTGCCACCGAGCATGCTGCCCAGCACACCACGCAGGATTTGCCGACCCAGTTGATTGCCGACCGTGCGCATCGCCGACTTGGCGGTGGCTTCAATCGCACCTTGGCGACGGCTGGTTCCAAACAGTATGTCGCGAATCCAGCTGCGTTCCTCGGCAGGTTTCGCCTTGTTGCTGCTGGATGGCGACTGTTTCTCAGCCTCGGCTTCGGTCTTGCTGACTTCTGCTTGAGCTGCCGCCTGCTCCGCGCGTTGGCTGAGGATCTCGTAGGCAGACTCCCGATTGATCGCACTGTCGTAGCGCGTGCCAACGGGGCTGCGCGCACGTACCACCGCGCGTTCGTCGTCGCTGATCGCACCCATGCGGCAGCGCGGCGGCGCCATCATGGTGCGCTCGACCGGCATTGGTATGCCTTTGTCTTGCAGCGTTGAAACCAGGGCCTCGCCGACACCGAGTTGCGAGATCACTGCGGTCACATCGAGCTTGGGATTGGGCACGAAGGTTTCCGCCGCGGTCTTCACCGCTTTCTGATCGCGTGGCGTGAAAGCGCGCAAGGCGTGCTGCACCCGATTGCCCAATTGCCCAAGAATCTCATTGGGCACGTCGTCTGGGTTCTGCGAGCAGAAGTACACGCCCACGCCTTTTGAGCGAATCAGCCGGCAGACCTGTTCGACACGCTGCCGCAATGCCGGCGGGCAATCCGCAAACAGCAAGTGCGCTTCGTCGAAAAAGAACACCAGTTTGGGCTGCGCCAGATCGCCGACTTCGGGCAAAGTCTCGAACAGTTCCGACAGCAGCCACAACAGAAAGCTCGAATACAGCCGCGGATTCAGGATCAGCTTGTCGGCGGCAAGCAGGTTGATGATGCCGCGACCGGACATGTCCTGACGCATCAGGTCGGCCAGATCGAGCATCGGTTCGCCGAAAAACTCGCGGCCGCCGGCCTGCTCCAGGCGCAGCAGGGCCCGTTGAATGGCGCCGACCGAAGTCGGGCTAACCAGACCATGGGTCTGCGATACCTGCTTCGCGTTTGCGGCCACGAAACCCAGCAGCGCGCGCAGATCGTCGAGATCCAACAGCAACAAGCCCTCGTCGTCTGCAAGCTTGAAGACGATGTCGAGCACCCCGGACTGGGTATCGTTGAGTTCCAGAATGCGCGCCAGCAACAACGGCCCCATCTCCGTGACTGAGGTGCGAACCGGGTGTCCCAGTTTGCCGTACAAATCCCAGAACACCACCGGATTGGCTTCGTTGCGGTAGTCGCTCAAACCCAGCGTCGTCACCCGCTGCTGCAGGCGCTCGCTCATCGCGCCGGCGACTGCCAAACCTGCGATATCGCCTTTCACATCGGCCAGAAACACCGGCACGCCGAGCCGCGAAAAACCCTCCGCCATCACCATCAACGATACCGACTTGCCGGTACCCGTCGCTCCGGCAATCAGCCCATGACGATTGCCGTAGCGCACGAGCAGATGAACAGGCAGGTCGCCCTGGCCGAGGTAGATGTCGTTCATTGGGTGGCTTCGGGTTCTTGAGGGTGGTTGGATTCTAGCGAGTTCTTTCGCCTGATCTTGCCGCCTGCAGTCGGGGTGTCGCTTCGGCGCTGGCTGGAATGCCCAACTTGGGGTCAGGCGTGCCCGCAGCACGGCTGCCCGCGGCCACGCTGCCAGCGCATTCCCCTGCCATCGCAGGCAAAATGTTCGACTCGTTTGAAAATTCGGATTGCCCGCAATGCATATGCTTCTTCGAACTTCCATCCCGCTGTTGCTGGGATTGGCCGGTTGCGCGACCGCGCCGGGCCCCAACTCGACACAGGCGAGCCAAGAGCACGACGCGCTGTACGCCGAGATCAATACTCAGTCTCAGCGCTACGAGGCGGCGCAGGAGCAGTTGCGGCACGGTGATGCAGCGCTCGGTGAAGCGGAGCGCTTGTCTGCTCTGGCGGCGTTGCGAGATGCCGCCAGCCGCTGCGCGGCCTCTACCGGCTGCGATGGCGCGCGCTTCATTCATGCCTATGAGGCGCTTTTGCAGCCGCCTGACAGTTTGCAAGCGGAAGCAGGCTCGGCTGAAGGCGAGGGCGTCAGTATTGACCCGACGTCTGTCAATGCAGCCTCGCCCGTGGTGACCGCAATGCCGGCAGCGGCGCGCACGGTCAGCTTGTTGCGGGGTCGGGATCTGCGCGAGTTCATCACCGTCAATCAACCGGTAAAGGCCGCCCTCAACGAGTGGCTGACCTGGATGCGGCCTGCGCTGTTGGACACTTGGGAAAACTATCGCTTCATGCGCTATCGCATGTGGCCGGAATATGAGCAGGCGGGGCTGCCGGAGGCATTGCTGTTTGGCATCCTGGCGAAAGAGTCGGGTGGGCGAGTGCATGCGGTGTCACGTGCTGGCGCATCGGGCCCACTGCAATTCATGCCGGCCACCGGCCGGCGGTTTGGCTTGGGGCGTGATGGCAGCGGATTCGATACACGCTTCGATCCACAGCTGGCCACCCGCGCCAACGTGGCCTACCTGAATGAGCGCTTTGCCGAGCTGAACACCGACCTCGCCATGTCGTTGGCGGCCTACAACGGCGGCGAAGGTCGCATGGCGCGCCTGCATCGAAGTTCTGGCGGCAAGAGTTACTGGAGCGACACCATCCAACGTCAATTGCCGGCCGAGACCCGTGACTACGTGCCGATGGTGTTGGCGGCGGCATGGTTGTTTCTGCATCCCGAAGAGTACGGACTGGAGTTCGACCGCGGTGAGGTGAATCCCGGCGAGTTGCTGTTGAAGCGGCCGGCGAGTCTCAATGAGTTGGCAATCTGTCTGGGTGGCAGCGGCACCCGTAACGGCTGGTTCCGCACCTTGCGCAACCTCAACCCGCAGTTTGATCCCAGTATGTTGTTGCCAGCCGGGCGCGTGCTGCTGGCACCTTCCGCGTTGGTGACGGCCTATCAGCAGCATTGTCTGTCCGGGCCGCGCGCGGATCTTGCTTTGGACATCGCCCGTGCGCGCGCCGCCATTCCAACGCAGGTGGCCAGTGCGATGACGGGAAGCAGCGCCAGTGGTGTGCGTTATGTTGTCCGCGAAGGTGACACGTTGGCCGGCATTGCCCGCGCCAGGCGCTGCGGCAGCCCGCAAAGTCTGGCTCGCAGCAACGCGATCAAGGCGCCGAGGTATTTGATTCGGCCCGGTCAGAGCTTGAGTTTGCAGGGTTGCCGGGGTTGACGCTGCAATCCTGTTCGAAGGCGGTTCTCGCTGATTTTACGAGGTTCAACGAGGTGGAGCAGAGAACGCAGCGGCGCGCAGAAAAACAACGTCTAAACATCATCGAAGCCATTGGCAACTGTGCATCGTTCTTCCGCGTTTCTCCGCGTCCTTTGCGCCCCCGCGTTGAGGCTTTGTTTTTGTCTGACTCAGCTTGGCGAACGCACCAAGCCCAGCCTTTGGCCGACCTTTACCGGCTGCTGATGCACAAATTCGTCGATGCTGACAGCGGCTTTCGGGAACAGCAGGATCACCGTCGAACCCATGTTGAAGCGGGCCATTTCGGCGAAGCGGTCGAGTTCCAGCGCGCGATTGCGCCAGTCACGGGCAATCGGGCGACTGGCGTAGGGCGGGATATCGACGCCGTTCCAAACGGTTTCCACGCCTGATACCAGCAACGCACCGACCATCACCGAACACATCGGACCGAAGTCGGTGTCGAAATGGCAGACCAGGCGCTCATTGCGAGCGAACAGACGCGGGATCGCGTTGACGGCCCACGGTGCCACGCTGAACAAGCGCCCTGGCACATGCAGCGTGTGCGTGAGCCTGCCGCGCCACGGCATATGCACACGATGATAGTCGCGTGGCGATAGATATACATTGGCGAACCAGCCATCGACATACACGGCCGCGGCAGTTTCATCGCCAAGCAGCTCGGCGGCAGTGAAGGATTGTCCTTTCGCCTGAAAGATGCGGCCGGCTTCGATACGACCCACTTGGCTGATCTTGCCGTCTGCGGGCATCAGCAACGCCTGGGGATCAACATCCGCCGTGCGCGCGCCGGCCTTCAAGGCACGGGTGAAGAACGCATTGAAATGCGGGTAGGTGTCGAGATCGGGTTCGGCCGCCTCCGTCATATTGACGTTGAAGCGACGCACGATCTGCCGGATCAACAGATTTTTCCAAGGTTTGAAACGCACCCGCGTCGCCCACATGACCAGACGCGACAAGAAACGATGGGGAAACAGGTATTGCAGGGCAACGGCGGGTGACATGTCAGTGTCCTGCGAGTTGGCGCAGATCGGCGGCCATGCGTGCAATTTCGAAAGGTGGCCGAAACACGCCGACCTGGCGAGCTTGCGGATCGAGGATGGCGATGCTGCTCGAGTGGTCGACCGAGTAGTCGCCGTCTTCCAGTGGTGATTGCACGTAAAGCATGCCCAAGCTGCGGGTGAACGGCTCCAGCCGTGGATGATCGGCCGTGGCACCCAGTGCATCGGCAACAAAATAGCGTGCGTACTCGCTGGCTTTGGCCGCACTGTCACGTTCGGGGTCGACCGAGACAAAAACGATCTGCAGAGCGGGCTGCAAATCCGCCACTGCCTTCTGCAAACCACCCAAGGTCGCAAGCGTGGTCGGACAGATGTCCGGGCAATGGGTGAACCCCACGAAGACCAGACTCCAACGCCCCTTCAACGCCGCAGCATCGAGCACTCCATCATTGCCTGAATCCAAGGCGAACGGTGGCAATTCGCGAGGCTGCGGGAACAGCAGCGCGTTTTGCAGAACTTGCGGATTGACAGGCGCGGCGGGGGCCGTCAGCCGCGCCCCCAAGCTCAGGCCAATCGCGGCCGCGAGCGCCGCCGCGAGAATCACGATCAGGCGAATTTTGGCCGAGCCGCGGCAACCCGGTTTCATCGAAGCATGGATTTTCATCGCCCTATTATAGGTCTGGCCTTGGTGCGGCCTTGATGCCGTTTGGCTTCGCCTATACTCGCGGCTCTGCCCGCAATTCGCTTGCCATGACCGTTGCTTTGCGCACCATCATCGATCTGATCCGCTACGGAGGCAGCCGCTTCAATGCGGCCGGCCTGTGTTTTGGCCATAGCTACGACAACGCGCTGGATGAGGCCACCCAGCTCACTCTGCACGCGTTGCATCTGCCGCATGACCTGAATCCGATTTATGGTCAGTCGCGGGTCACTGCGGCTGAGAAGGCAGACGTGTTGGCGCTGTTCGAGCGCCGCATAACCGAGCGCGTGCCAGCTTGTTATCTCACCGGCGAGGCGTGGTTTGCCGGTCTGTGCTTCAAATCGGACGTACGTGCATTGGTGCCGCGCTCACCGATCGCGGAGTTGATCGAGGGTGGATTCCAGCCATGGATCGGCGAGCTTGAAGTCGAGCGGGCGCTGGATCTGTGTACTGGCTCAGGCTGCATTGCGATCGCGATGGCGCACCACCAGCCGGACTGGCAGGTGGATGCGGTAGATTTGTCGACCGAGGCATTGAGCCTCGCTGTCGAAAATGCGGCACGCCTCGACGTGGCTGATCGTGTGCGCTTGCTGCGCTCGGACCTGTTTGCCGAACTGCGCGGCCAGACCTATGAGCTGATCGTCAGCAATCCGCCCTATGTCACGCGCGACGAGGTGGCCGCGCTGCCTGGCGAGTATTCACATGAACCGGAGTTGGGCTTGATCGCGGGTGAAGATGGCCTGGATCTGGCTTTGCGCATCCTTCGTGATGCGCCCGACCATCTCAGCGAAGGCGGCGTGTTGATCGTCGAAGTCGGCGAGAGCGAACGCGCCCTGAGCCGACTGCTACCGCAGCTGCCGCTGGATTGGATCGAGTTCAAGGTCGGCGCCATGGGCGTATTCGTGGTGACCCGAGACACCTTGGTCGAGCACCACGCAACGATAAGGGCGTTGGCCGATGCGCGCGGTTGAGTCATGAGCGGAAATACCTTCGGCCATAGTTTCGCGGTCACCACGTTTGGCGAGTCGCACGGTCCCGCGATTGGCTGTGTGATTGACGGGTGTCCACCCGGCTTGGCGATCTCGGAGGAAGAGTTTCAAACCGACATCCAGCGCCGTGCGACGGGCAAGTCGCGGCACACGTCGCAACGACGCGAGGCGGACCAGGTCGAGATCCTATCGGGCGTCTATCAAGGACTGACCACCGGCACGCCAATTGCGCTGTTGATCCGAAATACGGATGCGCGCAGCAAGGACTACGCGAAAATCGACGATGTGTTCCGTCCTGCGCACGCCGACTACACGTATTGGCAAAAGTACGGGCATCGCGACCCACGCGGCGGTGGCCGCAGTTCGGCGCGCGAAACCACGATGCGGGTGGCGGCCGGCGTGATCGCGAAGAAGTGGCTGACACAAAAGCATGCCATTCGAGTGCGCGGTTATTTGTCGCAACTAGGCGAAAACAAGCCACGTGGATTCGATTGGGACGCCGTCGAGAGCAATCCGTTTTTCTGGCCGGATGCCAGCATGGTGGATGAGCTGGAGGACTACATGGACGCACTGCGCAAGTCCGGCGATTCGGTCGGTGCGCGGGTCAGCGTGGTCGCGACGGGCGTGCCGCCCGGCTGGGGTGAGCCCTTGTACGGTAAACTCGATGCGGAACTGGCTTCCGCGTTGATGAGCATCAATGCGGTGAAGGGCGTGGAAATTGGTGCCGGCTTCGAGGCGGTGGTCCAGCGCGGCACCGAGCACCGCGACGAAATGACCCCCGAAGGATTCTTGAGCAACAACGCTGGCGGCATCCTGGGCGGCATCTCAAGTGGCCAGGATGTGGTCTGCTCGCTGGCACTGAAACCCACGTCCAGCTTGCGTTTGGCCGGCCGCAGCGTGAATACGGCGGGCGAGGCAGTGGAAGTGATCACCACCGGTCGCCACGATCCTTGCGTCGGCATTCGCGCGACGCCGATTGCCGAAGCCATGGTTGCCCTGGTGTTGATGGATCATGCCCTGCGTCATCGCGCGCAATGCGCCGATGTTGGCCCGGTGAGTCCGCGTATCCCTGCTTCATCCTGAAGTCCTCCTCCCGTAACGCGCTTTTATCCAGTAACCGATTGGCCATCCAGCGAACATGAAACCGAATCCCACCATCGCCATTGCCGGTGCCACCGGCGCGGTTGGACAAGCCTTGCTCGAAATCCTCGCCGAGCGCGATTTTCCGTATGCCGACCTGATTCCCTTGGCCAGCGCGCGTTCGGCCGGTGACAAGGTCTCCTGCAAGCATCGCGATTATGTGATCCGCGACTTGGCGACCTTTGATTTTGCCGGCGTGGACATCGCGTTCTTTTCGGCCGGCGGATCCGTGTCCCGCGAGCACGCACCGCGTGCCGCCGCTGCAGGCGCAGTGGTCATCGACAACACCTCCGAGTTTCGCTACGACGACGACGTGCCGCTGGTGGTCGCTGAGGTCAATCCCGAGCAGATCGCCAATCGCCCGCGCGGCATCATCGCCAATCCGAACTGCTCGACCATGCAGATGTTGGTGGCGCTGGCGCCGATCCATCGTGCGGTCGGCATCAGCCGGATCAATGTCGCGACTTACCAATCGGTGTCGGGGGCTGGGCGTTCAGCCATGGAGGAACTAGGCAAGCAGACGGTAGCGATGCTCAGCTTTCAAAGCCCCGAGCCTGTGCGCTTTCCGGTGCAGATCGCGTTCAACCTGATTCCGCAGATCGACGTGTTCATGGACAACGGCTACACCAAGGAGGAAATGAAACTGGTGTGGGAAAGCCGCAAGATCCTGGCGGATGCCAGCATTCAAGTGAATCCGACTGCCGTACGTGTTCCCGTCTTTTACGGTCATGCGGAAGCCGTGCATATCGAGACCCGGCAGAAAATGACGGCCGAGGAGGCGCGGCGGTTGTTGGAGAGTGCGCCCGGCGTACAGGTGATCGACGAGCGCGTGGCGGGTGGTTATCCAACGCCGGTAACGCACGCAGCAGGCAACGATCCTGTGTTTGTCGGCAGGATTCGCGACGACATTTCACATCCGCAGGGCTTGAGCCTGTGGATCGTTGCCGACAATATCCGCAAGGGGGCAGCGCTGAATGCTATTCAGATCGCTGAATTGTTGGTAAAAACTGACCTGTGATCTATAGTTAGCGCAGCGTTGTCAAGTCGATTCTAGGTCTGGCGCCGACCAGGACAATGATAGGCGACCGTCTGCTTCGCGCATTGGGGAGATGCTGGATGCAAAAGAATCATAGGCTTAGCCTCGCCTTGGCGCTCGCGCTGGGCAGTTCACAGGCGCTGGCATTGGGCTTGGGGGGCATTCGAGTGAGCTCAGGGCTGAACGAGCCGCTGGTTGCCGAGATACCGATCATCAGCACCGTGCCCGGTGAGATTGACGGAATGAAGGTCAGTTTGGCTTCGTCGGAAGCGTTTGATCGGGTGGGCATTGACCGCGCGTCACTGTTGCCCGCCAACCTCGTTTTCACCGTCACCAAGAACGCGGCTGGCCAGCCTGTGGTGCGCGTCACCACGCCCAACCAGCTTGGCGAACCCATCCTCAACTTCCTCCTCGAAGTGCAATGGGGCCGTGGTCGAATGCTGCGCGAATATACCGTGCTGCTTGACCCGCCCAACGTTGCGCCCGCGCGCATCGCGCCCGCCGTGACGGCGCCCATCGCGGAAACCGCAGCCGCCACTGAGCGGCCGATGGAGACGCCAGCGCCCGTTTCTGCGCCGGTACCCCCGCCGCCGTTGCCCGAAGCCGCCGCAGACACCGCACAAGCGTCACCGCCTGCGGCGGAGCAGACGCAGGCGCCTGCTCCCGCGCCGACTCCAGCGGCTGAATCCACGCCCGTCGCGACTGCACCGGCGCCGACGCCTTCGCCTGAATCGGCTCCCGCGCCTTCGCCTTCGATCAGCGGTGATCGGTACGGTCCGGTGGCCTCGGGCGATACCTTGTGGGCGATTGCGCAGCAGCTGCGCCCTGATAGCAGCGTCAGCATGAATCAAACCATGTTGGCCTTGTTGCGGGCGAATCCAGACGCATTCATTGGCAACAATATCAATCGCTTGAAGCGGGGTGCGGTATTGCGCATCCCAACCCGCGATGAGCTCGCCGTGCTCAACGCGGCGGCAGCGGCGGCCGAAGTGAGTGAGCAAGCGCGGGCATGGCGCGACGATGCACCTGCGGCGACCGAACCCAGCAACGTGAGCATGCCGGCGGAACCCGTCGAGGAAGTGGAATCGGCCGAAGCCAAGCCCACAGTCGCGCCGGAAACCGATGACTTCGCTTCGCGTTTGGAGTTGCTGCCGCCTGGCGGTGAAAAGCCAGCCAGCGGCGCGCAATCAGGATCGACGGAGTCTGGTGCGGGCACCGAGTTGCGTGCCGATCTGAGTCGTGCGCGTGAACAAGTGGCGACACTTGAGCAGGAAAATCGGGATCTGCGTTCACGGGTCACCGATCTGGAAAAAATGGATGGCGACACCAAACGATTGGTGGAGTTGAAGGATTCGCAACTGGCCGAAGCGCAGCGACGCCTTGCCGAACTGGAAGCCGAGCGGACCCGGTTGGAGGGCTTGGAAAGCACCACTGACAGTGCGAGTGCAGCCGAGCCTGTTGCTGATGCGACCCCTGAAGCAGCGGTGGATGGTGACGCGCCGGCGGTGGATGACGCCGCTGCGACAGCCGTCACCGACGGTACAACCGACGCAGACATTGCGGCCACCAGTGACACGCCGACCGAGGGCGCGCTCGATGAAATGGCACCGGCCGGTGCCGTGCCTACCCCCGCGCCGGAAGTGGCGGTCGCGCCAGTCGCCGAGGCGGAGCCGGCGGCGGTACAAACGCTGGATGAGCCAGCGCCACCTGCCGACAAGCCTTGGTATCTGCAAACCTGGGCCATGCTCGCCGGCCTTGGCCTGCTGGTACTGGGTTTGGTGGCCTTCTTGCTCGGCCGCCGCCGTGGACCGAAGCCCGAGCCAGCTGCTCGTGAGTCCATCGCTGATCGCTACGAGGCCGCTACGGTGGCCGCTGCGGCGCGTCAGGAAGAACAAGACGCTGGTTCGGAGGTGGCAGAGTATTCCGAGTTGGATCGCTTGTTGGACGCGGTCGGCGAGCAACCGAATGATCTCGGCCGCCACCTGGCCTTGGTCGGACACTACTATCGGCAAAGTGATGCCTCCGGATTTGAAGGTGCGGCCGAGGCGATGTACGCGCAGTTGTATGACGCCGATCACCCTTCGTGGCGGCAAGTGGTTTCGATGGGGCGCGACTTGTTGCCCGATCACCCCTTGTTCTTTGAAGTGCCTGCCGCGGCACCGCCCGTGCCCAGCAAGCCCGCCGAAACCGCATTTGTGCCGATGCCCGTTGCGGCAGCCAAGCCCGATGCGGAAGACGATTGGGGTAGCAAGCCCACGCCGAGAGCGGCACAACCCGCGACGGATGCCACGCAGAACTTCAGTGTCGACGAGATTGACCGGTTGCGCGTGGCTGCCGCGAGCGTTTCGGCGAGCGTCGATCCGTTTGATACGCAGCAGTTCAATGTGGTCGAGGTCAAAACGCCAGACATGGACTTCGGCAGTGATGCCGACGGTGACGAGGAGGCGGCGACCAAGCTTGAGCTGGCCCGAGCCTACCTCGATATGGGCGACGTCGAAGGCGCACGTGGCATGCTTGAAGAAGTCGTGAACGAAGGCAATCCGGGCTTGCGCTCAGAGGCGCGGCGTTTGCTCGACGAAATCCGCTAGTCCGCGTTCTGTCCGGTCGGATTCGCTCAGGCAGAATTCGGCTAGACTTCGAACTTCATCGGAAGGGCCGGAAGCATGCTTCCGGCCCTTTTTGTTTGCGTTCTTGTCCGCGACCCTTCTTGCGCAAGCGCTCAGCAGCAACATAAGACCATGCGTCACGCCCTTGCACTGGAATACGACGGCACCGACTTTCTTGGCTGGCAACGGTTGAGTCACGGTGCAACTGTGCAAGCTGCGCTGGAAGACGCGCTCAGTTTTGTTGCCAATCAGCGTATCGAAGTCATTTGTGCCGGCCGCACCGATGCTGGCGTTCACGCCCAGAGGCAACTGGTGCATTTCGACTCTGACGCGACCCGTACGCCGCACGGTTGGATGATGGGATGTAACAGCCGATTGCCGAACAGCGTGGCGGTGTTGTGGGTGAAGCCGGTGGGCGATGACTTTCACGCCCGCTACGGCGCCCGTGCGCGGCGCTATCGCTACCAAATGCTCAATCGATCCATTCGGCCCGGCCTGCACAGCCGAAGCCTGGCCTGGGAGCGTCGCCCGCTGGACGCGGCTCGCATGCATACAGCCGCGCAGACCCTTGTTGGCGAACACGATTTCAGCGCCTTTCGCACCTCGCAATGCCAAGCCAAACACCCGCTGCGGCATCTGCATTCGATCCGAGTGGAGCGCGCCGGCGACATTGTCAGCGTGGACGTACAGGCGAATGCCTTTCTGCATCACATGGTGCGTAACATTGTCGGCAGCCTGCTGGTTGTCGGCTGCGGTGAGCGCGAAATTGATTGGATTGCTGAGTTGCTGCGCGGTCGCGACCGCACACGGGCTGGTCCGACGGCGCAAGCCGCTGGGCTGACCTTTGTCGGACCCTTGTATCCCGTTGCATGGCAGTTGCCAGCTGATTTCACCTTGGTGGACGACCCTTCAGTACGCCCATGATTCAGCGTACCCGCATCAAGTTTTGCGGCTTCACCCGCGTCGAAGACGTGGCGCTGGCGGTAGCGCTGGGGGTCGATGCCGTGGGCATTATTCTCGCTGAGCGCAGCAAGCGCAGGGTGTCGCTGGCACACGCCCAACAGTTGCGGGCCGCACTGCCGCCCCTGGTGGCGTCAGTGGCTCTCGTGATGGATCAACCTGTCGCACAAGTGAGGGAAATCGCCAGCATCTTGCGCCCCACGTTGATCCAGTTTCATGGCAGCGAAACCGAAGCGGACTGCCGTGCCGCCGGTATTCCCTATTTGAAAGCCATAGCGATGGGTGAAGACGCCGCTGACGCAGAAGCTGCGATGGCGGGTTACCCTTCCGCGGGCGGCTTTGTACTCGACGGACACCTGCCCGGTGAGGCCGGCGGCGGCGGCGAAACGTTTGATTGGTCGCGATGGCCGCGCATGCAATCGCGGCCGATACTGCTGGCAGGTGGGCTCAATCCTTCAAATGTCTATGCGGCGGTGCGAATGCTCCGTCCATTTGCGGTCGATGTCGCCAGTGGTATCGAGTCCGCACCGGGTGAAAAGAATGGCGAGCGGATGGCGCATTTCATCGCCGAAGTGCGCCGCGCCGACAGCGACAACGCCGAAACGAAATTCAACACCAGCACTCGCTGAATCTGCGTCATCAACCCATCGTTCCAGGACCATCATGCAGGCTCAACCAGACACCGATTTTCATTCGCTACCTGACGCCTCGGGTCACTTCGGCAAGTTCGGTGGCACCTTCGTCGCGGAAACGCTGATTCGCCCGCTGCGCGAATTGTCCGAGGCATACCTTCGCTACCGCAACGACCCGCAATTTCTGGCGGAACTCCAGCACGACTATCGTCATTATGTGGGACGCCCGAGCCCGATCTACGAGGCAGCAGGGTTGACACGGCATGTCGGTGGCGCGCGCATCCTGCTCAAGCGCGAGGATCTGAATCACACCGGCGCGCACAAGATCAACAACACGATCGGTCAGGGCATGCTGGCCAAGCGCATGGGCAAGACGCGGATCATTGCCGAAACGGGTGCCGGCCAGCATGGCGTCGCTTCGGCGACCGTTGCCGCGCGACTGGGTCTGAAATGCGTGGTGTACATGGGCTCGGTCGATGTCGAGCGACAAGCGATCAATGTGTACCGCATGAAACTGCTGGGCGCAGAAGTGGTGCCGGTGACGTCGGGGTCGAAAACCCTCAAGGACGCGCTCAATGAAGCGATGCGCGATTGGGTGACCAACGTCGAGGACACCTTCTACATCATCGGCACCGTCGCTGGCCCGCACCCTTACCCGATGCTGGTGCGTGACTTCAACGCGGTGGTCGGGCGCGAAGCGCGCGCGCAGATGCTCGAAGAGTACGGCCGCCTGCCGGATGCGCTGGTCGCTTGCGTGGGCGGCGGCTCCAACGCCATCGGCCTGTTCCATCATTTCCTCAATGATCGCGAGGTCGCGATCTGGGGCGCAGAGGCGGCAGGCGAGGGCATAACCAGCGGCAAACACGCGGCGTCCTTGGTCGCCGGCCGGCCCGGTGTGTTGCATGGCAATCGCACCTATGTGCTGTGCGATGACGATGGCCAGATCACCGAAACGCACTCGGTTTCGGCGGGTCTCGACTATCCCGGTGTGGGCCCGGAGCATGCGTACTTGAAGGACAGCGGTCGGGCCAACTATGTCGGCATCACCGACGCCGAAGCAATGGAGGCGTTCCATCTGCTCGCCCGCACCGAGGGCATTCTGGCAGCCCTGGAATCCAGTCACGCAGTCGCGCAGGCAATCAAGCTGTCGCGTGAGTTGCCAAAGGACGCGATCATCCTGTGCAACCTGTCAGGACGTGGCGACAAGGACATCTACACCATCGCCAAGCGCGAAGGACTCTCGCTGTGAGCGGGCGTATCGAGACGTGCTTCGCGACCCTGCAAGCGGCCAATCGACCGGGGCTGATTCCGTTTGTCACCTGCGGCGATCCGTCGCCCGAAGGCGCAGTCGACTTGTTGCACGCGATGGTCGCTGCGGGTGCGGATCTTTTGGAAATCGGGGTGCCGTTTTCTGATCCACAAGCCGATGGCCCGGTGATCCAGCGCAGCTCCGAGCGCGCGCTTGCTCGCGGCGTTGGCCTGCGCAGGGTGTTGGAGACCTGCCGCCAGTTTCGCGAGACCGATGCCAGCACGCCATTGGTGCTGATGGGCTACATGAATCCGATCGAAATGTTTGGCGCCGAAGCATTCGCCAACGCCGCGAGTGCGGCGGGAGTCGATGGCCTGCTGTTGGTGGACTGTCCACCCGAAGAAGCCGGACCCGTGAGGTCAGCGCTGAGCAGCGCGGGAGTACGTCTCATCATGTTGGCCGCACCCACCACCGATCCGGCTCGCTTGGCGATGATCGCCCGCGCCAGCGAAGGCTATTTGTACTACGTGAGTTTTGCCGGCGTGACGGGCGCGGGATTGCTCAGCGTCGACGCCGTCCGTGAGCGTGTAGCGGCCCTGCGTACCCTCGAAGGTGCTCCGGTTGCTGTCGGATTTGGCGTACGTGACGCGGCTTCCGCCGCGGCTCTCGGCGCATTTTCCGACGCGGTCGTGGTGGGTAGTGCCTTGGTGGAAACACTGGCGGATGCTGTGGACAGTGCGGATGCCTGTCGTCGCGCCACCGGGTTTCTCGCCCCAATCCGCGCCGCGCTCGACGTCGCGCGCTAAACTTTCGCGAAATCGTCATGAAGGCTTGCTCGCTGTGAATCCTGTTTACGTGACCCAGCCATGAGTTGGTTGACCAAACTCATGCCTTCGCGGATCCGCACCGAAGGCGGAACCAAGCGTGCGGTGCCGGAAGGTCTGTGGGAAAAGTGCGAGAGCTGCGGTGCGGTGCTGTATCGGCCGGAGATGCTGCGCAACCTCGATGTGTGCCCAAAGTGTGGGCACCACATGCCGATCTCTGCTCGGGAGCGACTTGCACAACTGTTGGATCAAGATTCCGGCGTCGAGTTGGCGGCGGAACTGTCACCCGTCGACGTACTCAAGTTTCGCGATTCCAAGAAGTACGCCGAGCGCATTCGCGCGGCGCAAAAGCAGACCGGCGAGAAAGACGCGCTGATCGTGATGCACGGCAAGCTGAAAGGCATGCCGCTCACAGCGAGCGCCTTCGAGTTTCGCTACATGGGTGGTTCGATGGGTGCGGTGGTCGGCGAGAAGTTCGCTCGCGGTGCCGAACACGCGCTGGAGCAACGTTCGCCGTTCGTCTGTTTCACCGCCACCGGCGGTGCGCGCATGCAGGAAGGGCTGTTCTCGCTGATGCAGATGGCCAAGACTGCGGCTGCGTTGGGTCGTCTGCGCGCGGCCGGCTTGCCCTATGTGGTGGTGCTGACCCATCCGACCACCGGTGGTGTTTCCGCCAGCCTCGGCATGTTGGGCGACATCAATCTTGCCGAACCAGGCGCGCTGATCGGATTCGCTGGCCCGCGCGTCATTGCGCAGACCGTTCGCGAAACCTTGCCCGATGGCTTTCAGCGTTCCG
>JBQTGY010000147.1:0-4957 GCA_052390415.1 Pseudomarimonas sp. | reverse complement strand
GGACTTGCTCCTCACTCCGCCAATAGCTTTGGCTATTGGCCTCGCTCCGGAGCGGCGTCCATCACGCCCATCCCGTCGCGATCCCACTTCCGCTTCATCCGTTACAGCCCACTAGTCCTTGTAAATCGTGCCGTCTTTCATCACGAAATCGACCGCGCGCAATTCCGAGATATCGGCCAGCGGGTCGCCATCCACGGCAACCAGATCGGCGTATTTGCCGACGCTGATGCTGCCCAACTCGTTCCAGCGATCCAGCAATTGCGCGGCGTTGCGGGTAGCCGATTGGATCGCTTCCAACGGCGGCATGCCGGCCTCGACCATCAACTCAAACTCGCGCGCATTGTCGCCATGGGGTGACACACCAGAGTCGGTACCAAAGGCGATCTTCACGCCGGCTTTGTAGGCGCGTCCGAAGGTGGCTTGAATCTGCGGGCCGATCGCCGCTGCTTTCACACGCACGATATCCGGAAAGTAACCGGGCTCCTTGGCCTTTTCGGCCACAAAGGTGCCGGCCAGCACGGTCGGCACGTACCAGGTGTCGTGTTTCTTCATGAGTGCGAACAGTTCGTCATCCAGAAACGTGCCGTGTTCGATGGAGTCGACGCCGCCTTCGATGGCGCGGCGGATGCCTTCCTTGCCGTGGGCGTGGGCGGCGACGCGAAAGCCATAATCGCGCGCCGTGCGTACCACCTCAGTCACTTCATCGACCGTGAACTGCGGATTCTCGCCGCTCTTGGCGACACTCAAGACACCGCCCGTGGCGGTGATCTTGATCACGTCCGAGCCTTCCTTGTAGCGCTGGCGCACCGCGCGCCGGGCTTCGTCGACACCGCTGATCACGCCTTCCTCCGGGCCAGGGTGGCCGAGCGCATCACTCAAATAATGAGCGACGCCATTGGTCGGATCGCCGTGGCCGCCGGTGGTGGCAATGCCCGTGCCCGCAGCAAAAATGCGCGGGCCACGCAGCGAGCCTTGGTTGATCGCATCGCGCAGACTCAAGGTGATCTCGCCGCCAAGATCACGCACGCTGGTGAAGCCGGCCATCAAGGTTTTCTCCGCATATCCGACCGAGCGAAAGGCGTAGTCAGCCGGATTCAGTCGAAACGACTCGCTGTAACGCTGCGGACTGGTTTCGCCCCGCAGATGCACGTGCATGTCGATGAAGCCCGGCATACACGTTTGCGCACTCAAGTCGACGTGCTTGACCACGGTGATGCCGTCCACACCGACCTTTGCTTGTTTGGTGGCGTCGGCTTGCCCCGCCGTGACCGCGATGAAGCGGCCGTCGCGCACCTCCACCACATGCGCGCCCAGCATCTTTGCATTGTGCGCATCGAACAGCTTGCCGCAGGTCACGTAGGTCACTTCGGTCGCCGTGGCGGCGGCTGGCAACAGCAGCAAAGGCAGCAAGGCAAGGCGCATGGCGTTTTTCCGATTGATGAAGGCGGCTGGGGTGAGGCGGAGGTGCATGGCCGAGCGAAGCACCCGCGGCCGACGCAGCGACCCGAATCATACCGGGCAGGTTCCGCTCGCATGTCAGCGCACTGCAATGGTGCGTCCTGGCGCCCTGACGAACCAGCAAGGTGCAAGTCTGCCACCTCCATCTGCGCCAACTTCGCGCAAGTCATTGTTGCAACGCACAACGGATGCCGCACCCTCCGTTGGCACGAATTCAGCAAGAGCAGCGGCGGGGGAGGACTTGGCCGCGCGTGTTTGCTCGCGTAACGGGCGGACTCAAGTTTCCACGTCTTCATTGCGCAGCGAGGAGCTCCATGAAACTGATCATCGCCATCATCCGTCCGTTCAAACTGGACAACGTCCGCGAAGCGCTGGCGCAACTTGGCGTCTCTGGCCTGACCGTTACCGAGGTCAAGGGCTTTGGCCGCCAGAAAGGCCATACCGAGTTGTATCGCGGCGCCGAATACGCCGTCGATTTCCTGCCCAAGCTCAAGATCGAAACCGCCGTCAACGAGGCGCTGGTGGATCGCGCCATCGAAGTGATCATCGAATCCTCGCGTACGGACAAAGTCGGCGACGGCAAGATTTTTGTGCTGCCGCTGGATCGCGTGGTGCGCATTCGCACCGGCGAACAAGACGATTTCGCGCTTTGATTTCCGACCCTGAAGGACACGCCATGACCCTCCGAACGAAAACGTTCCGGCGCGCCGCCTTTGCGGTGTTGCTCGCCTGCGGCTTGATTGCCGCTGCACCCTTGGTGGTCGCCCAGGACACAGCGGCGCCGCCCGCTGCGACGACCGAACCCGCCAGCACCGAAACCATCTCCACAGAAACCCCAGCGGCTGAAAACGTGGCTGCCGAAGCGGCACCGGCTGCAGCTGTTGCCGAACCTGCACCTGCCGAAGTGGCGACGGCAGCAGAACCCACCGCACAAGCAGAAGCTCCGCCAACGGTCGACAAAGGCGACACCGCCTGGATGATGGTTGCGACCTTGCTGGTCACCATGATGGCCGTGCCCGGTCTGGCCCTGTTCTATGGCGGTTTGGTGCGATCCAAGAACATGTTGTCGGTGCTGATGCAGGTGCTGACCGTGTTCTCGCTGATCGTGGTGTTGTGGGCGGTGTATGGCTATAGCCTGGCATTCGTGGGCGGCGGGCAAATTCTTGGCTCGCTCGATGCGCTGTTCCTGAAAGGCATCACGGTGGATTCGTTGGCGGCGACCTTCACCGCTGGCGTGTCAATTCCCGAGTTGATCTTTGTCGCTTTCCAGTCGACCTTCGCCGGCATCACGTGTGCCTTGGTCGTCGGCGCGTTCGCCGAGCGCATGAAGTTCAGCGCCGTGCTGATTTTCTCGGTGCTCTGGTTCACGTTCTGCTACATCCCGATCGCGCACATGGTCTGGGCCGGTCCTGGCTACCTGTTTGCATTGGGTGCCATCGATTTTGCCGGCGGCACGGTGGTTCACATCAACGCCGGCGTCGCTGGCCTGGTGGGTGCCTACTTCGTCGGCAAGCGCCTGGGTTATGGCAAGGAAAAGCTGTCGCCGCACAATCTGACCTTGACCATGGTCGGTGCCTCGCTGCTGTGGGTGGGCTGGTTCGGCTTCAACGCCGGTTCCAATCTCGAAGCTACTGCGGGCGCTGCGTTGGCCTTCATCAATACGCTGATGGCCACCGCCGCTGCCGTGTTGTCGTGGTCGCTGGTGGAAGCGGTGTTCCGTCGCAAGGCCTCGATGCTGGGTGCCGCCTCGGGTGCAGTCGCAGGTCTGGTCGCCATCACCCCGGCCTGCGGCACGGTCGGCGTGATGGGCGCGATCATCATCGGTTTGTCCGCCGGTGCCCTGTGCTTCTGGGGCGTGTCCGGATTGAAGCGCCTGATGGGGGCAGATGACAGCCTCGACGTGTTCGGCGTGCACGGCGTCGGCGGCATCCTCGGTGCCTTGTTGACCGGCGTGTTCTCGGCCGGCTCGCTGGGTGGCGTCAAGGGCGATGATTATTCAATCGCCACGCAAGTGATGATCCAGGCCGAAGCCGTCGGCATCACCATCGTCTGGTCAGCCGCCATCGCCGCCATCGCCTTCTTCTTGATCAAGGTGACGATCGGCCTGCGCGTAACCGAAGAAGAAGAACGCGAAGGACTGGACATTGCCTCGCACGGGGAGTCGGCTTACTCGTAAGTCAATCGGATGTAACGCAGGCTGTGGATGTGGGGGAAGAAGGCGGGGCAGCGACGGCTGCCCCGTTTTTTTGCCACCGTTGCTGGCAAACCCTTTGGCGGCCGTCAACGTCACGCCAACGGCGTTGACCTCCACCCGCCGCGCCAGCCCACGCTCCACCAGCTGATCCCGCCGCACCCGATGCGGCTTCATCGTGTAGACCACCGGCCACGCAGCGGTCACCACGTCCGGTGGCGGTCCGCATCGAGCGAAGGGCTAGGTCTTCCTGCGGTTGCCGTACCGCGACCGCCAAGGCATGATGTGTACGACGAAGCGGAGTGTACACACATGCGCACGAATATCGTGATTGACGACAAGCTCATGGCAGCCACGTTGAAGGCCACAGGTTTGAAGACGAAACGTGAGGCCGTGGAAGCAGGGTTGAGGACGCTGTTGCGCCTGAAGCAGCAGACTGAGTTGCGCAAGCTGCGAGGCAAGCATGAATGGGTGGGCGATCTCGACGCGATGAGGCGTGACAAGTGATTCTTGTTGACTCCAGCGTTTGGATCGACTTCTTCCGCAACATCCCGACAGCACAGGCCGAATGGCTTGACCGGAACCTTGGCATCGAAGGTCTGGTAGTAGGTGATCTGATCCTTGCGGAGGTGCTGCAGGGGTTCAAGGACGACAGGGGCTTCAACGAAGCGAAGCGAGTTCTTGGCCAGTTGGAGCAAGTTGAAATTGCCGGCTTCGACCTGGCCGTCGAGGCGGCGCGAAACTACCGAAAGCTTCGGAGTCTTGGAGTCACGGTGCGCGGAACTGTCGACGTGCTGATCGCGACACGATGCCTGGCAAATGGCCTGCGGTTGCTGCACAGCGACCGGGACTTCGACAGCTTTGAGAAACACCTCGCGCTGCGCGTGGTGAACTGCGAGGCCTGACGAAACCAAGTTCAGCGGCGAGCGACGTGAATCCGCTGCAACAACGATGAACTCACCCCGTCCGCATCACCACCGGACGACGGGCGCGGATACCCCTGCGTCGACAGCGGTCGCACACCGCGTAGAGCGACTCAAGGTCGCGCCATGCACGCCGCCAAAACCTCTCGGCAAACGCCCGCGTCACGCCAACGACGGTGAACGCACCCCGTCGCAAAGACAGGAATCCTGGACACCCATGACCCTCGAGCAGCCGGAATCCTGGACGGAATCCTGGATGGACGGAATCCTGGACACCCATGACCCTCGAGGGCGACAGGCGAACCGTCAAGCGGTCGTAACCGACCAAATGCAAGTCGACCACGCGCCAGCGCGGAGACCAATCTCTCCCGAGTCGCAACCGAAT
>JBQTGY010000146.1:0-4861 GCA_052390415.1 Pseudomarimonas sp. | reverse complement strand
GGATGGGCGTGATGGACGCCGCTCCGGAGCGAGGCCAATAGCCAAAGCCATTGGCGGAGTGAGGAGCAAGTCCAGCGCGGCCAGACCGAGCGAGCTACTTTCGATTTGTCCGTTACAGTCCACTAGTCGTCAGCTCCGTGCTCGCTCATCGCGTTCTGCTGCACTCGCAGCGCTGACGATGTGTGGCCGACGAAGACGGCGGGGGCGCCCAGCAGGATCAGGACGAAGCCAGCCGGCGCGATCGTACTCAAGAACAAGATGGCGCCCGTGACAATCAGTACCCAGCCAATGCGAGACAACAGTTTCACCGCATCCTCCGCAAGAGAATCGACGCCTTATCATTGCATCAGCTGAGTCACGCGGGCTCAACCACCGTCGTCACGCTGCGCTTGGCCGGTGCCTTGCTCGCGGCAGTCTTTTTTGTAACCGCTTTTTTCGTCGCCGACTTGGCCACTGCTCTTTTGCCGGTGGACTTCTTCGCCGCTGCTTTTTTCGCTGGCGCTTTCTTGCTGGCAGCCTTGGCAACGGAAGCTGCGCCGGCCACTTTCTTGACCGCCGCCTTCTTGGCGGGTGCCTTCTTGCCGACCGTGCGACCACGGCCCGGCTTCGGCGGCGGTGCGGTCTCCATGATGGTTTCGCAATCGGCCAGCGTCAGGCTGGCGGGTTCGCGATCCTTGGGAATACGACCGTTACGATTGCCATCGGTGACGTAGGGGCCGTAGCGGCCGTTGAGCACCTGGATATCGCTGCCCTCGAATTGTTTGATCAAACGATTGGCGGCGATTTCCTCTTTCTCGCGAATGCGCGCAATCGCAGTCTCAAGATCAATGGTGTAAGGGTCGTCTTCCTTCTTCAACGAGGCATACACGCTGCCGCGTTTGGCGAAGGGTCCGAAACGCCCGATCGCCACGCTGACGGCTTCGCCGTTGTCTTCACCCAAGGTACGCGGCAGCTTGAACAGCTCCAGCGCATCAGCCAGCGCAATGGTGTGCATGCTCTGACCAGGACGCAGGCTGGCGTAGGTCGGCTTGTCGCCGTCCTCGGTGGTGCCGATTTGCGCGAAAGGCCCGTAGCGTCCCAACCGCACGGTGACTGGTTTGTTGGTCTTGGGGTCGATGCCTACGACTCGCGCGCCGGTGGCCTCGGAACGATCCACCGACTGACTCTTCTCTTCGACCAGGGCCTTGAACGGTGCCCAGAAACGCGCCAACAGCGGCACCCAATCTTCCTCACCGCGACTGACCGCATCCAACTCGTCTTCGAGTTTGGCAGTGAAATCGTAGTCCACGTATTGCGCGAAGTGACCGCTCAGGAACTTGGCGACGGCACGACCGACATCGGACGGCCGAAAGCGTCGGCTGTCCAGGAATACGTACTCGCGATTGAGCAAGGTCTGGATGATGCTGGCATAGGTACTGGGGCGGCCAATGCCGTATTCCTCCAGCGTCTTCACCAACAAGGCCTCGGAGAAACGTGGCGGCGGCTCGGTGAAGTGCTGATCGGCGACGATGGCACCCAGCGGCACCTTCTCGCCCACCCGCATGGCCGGTAGCTTGCGACCCTCGTCATCGTCTTCCGCCGTCTTGCTGTCCTTGCCTTCTTCGTAAACGGCGAGGAAGCCCGGATCGACCACGGTGGTGCCACTGGCACGGAAGCTGTGCTCGCTGCCGGCAGCAAGATCCACCGATACCGTATTCAGCGTTGCCGGCACCATCTGGCAGGCGATCGCGCGTTTCCAGATCAGCTCGTACAACTTGGCCGCGTCTGGATCGAGGTAGGCCGCGACCGACTTTGGTGTGAGGGCCGCCGAAGTGGGTCGGATGGCCTCATGCGCTTCTTGCGCATTCTTGGATTTGGTGCGGTATTCGTTGGCCTGAGCAGGCAAGGCCTGCGGGCCGAACTGGCGCAGGATGACCTCGCGCATTTCGGTCACCGCGTCATTGGCGAGGTGTGTCGAGTCGGTACGCATATAACTGATCAAGCCGACCGTTTCACCGTCACCCAGCGCCACGCCTTCATAGAGTTTCTGCGCGATGCGCATGGTGCGGCTGGTGGAGAAACCGAGCTTGCGCGCGGCTTCCTGTTGCAGGGTCGAGGTGATGAATGGCGGCGAGGGGCGGCGTTTGCGCTCCTTGCTTTGTACGTCCGCAACGAGCAAGGCGTTGCCCGCGGCGGCGACCAAGCGATCACGCGCGGCAGCGGCGGTCGCCCGGTCGGTGATGTCGAACTGCTCGCACTTGCGCCCATCCAGCCGTGTCAACCGCGCATTGAAGGGCTGCGCCGCGTGCGCCAACTGCGCTTCGAAACTCCAGTATTCGCGCGCAATGAAGGCTTCGATCTCTTCTTCACGCTCGACGATCATGCGCAGCGCCGGGCTTTGCACGCGGCCCGCCGACAAACCACGCTGCACCTTGCGCCACAACACCGGGCTCAAATTGAAGCCGACCAGATAGTCGAGCGCGCGGCGCGCCTGTTGCGCATTCACCAGATCAGTCGCCAGCACACGTGGATTGGCAACGGCTTCTTTGACCGCACGTGGAGTGATTTCGGTGAACACCACACGATTCAGCTGGCGGCCTTCGAGCAAGCCGCGCTCCTTCAGGATTTCCGCGATGTGCCAACTGATCGCCTCGCCTTCGCGGTCCGGATCGGTTGCCAGATACAACGACGTCGCACTGCGCGCGGCGCGGGCAATTGCTTCGACATGTTTCTCGTTCTTGTCGATCAGCGAGTAGTTCATCGCGAAATCGTGCTCGGTATCCACCGCGCCTTCTTTCGGCACCAGATCACGCACGTGACCAAACGAGGCCAACACCTGAAAGTCCTTGCCCAGGTATTTGTTGATCGTCTTGGCCTTGGCTGGCGATTCGACGATGAGCAGATTCTTGGCCATGCAAAGTGTGACTCGTGTGCAGTAGGAAGGAACGGGAGGATGATTGCGTCAGGCCGCGATCAACCCAAAGCGACGCGTACGCTGATGCTGCTGCGCCGGCGTCCTTATATCAGTGGATGCACAGGGCTTTACGCGCTGTCAAGCAAGGCGGATGCTCGCTGCCCTGGATTCAGCGACCGGTCGCGACGGCGATCAGCATCCGCGCAAGCGATCAGCGCTCAGTGGAGAGGCTCGTTCTCGTCGTCGAACATGTGGTTCTCCATCCATGCGAACGCGGCTTCCTGCCCGGGCTGATTGAACAGCACCATCAGCACTACCCACTTCAGGTCGTCGAGATCGATCCCGTCGGAATCGAGCGCCATGACCCGGTCCAGCACCAGCTCACGCCGCGTCGGATCGAGCACGCCGTTGCGTTCCAACGACATCAGGAATCCGCGACACTCGCGGTCGAGGCGTGCTTCCTCGGCTTCCGCATAAACCCGCGTGGGACCCAAGGCCGCCCGCGTGTCGACGTCCGGTCGCTCGCGCGCCAGCTCATCCAGCCAATCAAAGGCCTTGCTGATTTCGGTGGGGCTGAATCCGGCTTGCAATAACCCGGCTTGCAGCGACTCGCGATCACGGACGGCGTCCGGGTCTTCGTAGAAATAATTCTCGAAGAGGTAAAGCAGTACATCCAATATGGTCTCTTTCATCCATCCTCGGCGGAGTAGCTGGGAGGGTTGCGGACCTTAGCCCTGACGGGCGTAGCGGCCGTGGCTGACGGCAACCCGACCCTCCAGTTCCAATAGCAGGAGCATGGCGGATAGGTCTTCGACGGTCAACCCAGTGCGCTCGGCAAGCGCATCAATGGCAACAGGATCGTGGCCCAAGGCATCCCACAAGCGCTCACGAAGCGCATCTTCGGCGTCACCAGAAACAGGTGTTCCAGGCGTGGCGGGTTCGACCTGCTGCAGCCTGTCGGCGAGCAAACCGCCCAACTCACGAGCGGCGGGTGCCAGGGCTTCCAGCACTTCATTGGCGCTTTCCACCAAAGCGACGCCCTCGCGAATCAAACGATGACAGCCACGCGCCATTGGGTTGTGAATCGATCCAGGCACAGCAAACACCTCGCGGCCAGCCTCAGCCGCCAGACGAGCAGTGATCAGGGCACCGCTTTGCAGACCGGCCTCGATGACCACCACGCCCAGGGAAAGACCAGCGATGATCCTGTTGCGGCGCGGAAAGTGTTCACGTTTTGCGCTGATGCCCGGCGGAAACTCGCTCACCAAGGCACCGCCCGAGTCAACGATCGCGTGGGCGAGCTCACGATTCACAGCGGGGTAAATGAGATCAGGACCGGTGCCCATCACTGCAATCGTGATCGCCTTGGCATTCAGTGCCGTGCGGTGGGCCTCGGCATCGACACCATCGGCCAAGCCACTGGTGATGCTCAGGCCAGCTTTGGCGAACGCCGCCGTGAAGCTGCGTGCGTTGTCGCGTCCACCCGACGTCGGGTTGCGGCTACCCACGATACCCACCTGCGCGGTCCACAGCGCGGCCGGCGCACCGACAACAAATAGCGCGGCGGGGGCGTTGGGCGTGCGCGCCAACAGCGGCGGAAAGTCTTCGCTGTCCATGCAAAGCAGATGACTGCTGGCCGCGCTCAACCAAGCGAGGTCCGCAGCCACCTCGTTGGCATCCACTTTACGCAACCACGCAATGCTGGCGGCTGGTAAACCTACGCTGCGCCAACCCGTCGGCCCGGCTTCCAGCGCGGCTTGTGCAGATCCGAAGCGTTCGAGCAAGGTACGTATGCGAGCGCCCCCGAGTCCGGGGGCGCGGAGCAGCGTCAGCCATGCCTGCGCCGCTAGCGGCGCTTGTGTGAGCGGCACGGCGCGTGTGCGCCGTCCGTGCGATGGAAGAAGGGCCTACGGCAAATCGACGGGGGCTTTCAACACATCTTCGAGGCGGGCCGGTCGGATGCCGTCC
>JBQTGY010000145.1:0-1983 GCA_052390415.1 Pseudomarimonas sp. | reverse complement strand
GGCCCTCGCTTGTCCTTTGCGGCGATCGCTGCGTTGCTCGTCGCCGCAATGGGCCCACCATTCCGGCTCCTCACGCCTTGCGCTCGCCGAAAAGTCCTGCGCGATCATCCGCGCCCCCTCATGAAATGTCCGGGCTAGGCGCGCGCCTTCAGCCTTTGTCGGCCAGCTTTCTGACCACCGACGACTGCTTGAAGATCGCACCTTCCAGCAGCAATTCCTGATCGTCGGGAAAAAACACGCGCAGGGTGTTGAAGTGGCCGGTTTCGAAGTGCACGCCGATGACCTGTTGTTTCACCAGTGGCCCCAGATCCGGTAGGCAGCATTTCTGGAAGTGCACGAACTGCACGTTGGCCGCACAGCCATCGGCAAGGATCCAGTCGAAACTGATGCCATTGCCCCATTCGCGCATGTAGCGCACGCCGACGAAGGCCGCACCCACCAGTTCCTCGAATGACTCCAGCTCGGTGCGCTCTTCATCGCGCTTCAGATCGCGATTGCCGAAGCCCGCGTCCTGCGGGTCTTCGCAGATCAGGCCGTGCTCGCGAAACCACGTCACCAGGTCGTGGATCGGCGCTTGGTCGGTGACGCCGTGTCCGCTCCAGCTGAGATATCCCGGCATCACGCTGAGATCACCGCGCGGAAAGTCCGCGAAATGGCCTTTGCTTTCGTTGCCCTCAAGGCGTGTGCCCGGAAACGCCTCGATCAGTTCCTTGATCAATTTCTTGCGTGCTCGTTGCATCGCCGGGGTGGGTGTGAAGTCAGCCGCGCGAAGCTCCGAAAATGCAGGTTTCCTTGAGACGAAGAACAGATCGAGTGACATGCGGCGATGGGTCCTGTTGAATGTGTCGCGGATGCTGGTCGCTCAGAAAGTCGCCCTGCGATGTTTTCCAGAGTGAAATCCAGGCAAGCGCGTGGCAGGTTTGCCCGCGCCATCAAGGCGGCGCAGGCGGCGACACGGCGGCGCTTGCCGATTCGGGACTCCACAAAAATGGAATCGAGTAGTGGTAACTGCCGTCGCGAAGCATGTCGTTCTTCAGGGTTTCGCGCTCGGGCTGCGGGCGCCAGATGACCTCCAGTTGTTGCGGCCCGGGTGGGCTGGCGCGCAGGTCGATGTAACCGGCGATGCCGCGAAAACCAAGGTCGGCGCGTTCGGTGGGCACGAAGGTGTGGATGTCGATCAACCTGCTGTTCAAACGCACTTCCCACAGCTCGGCCAGGCAAGCGGCCGCGTCACCGCGCTTGGCCGTGGCGTCGATGGCGAGTGCGGCCACCCGCGCGCTGCAACGCAACTCGATCAATGCATCGTCACGCAGTGGCTGATAGGGAAGAAACAGCGGCAACCATGCGGTTTCGATCACCGGTGCAGGAATGATCGGCTCGCCGCGGCGGCGATGGCGTGGCAAGCGCTGGGTCTCGTAGTGCGAACTGCGCGCGCCTTGTTGGATGTCGGCAGTCGTCACGAAGCGTTGGATTTCGAAGGGATCGAAACCGGTGCTGCGCTGAAAATATTGCGCGCCGATCAACGGCCCGAACACCACCAGGGCAAGGAACAGAACCGCAAACACGCGCGGCCAGGTATTGCTTTGCAAGGTCAGCCGCAAGGGCGCCAGCAAGCGCTCGGGAAACAGAAACCGCACCGGAAGCGACAGCACAGCCAGCCAACCGCGATACCAGCGGGATTGCCGCAGGCGCGTGCTGCGGCTGGCGAGTTGGGCGTCAAAAATCCACAGCAGCACCACGCTTGCCAGCAGCAGGTTGAAAAACCCGCTGATGCCCAACTGGACGTAGCGATTGGGCTCGCCGACGGCGTCACCCAGCAGACCGGCAATGATGAAGACGAGAGTGGCCAGGAAGCCGATCCAGCCCAGCGCGAGCCCGCCGAGCAGGTTGGCCGAAAACAGGATCGACGCGAGGCGGTCGGAGCGGGCGATGCTGTGGTCGATGGGCTTCCAGTCGCGTTGCAGCCGTTCGCGCTGATGCGGC
>JBQTGY010000144.1:0-12382 GCA_052390415.1 Pseudomarimonas sp. | reverse complement strand
GGCGTGTCGCTGGATGACGTGGCCTTCAACTATGGCGGCCAGCAGGTACCGCTGGGCATGATGTTCAATGCGCTGGCTGCCGCTGAGGAGCCGGCCGCCGATGAAGGCTTCGGCGGTGGTCTGCTGGATCAACGCCTGGGTGCCTTTCTCAACGTCACCCGCATCGGTGGTGAGCGCGACGCCAGCGCGTTTGAGGTCGGTTTCGATTTTGATGGTTACAGCGTGTTGGGCGGTGTGGATTGGCGCTTCAGCGACACCGTGATCGGCGGTGCGGCGCTGGGTTGGTCGGAGCTCGACAGCGATCTGGATGACGATGGTGGTGGACTCGACACGCAGGGTTTTTCACTCACCGCCTACGGCACGTGGTTGGTCTCTGACCGCGCCTATCTCGACTTTGCCGTCGCCAAACTCTGGAACGACTACGAGCAAGCACGAGTGGTTGATCTGAGTCTGTTGGGTCAAGGCTTTGGCCGCAGCACCGCCTTGGGCGAAACCGATGCGGGCCAGACGTCGTTTTCCATCGGCGGTGGCTGGGACGTACCCTTTGGCGAATGGGTGTGGAGCCCGCGCGGATCGCTGTTGTGGTCAAGCACGGATATCGACGGCTTCACCGAAAACGGCGCCGACATCAATGACCTGATTTTTGCCGACCAGGACATCGACTCGTTGCTGTGGACCTTCAGCCAGAGCCTGTCGCGTTCTTTCAGCATCGAGAGCGGTGCGATCCAGCCCTATGTGTCGCTGGACCTGTCCCGCGAAACCCGCAACGATGCCTTCAGCATCACGCCCTTCCTGCGGGTACGACCCGAGCAACGCTCGACCCCGGTGTTCATCGAAGAATCCGACCGCAACTTCGGCCGCGGCGAGGTCGGCATGACCTTCATCGGCAGTCGCGGCTTCCAGTGGTTCGCCTCGTATTCGCAACTGCTGGGTTACGACAAGGTCGACGCCTGGGCGGTGCGCGGCGGGCTGCGCTTCGAGTTCTGAGTAGCTCGACCATGACCGCCATCATCTGTCCCATTACTCAGCGCCTTGGCGTTGTATTGGGGCTGGCCATGTTGACGCTCGCCAGCGGCCTGCCCACACCAGCGGCGGCCGCGGACGGATTTCCGAAGTCGGCCGATGATGTGTTGGTGGTGGATTGTCTGTTGCCGGGGCAAGTGCGTCGCGTCGGCAAGATCAAGGGCTTCCTGACCGCGCGTCGACCGGCGCGGTTGCCGCAATTCGAGTGCGCGTATCGAGGCGGCGAATATGTCGCCTATGACCGTGTGACCTTGGCCTCATCCGTGCAGGCGTGGTCCAGCAGCGCCGAAGGCGGCGATGTGGAGGCGATGAACATTCTTGGCGAGGCCTACGCCAAGGGTCTGGGTCAGGCGCCCGACTACGCCAACGCACGCACCTGGTTTGAGCGCGCGGCAGCGGCGGGTTCGCGCAAGGCTCAGCAAAACCTCGGCCATCTGTATGAGAACGGCCTCGGAGTGCCTGCTGATCGCGAACGCGCCTTGAGTTATTTCCGGAAGGCCTTGGATGCCAATGCGGAAGCACTGGTCTACAGCAGTGATGCCCTGCGTGCCGCTGAACTGCGCAGCGAGATCGAAGAACTGCGCTCACAACAACAACGCAGCGAATCCGAAGTGGCGGGCCTGCGGCAACAACTGGTCGAGCGCAGTGCCGCACTCGACGCCTCGGTGTCGGCGATGCGCGAACTGCGCAAGCAGTATGACGAGTTGAAGCGCAAGAGCACCGATGTGGCAGTCGAAGGCGTGTGGCGCGTGCTCGAGGAATCGATCAAGGAGCGCGAGCGCGAAATCAGCGCGCAACAATCAGAGATCGAGAAATTGCGTGCGCGTAGCGGCAGCGTCGTCAGCGAACCGTATGTGCAGATCGGACCGGATCTCACCCTGCGCCTGGACCGCCCGGTGATTCTTGCCGCCCGTGGTCGGCCAGTCGCGTTGTTGAAGTCGGCGGACACGTCGCTGAGCCTGAGTGGTCGCGCCATTCCCGCCGATGCCGTGGCCGCCATCGAGGTCGATGGCCAACAGGTGGTGATCGATGGCGAAGGCCGCTTCGAGGTTGCGCTCGCCGGCCTGAGCGAACGCGAAGTCACGGTGATCGCGCGCGCCCGCGGTGGCAGCGAAACCCGCGCTGACTTCTTGTTGCTGCCACCGGCGGCCAATGGCACCGCAACGCCATTGCCGATCGCTGCGCGGCCGGTGCCCAAAGCGATGCGCAGCGGCGCGCAGAAGGCCTTGTTGGTCGCCATCTCCGGATACCAAACCTATCCGGGCTTGCCCACTCCGCGTGCCGATGCCGACTTGCTGGCCGCCGTGTTGCGTGATCGATTCGGTTTTGACGTTCAGGTGATCGCCGACCCGACCCGGCTTGATCTGTTGCTGGCGCTGCACACGTTTCGGCAATCGCTGGCCAATGAAGATTCTGGCCTGATCTATTTCGCCGGACATGGCGAAATCGATGGCCAGCAACAAGGCTATTGGATTCCCTCCGATGGTCAACGCGATGACCCGAAAACATGGATCGCCAATCGGGTGATCACCGACATGCTGGCTGTCAGTGACGCCCGCCATCTTCTGGTGGTCGCCGACTCGTGTTACTCCGGCACCTTGACTCGTGTCGCCGCGCAACCGCCAACCGAGCTGCTGCCCGCCGAACAATGGCAAGCCTGGGCAGACGTCAGCGCAGCAGGTCGCTCGCGAGTGGCCATCACTTCTGGTGGTTTGCGCCCGGTGCCGGAATCCAGCAGCGGAACCGTTTCCACCTTTGCCAGCGCTCTGGCACGCGTGCTCAGCGACGCGCAAGGCGCGCTGGAAGCGCAACGCCTGTTCCGAGAACTTCGAACACGAATCGCCAGCGACCCCGTGGCGCAGTCCTTCGCGCAACGGCCTGAAATGGCCCCGCTGCAATTTGCCGGTCATGAGCGCGGCGAACTGTTCTTTGTGCCGCGCTGAGATGAATCCCGCTCCCCGCGGCATCCGATGGCCTGTCAGCAGCGGCTCGACTATGGCGCGAACACCTGAAGCCCGGCCACGTCGCACACAGAAATAGTTCGGTTCTTCAGAGCTACTGCATGGCGCGTTACCCATGCGCCAACGCCTTCGGCGCTTGTCGCCGCACCCGTTCTGCAAGCAGACTTCACCCCCGGTCCACTCCTCGCCGATGCGTGGCTGAGCTTGCGCGGGGAGCAATGCCACGCGGCCGGCAGGATCAGTTCACTTTGCCGGAATTGCATACTGCCAAGCAGTGACTGCGCTCCTCGTGCCGCCTGCTGGCTTCAAACACTGAATCGTGAAACACGGAATCTGTAAGTATGGTCAATGAGAAGCACGTTTGAGTGAGTCGCCTCCTTGACATGCGGTTCATCGCCTGCTTTGCCGCCGTGGCCACGCTACTCAACGGTGTCGTGTTCTGGGCGCGACGCGTGGGGTGGTTGCAGCCGGAGGTCTATTGGCACGCGTACCAGACGCGGTTCTTCCGTTCGATCAGTCAAACGGGCGAAATGGGCCCCTATTTCGAGATGTTGCGCTTCGGTTCAACGTTGCATGAAGTGGACCGATGGTTGTGGCTGGCGACGAAGGGAATCAAGGAGCTGGTCTGGCTGGCGGTGCTCGTTCTACTGCTGTTGAACCTGCGCCATATGCGGCTGCCGCGCCTGCTGGCGCTGAGCTATCTCGGCGTGTTCGTGCTGACCGCCTTGTCGGCAGTGACGGCTTGGCTGGGTGGATTTTGGCTGGCAATACTTGCGGGTTGTCGGGCAACAGCGTCGTGGGTGCTCGGTGCTGCGGGTGCTGCGCTCGCCGATGCCAGCGCATGCCGCCATGTCACACGCGCCTTTGTGTGGGTGTTGGCAGTCCAACTGGTTCTGATTCCGTTCGAAATTCAGCGCGGCTTGATGATCTATTTCGTGATCATTGGCGACGAGTATGTGGCCCGTCCGGTGGGCACCTTCAATGTGCCAACGTCCTTGGGGGCCTTCACGGTGGTCACCTGGGCGATGGCGATGTGCTGGGGCCAGTACACGCGAAGAAGCTTGATCTTGATCAGTGCGGGGGCGGCCGCGATTCTCATCGCCAGTGCTTCTGCCACCGGCTGGGCCGCGGCAGCAATCGCGGCTATCGGCACGGCGTATTTGTGCATGCGCAAGCATCACCGGGTCGCCATTCTGTTGGCAGCGGCGCCGCTGGCAATAGCGGGTTGGCTTGCCTTGCCCGAGGTCACCGGCCGGGAGGATATCCATGATTCCTTATGGGGAAGAATCTATCCCGTCGAGGTCTATGCCAAGCGAAACGTGTCGTTGACCGAAGCCGCGTTCGGACATCGTTTTGGTGCAGGCTCCAATGCCTACGCCACGCTTTCAGGCACGCCGACTCAAGCCACCACGCCAGGTGATCACCCGGTAGGCGATTCCATGCCCGCAGCGTTGTTCTGGCAGGTGGGCGGGGTGGGCGTGGTGCTTTGTTATGGCTTGATGCTGCTGGCGATCTGGCGCAGTCCGCAATCGCGACCGGTGGGCATTGCGATGCTCGTTTCCAGCATCACGCTCAACCTTCCCGAGCACTTTCCCCTGAATCTGGTACTTGGGCTCTGGCTCGCCAACGCAGCCCGCGCAGAACATGACCTCACCGGTGGGATTCGACCCACGTGACTGGCTTGCGTCAAGCGGGCGACGGGATGTGGCTGTTGCTGGCCCGCGGTATCTCCATTGCGCTGGGCATTCTTGGCCTGCCGATTCTGATGTCGTCCTTGGGGCACCTTCAATTCGGCGCGTGGGCAGTGCTGTTGGGCGGCGTCTTTGCGTTCGGCACATTGGAATTCGGCCTGAGTTCAGCGGTAGTGCGGTGGGCATCGCTGGCGCAGAGCAGAACGAATTCCATGGGTGCGCCAGCCAGTCCATCGCTGGATGCCGTGCTGTCGAATGCCCTGCTTTGCACATTCATCGTCTATTGTTTGGGCGGAGTCTTGCTGCTGTCCGTGGTCGAACCCATCGCGGCTTGGCTTCAGCTTCCGGAAACACCGCTGCTGAGTCCGGCGAATTGCATCCTCTGGGTGTATTCCACAGTCGCCGCGGTCGCACTGCTGCGGTGTGCGAACTCACTGATGCAGTCCTCTGGCCGCATGCGCGCCTTCGCGGTCACCTCGGTTGCGCAGTCGTTGACCGGTGCCGTGTTGACCTGGCCAGTCGCATTCCTTACCGAACGCCTGGATCTGCTGCTGTTCGCCAACACATTTGCGCTGTTGCTGGTGCAGAGTCTTGCGGCGGTTTGGACCCGACGTCGGGTGCATTGGAAAATGCGCAGGCGCCACATCGAACTGAAACTGATGGCGGCAATGTTTCGGCACGGCAGCGCATTGCAGCTCAGCGACCTCGCCACCTTTGTCATGTTCCAGTTCGACAAACTCATCATCGCTGGCGTGGTCACGCCCTCGGAAGTATCGCACTACGAAGTGGCAAGTCGCTCCGCACAAGCGTTGGGACAACTACCGCAGGCTCCTTTTGCGGCCCTGACTCCGGTGTGGACGCGACAACACGCGCGCGACGAGAGTCTGGCGGCACCCGCTGTACAAATGCTGCGCATAACCATCATCGGGATTGGGTTCTTCTTGTTGCTTCCGCTTGCGGTGGCGCCGATCGGGCTGTTCGCTTGGGTCGGTCAGGTTGGCTATCACGCTGCAGCCGTGTTCATGCTGCTGACAGTTGCCTTGATCGCCAACCTGCTGGTGCTGCCCTTGTCCATCTGTGCACAGGCGATTGGCCGCGCTTCGTTGGAACTCCGCCGCGCTTTGATCGCGATGATCTGCAATGCGCCGCTGACCTTGACGCTGATCCAGGTCTACGGAAAAGAAGGCGCCGCATTGGGCACCGCCATCGCCTGTGTGCTTGCCAACGCCTGGTTTGCCACTCAACTGATGCGCGCGCTGCATCTGAGCATCCGCCAATTTCTATCGGCGCTTTGGCCCGTCGTGTTGCCGGTCATCGTCGTTTTTTCGGTGCTGGCGATTTCAGCGCAGGCCATCGAGCCGATCGTCATCGTCTCGCGATGGCGAATGGCCCCGGCCTCCGCGATGCTGTACGCAGCGGCGGCGACAACCTTGGTGTTCTGGTTGTTGCGCGGAAGGGTACTGACGGCGGATGAGCAGGCTTTCCTGATCCGGCTACCCAAAGTTGGACCGTTGATTCAGCGGTTGCTGCCAATGAGCGGAGTCACGTCTCCTGAGGGCAGCAAGTAGTGATCTGCCAACAGAAAGGCAAACAAGGCCATCAAGTAGATGATCGAGTAGTTGAATACTTCCATCGCAAAACGTTCCCCCGGAGGGTTGAGCAAGCGGATGGCGTAGTAAAGAAAGCCGGCCCCTAGAATTGCCGCGCCGCCCAGGTAGAACAAGCCACTCATGCCGGTGAGCCACGGCAACAAGGTGACGATGCAAAGCAATACGGTATAGAACAGCACGTGCCAGCGGGTGTATTCGACGCCGTAAACCACGGGCAACATCGGGATCATCGCGCGGGCGTAATCGTCGCGGCGGAAAATCGCCAGCGCCCAGAAATGCGGTGGCGTCCAGACGAAGATGATGAGCACCAGCAACAAGGCATGCGGATGCAGGTGGCCGGTCACGGCTACCCAACCCAGCGCCGGCGGTGCGGCTCCGGCGAGACCACCGATCACGATGTTTTGCGGCGTCGCACGTTTCAGGTAGCCGGTGTAGATGATGGCGTAGCCGATCAACGAAGCGAACGTGAGCAGTGCAGCGAGTGTGTTCACCAACAGGCTCAGCATCAGCATCGACGCCACGCCAAGGGCCACCGCAAACAGGAGCACTTGGCGGGAGGTGAGCGAGCCAGTCGGCAGCGGACGATGCGCCGTGCGCGCCATCACCGCGTCGATGCGTTGGTCGATCAAGTGATTGATCGCGGCTGCCGAAGCCGCCGCCAACCAAATGCCCAAGCTGCCAAAGATCAGCGCCGACCACGGTGGCATGCCGGGTACCGCGAGGAACATGCCGATCACCGCAGTGAACACGATCAGGGCGACCACGCGTGGTTTGGTCAGGGACCAATAGGAAGCTAGGGCTGAGGTCATTCTGGGGGCTGGAGGCTGTAGACGAGGGTTGGTATCGGGGATCCGGGAGCGCGGACCGGACTGGGTATAGCAGCCAAGCAAGTTCGCGCGCGACGCGCACGCCTTCGCTTCGCTTGATCGGCTCTGCAACGGCGATGGGCGATGGGCGATGGGCGATGGGCGATGGGCGATGGGCGATGGGCGATGGGCGATGGGCGATGCATTGTCTCGTAAAGCGGACCGAGCGACACGAAGGCGTGCGCGCAGCACGCGATCCTGCCCCGCCTTACGTGCTGGTTCGACTTAGATGCTCGCTTGATCCGCCGATCGAAGCCTGGCCAGCAGACTGACGATGATCGCCAGCAACAGTGCCGCCCCCGCCGTGTGCAAGGTGGCTACCCACAGTGGCAATCCAAATACGACGTTGCTGATGCCAAGCGCTACTTGCGCGATCAGGGCGGTAACCAGCAACCAAGCCCAGGTGGCCAAACCAGGAGTCTTGAGCAAACGAAATGCCAGCCAACTCAGATAGGCCACGACGACCATCGCAAACAATCGGTGCACGAGATGAATGGCACTGCGAGCCGCGCTATCAAGCACACCGCCTTCGTAATCGACGCCAATGCCGCGCCACAACACGAAACCTTCGGAAAAGTCAGTGGCTGGCCACCACTGCCCCAGACAGGTCGGAAAGTCGGTGCCACAGGCCAAAGCCGCATAGTTGGCCGAGACCCAGCCGCCAAGCGCAATTTGCACGCCAAGCAACGCCAGTGCTGTCCACAGCTGGCGTCTGAGCGGCGGCGTTTCAGAACTGATCAACCGCTGATTCGGTGTGCTGCGCCAGGCGATCCACAGCAGCAGCGAGAGCGTAGTCAGTCCACCGAGCAAGTGCGCCATCACCACAATGGGCTTCAACAACCATGTCACCGTCCACATGCCGAGCATGGCTTGCATGATGATGACTGCCAACGCGATCACTGAGATGCGGGCGAAATTGCGGTTGTCCCAGCGCAGAGCGACGGCAAGCAGCAGAGCCAAACCTGAGCCGGCCAGTCCGAAGGCAAGGATGAAATAGGTGCCGATGTAGGCCGGAATCGACGCAGCCACCAAGGCCGTGGCAGCAAGCACGTTGCGCAAACCCGCACGTCGAAGGCGCGCCGCAAGCAAAGCAAGGCTTAGCACCAACAGGCCCAACAGCGCGGCGATGTGGCGATGGAACTGTTCCCGCCAGGTTTTGTGCGATTCGACCAAGCGCTCGGGGAACGCGACGTTGGCAGCCGCGACATCGGCGGTTGCCGTCGGCCAAGTCGCTTTCCCGTAGCAGGTGGGCCAATCCGGGCACGAGAGACCCGCATTCGACAGCCGAACAAAGGCTCCGAACAAGATGACGCACAGGGCAAGACCCACGGCGAACCAAGCGATGCGGTGGAAATGGGGATGGGGCGAAGTCATGAGTATCGAATGTGGATAGGTGCGAGATCAGCCCGCTACTTGATCAATCGAGAAAGGTCGCGGCGCAAACCATTGGGATCGAAACCCTCGCGATAGCGCATCACCAGATAGCCATGCGGATCGATCAGCCAGACTTGCGGCATCGCCGTCGGTGTCTGCGCGAGCGGCGGTGGTAATTCTCCCGTCAACTGCAACGACGGAAACGAGCCAGCATCAACCATTGCGCCCATGTTTGGATTGGCGCTGATCACGGTGAACGGGTGCAGCTTGTCGACGTGCCGCCCCAGCGCCTGTCGCACATTGGGCAATACGCCAGCGGCATCGCGACAGGCGCTTGCGCACGGTTCGGGAAGTTGCAGCAACAAGGTCCAGTGACGCTCGGTGTTGACCCATGGCCAAGGCGTTGCATCCGACCGCACAGCAGCAACCGCCTCCATGCTCAAGGGCGGTGCCAACAATTCGCCAAAATTGCGTGTGCTGGTGGGCTGCCAACCGCCAAAGCGCATCACCACGGCGGCGATGAACGGAGTCAGGAACAACAAGACAATCAACAACAGTTTTTGCTGCGAGCGAGAATTTGCCGTCACTTTGATCGCGTCCGGAACCAGAAAATCAGGTAGATGATGACGATGGTCAATGCGAAGCCGAACCACTGCGCCGCGTAACCGAAATGGGTATCGGCAGGCAGTGTATTGGGCAGCGCGTCGAGATCGCGCGTAAAGCCAATCGGCAACGCGGGATCGAGCCGTAACAATCCTGCGTAAGGTGGACTTCCGATGGCAGCGGCCACTTCCTCAGGATCAAGATAAGTCAGCAAGAGCTGGGAAGGCATCGGCGTTGGCCACACATTGCGCATCAGGCGCAGGCCCTGTCCCGGCAGCGGCACCAACAGTCCGCGTGCATCCAGAGTAACCGGCGGCGGATCCAGAGCCGGCAATTGACGGTCCGGCGGCAGCACCAGCCAACCAAAATCGACCAGCACCGGCACCTGATCGGCGCTCTCATAGATCGCCACGGCGCGAATCCCCACTTGCGATTGCCGCCGCGCGTTGTCGAGCAGCAACCATGGCGCACCAGCGAGCAGTCGGAGTTTTCCCGTGACGGGTCGCGGCAACATTGCAGGTGTGCGTAACGCCGCGACCAACGGCATAGGCTCGGCTTGCAGCGCAGACGCAAAATCGGCCATGAAGGCTGACTTGGCCACACCTCGCTGATACTGCCAGACGCCAGCGGCAGAGAACGCGCCGCAAGCGAGCAAGGTCAGCAACAGCCAATGCAGTGGCAACCGCATCAGTCAGCCACCCTGAATTGAGACGAGCGGAGTTGGGCGGGTCCGATCCGAAACCGAAGGATGTAACTCTTGCTTGCGGAATTCTTGCGCGCAAATCCCCGGGCCAGGCTCTTGACGGCACCGTGACGCGTTACGGCGAGCAACTTGCGATACTTCACGGAAGCTGATCTGCGCGAGGCCCGCCATGTTGCAAAAACTGATCATCATCGCCTTCCTCGCGATCATCGTTTACAACTTGGGGGCGGGCTTGTTCTACATGCTCACCGACAAAGGAGGCACCGATCGCACGGTCAACGCGCTCACCCGACGGATCGCGCTATCGGTCGGGCTGATTCTGTTGGTGATACTGGGGATGGCGACCGGAGTCATCGAGCCGCATGGCGTCGGTCGTTAGTCAGAGCTCAGCGAGGGCGCTTTTGGAAGTGATATGCGCAGGAGCGAACAACTCACGATGCCGCGGTGCGAGGTCATCGCATCGTGCCTTCCGTCGAGTCGAAACTCGAGTTGCTTCCGCCGCTAACGCGATCCCAAGCCCCTAAAGCACGTAGACAAACAAGAACAGACCCAGCCAGACCACGTCCACAAAGTGCCAGTACCACGCCACCGCTTCGAATCCGAAGTGATGATCCTTGCTGAAGTGGCCCTTGGCACAGCGGAACCAGATGACCGTCAACATGATCGCGCCGAGCGTCACGTGCATGCCGTGAAAGCCGGTCAACATGAAGAAGGTCGAGCCGTAGATGCCTGATCCCAGGGTCAGATTCAGGTCGCTGTAGGCGTGGATGTATTCCTCCGCCTGATAAAACAGAAACACCGCACCCAGCACTACTGTCGCCGCCAACCAGAACAGCAAGGAAGCACGCTTTCCGGCACGCAGGGCGTGATGAGCAATGGTGATGGTGACGCCTGAGCTGAGCAGCAGCAGCGTGTTCAGTAGAGGGATATCCCACGCCGGAATGGTCTTGAAATCGCCACCAACATCAGCCGGACCATTGGTCGGCCAAGCGGCTTCAAAGCCGGTCCACAGCAGACTGTTGGTCGCCATCCCGTCACCATCGCCGCCGAGCCACGGAATCGCGAACATGCGGGCGTAGAACAGGGCGCCGAAGAAGGCGGCGAAGAACATCACTTCTGAAAAAATGAACCAGATCATTCCCATGCGAAATGAGACGTCGACCTGACGGTTGTACATTCCACGTACCGACTCACCGATCACATTGCCGAACCAACCAAACAACATGAAGACCAGGATGGCCGCGCCTACCCAGCTGACGGGGTAACCCCAGCTATTGCCATTCATTCCGTTTGCGACGCCGAGCAACAAGGTGAACAAGCCGACCGACCCCACCAGCGGCCAGTGGCTGCTGTGCGGCACGTAGTAGATGTTGGCGTCGTGGCTGGCTGCGGCCATGGCAATTCCCATTGAAGCGCGGTGATGGTGGTTGTCGCGGTTGGTATCAAATATACGCTGGCGACGCTTAGCGTTGCTCGGCGACCAGCCTCGCGGTGGCAAGGTCGTTATTGTAGAACGTGTAGGACAGAGTGAGCGTTTGCACACTCGCCGGAAGGTTGGGGTCAATCACGAACCGCACCGGCATCTCGCGCGCTTCGCCGGCGGCAAGCAACTGCTCGGTGAAACAGAAACACTCGGTCTTGTTGAAATAGATGGACGCCGAACTGGGCGCCACCGATGGCACGGCTTGGCCAACGACCGGAGCATTCGAGTCGTTGCGCGCGACAAACATCGCTTCATTGAGCTCACCAGGATGCACCTGCATCGAGATCTTGTTGGCGCGAAAACTCCACGGCAATTTTGAATTGACGGTGGTGTCGAACTCGACTGTGACCTTGCGGCTCAGGTCGACCTTGACGTTTGCCGCTTGCGCGGTATCGATCGGCGATCCATCCAGTTTGATCCCGAACACCTGCTCGCAAGCGATGCGATACATGGGTACAAGCGCGAAAGCAAAGCCGAACGCAGCAAGGCAGGTCCACGCTGCCCGCCGCAAGACGCGTCGATGATCGGAGGGCCGCGGATCGACTGTGGGGCTCATGCGTGCGCGCTCAACGGCCCGCTACCCCGGAAAGGATGAAGGCGACATAGATCGCCACCGCGATCAGTCCGAAAGTAATCGCGGTTCGGCGTGCGCCAGTTCGGCCTGAATCTTCGGTTGAATTGGCCATGCGTTCGCCCTGCCTCACTCAGCCATCAATGCGTGATGTCGCCGTGCGCGAGCATGCTGTCGTCGATCTTGGGCGGCACGGTGAAGGTGTGGTGCGGAGCAGGCGACGGCACCGTCCACTCCAGACCTTTGGCGCCTTCCCAAACACCCGCAGTCGCCGCGACACCGCTGCGCATGGCCTTGAACACGATGTAGGCAAACAACAGCTGCGACAGCCCGAAGCCAAAGCCACCGATCGATGACCACATGTTGAAATCGGCGAAGACAACGTTGTAATCCGGAATGCGTCGCGGCATGCCAGCAAGCCCAAGGAAATGCTGGGGGAAGAACAGCAAATTGACGAAGATGGTGGAAAGCCAGAAATGCCACTTGCCGAGTGTCTC
>JBQTGY010000143.1:0-9463 GCA_052390415.1 Pseudomarimonas sp. | reverse complement strand
TCCCATCCCGAACTCGGAAGTGAAACGCACACGCGCCGATGGTAGTGTGGTTCGCCCATGCAAGAGTAGGTCATCGCCAGGGGCTTCATCCCAAACCCTCCAGAGTAATCTGGAGGGTTTTCTTTTGGGTGAATGATAGGCAAGACGGAAAAATCCGATTTCCTAGTTCTCACCGAATAACCTGGTCTCAGCCTTGAATTGGCCAAACCGGCCAGATTCGTTGTACCGAGAAAGCGCGGATCTATTATCGGAAAGGTCGGGCCAGTAAAGGCGTGAAGAACCGATCCGATCGGTTGTATAGCGACCACGCATCTCGGTTGCGAGCTGGAGCGAGACTTTGCGTCATTGAAGCAGACTGCCATCCCGAAAACGGCTAGTTGCTGGGCTCGGCGGTGGCAAACGCCGAGCCGGTCGATTAACCAAGTGAATATCCGAACTGCTCCCTGAAGTCAGCCGCAAAGCTCGAGAAGTCGAACTGCTGATTCTGCGGTCCGATACTCTCGATTTTTAGCGCACCCATGAGCGAGGCCATGCGTCCGGTTGTCGGCATGTCCATGTCATTCATCCATCCGAAAATCAAACCGGCCCGATAGGCGTCGCCGCATCCCGTGGGGTCAACGACGCGGCGAGCCTTGGCGACAGGGATATCCAGAACACCGTCTTTTGTGTGTACTTCCGAGCCTTGTGGACCTCGAGTAATCAAGTAGGCCTGCACCCGATCAGCGATTGCCCGTGTGTCGAGCCCGGTCTTTTCCTGCAGCAGATTGGATTCGTAATCATTGACGGTGACATAAGTCGCCTGCTCAATCATTCTGGTGAGCTCCGCGCCGCTGTACAGCGGCATGGCTTGGCCGGGGTCGAAAATAAAGGGGATGCCGGCCTCAGCGAACTGCTCCGAGTTTTGCAACATGGCCTCGTAACCATCTGGGCCAACAATTCCGAATTTCACCCCGGCCACATCTCTGACATTGTTCTCATAGGAACGCATCATTGCGCCCGGATGGAACGCAGTGATTTGATTGTCGTCAAGGTCGGTGGTGATGAAAGCTTGAGCGGTATAGAGGTCTGCAAGCTCTTTGACTTGATCGAGACGGATGCCACAGGCCAAAAAGTGTTCTCGATAGGGTGCGAAATCCTGACCCACGGTCGCCATGGGAATCGGTTCGCCACCCAGGAGTTTGAGATTGTAGGCTATGTTTCCGGCGCAACCGCCAAACTCGCGGCGCATGTTCGGGACGAGAAATGACACATTCAAGATGTGTACTTTGTCTGGCAGGATGTGGTTCTTGAATCGGTCCTGAAAGACCATGATGGTGTCGTAGGCAAGCGAGCCGCAAATCAGCGCTGACATCAGCACTCCAGAAATTAAGTGGAAGCGGCAAAGACTCTGCCGGGAGCGGCCGGGTGGCCGCGACCCTGCATGGTAACCGGGCGCGAAGGCTAAGCGCAGATTCCGCTCAAATTGGATCCATTTGGTGGCAACTTTGATGGAAGCCCAGCCTTTCAGATTGTTGTGTTGGGTCAGGGCTTGCTATGCTAGCCAGCTTTTCCAACTCCCAATGGCGCTTCTTTCCCGACGATGCTCAAGAGTCTGCGCGGTCTGTTTTCCAACGATTTGTCCATCGATTTGGGCACTGCCAACACGCTGATCTATGTGCGCGGTCAAGGTATCGTTCTCAACGAGCCATCGGTTGTCGCAATCCGTCACGACCGTAGGTCAGGCTCGACCAAATCGGTCGCCGCCGTTGGTGCCGAGGCCAAACGCATGTTGGGGCGTACGCCGGGCAACATCACCACTATTCGACCGATGAAGGACGGCGTCATCGCAGACTTCACCACAACCGAAGAGATGCTCAAGCATTTCATTAGGAAAGTGCATCGTTCGCGGTTCTTGCGCCCCAGTCCGCGTGTTTTGATTTGCGTGCCATGTGGTAGCACGTCGGTCGAGCGTCGGGCGATCAAGGAGTCGGCAGAGGAGGCGGGCGCGCGTGAGGTGTTCCTGATCGAAGAGCCGATGGCTGCGGCAATTGGCGCAGGCATACCGATTCACGAGGCGCGCGGCTCAATGGTGCTTGACGTGGGAGGCGGTACTTCCGAAGTTGCGGTGATTTCGTTGAACGGCATCGTCTATTCGCAGTCGGTGCGTATCGGCGGTGATCGGTTTGATGAAGCCATCATCAACTACGTGCGGCGAAATCACGGAACGTTGATCGGTGAGACCACGGCCGAGCGCATCAAGATCGAGGCTGGCTGCGCATTTCCGCAGGCTGAGGTCGTCGAGATCGAGGTTTCTGGCCGCAATTTGGCAGAAGGCGTTCCCCGCAACTTCACCATCAATTCGAATGAAGTTTTGGAAGCGCTGCACGAGCCGCTGTCCGGTATTGTCAGCGCGGTCCGCGGTGCGCTTGAGCAAACTCCGCCTGAATTGTGTGCCGACGTGTATGACCGCGGAATCGTACTGACGGGCGGTGGCGCACTATTGCGTGACCTCGACAAGTTGATTTCGGAGGAAACGGGGCTGCATGTGCACGTTGCTGACGATCCCTTGACCTGCGTAGCGCGGGGTGGCGGTCGGGCGCTTGAGTTGATCGACATGCACGGCAACGACTTTTTCGCACCGGAATAACGTCAGGCGGGCGATCGGGGATTCTTCACGGTGGCCTATTCCGGCAACTCCAGCAGTCCGCTGTTTGCCGAGGGCGGTGCCGGCGCCCTGCGATTGCTTGGTTACTTGATGGTGGCCGTGTTCTTGATGGTGGCGGACTACCGAGGCAGCTACCTACAGCAGATCCGTGGCTGGTTGGGTCTCCTCAATGAACCGCTGTACCGAGTAGCCTCATCACCCGGAGTAGCTGCTTCCGCTCTGCGCGATGCGATGGTGGACCGGCAAAATTTGACGGCGCAACGTGATGCACTGCGCTCGGAATTGTTGTTGGCGCAGGCACAACTGAGCCGCCTGGATGCAGTGCAGCGCGAAAACGAGCGTCTGCGTCACCTGATGGGTGGAACACGGGGTCTGCAATTGCAAGTCCAGTTGGCGTCCTTGGCCGACATCGATCTGGATCCCTTCCGACATCGCATCGTGCTTGATCGCGGTGGTCGCGAGGGGGTTCGCAGTGGTCTTGCCATCATTGATGGTTCAGGTCTGGTTGGCCAAGTGACGCACGTGACGCCGTTGCGTGCGAATGCGATTCTCATTTCAGACCCCAGCCATGCGGTGCCGGTGCAAGTGCAACGCTCGGGGCTACGTACGATTGCGTTTGGGACCGGCGAGCTGGATCGACTGGTCATCCCAAATATTCCACAAAGTGCCGATATTCGCGTCGGTGACCTGTTGATCACATCCGGGATGGGCGGTGGTTTTCCGGCCGGCCTGCTGGTAGCGCACATCACCCGCCTGCAGCCGGACGAAACGCGTCTTTTTGGTTTGGCCGAGGCGCGACCTGTGGCGGCATTGGATCGCAGCGGCGAAGTTCTGCTGGTTTGGGACCATCCCGTCGATGCGCTTCTGGAGATGGGGCCGCCGGCACTGCCGACGCCGTCCGAAGAAGGGGTTACCGATTCGTTGAATGGTCCTTCGGGAGCTGACGCCGCCCCGGTGGATGCTCGCCCATGAGTCGATTGCGGCCCACTCCTGGTCTGTTTTTCCTCAGCATAGTCGCCTCGCTCTTGCTGGGGCTGATGCCGCTTCCGGTGATCTTGCTTGCTGCAAAGCCATATTGGATCGCATTGGTGCTGATCTATTGGCTGCTGGAGGCGCCGGAACGCGCCGGCCTTGGTACTGCCTTCTTGATCGGCCTGGCCGCAGACATCGTCTTCGGGACCCTGATGGGTGAACAAGCGCTGCGATTGACCATCATCGCGTTTCTGGTGCTGCGCTTTCGCGCGCGATTGCGATTCTTCCCTTTGTCGCAGCAAGCCGTGGCGGTGTTCGCGCTGTTGTTCAACGATCGGGTGGTCACGTTGGGCATCCGCGCTTTCAGTGGCGAGGGCTTTCCACCGCTGTCGTTCTGGTTGTCCCCGGCAGTAGGAACACTGTTGTGGCCTTGGTTGTTTCTGCTCCTGGATGGATTGCGGCTGCGCCTTCGCGCCCGCGACATCTGATCCGTGATGGCTATGTCGCGTCGGCCAAGGGTTCTGCGTGACGCCGTCGCCGAGCACGCAATGTTCAGACGCCGCGCGCTGGTGGCGTTCCTGTTGGCCGCGCTGGCCGTTGCAGTGTTGGGAAGCCGATTCGCCTGGCTGCAAATCGTTCAGCACGAGGAGTACCTGACGCGGTCCGACGACAATCGCATCAAGCTACGACCCATTGTCCCGGCGCGGGGTTTGATCTACGACCGCGGCGGCCGTCTGCTTGCTGACAACGTGCCTGCCTATCGCCTAGAACTGATTCGGGAGCAAGTGACTGACCTGGAAGAAACGCTGCGCGGTCTGGCTCGGATGCTGCCGATTTCCGAGGACGAGTTGGTGCGCTTTCGAGCCAGTTGGAAGGGCGAGCGGCGATTTCAGTCGGTGCCCTTGAAGTTCCGCATGAGTGAGGCTGAGGTCGCACGGTTTGCGGTCAATCGGCACCGCTTCAGCGGCGTCGATGTCGTGCCCTACCTGACGCGACGCTACCCCTACGGCGATCTATTCGGTCACGTCATCGGCTACGTGGCACGTATCGATGCTGGAGACGCCGCAACGCTCGATCCGGCGCGTTACAGCGGCTCTACGCACATCGGCAAGTCCGGCATCGAACGCCATTACGAAGATCGCCTGCACGGCGAAATTGGCTTTGAGCACGTCGAAGTGAATGCCGAAGGCAGAACCCTGCGCGTTCTCGAACGGACCCCAGCGTCGTCGGGTGAACATCTCTATTTGTCAGTCGATGCCGAACTGCAACAGGCGACCGCAGCGGCCTTCGAGGGCCAGCATGGCGCGGCAGTGGCGATCGACCCCCGCAATGGGGATGTGCTGGCTCTCGTCAGTTTGCCTGGCTATGACCCCAATCCTTTCGTCAATGGAATCGGTCGCGAAGATTACGCCGCCTTGCTCCGTTCGGAGTCGCGACCGCTGTTCAATCGCGCAGTCAACGGTGGCTACGAGCCAGGTTCCACGATCAAGCCGTTTGTGGCGTTGGCGGCGCTTGAGCTGGGCGTGCGCAAAGCCGAAGATCGAGTGCTGTCGACAGGCGCCTATCGCCTGCCCGGGCAGGCGCGCGAATATCGCGATTGGCGCAAGGGCGGGCACGGCTATGTCGATTTGCGTGAATCGCTGGCCCAGTCCGTCAATACCTACTTCTACTCGGCCGCTGTCGATGTGGGTATCGATCGCATGAGTGTCTACATGCAGCGATTCGGATTCGGCTCGCCCACCGGCATTGATCTCGGCGGAGATGCGGCCGGCGTGCTGCCCTCGCGCGAATGGAAGCGAGCCACTCAGGGAGTGACCTGGTATCCCGGCGAAACCGTGATTGCCGGCATTGGGCAAGGCTTCTGGGTGACGACGCCATTGCAACTTGCCCAGGCAACCTCGTTGCTCGCGGTGGGTGGCAGTGGCTTCCCACCACGCATGTTGCGCTCCACGCAACGTGGATTTGATGCGGCCGTCATGGATGAGCCGACACGCCCTCGGGTTGGGGTTGCGGTGTCCGATCCGCGCATGCGAGACGCCGTTGTCGAAGGCATGATCGCGGTGATGCATGGGCCTACCGGCACGGCGCGGGCCGCTGCCGTCGACTCGGCCTACTTGATCGCCGGAAAAACCGGCACCGCGCAGCGAGTAGGACGAACGGGCGAAGTCGCAGTGGATCTTGAGAGCTTGCCATTCCATCTGCGCAACCGCGCTTTGTTCGTGGCGTTTGCGCCTGCCGATGCGCCGACCATTGCGGTTGCCGTGGTGGTGGAGTCCGGCGGATCCGGTTCCCGCGCTGCCGCGCCGGTAGCACGAAGAATCATGGACGCATGGCTGCTGCGCGGTAAATCGAGATGAACATCGGCTCGATCACCTTCGACCTGGCGAAGCGCCTGTTGGCGCCGCGTGTCGATGTGCCCCTGCTGCTGGGCTTGATATTGTTGTTGGCAGCGGGGCTGTTGATTTTGTACAGCGCCGCTGGCGGCGTGCCCTTGGTGGTGTCGCAAGGCGCGCGCGTGGGTGCTGGCTTGGCGGCGCTTTGGCTGATTTCGCGAGTGCCGCCGCTGCAACTGCGGATCTGGACACCTTGGTTGTATGCCGCCAGCCTGACCTTGTTGTTGGTGGTGCCAGTACTCGGCACCGGGCGCAGCGGTCGCCACTGGCTGGATCTGGGCTTTTTCTTTCTGCAGCCGGCCGAGTTGCTCAAGCTCACCGTGCCGATGATGGTGGCCGCGTACCTGCATCGCGAAACGCGAGCGCCAGGTTGGGTGGCCTTGTCGGTCTGCGCCGTGTTTGTAGGCATACCCACCGCGCTGATCGCGATCCAACCCGATCTGGGCACGGCTTTGTTGGTCGCGGCAAGCGGGGTGTTCGTGATTTTCCTGGCGGGCATTGCGTGGTGGCGAGTGGCCTTTCTGGGCACTCTGGCGATGCTGATCGCGCCCTTTGGTTGGTACGGCCTGCGGGAATATCAACGTGCCCGGCTGATCACCTTTCTTGATCCGGAAGCCGATCGCTTGGGCAGCGGTTGGAACATCATTCAATCAAAGATTGCCGTCGGTTCCGGCGGCCTGTTTGGCAAGGGCTGGGGCGAAGGCACGCAGTCCCGACTCGACTTTCTGCCCGAACACACCACCGATTTCATCGTCGCGGTGTTCGCCGAGGAATTTGGATTGATCGGCATGCTCTGTCTGCTCACACTGTGTTTGCTGATAGCAGCACGCACCTTGTGGATTGCTGCCGAGGCGCGCGATGTGTTCGCCCGCTTGGTCGCAGGAGCGCTCGGCTTGACCTTTCTGGTCTACGTCATCGTCAATGCCGGCATGGTGTCTGGCTTGTTGCCGGTCGTTGGCGTGCCGATGCCCTTGCTCAGTTACGGTGGCACCTCGGCGGTGACGCTGTTGGCCGGATTCGGCATCGTGATGTCGGTGCACTCGCATCGCAAGCTGTTGAAGTAGGCTCCTTCACTCCACTCTCGGCCGCGCAGACTCATGGCTCAAGGCACTCACCACTACGTTGCCGATCCGCGCAACGCGACGATCAAGATCAACGTCAACGGTGAGCTGTTTGATCGCGACCGGGCGATGGTGTCCGTGTTCGACTCCGGCTTCATGCTCGGTGATGGCGTGTGGGAAGGGCTGCGTGTGCACGCCGGCAAGATCGCATTTCTGGATCGCCATCTGGATCGCCTTTATGCCGGCGCCAAAGCCATCGACATGGACATTGGCGTTTCACGCGTTGCATTGAGCGAGCGGCTTTATGAAACGCTCAGCGCCAATGAAATGTACGAAGGCTGCCACATCCGACTGATGGTGACGCGCGGCATTCGCTCGACGCCGTATCAGGATCCGCGCGTGGTAATTTCGCCGGCCACCGTGGTCATCATCGCCGAATACAAACAACCATTGCCCGATAGCGCCACTCGCGGGCTGCGCCTGTTCACCGTGCACGTGCGCCGGGGCGATCCGGCAGTGCAAGACCCCAAGCTCAACTCGCACTCCAAACTCAACTGCATCACTGCCTGTATCCAGGCGACCAAGGCGGGCTTTGACGAGGCACTGATGCTGGATCCGCACGGTTTTGTGGCGACCTGCAACTCCACCCACTTCTTCATCGTGCGGCGCGGAGAAGTGTGGACCTCATCCGGCGATTATTGTCTCGACGGAATCACGCGTGGGGTGGTGTTGGAACTGTGTCGCGACAACGGGATTCCTGCGCGAGAGAAGAACTTCTCGTTGTCGGACGTGTACGGTGCCGACGAAGCATTCGTCACCGGAACGTTCGCCGGGGTTGCACCGGTCACCGAAGTTGACGGTCGTCAGTTGAGCGCGGCGCGTGGGCCGATGGTTGAGCGACTGCAGAATCTGTATCGCGCGCGAATCGAGCGTGAATGCATTGATCGCGAATTGCGGTGACCATCCGCATCGCCATGTGGTCGGGGCCGCGCAACATCTCGACCGCGATGATGCGCAGTTTCGGTAGTCGTGCCGACACCTCGGTCAGCGACGAGCCGTTCTACGGCGCCTATCTCAAACAGAGCGGCTCACCGCATCCGATGGCCGAGCAAGTCATCGCCTCGATGGACTGTGATTGGCGAGGCGTGTTGGCACATCTGACCGGACCAAATCCCGGGACTGGAGAAATCCAAGCCAGTGGGCGACACACTGAAACGATCCGCGCCACTGCCGCTGAGGGTGCAAGCCGACACGCTTGCTGTGCCCGTGTTGCCAAAGGCACGGATCGCGATGGTGCGCGGCGGTGCCGGCGTGTTGGGAACCTGGCCTTCGGCAAAGGTGATCAACGTTCCGGACAGCGGTTGGTAGCTCAAATCAAGAGAAATGGGTGGTGGTGGTGCCGCCGGACAGCGCAAGTGGAAGGCGCGCTGGACGCCCGGCGCGGGGCTATCGGCGTCAATCTCGGTGCAGGTCAGAGTTGCCAGCGCATCCGCGCTCGGATAATCGCAGCCAATACTCAAGCTCTGGGTGCCGGCGGAACTGAAGTTCAGGTTGTTGGACAACACGCTGAACCGCGCCGCGCCGCTGCCAGTGAACGTGCATGCCGACAAGCTGGCCGAGCCCAGGCCCGGCTCACCATTGGCCGTCGTCGCGATGTATTCGCCGGCATAGACCTCAGGCGATGCCAGCGTGACCAGCAGCAGCCATCCCGACTTTTGCATGAGGGTCACTCGCAGTGAACTAAGGTGCAGTCTTGCATGAACGCGCACTCGCTCCCATAAAAGTGCGAGCTGAGCCGGAGCCAAGGTCACGGTCAACACCACGAGCTATGGCCGGCTGCACATCACCCAGCGACCGAGTGGGCGAGACGCCGCATGCGTCCGTGTCTGGCACGTGGTTCGATCCTGCTACTCCGGGGGCGCGGATACGCGGTGAATGTGATTCCGAGCCCGCAGCTGGCGGAGCCGCAGATCATGATTTTCTCGGCAACAACGGATGAAGCAAGACAACCGCTGTGGCTGCTGGGTCTGGGGCAATTCATCGATGCCGAACTCAAGGTGGAGGTCACCCTTGGCGGCGCCGAGAGCGACGAGCCGCAACGATTGCGCTTCGCCTATCGCGGGTGTGGTCGTCTGGGTCACCGACCTGGCCTTCCCGACATTCACGTACGAATTGCAGCAAGCGACGACCGTTGCAGGCATTGAGCCCTGCAAGCCAAGCGGCGAGACCATCGCACCCGCTCAGTCGCTGGGCATCGCCATCATTCGCTAGCCCGGACATTTCATGAGGGGGCGCGAGTGATCACGCAGCGGATTTGCGGCCAGCGCAAGGCGCGCCGAGTCGGAATGGTGGGCCCATTGCGGCGAGGCGCAACGCAGCGATGGCCGCAAAGA
>JBQTGY010000142.1:0-13189 GCA_052390415.1 Pseudomarimonas sp. | reverse complement strand
ATCATGAATCCTCGGTGCCAGGTTGGGGGGGTGTCGTAGGCACGGGCCTTGAGGTGAACCTGTTGCGGGTGCGTCCGTGACGCACCCTAGTGCGCAATCAAGCCCGCGACAGTTCATCAATTGACAGTCCAGTCGCGGCGCGTACTCTGCCGCTGACGCCTGTGTGCCTTCCATCCTCGAGACCCTCACTGCCATGTCCCTCAGCACGCCCCTGTTAGTCACCTTTTCGCTGTACCTGGTCGCGATGATCGGGATTGGTGTGTGGGCGTGGCGCAAGACCAGGAGTTTCGACGATTACATCCTCGGCGGGCGTTCACTGGGAAGCGTGGTCACGGCGCTGTCGGCCGGTGCCTCCGACATGAGTGGCTGGCTCTTGCTGGGTTTGCCGGGCGCGCTGTATCTGTCCGGACTGTCGGAATCGTGGATCGCCATCGGCCTGATCATCGGTGCGTGGTGCAACTGGAAATACGTCGCCGGGCCACTGCGTGTGTACACCGAACGCACCGAGAACGCGCTGACCTTGCCGGACTATTTCACCCACCGCTTCGAGGACCGCAGCCGCCTGCTGCGCATCTTGTCGGCCTTGGTGATCCTGGTCTTCTTCGCGATCTACTGCGCCAGCGGCATCGTCGCCGGTGCGCGCCTGTTCGAGAGTGTGTTTGGCGTGCCCTACGCCACGGCGCTGTGGGTGGGTGCGGCTGCGACGATTCTGTACACCTTGATCGGCGGTTTCCTGGCGGTGAGCTGGACCGACACCGTACAGGCCACGCTGATGATTTTCGCGTTGGTGCTGACCCCGATCGTGGTCATTCTGAGCAACGGTGGATTGCAGCCCAGTCTGGCCCTGATCGAGTTGACCGATCCGACACGCCTGAACTGGATCGGGGCGGGTGGCGTGATCGGAATCATCTCGACGATGGCGTGGGGGCTTGGCTACTTCGGGCAGCCACACGTGCTTGCCCGCTTCATGGCAGCCGACAGTCTGCAAACCATTCCGAAGGCGCGCCGGATCGGCATGCTGTGGATGGTGTTGTGCCTGTTCGGCGCGATGGCGGTGGGTTTCTTCGGCATCGCCTACTTTGCCGCCCATCCCGAACAAGGCGCGATGGTCAGCGAGAATCCAGAACGTGTTTTCATTTCTCTGTCGACCCTGCTGTTCAACCCGTGGGTCGCCGGCGTGCTGCTGTCAGCCATTCTCGCCGCGATCATGAGCACGCTGTCTTGCCAATTGCTGGTGTGTTCCAGCGCGCTGACCGAGGACTTCTATCGCGGCTTCGTTCGGCCGAAAGCGAGCCAACGCGAGCTGGTCTGGTTTGGCCGGTCGATGGTGCTGGCGATTGCCTTGCTGGCAATCCTGATCGCCTACGATCCCGAGAGCCGCGTGCTGGGCTTGGTGAGTTATGCGTGGGCGGGTTTTGGCGCTGCCTTTGGCCCCGTGGTGCTGTTCTCGCTGTTCTGGCAGCGCATGACCCGTAATGGCGCGTTGGCCGGAATGGTCGTTGGCGCGGTGACCGTGTTGCTGTGGAAACAGACCGGCAGCGCCCTTTACGAAATGGTACCCGGCGTGCTGTTCGCCTCGGTTGCCGTCGTCATCGTGAGCCTGCTCGGCAAGCCGCCCTCAGCGGCGATGGTTACGCGCCACCAAGCCGTGCATGCCGAGTTGAATGCGGTGGGGTACTGAGGCGAATTCGCGATCCTGTCGCTCCAGCCTCCTCGTAACGGAGCTCATGTCGCTAGGCTGACTTGGCATGGTCCGGCTGCATCCACGATTGCAGGCGGCCAGTGGGCACCGCCCAACGGCAAGGCATTCAACTGATCGCGCACCGCTCGCCAGGTGGGCATCGCGGCATCCAGCAGCGCGACGAACCGGCTGCCGTGTGTCGGCTCCAGCAAATGGGCCAGCTCATGCGCGAGGACGTATTCCAGGCAGGCCGGCGGCTTCTTGGCCAGTTCGGTATTCAGTTGGATCGTTCGCGTTGTCGGGTTACAGCTCCCCCACTTGGTTTTCATGCGTCGCACGAAGATGGTGGAGGCTTCAGCACCGATGCGTGGCTGCCATTTGGCAAGCAGCTCTGGGATCGCCTGCCGAATCTGCTCGCGATACCAACGCTCCAGCAGGCGCTGGCGCTCGGCCGTCGCGGCGCCCGGACGCAGCTGCAAACGAAGTTGGCGAGGCCCCAGGTCGATCGATGGCGTGCCGTCGCGCTCGATGATCTTGAGCAGGTAGCGGCGACCCCAGACATAGTGGCTCTCGCGATCCAGATACTCGCGCGGCGCTTCCCGCACCTGGGCCAGAAGCTTGCGCTGCTGGCGGCGAATCCAGTCCAGCTGGCCAATCGCGAACAGGCGGATGGCTTCAAGGCTCATGTGCTGAGGGGCGGCGACCCGCACCTGGCCTGACGGCGGCAGCACGCTGAGGTGCAGGTGCTTGATGCGCTTGCGCACGACATCCAGCTGCAGTTCGGCAACGCGAATCTGTGCGTTCATCAATATTCGGCGTGCTGATAGACGATCAGAAACAAGCGCTCGACCTCCGCTTCATCCGGCAGCACCTCGTACATGGCCCGCTTGATCACATTTTCCTTGGCCATCACGCCGCGCCACGCATTGGGTCGCTCGCGCTTGATGGCCTCGTCAAGCAGGACGGTCAAGTGCAGGCGAGGGTCAACGTAGTGAGGCGAAGGCGCTTCGGCTTGGTGCCGATCATCGGGCCGCCGATCAGTGACGCGCAGATTATTGAACAGCGCCCGCTTGCCCGGCGAATCCAGTGCCGGCGGCAAACTTCCGGCATGGCCCGCTTGCACCTGCGCCAGCATGTCGGCCACTCGCCGCAGGTAGTCCTCGTACTCGATGGCCTTGGCCCGACGCAGTTGAATGATCTCGTCCAGCAGGCGCGACATGCGATCGAAAAAGGCCGGGTCGTTGATCTGCTCCCGCAGGATGCGGCTGCGGACATTGTTCTCGATGGTCTCGGCAATCGCTTCCCGATTGCCGCGCATTCCGCCGAGTCGCTGGGCGATGGCATCGGCGATGCCGGTCCTGACGATCAAGTCCAGCAAGCCGATGTTGTCGAACGGGGAAATCTTTCGCGGCTCATCCGCCCGCACATAGGTATCGAGCAGGTGCCGCATATCGGCCTCGTAGGCCTTCAGGTCCAGACTTTCGCCGCTCGCCAGCCGCACCACTTCGCGAACGCTGACGTAATGCTTCACCCGCCCTTGAATACGCTCGACGTCGGCTGCCGCGTAGCCCGCCGCCTCCAACTCGTCGCTCACGTTGGCGTAGGCGCGGATCAGGACCACGGTCGCCTTGTACAGCGCGGCACGCTGCGGCTCGCGCTGCTTCAGATCACTGGCGATTTCCGTATTGCCGCAGAAGTAGCGAATGTGCTCCAGCTCACCCGCGGGCGGCAGCACCGGTTCGCAGAGCAGATGCAGGTGCTCCAAAGCGGCGTCCAGTCGCTCGCGGCCCTTGCACAGGCGATCCTGCAGCAACACCTGCGGATCGCCGCCGGCAGCGCTGTGATCCAGCTCCGAGCTGTACACGGCGATGGCTTTCTCGACCTTCTTGAACAGGTCCTTGTAGTCGACGATGACGCCGAACTGCTTGTCGTCGCCATCCAGTCGGTTGGTGCGGCAGATCGCCTGAAACAGTCCGTGGTCCCTCATTGACTTGTCGATGTAGAGCACGCTGCACGCCGGTGCATCAAAGCCCGTCAGCAGCTTGTCGACCACGATCAGGAGCTTCATGTGCGCCGGCTCATCGATGAAGCGCGCCTTGGCGCGTTCCTCGAATGCCTCGGTCCTGCTCATCCCCGGCGCTCCCGCGACATCCTTCAGCATTTCGGCGTAGGTGCTGTAGATGATCTGCTTGTCGGTCTCGCTATTGGCACCCGTTTCCTCCAGCGTCACGTCACCGGCCTGCGGGTCGCAGGAGGTGATCAGTGCACAGCGGCCCTTCAGCGGCGTTTGATTGAACAAGCTGTAGTAGCGACAGGCCTCGAAAATGCTGGCTGCCACCAGAATCGCATTGCCGCGCTCGCTCGACAGGCGCGGCTTCACGCTGAAGTCGAACACGATGTCGGCCACCACGCGCTCCATGCGCGAACGGGAGCTCAACACGCGCTGCATCGTGCCCCACTGCGCGCGTAGCTCGGCCTTTTGCCAATCGTTCAGCGCGCGCGTCTTGGCGTCGAACCACTCATCGATCTTCGTTTGCGATGTCAGGCGTTGATCGATGTCTCGCGCCTCATAGACCAGGTCCAGCACAACCTGATCTTCCACCGCTTCGCCGAACTTGTAGGTGTGGATATAGCCGCCGAACACTTCCAGACTGGTCTGCGCGTCCTGCTTCAGCAGCGGTGTGCCGGTGAAGCCGATGAACACCGCATTCGGCAGCAGCGCCTTCATTACCTTGTGCATGCGCCCGCTTTGCGTGCGATGGCATTCGTCGACAAATACGAACAGCTCGCCCACGGTCGCTGAGGGCTGAACTTCCAGCTCCTGAATGAACGCCTCGAATGCGCGCTGATCGCGTCCGCGCGCCTGCGCGCCGAACTTGTGCACCAGCGAACACAGCAGGCGCGGTGTGGCCTGGCCCAGCTGCGTCATCAGATCGCGGCCGCTGCGGCTGCGATGGATCGCCTCGCCAGACGCCTGGAAGACCCGCGCAATCTGCTTGTCCAGCTCGTCGCGGTCGGTGATGACGGCGATCCGCGCGTGCGGATGGTTTTCGAGAACCCACTTGGCCAGCAGCACCATCACGATGCTCTTCCCGCTGCCCTGGGTGTGCCAGATGATCCCGCCGCGCTTCTGCTGCACGTGCGCTTGCGCGGCCTTGATGCCGAAGTACTGATGCACGCGCGGCAACTTCTTGACGCCGCCATCGAACAGCACGAAGTCGTGCATCAGTTCGAGCAGGCGATCTTTGCGACACAGCTTCTTCAGGTACTTGTCGAGCTTGCAGTCGCTGTTGTCCTCAACATCCTCCTTCCAGCTGAGGAACATCTTCTCCTCAGTGCCGATCGAGCCGTAGCGCAGGCCTTCGGAGTCGTTGCCGGCGAACACGAACTGCACCGTGCTGAAGAACCACGCGTTGAACTCAGGCTGCTGATTGGACAGGTTTTGGCGGATGCCGTCGCCGACGCTGATCCGGCTGTTCTTCAACTCGATCACGCCGATGGCGATGCCGTTGAGATACAGCACCAGATCAGGCCGCCGCGCATGGCCGCCGCGCAGGGTCACCTCTTCGGCAATGGCGAAATCGTTGCGCTCCGGTTGCGCCCAGTCGATCAGCGCCACCGTCTCGGTCACCCGGCCGGCCTCGATCTTCACCGGCACGCCATAGCGCAGCAGGCCGTACACCGCCTGATTGTTGGCCATCAACCTACGGCCATGCTGCCGCGCCTCAACGCCCAACTTGTGCAACGCGACCGCGATCTGCGCTGCACTCACGCCACGCTTGCTCAGCCATGCGCTGAGCAAGGATTCCTCAACATTGCTGTTGCCGGTGCGCTCGCTCCAGTCGCCCAGATAGCGGTAGCCAAGCTGCTCGCAGAACAGGCGGATGACGCGGTTCTGAGTGGCACGCTCAGGCTGGCCGACGGCGTTCACGCGGGACTGCCTCCCGGTGAAGAAAGCGCGGGCGAGATGAAGCCTTGATCGGTCAGTGCGCGCACCACGCCGCGCAGCAGCACGTTATGGCTGAATCCAATCGAGTACTGGCGCGCGTTGGGTTTGATCGGCTGCAGCATTCCGCTCTCCAACAGCTTGCGAATCTGATACGTCCGTTGATTGGCGTTGAAATCCGGTAGGACGCTTTCCAGATCACCCGCCTTGATGACGCCCACCTTGACGGTGGCCGCAAGCACGGCTGCTTCCTGGGCAGTGATCAACTGGCGTTCGCGCGCGTGGTTGATGGCCGGCAGCAAAATGTGGCTTTGCAGGTGCTGATAGTCGGCCAGCCGATCCACCTTGTTCAGCTCATCGCGGATGCCGCTGAGCACATAGGTGCACCAAGCCTCCAGACCGGCATCGCTACCGCTGTCGGCCTCGGCCAGCATCGCGTAGTACTTGTCTCGATCCGCGCAGAACACCGCCGCCGGGTTGAGCAAACGGCCTACTTGACCCTGCCGCATGCTGACGCGAAAACCGTACTTCAGCAGCATGGCGTAAGTCAGCAAGCGCACCACACGGCCGTTGCCATTGCTGAAGGGGTGAATCCAAGCAAATCGATGATGCGCCAAGGCCACCTTCATCAGGTCGTACTTGGGTGGGTCGGGCCGGTTGATGAAGGCGATCAACTCGGCCATGTGGTGCGGCACCTGCAGTGCTTCCGGCGGCAGATGATCTGATTGGCCTATCTGTACGCCTCCGCGGCGATAAGCACCGGGCGTGCGGTCGCCTTCGCGATTCAGCCCCTCAACGGTTGTTGCATGCAGTCCGCGCAGCAGATGCTCGGTGATGTCGGTGCCCGGCTCGACGGCGGTCTCTACGGCATCCATCGCGGTGTCGATGTTGTCGATTTCGTGCAGTTGCTCGGTACGCTGCAACTCGGGAGACACCTTGGCCTCAACGTAGTCGGCCAGCGTGGTGTGGTTGCCCTCGATTCGCGCCGAAGCCAGGCTCTCCAGCAAGTGGAACACCTGCTTCAACTGGGCAAACACCGGGAACGGGGTGGTCCCCTGCAGTTCAAGCCTTCGTAGATGCTCCAGATCGGTCAGCACATCGAGCAGCGGCGAGGAGAACGCCGGGTCCAGCAGCCGTAGATCGTGGTGGACGAAGTGCGCCATGGGCGTGCGTTATCTGTAACTTGGGTTGAACATCATCTGCAATGTATAGCAATAAGTGCTTTTGCGACAGTATCTTGCATAGCTTAGTGAAAGATAACATCTGTAATGGCTGAGCCACGACATCTGTAATCGGGCGCTGGATCATCTGCAAAGCGACTGCGCCCCGCCTGCGCAGACACACTGTCGTGACGGGCAGCCCGTAGCCCATGGAGCAAGGCTTGTAATCTGACGGTACACACTGCGACGCGCCTTGATGACACCGAAAGCGCCCAAGTTCAAAGCGCCATCCCGCGCTGCCATCATCCGCGCGATTGCAAGCTCGACGGCGATTGATACTGGCAAGTCCGTGGCCATTCTGGAGAAATTACTGCGCGCGAAGCCTTCTCGGCTGCGCGGCGTGAAGCTGGCCAAGCAGCGGCCGCTCGACCCGATCTCACGCGGTGGTGTTCAGCGGCAGCCGAATCTGCCCGGTCAGCAGCACCTGCATCATGCCCTGCTTGAGCTGGCGGGCTTTGCTGAGCTGGGTTTCGAGGGCGGCGAGTTCAGTGTCCATGTCGGAGAGGATGGTGGCGATGGCGGTTTGTTCTTCGAATGTGGGCGGAACATTTACCTCCGTGGCCCCAATTAGCCGCGTGTTCAAGTTCATCTGCGAACCAGTCTGACCACTGCTTGACCAGTCGGGCTCAATGGACGCCAGCATGAAATACAAGAACTTTTGATCAATACGAAGCTGACCGAAAACAACAAATCCGTCGTGAATGCAAACGTTGATCGCTGTGATAACCGGTCGACCCACCGTCGCACAAATACTCATGATCAGACTGCCGTTTGGAACCGGCCGACTTCGCAGTATTCCCTCCGCCGACAATCGCTGGGTAGTCTGCGTCAGGTATACATCGGACTGGGTTACATCGGATATCCGTACCCAGCCAACGGCGGAGTTGTTGTCAAACCAAATCGGGCTGTCGATTGGTCGCGGCGAAGCGCCGCGCTGAATGGTTGCTAGCTTCGCCAAGGGCGTCCGATTCCAATTACCCACGAATCCCGACAGGCGTCGCTTGCCGGTGAGCAGTTCCTGCATCGCGCCTTGCTTGATCTGGCGCTTCTTGGCGAGCAGCTGTTCCAGCGATTCGATCAGCGCATCCGCATCGGACAGCACCTCGGCGATGACGTGCTGCTCTTTGAGCGGCGGGACCGGCAGCCGAATCTTGATCAAATCGGCCTTCTTCACATGAACAAATGACGCTTTGAACCCGTGAGCCTGCTTCGCAATGTCTGCTTCAACACGGGCAAAGACCAGCAACGAGAACGATAAACAAACTTGTAGTTCGTCCACATGGACCTTGAATATGTGCTGGTTCAGCACACCTGACGGACCACGCCATATCCGCGCGCCAAACGAGCTTCCGATTGTTCCGGACCACGCGAAGAGCAGATCACCTTGTTCGACGCGATTTCTTTGAGCTGGCGGCAACTGCGAATAATTGAATGACGCGGCCGGATCGTTGATGTTCTGAATTCGGATTATTGGTGTGCCAGAGTCCTTCCAATCTTCTGGCTTGAACGCACAGCCGTTGACCAGTCGAAATAGATCGCCTACCGACCGAACGCTCCACTCATGCGGGATGACTCCAACGTCGGTCCGCTTGTAGGTCGGCCCAAGTTGGTAACGCGATGTTGGCTCCCTCACACCCACGAAAACCCCATCCTCTCCAAATGCCCGCTCACCTTGGACTCCAGCTCGGCCACGCGACTCACCGCCTGCGGTAGCGGCGTCTCATAGCGCTCAGCCAGCTCTTTCACGCGTGCAGTCAATCGCTGGCTGACGCGATCCATTTCGCCGTGGATGGCGGCTTCCAAGGTCGCCAGCCATTTGTCATCGACCACGCGCGTCTTGATTTCGTCCTCGCTGAGCGTGGGATAGCGCGCCAGCGCCTTGGCATCCAGCGCGGCTTCGGCCTGTTTCAGCTGCTGCTTCAGCTCGGCTTGCTGCGTGTTGAACTTGAGCCAGGCGCTGAGCACGGCGGCCTCGTCCTTCGCGGCCTTGTCGCCCTTGATCTCCTTCAGGCGCGCGCTGACGTTGGCCTTGTTGAGCTTGTCCAGTTCGGCGAAAGCGCCTTCATCACCACCGTGCTCGTCTTCCAGTTCGCTGAGTTGCGCGGCCAGACTTTCCAGCGCCACGGCGAGTGCGTCGATGGCGGTCTGTTCGGCGGGAAAGTCGCGCGCCACGAGCAGTGACTTGGGCAGCAGATCGCAGGCCCAGCCCTTGTCTTTCGGTTTGCCTTTATTGTCGGTCTCGATGACGCGATAGGGCTCGGCTTTCCAGCCGTCACTGGCGATCAGGTAAGCATCGTCCTGCAGGGTGCTGGCCCAGTAGTCCATCAGGTGCTGGTAGACGGTGTAGGCGTCGATCAGCGGTCGGCCGCGGTAGTGATCGAGCAGGCGCTCGGCCAGCTCATTGATCAGCTGCTTGGGATGCAGGCCGGGTGCCAGTGCCTTCAGTCGCACGGCTTCAGCATCGCGCCACTGCGCAAAGTACGCGTTCATGCCAGCGATGAAGTGACTAAACTCCGGGTGGCCGTAGATGCTGGGCTTGATGCTGGCCTTGCTTACCGCCAGATCGACATAGCCATCGCGATTGGGTTTGAACAAGGCGCTACGCAGCGCGGGGCAGACGTCCCAATACGGCTGCAGGGCGTCGATGTCGTCGAGCGGAATGCCGCCCTTGAGATGGCCCTCGATGTCCTGCCTGTCTTCACTGCGCTGGCTGTCGATGTAGCGCGGCAGGTTGAGGTTGAAGTCGTTCTTTTCGATCTCGTCAAAGCCGACCATGCGCGCATAACGCGGGTCGCTGCTGTCCTGCTTGCTGAAGGCGTCGACGATGCGATGGATGTCCTGCTCGCGCAGGCGGTTCTTCGGCCCGTCCTTGATGAAACCAGCGCTGGCGTCGAGCATGAAAATGCCGCGTCGGGCGGCGGCGTCCTGCTTGTCGATGACCACGATGCAGGCCGGAATGCCGGTGCCGTAGAACAGATTGGCCGGCAGCCCGATGATGCCCTTGATGTAGCCCTTGCGGACCAGCGCGCGGCGAATTTCGGCCTCGGCATTGCCGCGAAACAGCACGCCATGCGGCAGGATGCAGGCACCCTTGCCGGTGCCGGCCGGGCCGTAGCTGCGCAGCGAGCGAACGATGTGCAGCAGGTAGGCGTAATCGCCTTGCTTGGCCGGCGGCACACCGAACGCCTTGAAGCGATCAAATGGATCGTTCAAGGGATCCAGCCCGGTGCTCCAGCGCTTGTCGCTGAACGGTGGATTGGCAACCACGAAGTCGAAGGTGATCAGCGAATCGCCGTCCTTGAACTTGGGATCGGTCAGCGTGTTGCCCTGCGCGATCACCGCGGTCGGGCTGTTGTGCAGGATCATGTTCATGCGCGCCAGGCCGCTGGTGGCGACGTCCTTTTCCTGCCCATACAGAGTCACTGGCGTGCCGGCCTCCTCACCCACTTTCAGCAGCAGCGATCCCGATCCACATGTCGGGTCGTACACGCTGGTGTTGGCGCTGGTGCTGGCCTGCCGGATGCCGATGATCTGCGCCATGATCCGGCTGACTTCGGCCGGCGTGTAGAACTGGCCCTTGCTCTTGCCACTTTCGGTGGCGAAGTGGCGCATCAGGTATTCGTAGGCGTCGCCCAGGATGTCGTCGTCATCGGCGCGATTCTTCGAGAAGTCCAGCGCCTTGTTCTCGAAGATGGCGATCAGATTGCTTAAGCGATCAACCATCTCCTTGCCGCTGCCGAGCTTGCCGGCGTCGTTGAAGTCGTACTGACTGAAGTCGAGCTGATTGGCGTTGGCCAAGGGCGCGATGATCTTCTTGTTGATGTCGTCGCCGATGGACGGCTTGCCTTTCAGCGCCACCATGTCCTTGAAGCTCGCGCCCTGCGGCACGGTGATCGGCGCGAACGGCTGGCCGGCGTATTTGTCGCTGACGTACTTGATGAACAGCAGAACCAGCACGTAATCCTTGTACTGACTGGCATCCATGCCGCCACGCAGCTCGTCGCAGCTGGCCCAGAGGGACGAATAGAGCTCGGATTTCTTGATGGCCATGCGTGGTTGGGTGCTTCGGGATGGCAAAGGATACGGGAGGACTGAAGCTCGGCAGCGCTAAGCTCAGCTGCGACTTTGCCGGCAACGTCCGCCTGCGTAGGGTGCGTCTCGGACGCACCGGCCTTTATGTTTAGCCGGAAGCTGTGCGTCCGAGACGCACCCTACGTCAAGACCCAGGCCGGGCGACGATGCCACGCAATAGATCATCGAGCGCTGAAATTTCCAGAGAGGCCGATGATCGAATGGACTTGAACGCCGAATCGGCAGCGGCAAGTTCCTGCTCGAACCATTGCCGAGTCGCCGGATTCAGCGAGCTACGGAAAGACTCGCTGGCATCGGCCTGGGCGAGCGTGAGCGCGGCAATCATGTCGTGCTCGGATGTCGTCATCCAATCGGCCGCGACCAGGCGGGCGAACTCGGTCGGAGATTGGGTGCCGGTCTCGTGCATCCAGCGACAGGCGAGCAAGGGGCGCAGTACGTAGAACACTTTCTTCAGCTTGGGCGAGTCTTGCGCCACGCAGAGCGGAAGCTTGTGCATCAAGGCGCCCCCTGCGGGCTTGCTGCTCCGGCGAGGCGTGGCTACAGTCCGCCGGCGGCTCTTGCTACGGCGCGAAACAGCGCGCGGCCCTTGGCCATGGTTTCTTCCCACTCACTTTCCGGATTGGAGTCGTAGACGATGCCGGCGCCGGCTTGCACGTGCAGGCGGCCGGCCTGGATGACGGCGGTACGGATGGCGATGGCGGTGTCGGCATCACCATTCCAGCCGATGTAACCGACTGCGCCGGAGTAGATGTTGCGTTTGACCGGTTCCAGTTCGCGGATGATTTCCAGCGCGCGGATTTTCGGCGCGCCGCTGACCGTGCCGGCAGGAAAGGTGGCGCGCAATACGTCGGTGTAGGACAGGCCCGGCAGCAAGCGACCGGTGACTTCGCTCACGATGTGCATGACGTGGCTGTAACGCTCGATCACGAATTGCTCGCCGACTTCCACCGTGCCCGCTTGCGCAACACGACCGACGTCATTGCGACCCAGATCGATCAGCATCAGGTGCTCGGCGCGCTCCTTCGGATCGGCCAGCAGCTCGGCTTCCAGTTGTTGGTCGCGTTCAAACGTTTCGCCGCGCGGGCGGGTGCCGGCGATGGGACGCACGGTGACGATGTCGCCCTTCTGGCGGACCAGAATTTCCGGTGAAGAACCGACCACCTGGGTGCTGCCGGTGTCCAGAAAATACATGTAGGGCGAGGGATTCAGCGCCCGCAATGCACGGTATACATCCACCGGCCGCGCCCGGAACGGCACGCTCATGCGTTGGCTCAGCACCACTTGAAACGCATCGCCAGCGCGGATGTAGCCTTTGGTCTTTTCGACTGCGGCAATGAAGCCTTCGCGGGTGAAACCGGAGACGAAGTCCGACTCTTCCAGCAAGGACGGGTCAAGCACATCGGGATAACCGGCACCCGCGTGACGCAAGCGAAACACCAGCGAATCCAGTCGCGCCTGGGCGCGTGCAAACGCTTGCGGTTCGGTAGGATCGGCGTGCACGACCAGATACAAGCGGCCCTTCAGATTGTCGAACACCGCCACTTCTTCGGACTGCATCAGGAAGATGTCGGGTGTGCCGAGTTCGTTGGGTGTGTCGCCGCCGGCCAGTCGCGGTTCGATGTAGCCAATACATTCGAATCCGAACCAGCCGACCAGTCCACCGCTGAAGGACGGCAGCCCTGGGATTACTGGCACCTTGTGCAGCGCACGCAGGCGCTCGACTTCCGCAAGGGGATCAGTGACATCGCGGGTTTCGCTCAGCTCGCCGCTGTCGCGGATCTCCAGCCGGTGCCCGAAAAAGCTGTAAGTGCGCCGCGATGGCAATCCGATGATCGAGTGCCGACCCCAGGTCTCGCCACCCTCGACCGATTCCAGCAGATAGGTATTCGGACCATCGGCGAGCTTGAGATACACCGACAGCGGTGTATCAAGGTCGGACAGCACCTCGCGCACCACCGGAATGCGGGTGTGGCCTTCGGCGGCGAGGGCGTTGAAGCGTTTGGCGTCGATCACGGCGGAAAGCGGCAGTTGGGGCGGGGCGAGTATGCCTTTTTGGAGATCGGCACAGGGCGGGCCTTTGCTTTCGGAGGGACACGCTCCTGCGCGGCTGCTTTGGTTTTGACTGGCTAGCCCGGACATTTCATGAGGGGGCGTGGATGATCGCGCAGGGCTTTGCGGCAAGCGCAAGGCGCGACGAGCCGGAATGGTGGGCCCATTGCGGCGAGAAGCAACGCAGCGATTGCCGCAAAG
>JBQTGY010000141.1:0-38981 GCA_052390415.1 Pseudomarimonas sp. | reverse complement strand
CACAGCCCCGGCCCGAAGGGTTGCCACTCACAAGCCACCCACCGGTGCCGCACGGCGCGACCTTGCAGCCAGCAAGGCGCCTCGCCGCGCAACACCAGCGGGAGGCTTGTGAGTGGCAACGCGACCTACTCAATGCATGTCAACAGACTCTACCTCGCGGTTGGTTACGGCCTTGGTCACTCAGCGTGATGACGAGCTGGGGGGGTGATTTAACAGTTCACCCCGCCGCCACACGTTCTCCGCCATGTCGACCTGTTCAAGTTCGGCCGTGCCTGACCCGGCCAATGGCAGCCAGACGCGCCGCGCGTACCTTGGCACCAATCTCGATTCCAGTTGCTCCGCCCAAATCAAGGTCGCGGGCGTTGATGGCGAGGGCGGCTTGGTGGGAGGCGTTGAGTTGTGCGCGTTGTGGGTAGGGTGCTTCATTCATGCCCAAACGCCCGCGTTTGTCGGCTTCGCAAATCAGTCCGAGTTGGGCGATGCGCTGCGGTTGTCTGAAGCCATCGCAACGTTCAAGCAGGCTGAGCACGGTGTCGTCGCGGAGTTCGTCGAAGCGGTGCACATTGAGATGCTCGCGGCAGGCGATCAGCGCCAGCGCGCGGAATTCGGCAGGCACTTTCAGGCGTTCGCTGAGTGTTTCCAGCGGCGCGATGCCGCGTTGTTCGTGAGCGTGGTGTTTGGGCAACTCGTCGACGGGAGTGAGCGCCTTGCCGAGGTCGTGGGTGAGCGCAGCGAACGCGATCAAGGCGTCACCCGGAGCCAGCCGGGCGCACATGTCGAGCACCATCGCGGTGTGTACGCCGGTATCGACCTCGGGGTGATATTCGGCGCGTTGAATCACCCCGAACAGCGCATCGACTTCCGGCAACAAACGCGCCAGTGCGCCGCATTCGCGCAAGGTGTTGAGCATGGCCGAGGGCTGCGCCTCCGCCAGGCCGCGTTGCAGTTCCTGCCAGACCCGCTCGGGCACCAGATGATCCACCTCCCCAGCTTCGACCATGCTCCGCATCAGCGCCACGGTCTCATCGGCAATGCGAAATCCGAGTGGGGCAAAGCGTGCCAGCAAGCGCGCGCCGCGCAAGATGCGGACCGGGTCTTCAGGGAAGGCTGCGGAGACATGCCGTAACACCCGTGCCTGCAGGTCGGCTTGTCCGTTGAAGGGGTCAATCAGCTCGCCGTCAGGCGCCTGCGCAATGGCATTGATGGTGAAGTCGCGTCGCCGCAGATCGTCTTCGAGACTGACCTCCGGCGCGGCGTGCACGACGAAGCCACGATAGCCGGGCGCGCTCTTGCGCTCGGTACGCGCCAAGGCGTGCTCTTCGTGCGTGTGAGGATGCAGGAATACGGGAAAATCGCGACCAACAGCCCGGTAGCCCGCCGCCAGCATTTGATCGACCGTGGCACCAACCACCACCCAGTCGCGATCACCTACGGGTAGACCGAGCAGGGAATCGCGCACCGCACCGCCGACGAGATATCTCTGCATCCGGCTAACGCAATGCGCGGCAACGATCCAGCCGAGCCTGGCGCTCATCGCCGGCCAACAGCGTTGGCATCACGGCATCGATAGGCGTCTTCGGAATGCCCATGCGGAACAGCCCATCAACGCCACCCACGGAATCGATTTGCAGCGATTTCCAGTTGTCGCTGGAGAACGGCTTGCCGGGGACAAAATCGAACACGGCGGCCTGCAAACGGCCCAGCGCAGGCGGCAATCCAACAATGAAGCGGCGAAGGCCAAGATGGTGTGCGGTGTACTTGACGATTTCGCGCAGGGTCAACACCTGCGGTCCGTACAACTCGTAGGTTTGCCCAATGCTGTCGCGGTGCTCCAGCGCGTGCAGCATGGCCTTGACCACATCGCCAACGAACACTGGCGCGAACTTGGCATTGGCGCGCGCCAGCGGCAGCACTGGCGTCAATGCCAGCAGCTTGGCGAAGCGAAAAAACAGGCCATCATCGGGGCCGAAGATGACCGAGGGCTGGAACAGCGTCCATGCAAGTTCTGACGATTTGACCCGTTGTTCTGCCTCGCCGCGAGTCAACAAATAGTGACTCGTTCCGCGTCCCGCATTCAGCGAACTCATCTGCAGCAAACGTGAAACAGCCGCCTCCTTGCAGGCACCGATCAGGGCATTGGTGAGATCGACATGGGCGCGCCTGAAGCCGGCGCCGTTGCGTCCTGGCTCGTTGAGAATTCCAACCAGATTGATGGCTGCACGGGCGCCGCGCAGCAAGGGCACGAGGGCGGCGCGGTCATAGACGTCAACACTGACGACGCGAACCGCTGGCAAGACAGCCAGTTGCCGCAGGCGTTCGGCATTGCGACTGGCGACGGTCACCTGCCAGCCTGCGCGGGCCAGGGTGGGCACGAGATGGGTGCCGACAAAGCCGGTGCCGCCGAAAATCACGAGGTGACGATTGTTCATGGGGTCTGTACTGTCTGGGCAACGGGAGTGGGGCAAACAAGAGCCCGACGCTTGGCGGTGATGCCGCGCATACGCGCTGCCAATGGCATGGCCGCGCCGTGCAGTCGCCAATCGTAGATGACACTGAAGGCCATGATGCGACCGACATATTCGCGTGTTTCGCGGTAAGGGATGGTCTCGACCCAAAGGTCGACATCGTGGGCCGCACGTTGCGCCAACCAGCGCCCGATCGGGGCTGGCCCTGCGTTGTAGGCGGCCGTGGCCAGATAGGGTTGGCCACCGTGGCGCGCCAGCATGGCGGCCAGGTAGGCCGTACCCAGCGCGATATTGGCGCGAGGATCGTAAAGTGTGTCGCCGCCATTCCAGGCCACACCTTGCTGCCGCGCCGTGGCTGCGGCTGTGGATGGCAACAACTGCATCAAGCCGCGGGCGTCGGCGCTCGAGCGGGCGCGCGGTTGCCAGGCGCTTTCTGCACGAATCAAGGCGGCCACCCAGGCTTCGTCCAAGCCGTGTTTGCGCGCATGTTTGCGCAGGTCATTTCGATGCGCAAACGGAAAGCGCAGGGAGTAGTAACGCTGGTCTTCGGGGGTGGCCATCGAAAACACGGCGCGATCATTCCAGCGTGCCTCAAGCGCCACACTCACGGCGTGATGGCGACCGGTCGCATCCAGCCCGGCCAACAACTGCTTCCACTCCAGCTCAGCCCAGCCATCACGCCCGATCGCTTTCAGTTCGCGTGCACGCAGCAACCCTGCGGCGGCGGCAACCTGTTTGTGCTGCGTGCTCTTGGCGTCGATCTCAAGCGGACACAGCGCATAGGGCTGGTCAAGTCGATCCGCGGCGAGGAAGCCGTGATAATTGGGCTCACGCGCCAGCGCGGCGAACTGCTGCTTGGCCGGCAGGGCCTCGCCCAAAAGTTCATGCATGCGTGCCTGCAAATAGCGCCAGCGCGGGTCGGCGCGCAGGCTGTCCGGCATGGCGATGATGGCATCCAGCGTCTGTCGCCAATCGGCCCGCGCCAGCGCTTCACGCGCACGCCATTCGTGCAGGCGGTCGTCGAATGCGCTCGCGGGGACAGCTGCCATGCGCAGCGCAGTACCTGGCAGATACGACGCGGCTGACCACAGCGCCGCCTGATATCGCGCCAGACCCTCTTGCTCGATGGTCAGTCCCAATGGCTTCAGCGCGATCAGCAAGCGCTCACCCGCAGCGGGATCTGACTTGGCGACGCGGCTGGCCCCGATGGCGGCAATCTGTCGATTGCGTTGCGTAGCTGGCCACGCCAGCGCGAGCTTGGCGGAAGGCGCGTCGAGATAGGCCGCATGGCGCTCAGCCTGGAGTTTTTCCGCGGCCGGCAACTTCCGTGCGAGCAGACGGACGAACGCGCTGTTGCCCGATTCCGCAGCCAGCATGATGCGTTCCCAGCGCAACTCAACGGTGATTCCACCGGCTTGGCTGAGGGCCTCAAACGGCACATCGCAGGCCGCCGGCCGTGAGTCACCGAACCGCCACAGATCGGCAATGCGTGCTTTCAGCTCAACATCCATCCGGCCGCTGTTGATCTCAGCCGTGAGAGCGTGGCATTGCAGCTCAATCTCGCTATCGACGGCGGCCTCAAAATGGGCGCGGTATCCATGCCAATCCCGGCGCCGTGCGAGTTCGTGCAACAGCAGCTTGCGCAGCGGCTCGGCAAAACCAAGTTGCGGATATCGGCGGCGTAACGTGTCGATCTGGGTGACGCTTGATCGACTCAGGTCGTGGCGCAGTTCGGCATACTCAAGCCACGGCAGCAGCGGGTGATCGAAAAAAGTTTGCCGAATCGAGGGAGTCAAAGGTGCGCCACGTTCAGCCCGCTCCAGCGCGGCTCGGAACGGTCCGCGCTGTGCCTCGATTTGCGAACGATCGATTGCCAACGCCGGCTGTTTCAGAAGAGACAGACCGAGTACCGTCAGCCCGCCCCATAACAGACCGGGTGTCATCAAACCAAGCAGGGCGATTCCGAGAAATCGAGGAGTGGACACACAAATGGTGGGCAATGGGATCGACACAGATGGCTTCAACAACAGCAGGCGCAGGCGCGCAGTGTATCGGCTCGTCAGCTTCGGGTTGCTCGGATGAGCATCTTGCTGACCTATTTGTTGTTGGGGGCCAGTGCCGGCTTGCTCGCCGGCTTGCTGGGCGTGGGCGGCGGGCTGGTGATCGTTGGCGTGTTGGCGCGCTTGCTGCCCGCACAAGGCGTGCCGGCCGAAAGCGTCATGCATGTCGCGCTGGCGACTTCCTTGGCATCGATCATTCTGACCGGCCTCTCATCAGCACGTTCGCATCATCAGCGCGGTAGCGTGTTGTGGGCCAGCGTGCGCTGGCTAGTGCCAGGGTTGCTGGTTGGCGCGCTGCTGGGTTCTGCGTTGGCCAGTCAGCTGCCTGCGCAGACCTTGCGGTTGGCTGTCGCGTTGTTTTGTTTGCTCGCCGCCGCGCAACTGGCGTTTGGCAACCCGCGTCAGCAAGCCGTCGCGACCGAAAGTCCGCAGGGAGGTCGGTTGACGTTGGCAGGCCTTGGAATCGGCATGCTCTCGGCGGTGGTCGGAATCGGCGGTGGCAGCTTGACCGTGCCCCTGCTGGTTTGGCTGGGCGTAACACCGGTGCGCGCGGTGGGAACCTCGGCGGCTTGCGGCGTAGCCATCGGCTTGGCCGCGGCGGTGGGTTATGCCTCGCTGGGTCCGGTGGGAACCGAACTGCCCGCGGGCAGCCTTGGCTATGTGTATCTGCCGGCCGCCGCCGGAATCGCCGTCGCATCCATTCTCTGCGCACCGTTGGGTGCAAAGCTCGCCCATCGCCTAAGTGGGTCGGCATTGAAACGCGTCTTTGCACTGCTGCTGCTGGCAGTCGGCGTGAGCTTGCTCTGGGATTGACGACGATTGCATGGCGGCAGAAACGACGGCAGCAACGGCTGCTCGGGGCCTTGCCTTCGGGCCCTCGCTCGCTGTGGCTCTGCCAGCCGACTTCACGCGCTGTGATCAGGTCGCTGCAATGAGTTCGGCAATTCCAGTTCGGCTGCCACGGCGATGTGGTCAGAAAGCATGCCGGGCAACACCCAGCGTCGACGTACCTGGATACCCGGCGTCACCAGAATGTGGTCAATGGCCCGGCGTGGTTGCCAGCTGGGGAAACTTGGCAAACGTTCGGTCGGCGCGACGAAACCGCAACGGTCATACAACGGGCGCATTTCCGGGGCCTGCGCCTCGCAGTTGAAGTCACCCATGAACACCGCGTGCGGCGCATCGGAGAGCAACTCAACGATGAAGCCGAGCTGGTCGGCGCGCGAACGCATGCCCAGGGAGAGGTGCGAAATCAGCACGATGAGCGCGTCTGTGCCATGTCCATAACGTGCCCAGAGCACGCCTCTTCCAGCGACCCGCCCGGGCAGCGCGTAGTCGCGTACCTCATCGGGTTGGCGGCGGCTGAGCAAGCCATTGGCACTGGACATGATGCCGCCGATGCTGCGGTTGGACTGATGGCTCCAGTATTCGAACCCTGCGGCTTCCGCCAGGTAGTGGGTCTGGTTGAGAAAACCCGATCGCAAGGAGCCAGGATCCGTTTCTTGCAAACCGACAATATCGAACGCCCGCGCCGCACCCGCGATGATGTCCAGATTGCTGCGCTTTTCGGGGTGCGGCAATACATGCGACCAAGGTCGACTGACGTAATCGCGATAGCTGCGGGTGCTGGCACCCGCTTGAATATTGGCACTGACTACCGACAGCGTCGTGCCGCGAGGCGGCTTGGCGACGCTGTCAATCGCATTCCTCGCCAGCAGCGGCACGTGCGGGCGGGTAGATTGAGCCTATTTCGCCGCAGCGCGCTCTTTGGCCAACAGGAAATCGGCGACTTGCAACATGCGCTCATGCGTATTCGGGCCGCTGGCCTCGATTCGGTACTTGCCGGCAACGATCATGGTGGGCGTTGAACTGACGCCGTAGCGCGGCACTTGTTGCTGTGAGCGACCGACCTTGGCGTTGACCGCAAAGCTGTTCATCGTTGCCGAAAACTCTTCCGCGTTGACGCCGTGCTCCGCATAGAACGCCGGGATGTCCTCAACAGCAGTAATGGACTTGTCGACGTGCACGGCCTTGAACATCGCTTCGTGAGTCTTGCCAAGAATGCCCATGGTCTCGGCGGTGTAGTAAGCGCGTGCAAAGGTTTCCCAGATGCCACCGAACATCGCCGGCATGTAGTTGAACGAGACATCGTCAGCCAGCGTCTTCTTCCACGCCGCGATCTTCGGTTCAAAGCTGGCGCAGTGACCGCAGCTGTAGCCAAAGACTTCCAACACCTCGATCTTGTCGCCGCTGCTGGTCGGCTGCGAAGGCTCAATCAGGAAATAGTCGGTGCCAGCGGTAAAGGTTTCGGCAGGCGCGGTTTGCGCGCTGCACGCAGTGGCAACACCGAGCAGAACGAGGGCCAGCAGGCGGGTCAGCATGGTCAAAAACTCCAGTCGGTCAAGTGATGATGGTCAATTTGGATCAATTGCTGGGCAACTTGAGTGGCCAAAGCCCGGTGAGACGCGGCCACACGCAACAGAGATAGCCGGAAACGAAGCGGGCGCCCGTGAGCGCCCGTTGCGATCAGCTGCGGGTGCGTTGGACATCAAGGGGCGGAGGAAGTTCCCGGTGCCGCCAAATGCAGGCCTTCGATGTAGCTGGCGAGCGAACCAATCTCTTCATCAGTCAGGTACTTGGCCACGCCCATCATCACGGCATTGGCGTTGTCGCCGCGGCCGTAAACTGCACCGCTGCGAAAGGCCTTCAGCTGAGTCGCGGTGTAGTTGGCGTGTTGACCGGCCAGTTGCGGATAGGACGGGCCCGGGTTGCCTCTGCCAACGGGGCCGTGGCAAGCCGCGCACGCGGCTATTCCGCGCTCGGCGTCGCCGCTGCGAAACAGCGTTTCGCCGACCGAATAGTACTTGCGCCCTGCGTTGTCGCCTTCCGCAATCAGGCTGTCATCGGCCATGCCGGGGGAAGCGATCTTGCTGGCGAAGTAAGCGCCGACATCGCGCATGTCTTGAGGGCTCAGGGCGGCTGCGAAGCCGAGCATGATCGCGTTTTCGCGCTCACCACTCTTGTACAGCGCGAGGTGACGAGCGATGTAGCGCTCGTGCTGACCCGCCAGCTTGGGATATTGCGGGTCGACTGAATTGCCATCGGTGCTATGACATGCCGCACAGGCGCTGGCCTTGCTCGCGCCGGCTTCGGCGTTGCCCGGTTGCGCGGGTCCGTGCGCATCGGTAAGTTCGCTGGCGACAGCGGCTGCCGACTCTGCTACTGCGTCGACCTGTACACCTCCCGCTGCCGCAGGCTCGGTGGCAGCAGGCGCGGCAGCGGCGGGCGTCGCCGCAGCAGGCGTAGCAGCGACGGGCGTTTCCGCAGCAGGCGTTTCCTGGGCAGCAGCGAAGGTATTGGCTGCGACCAGGACGGCAGCGAGGCCGAGAATGCGGCGAAAGGTCATACACTTGCTCCAAATTCGAGAGTCAGCCAACCGCGTAACGTGTCCTGGACGCAAGCGGCAAGACTCAAGCGGCCGCTGGCATTTCTGTTAACGTTCAAAGCTTGCATGTTCGGCTCTTACTCCCTCCCCGATGTTCGGGAGGGTCGGGCAGGGGCTAGGGAGTAAGCGCTCTCCCAACTTTCCTGCGGCAGGGGGCTGGTGTCCCTGCCGCAGGAAAGTCAGGACTTTGAATTATCCCCGCCGTCCCGTCGACCGGTCAACGAAGCAATGAGTGATGCCCATCCCTTGCGCCGTGCGCGCTTCATCAAAAGCGCCCATGAGCTGATCCATTTGCCACCCGACAGCGGTCGCGAAGTCGCGATCTGCGGCCGCTCCAATGCCGGCAAGTCGAGCGCCATCAACGCGATCTGCGATCAAGGCAAATTGGCCCGAACCTCCAAGACCCCGGGTCGAACGCAACAGCTCGTGTATTTCGAGGTCGCTCCCGAAAAGCACCTGGTGGACCTGCCCGGTTACGGCTACGCCAAAGTGCCACTGGCCTTGCGCGAACACTGGCAGGGTGTACTGGAAGGTTTCTTCATGCACCGGCAGGCGTTGTGCGGGCTGGTGGTGGTGATGGACATCCGTCATCCCATGAAGGAGTTTGACAAACAGATGTTGGCCTTCGCCGCCGCTCGTGGGTTGCCGGGCCATGTGCTTTTGACCAAAGCCGACAAGCTCAGCCGCGGTGCGCAAGCACAAACCCTGCTGGCAGTGCGCCGTGAGCTGAGCGACCGCACCGGCGTGCAACTGTTTTCTGCCACCGATGGCAGTGGACTGGATGAAGCGAGATTGGTGTTGCGGGGGTGGTTGGGGGTTTGAGCGCTGCGCCTGGTCGGCCGGGGTTTTCGTCATTCCGGCGTAGGCCGGGAGTCTCGTCATTCCGGCGTAGGCCGGAATCCAGCTTTCGCTTCGCTCGCCTTAGTCTCGTGCGTAAAGCCAAAACAATGCGAGGGAAGCCGAGGCTGGAATCCCACCCACTGTGGGGCTACAAGTTCATTGGCCGTCCAACTTGCCCAACGTACACCCACGCCCTAGCCGAATTGCGCGGCAACCAGCAGAACGCCAAGCCACATCAGCAGGCTTAGAAAGACGCAAATGAAATCGTCAATCTGCACATTGCGTGTGAATATGCGTGCCAAGCAATAGCCCGGCACGCGCAAGGCATACTCGAAGAGAATGTCGACGATCACTTCGCGAATGAATTGAATCACCACGAAAACTCCACGTGCGGAAACCGGTGACGGCAAGGTGCCGTCCCCAAGTGATTGCTCACCCCTCACCGCTTATCCGTCGACTCCAGATACCGATAAAACTCCGACTGCGAGTCAATCATCAACGTCGTGTTTTCACCCATGCTCTTGTAGGTCTCCAGCGTGCGCAGGAAGGCAAAAAACTCCGGGTCGGCGCCGAATGATTCGCCGTAGATCTTGGTCGCTTCGCCATCGGCCTTGCCGCGGATTTCTGCAGCTTGGCGTTCGGCTTCGGAGGTGATGGTGCGTAGTTCGCGTTCCATCTGGCCGAGGATTTCCTGGCTGCGGCCCTGGCCTTCGGAGCGGAAACGTTCGGCGATGCTTTGCCGTTCCGACACCATCCGCGATTCCACCTGGCGGCGCACGCTGTCGATGTAGTTGATGCGCTTGATGCGCACGTCGACCAATTCGATGCCGAGTTCTTCCACCCGCGGCTGCGCGGCGGCCAACATTTCCTGTTCCAGGCGCTCGCGTCCTTTCTTGGGCTTGTCGAGGTCCACATCGGCGCGGGCGATGCCTTCCTCTTCAAGGTCCTTTACGTCGACGTTCCAGTCGCGCGAGCGGACAATTTCTTCCAGATCGGTGCCGGACACGATGTCGCGCACGGCCGAGTCGATGATGTCGTCGAGGCGCGTGCGCGCGCCTTGTTCGTCGCGCACCGAACGCAGGAACTGCAAGGGATCCTTGATCCGCCAGCGTCCGGTAGTATCGACCAGCACGAATTCGCGGCCCAGCGTTGGAATCTGGCTGACATCGCCATCCCAGTTCAGCAGGCGCTTGTCGTAGCGGCGGACCTCCTGCACGAATGGTTTCTTCCAATGCAGGCCGGGCGTGCTGACGACATCGCCCACCGGTTCACCCAACTGCACGATGATGCCTTGTTCGGCCTCGTCGATAACGTAGGTGGCGTCGGAAATCAAGAACGCCGCCAGCGCGAGACCGCCAATCAGAAGGGGGGAAAGTTTCATCTCAGTTCTCCTGTTTGGCCGGCTGCGCATTGCGCAAGTTCAGTAACGGCAGCGGCGGCACCTGGCCTTTCTGCACGACTACCACCGAACCCACGGTCGGCAGCACGTCCTTCATGGTTTCCAGGTACATGCGGGTGCGAGTGACTTCGGGCGCGAGTCGGTATTCGGCCAGAATCGAGCGGAAGCGCGCGGTTTCACCCAGCGCCTGGTTGACGCGCTCGGTGGCATAACCTTCAGCTTGGGAGATGACGCGATTGGCATTGCCGCGGGCCCGCGGAATTTCCTGATTCTGTTGTTTGGTCGCTTCGTTGATCATGCGCTCGCGTTCTTGCCGCGCTTCGTTGACCTCGTTGAACGCGGGTTGCACGGCGGCGGGTGGAACCACGTCCTGCAATTCCACGGTCACCACCTGGATTCCGGCCTCAAACGCATTCAAGGCTTTCTGCGTTTCATCGCGCACAAACGTCGAAATCTCGACACGCGCCGTGGTCAACACTTCGCTGCCCAGACGATTGCCCACCGCCCGCCGCATCACTGATTCGGAGACATCTCGCAACGTGCCGGTCGGCTCGCGCATCGAATACAGAAACTTCATCGGGTCGGAAATGCGGTACTGCACCACCCATTCGACATCGATGATGTTGAGGTCGCCAGACAGCATCAGCGACTCATCCGGAAAATCTTCCGCCGAATATTCGGTACGTTGATCGCCGCCGGCGGTGCGAAATCCGAACTCCTGCTTCAACACCCGCTCGGTGGCGACGATCTGTACTTGATCGATGCCAAACGGCAATTTGAAGTGCAGACCGGGATCGGTGACCTTGCTGACCGCGCCGAAACGTTTGACCACCGCGCGCTCTTCCGGCTGCACGGTGTAATAACTGCTGAGCACGCCCCACACGCCAAAAATGCCGACGGCGATCGCGCCAAATGCAAATCCCGGCAACCTGGGCACACCGGCCGGTGGTCTTGCTCCGCCTCCGGTCGCGTTTGAGAAAACGGCAAAGAGCGGATTGCGTCCGCTGCGGGTTTGCGCCATGACAGCTACTCCTGGATACGACAGTGGGCGCAGCTTACCCGCTGCGGATAGTCGCCACGACGCTGGCGATCGTCCGTTGTGACTGCGGCCTGGTGGACTGTAACGGACAAATCGAAAGTAGCTCGCTCGGTCTGGCCGCGCTGGACTTGCTCCTCACTCCGCCAATAGCTTTGGCTATTGGCCTCGCTCCGGAGCGGCGTCCATCTCGCCCATCCCGTCGCGATCCCACTTCCGCTTCATTCGTTACAGCCCACTAGTCGTCATCCACCTGCCGGGTTGGATCAAGCACATCAAGGCGGCGTAACAGCAGGCCTGCCTGAGTCCGATTGCGCACACCCAGCTTTTCGAAGATCACGCTGACGTGCGCCTTGACCGTGCGTTCGCTGATGTTCAGCGTGTCGGCGATCTGCTTGTTCAGGCGGCCCTGGCTGATTCGCTCCAGCACGCGGAATTGTTGTGGGGTCAAGCTTGCCAATCGGGTTGCCAACAGACGGTCTTGATCGCCCTCCGAGCCCTTGGATTTTGCCGCCTGGGCACTGCTGGCTGAGCCGTGCGGTGGCCAGGTTTCGCAGGCGAGCAAGGCTCGAAGCGCTGCCTGCAACTGGGCCATGTCGGCGCGTTTGGGAATAAAACCAGCGGCGCCGTAGGTGAAAGCGCGAGCCACTGTCTGCGAATCATCGTGGGCCGAGATCATCGCCACCGCGACGCTCGGAAACTCGGCACGCAACGCGGCCAAGCCCATCAGCCCGAAACTGTCGGGCATATGCAGATCCAGCAGAACCAGGTCGATGCCGGGGTTGGCCAACAAGCAGGCGCGGGCGGTGGCCAGGCTGTCGGCTTCATCGACCTGTGCGTCGGGCAACAAACCGCGCACGGCTTGGGTCAGCGCGATGCGATACAGCGGATGGTCGTCGGCAATCAACAAGTGGGTCATTGCTCAGAGACTACGCGTTGCTGACGTCTGCGTGATAGCCACACTCGACGAGGAGTGCGTTTGCAAACGAATGCATGTCCCGCGGACATCGCACCTTTCATTCGCGTTGTAATCTTTAGCCATGAGCCCAACTTCTCCCGCGGCCGTCATTGCCGAGCGCAGCCGCCTGCGCGAAATTGAACTACCAGCCACCGACCAGCCACTGCGCGAGGACGTCAATCGGCTTGGAGGATTGGTCGGTGAAGTGATCGCCGAACAGGAAGGCGCGGCTTTTTTTGATGAAGTCGAGAGACTGCGCCGCGCCGCGATCTTGCGTCGCGAGGCGGAAGCGCCGGCGGATGCCTTGGCGCGGGAACTTGCGGGTCGCCCATTGCCTGAAGCCGAGGCCTTGGTGCGCGCGTTTTCGACCTGGTTTGGCGCGGTCAACATCGCTGAACGTGTGCATCGAATCCGGCGACGCCGCGAATATCAGAAGAGTGGCTCGGCGGCGCAGCCCGGCAGCATGTGTGCGGTGGTCAATGACCTGCGCGCCGAAGGCGTGACCGCCGCCGAATTTGCTGCGCTGTTGGCGCGGCTGCGCATCGAGCCGGTGTTCACCGCGCATCCGACCGAAGCCGTGCGCCGCGCCTTGCTCGAGAAAGAACGCGAGATCGTGCGTTGCCTGGTCGACGATCTCGATCGCACGCGGACGCCACAAGAGCGCGCCAGTGATCGTGAGCGCATGCGCACCGCACTCACCTCGGGATGGCAAACCTCGGAAAGCGCGCCAACCAGTCCCACCGTGGCGGATGAGTTGGAACACGTCAGTTTCTATCTGACCGATGTGTTGTATCGCGTGCTGCCTGTATTCATCGAATCGCTGCATGTGGCGCTGGGTGCAGACGCGAAAGCCCTGCCTGCCGCGCCACTGCGATTTGGCTCGTGGGTGGGTGGCGACATGGATGGCAATCCCAACGTCGGTGCGGACACCATGATCGCGGCGCTGGATTCGCAACGCGCCTTGGTGATCGCTGCGTATCGAAGTGACCTGGCCCGTTTGTCGAGTCTGCTCAGTCAGTCCATCGAGCGGGTGGCGGTTGCGCCGAGCATGCACACCCTGATCGCCGATTATTCGGCGCGGCTGCCGCGCACCGCCGCCAAGCTCAAGGCACGTCATGGCTCGATGCCGTATCGGCAGTTGTTAGCGCTGATGAGCGCGCGTTTGAGCGCCACCCTGAAGGAATCAGAAACCGATCCGAACAGTCTGGATAACGACGCCTCGCCGCGCGCCGGCTACTGCAACCCGACCGAATTCCGCGCGGATTTGCAGCGTGTGTACGAGAGCCTGATCGCACATCGCGGCGGTCATGCCGGCGCGTTTTCGGTGCAACGCGTATTGCGCAAGATCGATGCCTTCGGATTTCATCTGGCGACGCTGGATCTGCGCCAGGACTCGCGAGCGCACGACGACGCCTTGGCGGATTTGCTGGCCGATCCAGCCTGGTCAAAACGACCTGCGGACGAGCGTGTCGAACGTCTGACCAAACTGTGGACAGGCAGCGAGACGGCCGCCAAGCTCGATACCGACCGAGCGAGCCGCGCAGCGGCGAAGCGAAGGCGCAGCGAGCAAAGCGAGCGTTGCCGCGCAGCGGCCGAGTCGGCGCAACGGGTGCTGGATGTGTTCCGCGCGCGGGCACGCTTGCGGCAGCGTGATGGCGAACGTGCATTCGGGCCGTACATCGTCAGCATGAGCCGCAGCGCGGCCGACGCATTGGCGGTGTTGGCCTTGGCCAGGATGGCGGGCGATGTGGATGACCTGGGTCGCACGCCGATCGACGTGACGCCGTTGTTCGAGACCGTCGACGATCTGGATGCCGCGCCCGAAGTGCTGCGCCAGTTGCTGGCCGATCCGGCCTATCGCGCGCACTTGCGCGCCCGCGGCGACCAGCAGATCGTGATGCTCGGTTATTCCGACAGCGCCAAGGACGCCGGCCTGCTGGCCTCGCGCTGGGCGATCCAGCGCTGCCAGGTGGCCCTGGTGGCGTTGGCGAAAGAAGCCAATATCCAACTGACCTTTTTTCATGGTCGTGGTGGTTCGGCCAGTCGCGGCGGTGGCAAGACCGAACGCGCGGTGATCGCCGCGCCGCGTGGATCAGTGGACGGACGCCTGCGACTCACCGAACAAGGCGAAGTGATCCACCGCAAGTACGGCATCCGCGCGCTGGCCTTGCGCAATCTTGAGCAGGCCACCGGCGCGGTGATTCGCGCCTCGCTACGCCCGCGTCCACCGGAGCCGCGCGAGGCGCGCTGGCGCGAGCTGGCGACCGAACTGGCCCAGCATTCTCGCTACGTCTATCGCGAATTGATCCACGACCGCCCCGGCTTTGTTGAGTACTTCCGACTGGCCACGCCGATTGACGTGATCGAACGCCTCAAGCTGGGTTCGCGCCCCTCCAAACGCGCCGCTGGCGGGCAAGCAGGCGCGCAGTCCTTGCGCGCGATTCCGTGGGTGTTCGCCTGGTCGCAGAATCGCTCCGGGCTGACCGCCTGGTACGGCGTCGGCAGCGCATTGGCGATGGCCATTGAGCGCGAAGGCATTGCTGCGATTGCCGAAATGGCCAGCGACTGGCCGTTTTTCACCACCCTGATCGACGACATGGAGATGGTGTTGGCGAAGTGCGACATGGGCATCTTCGAGGTCTACTCCAAACTCGCCGGCGATGCCCACCGCGCGTTCTTTCCCGGCATTGCGGAGGAGTTCCGACGCACCCGCGAAGCCGTGCTTGCCATCCGCAACGAGGAAGAGTTGTTGTCGGGTGATCGCCGTCTCGCACTGTCGATACGCCTGCGCAATCCTTACGTCGATCCGATCAGCCTGCTGCAAGTCGACCTGCTGCGCCGCTGGCGCAAAGCCGACCGTCCCGATGACGCCCTGTTGCACGCGTTGATGGCGACGGTGAATGGAATTGCGGCGGGGGTGCAGAACACCGGGTAAGTAGCGATCTGACGAAAGCCTCGGCGCGGGACTCACACCACGAGGAGCGTGTTTATCGGGCCAGTGCGCTCAGATCAGAAAGCAGATAACGACTGATCAGCAGCTGGCTACTTGCGGCCGCGACCACCAAGGAATAGGCGAGCAACAGCAACAGTCCAGCGTAGTGCTGAACAGTCGCTGCTCGCGGCGAACTGCCACTCAGCGCGAAGGCGAGCAGCAACGCAGGAACGATGAAGTAGCGTCCTTGCACGCCATGGATGGCATCCCCCGCTGGAAATGGATTCCAATGCACCAGCAGGGCCAGAAACACCAGCAACGAACACACGGCGGCCAGCACGACGAGCAGCAGTCGCATGCCCCAGTCCTCACGCATGCCAACCCATGAAACCGAGGCTGCGGCGAGCAGAGTCAGAACGATCCCCGAAAGCAGATAGAACCAGGACTGGAAATAGGTATCCAGCCAACCCAATACGCCAACGAACGACTGCCAGTAGAAAAGTCGCAGGGATTCGTCGCTCAGCGTCGCGATTAACAGGCGACCGAAGGTCTGCGGCTGTTGCAGGTAGCTCAGCAGCACGTGGCTGTTCGATAGCGAGTTGGCGGCGTCGGGATCAACCACTCTGGCCAGTGCCAGCAGGATCCACCCCACGCTGAGGCCGCCCACCATCAGCAGCAGGAACAGATCCGTCGGCCGCCGGCGTTGCCAGAAAATCGGCAAGAACAGACCGAGCATCGGCAGCAGATGGATGCGACTGGTCGTCAGCAGCAGCAGCACCAGCGCAAGCGCCCAAGCCATCCATTCCGGGTAAGTGTGCTGCCGATAGATGCCGCGCGATGCCAACGCCAGCGCCAAAACAGCCAAGCCCGTGCAGACGCCATCGATGCTGCTCGACACCGCTTGGAACAAAGACATCGGCAGCACCAACAATCCCAGCACCAGCAGGTTTGGTCGAAACAGGCTGAACGCCGCCGTCAGCGACAGCAGGCAGGTGAGCAGCGCGAACGCCCGCGCCAGACGGTATGACTTGTCGATACTGAGTCCGAGCGCTTCGCCGATCCGCAATGCCACCGCTTGCGGAGCGTAGATCAGCGAAAAGTAGTATCCCGTTCCTGGCAGGGGCGAAAAGACCCTTTCCCCCGTCCATGTCAGTGTTCTCGCCTCGCGCAGCTCGGACCCGCGCAGCGGCGTCTCCGGGCTGAATTGCAAATCCACAAAGGCGAGGCTGTAGTCGAGCAAGCCTTGATCGACATGGCCGCCCGAGGCTTGGCCGGGTGGCGATTGCAACAGCAACTCACCCTTGCCAAGCAGATAGGCGCGCTGCAAGTGCGCCGGTTCGTCCGGGGACTGCAGCGGCGGAATGAGGCCGGCGAAGATCGTGCCCACGCACAACAACAGGCACACCGTGATCACACGCGCCGAGCACGCTTCAAGCCAACGCTGGGAAGTCTGAACACCCTCTTTCATCGCTTCGCGGCCCTTGCAGTCGAGTTGGCTTGAGCGCTTGCAGTCTCGCAGAAGCCCCGACCATGGCGAGCAAGGCCGTCGCTCATTCGCACCAGCGCAGCAGCATTCACGTGCGCCGGGTTACGCCTGCTGTGAAACGCGCGGCGTGAAAATCGAGATCCGTGCAAGGCAAACGGAGTGCTCCGCCGCATGACCAGCCCGTCTCAGTGTGAGGCCAGGCGCGCCAGCAACGACTTCAACGCCAATGGCTTCAGCGGCTTGTGCAGTAGCCAGGCACCGGCCGCTTCGACTTCGCGGCGGATGGCTTCGCTGTGGTCGGCGGTGATGATGGCGGCGGGAATGTCGCCGAGTTTGGCGCGCAATTCCTTCAACAAAACGATGCCGGTGGAGTCAAAGTCGAGGTGGTAGTCGAGCAGCAGCAGCGACGGTGTTTGGGTGGCAACCAGGGCAAAGGCCGCAGGCGGTGAGGCGGCAGTCAGCACTTCGCAACCCCAACTGCTGAGCAAGCCCTGCATGGCGGCCAACACGCTCACGTCGTTATCTACCACCAGAATGCGTTGCAGGATGGGCTCGCCGATGGCGTCGCGCGGCACCTGGGTGGCGGCTTTCTGCGGTGCGCACGCAGGTACCGTGATCGCAAAGCAGGAGCCGCGCCCCGGCACGGAGCGCAGCTCGATCTTGTGGCCGAGCAGGTGTGCCAAGCGTTCTGCAATCGACAAGCCCAGACCCAATCCCTGACCACCCTGTCGCAAACGCCGAAACTCTTCAAAAATGATGGTCTGATCAGCGATCTCGATGCCGGGGCCGCTGTCCCAGACTTCGATGCGCAACCGGTCGCCGCGCCGCCGCACGCCCAGCAGAACGCCGCCGACCTGGGTGTAACGCACCGCGTTGGCAAGAAAATTTTGCAGGATGCGGCGCAACAATTGCGGGTCGGTGTTGGCCCAATGGCGACAGCCGCGGGCGCGAAACCGCAGCTCCTTTTCTTCCGCCAGTATTCGAAACTCGGCGGTGAGGGGTGCGAGCAAATCATTCACCGCGAATGGAGCAACACTGGGTGACAGGCCACCGGCATCCAGGCGCGAGATATCCAGCAAGCCGCCGAGCAGGTTCTCCGCCGCCGTCAGTGAACCTTCGACCTGGCTGCCCAATGCGCGTTGATGGGTCTCGTTCAACTGCTGGGTCAAGGTGTGTGCGAACAAGCGCGCGGCGTTCAGCGGCTGCGCGAGGTCGTGGCTCACCGCCGCCAGAAAGCGGGTCTTGTCGCGACTGGCGCGTTGCGCGGCTGCGCTGGCTTGGGCGAGTTCGGTGGTGCGATCGATGACGCGTTGCTCCAGCGTTTCTGCGATGCCTTTCAGTTCATCTTCGGTGCGGCGGAAGTCGGTGACATCGGTAAAGGTGGCGACAAATCCGCCGCCGGGCATCGGGTTGCCGCGGATTTCGATGATCGCGCCGTCGGCAAACCGGCGTTCGGAGAGGTGCGGCGTTCCGGCGCGCATGTGCCGCAGCCGCCGCTGTACTTCGGCTTCGACATGGGCGCTGTCGATATCGACACCTGCCCCCATCATGTTGCGCAATGCAAAACGCGCCAGATCGGCCACCGGTTGTCCGACTTGCAGCAACTCGGAAGGGAAGCCGAAGCGTTCGGCATAACGCTTGTTCCATGCCACCAGGCACAGCTGTCCGTCCACCACGCTGATGCCTTGCGACATGTTTTCCAGCGCCGCTTCCAACACGGTTTGCGAGAAACGCGCCGCTTGTGCCGCTTCGCCGACCAAGGTGGCGACTTCATCCAGCTGGCGGCCACTGCCACGTCGCGCTGCATCCAACAACAAACGCGTGGAAGCCGCACCAAGCACGGCGGTGAGCGCGTGCCCGACGCGATCCTCCAAGCTGCTGGAGGGTGGGGTCTCGCCGACCATGCCATCGCTCACGAACACACGCTGCAACCGGTCTTCACTCAAAAACCGGCCAGCCACGGCACGCAAGGCATCGGCGCTCATCGGTTGGCCCGCCGCCAGCGGCGCGCGTGACGGCACGAACTTGGCGACCAACAACAGCACCGCAATATTGCCGGCCAGGCTCACCCACACCGCGCGCGAGAGCGGATCCAGATCCTGCATGCCGAATAGTGAAGCGGGGGCCAACCACGCCACCCCGAGGGGTCCGTGCAACGCCCACCCATGGCCGTCGCTCAACAAGGGAGCGATCAAGACATAAGCCCAGATGCAGAAGCCGACCACCAGACCGGAGCCGACCGCGCGCGCCGGCCATTGCGGTTTCCAGATGCCCAGCAGCACTGCGGGTGTCAGTTGCGCCAATGCCGAAAACGATTGCGCGCCGATATCGGCCAAGGCGTCGAGACCACCCAGCACACGCGAGTAACCGTAGCCCAGACCCAGCACCAAGGCGATGCCGGCGCGGCGCTGCCAGCGCACGTCGGCCAGCCAACGGCGTTGCAGCAGATGCGGCCGCGACCAGTCCTGTGCCGACCACTTGCCGCGCAGCAGCAGCGGCGTGATCCAGTGATTGCCAAGCATGATGGATAGCGACAGGCTGGCCAGAATCACCATGCCGGTGGCGGCACTCAGACCGCCCAAAAATGCGAGCAAGGTCAAGGCGTGCTGCTGGTGCAGCAAGGGCAGTCCAAGCACGAACAGATCGGGCGGCAGTCCCAACGCGCCGAGTTCCATTTGGCCAGCGCGCGCCAATGGCCACACCGGCAGGCTGATCAACAGCAGGAACAACGGGAACAGCCAGCGCGCACTGCGCAAGTGGCGAGCATCCCGGCACTCGACCACGCCGACATGAAACTGATGCGGCAAGGTCAGCATCGCCATAGCCCCGAGCGCAGCAAGAGTGAGGTAGGCGATGGGCTGACTGGATGTGGGTCGCTGGGCCTGGGTTTCCCACGCGGCCTGCAGGGCGGCCGGGCTGCCATACAAGGCAAACACCACGAAACCACCCACCACCAGCATGGCGGTGAGCTTGAACACGGCCTCGAAGGCCATCGCCATCACCAGCCCACGATTGCCCTCATCCGAGGCCGTGCGACGGGTGCCGAACAACATCGCGAACATCGCCATCAGCAAGGCCACGTACAGCGCACTGTCTTGCCACGCAGGTGGTTGCTCGCCGCTGGCAACCAGGGTCGAAAAGCTCATCGCCACGGCTTTCAGCTGCAAGGCGATGTAAGGAACCATGCCGACCAAGGCGACGAAGGTCACCAGCGCTGCGAGTCCGCTGCTCTTGCCGCAGCGGCTGGCGATGAAGTCGGCGACCGAGGTGGCATTCACCGATTTCGCCACTGCGACAAGCCGCTGCAACAACGGCAGCGCCAACACGTACAAGGCAATCGTGCCAAGGAAGGTCGGTGGCAACCACCAGCCGTTGCGCACGCCCTGGGTCACCGTGCCGTAAAAAGTCCACGACGTGCAGTAGGTCGCCAACGAAAGTGCGTAGACCACGCCGGCACTGCGATCCAGCAGCGGCGCGCGGCGTTCGCCGAATACTGCCACCGCGAAGAGCAATCCCAGCCACAGCAGCGCCGCCGCCGCAACGCCGGTGAGGGTCAACATGAGGTGGCGGGATTCGCGTCCATCCGGCGACTATAGCGGGCTAACCGAGTGCCGCTGCCTCGCGCAGCGCTTTCGCTTCGTCCTGTCCCAGATACCGGGCGACGCCCCAACGCAGCGCGTAAATCGCTGGAATCAAGGCGAACGCGGCCAGCACCTTGTAGCTGTAGTTGACCGTGCCGATGGCGAGAAACAGATCGATGCTCCATTGCTGCGGGCCAAGCACGAAGGCGATGTAAAGCACGACAAAACTGTCGACCAACTGGCTGACCAAGGTCGAACCGGTGGCGCGCAACCACACCAGACGTTCGCCAGTCGCGCGCCGAATGCGATGAAAGATCGAGACGTCGATGAGTTGGGCGAACAGGAAGGCGCAGATGGAGCCGCCAATCGACCACATGCCCTGACCAAATATGGCAGCGAACGCGGCTTGGTAATCCGGCACGCCTTGATCCTGGGCCACGCCCACCCACCAACCTGCGGGCACCAGCCCAATCGCCAGGTAGGCAAATGCAAATGCATAGATGATCAGTCCCACCGCCAACCAGCTGATGAAGCGCACCCCACGGCGACCGTAGTACTCGTTGATGACATCGGTCATCACGAACACCACTGGCCACAGCAAGACGCCGACCGTGAAGTTGAGCGAGCCGCTTTGCCCGAACAACTTCCAATCCAGCGGCGCCAGCCCCAGCGTGTCTTCCAACGCAAAAATCTTCACGCCGATCAGTTCGGCGATCAATGCGTTGGCGATGAAGAAACCGGTCAGGACAACGAACAGGCGCTGCGGGCGGGAAAGAATCATGGCGGCGGAGGACTATCGATGCGGGTGTACGGAATCTCCGGAGGCGATACCGCGCCGCCGGAAATGATGAAGGCCATCGCCTGGTCGACCGTCCAGTCGGTCGGCGTGAGCTGCTCGACCGGCACGATTTCCAGATAGCCCGAGGTCGGATTGGGCGTGGTCGGCACATATACCGCCGCCAGTTCGCGGCCGGTGATCGCGTCCTTGATCACGCGGGTGACAAAGCCCACCGCTTTCATGTCGCGATGCGGAAAATCGATCAACACCACCCGCTGTGCGCCTTCCGGGCGTGTTTGCAGGGCCGCCAACAGTTTCTTGGTGCCGCCGTAAATGGTCTGCACCACCGGAATGCGCGCCATCATCCCGTCCAGCCACTCCACGGCGCGCATGCCGATCACGCGGTTGGCGAGCAGGCCAAGCACATAGAGGAAAACGATGGTCAGGGAAGCCGCCAGCAGGAATTGCACCCACTCGATGTTGAGCACGAAGCCGAACACGTTGGGCAACCGCTGCGCCAACCGCGCCAAGCCGTCGACCACCGGTGCGCCCAGCTTGGACAGTTGTCGCAAAACGAACTCGAACACGATCCAGGTCAGCCAGATCGGAAATACCGTCAGCAGGCCGGTCAAGAGGTAACGCTGGATGTGCAGTTCGCGCGGGGGCATTGAGTGGCTTGTTGTCGGTTGTTGTCGGGTGGACGGGCCAAGCCGCTAAGCCATGGTTCGCGACGAGTGCAGGCGCAATTGTAGGGGGATGCGAGCAGACATCCAGCGCGCGAACATGTGGCGAATTCTCGGTGGCATCCAGGATTCGGTGTGCCTTGCTGTCTGCGGGTTTGCGCGCCGTGCACCCGCCGCGACCACCGCCGTACTATGGACGCTATGACCCACCGACGCAGTGCCGTTCAGCATGACGTAGCAGGCTCGAGCCTGTGGCGCGCGCGGTCGCGTGCCGCCACGCAGCTTCCCTGCTCAAGGCTGGGTTGTCGATGAGCCTGCGTGCAAGCTACCGTTTTGGGGGCTACGAGTTACGACCGGCAACGCGCGAGCTGTTGACCGCCGACGGGCCAGTCACGTTGACCTCACGAGCGTTCGATTGCCTGCACTACCTCATCGAGCACCGTGATCGCGCGGTCGGACGTGACGAGCTCGCCTCCGCAGTATGGGGGCAGGTCGATGTGTCGGATGCGCAGCTGAGTCAAAGCATCCTGCGCGCTCGCAAGGCGGTTGGCGACGCCGGCAATGATCAGTTGTGCATCCGCACGGTGCACAAGTTCGGCTACCACTGGGTCGCCGAGACCACCGAAGCGCAGGAGCCTGTCCCTTCGGTTGCAGTCCCGCAAGAGACCACGGTTGCAGGTCCGGCGGAGCCGCGCGTCGTCGCAGTCCGCGAGGAAGCCAGGCACGCGCAGTCCGAATCGTCGGCCCAGGTTGTCGGTCGGACGCCGACAGCGATGCGTCGCTGGACATGGGCCATCGGTGCCGCGGTCGTACTCCTGCTCGGCGGGTCTTGGCTCGCTCAAAAGCAGGACACGCCTGAGGCGCCGCTGGCCGTTGTTGACTCCGAGCCCCGCGTTTCCATGCGCGTCATCGTGCTGCCGATCAATGTGGCCGTCGGCATTGGCGCCGACTGGGTGCGGCTTGGTGCCATCGACGTGATTGCTAACCGGATGCGTTCGGCGGGACTGCCGGTGCCGCCCAGCGAGACGATGATCGCGTTGTTGCGTGCCGAAGGCGACGTCGCCGATCCGGAAGGATTGCGTGGCAGCGCCGAGTGGATAGTCAGCGGTAGCGCCGAGCGCAGCGCTCGCGGTTGGCGCGTGGTCCTGCAGGCGCTCGACCCGCATGGCAACAGGTTGGTTAGCGAAGCAGAGACTCATGATGTGCTGGACGCGTTCCGGGAGACCACCGACGCGGTGTTGCGTCAGCTCGGATTCGCTGCGCCAAGCACGCCGGCGTTGCCACACTCGATCGAGGAACCACTGCAGCGCGCACAGGCAGCATTGCTAGAAAACGACTTCGAGTCAGCGCGGCAGATTCTCGCCGAGTCGCCCGCGTTGCTCGCCGACGAGCCGGAACTTCGCTTCCAGATGGTGCTGGTCGATTTCCGCGCCGGCCGGCTCGATCAAGTGGTACCTGCGCTGCGCCAGCTGCTCGATAGCCAGGGCATCACGACGCGCGCTTGGCTGAAGGCGCGTGCACACACCCTGCTGGGGTCGGTTGACCTGATGATGGATCGGGCAGCGGACGCGGAAACCGAGTTCGAATCGGCCCTCGCGCTGATCGGCCCGGATGAATACCCGCTCGACCACGCGCGGGCTCTCGGCGGCCGTGGTGCTGCGCGCGCGACCCAGGAGCGGTATGCCGAGGGCCTCGCCGATCTCGGCCAGGCACGGCTCGAGCTGCAGCGTGGGGGCGATGCGCTGGCGCAGGCGCGGATGGATCTGATGATCGGCTCGCTGGAGTTGCTGCGCCGCCGGCCGGCGGCCGCGCGCACCGTGCTGACCGACGCGATCGACCGCCTGCAGCAGTTCGGTGCCTGGAATGAGCGGATGCATGGCTACTCGGAATTGATGCTGTGCGAGTTCGCGTTGCTCGACTACCAGTCTGCGGACGCGGCCAGCGAAGCCGCGTTCGCGCTGTTTCCCAACGTCGAGAACGGATTCCACCGCGCCGAGGCCTACCTGCATCGGATCCAGCTACGCATCCTGCAGGGTCGGCTGGCCGAGGCCGAGGCCTTGTTCGCCGATGTCGACGCGCTGCAGCTGCCGGCGCACCCGCGCTTCGACGGCATCGCTCACGCCTTGCGTGCAGCGTTATCGGATTGGCGCGGTCAGTCGGAAACCGTGATCACTGAAGCCGGGCGTGCCATCGAGCTGTTGCCGGTCAACGAAAAGCCATTGGCCGCACTCGCCGTGCGGATGCGGCAACGCGCGTTGTTAAGCGAAGGCCGGCTCGATGAAGCGGCGCAGTCACTAAACGACCTGCGCGGATTCCTGTCCGGTGCAGACGCGCCGGTCGCCGTGCTGATCGCACGCGCGGAACTTGAGCACGCCCGCGGCCATGGGGACGCCGCCGAGCAGGCATTCGCGGCGGCGCTCGACAGCGCCGAGCGCGACGGTATCCCGGCGGAACGGCTGTGGGCAACCGGGTCCTGGGTCGAGGCGCTGATCGCTGACCAGCGTCTGGATCAGGCTGGCAGCCTGGTCGGTCGTCTGATTCCGATTGCCCAGCAGGACTTCCGCTTCGCCTTGCTTGAACTGCGGTTTGCCCACGCACGGCAGCGGCTGCCGGAGTGGACTCGGGCGTTGCAACGGGCGACTCGGTTGGCTGGCGAGCGGACCATTCCGAGTCAATTGCGACAACCTCGGGAACATGCTGCTCATCTTGACCTCGGCGTTCTTGATCCCGAATTGGAGGATCGAACAGCCCTCGTCGAGTGATGCGGCGCACTCCGGAGCGCTAACCGGCCGCTCCGGTCAAATCTGCAAGTCTCTGAATGAAAAGGGGTGTTGGAAAACGTAAACACAAAAAAAACAGGAATGACATGCATGCAGGACCATGCCAGCCTAGCGTTGGGGGCTCAGTCTGCTGCGATTCCTTGGGAGGGATCATCACATGCGCACCGTACCTCGCCAGCTCGTCCGCCGGTCGCTCGGCTTGCTCCTCATTCAACCCGGTTCGCGCGCCGTCGCCGGGGTTGCCGCCATCTTGACCAAACCGGGCTCGGGTCGCACAACGATGTCCTCGATAGTGGCGAGACTTGGCGCCTTGCTGTTCGCCGCCGCCGGTGCTACGCAGGCGGCGGACGTTGCCCCTCGCGGTGCTGGGCTGGCCTGCCCGACGCAGAACTTTGACAGCGTCACTTCGCCCGCGCTGCCCGCTGGCTGGAGCTTCGCTCCGGCAGCCAACAATACCGGGCCGAGTACCTTCACCACGACCACATCAGCGGCCGACAGTGCGCCCAACGCGGCGTTCACCCCGATCGAGTTCGAGACCAGCGGGATCAATGACGTAGCACTGGTTACGCCCGAATTCGTTCCCGCGGCCGGCACCGCATTGAGTTTCCGCCACCGTTGGCGGATGAAGGTCAGCAGCCTGACCACCACAACCGCTACCCGCTTCGATGGCGGTGTGCTCGAAGTGTCGATCAACGGCGCCGCCTGGCAGGACATCGAGGCTGCCGGCGGTGCGTTCAGCGAAGGCGGCTACGGCACCGGCAATCCGAACAACACCCGCATCGTGTCTTCCGGCGTGCCGGCCAGTCCGATCGCAAATCGACTTGCCTGGTCAGGCAGCAGCGCCGGTCCGAACACCTTTGGCGACCCGACCTTCAACTTCGTTACCAGTACTGCCGTGCTGCCTCCCGCATCCGTTGGCCAGTCCACCCGGCTGCGATTCCGCAGCGTGCAGGCGGTACGCATTTCCACCGCAGCGACCCAGTTTCCGGCGCCGGGCTGGTGGATCGACTCGGTCGCTTGTGTCACCGCGCCGCCGCTGTTGACCCAGGCTTTTACTCCGACCAACACTCCGGTGAACACGCCGACCACCCTGACGCTGTCACTGAGTTACCCGAGCGGTGGTGCCACTCTGACCGCCAATCTGGTCAACACCTTGCCTGCCGGACTGGTCGTGGCGGCTGCACCGAACGCCAGCACCAGCTGCGGCAGCACGGTCAGCGCAGTCGCCGGCAGTGGCAGCTTCGCACTCGCAGCCGGCGCGCAGATTCCGGTCGCCGGTTGCAGCGTCAGTGTCGACCTGGTCGCATCCGCACCTGCGATCTACGTCAATAGCCTCGCGGCCGCCGCGCTGATGACCAGCGCCGGCAACAATCCCAATCCAACCACCGCAAACTATCAGGCGCTGCTCAATGGCGTGCCGACCTACGGCACCAGCTTCGAGGAAGGCAGCGGTTCGCCGACGCCGTATCCGAACGGCGCCGCGGATGGCACTACGCAGAACTTGAATGGCAAGGACGGCTGGCTCTCGATTGGCGGCATCCTCAACAACACTCGCGTGCGCAACGTCAACCCACGTGTCGGTGCCCAGCACGCCCGGGTGACTCCGATAACGCCGCACGGCAATGGTTACCAGGGCTTCCGCTCGAAGCAGTTCCCGGCGGGGACCACGGATTTTTCGGTGGCACGGATGAGCGTCGCCCTGCAGTCGCTGGCGCAGCCGCCGACACCGGCACCGTTCGACGTCATCGCGCAGGACCTCGATGAGGCCACCGGCGATGCCAGCGTCAACATTGCCCGCCTGCGATTTGCTGGCGCGATCACCGATCCACCGTTCTCCGCGACCGGCCCGATCATCGGTCTCGACCAGTCGATCCAGGTTGAGGATGCGCTTAGTGGCGGCTTCATCGATACCGGACTCGATTGGACGTCGAGCGCCAGCTACCGCGAAGTCAGCATCGTCACCCGCCGCTCCGATTCGGCGGTGCTCATCTGCCTCGACGGCAACCCGATTCACATCGGCACGGGTGCGGCACCAGACCTGCGCAGCGTGCAATTCGCCGTGCAGCGGCAGAACGGCGCTGGCAGCAACAGCGCCGGTGCGGCGACCAACAATATCTACGACGTCGACGCAGTCAGCATCGAGAACACCAATAATAACCACTGTGGCAGCACGCCGGGACCGACCGCACCCACGGTCAGCAAGGTCTACGCGCAGTCATCGGTGCAGATCGCAAGCGACATCCAGACGACCATCACGTTGCGCAACTGGAACGACGCTCCGATCACCCTGAGTGCGGACTTCGTCGACAGCCTGCCGGCCGGGATCGTCGCCAGTGCGGCGTCGACGACCTGCGGCGGCAGCGCAAGCTTCAGCGCGAACACACTCGTGCTCGGCAACGGCGCGAGTATTCCGGCGCGCGGCAGTTGCACGCTGGCCGGCATCGTACGTGCAGAGCAGACCGGCAATTTCGTCGATGGCATCGCGGCCGGCGATCTGCAAACCAATGCCGGCAGCAACTTCAACGCACCGGCGGCGACCCTGGCGGTGACCGAAGTGCTGGTGCCGCCGATCGCGACAACGTTGTTCGCCCCACCGAACGTGCTGGTTGGCGCAAACAGCAGCCTGCGTGTGGTGTTGCGCAACCCGAACTTCTCGCCGATCGTGCTGACTGCCGATCTGGTCAACAACCTCGCACCCGGCCTGCAGATTTCCGCGGTGTCCACCACCTGCGGTGGCAGCGCCAGCTTCAACGCCAGCTCGATGCGCCTCGCCAGCGGCGCGACCATTCCGGGTCAAAACGGTGTCTGCTCGCTGATCGGCACCGTGCAATCGCCGACCGTGGGCCAGTTCATCAACACGCTTGTACCCGGCGATCTGCAGACCAGCGCCGGCAGCAATGCCGAGGGTTCCAGTGACACCTTGTTCGTCACCAGCATGACCAGCAACAGCGTCCGCCTTGATCGTACCGTGGGTACCGATCTCAGTCCCAACGCCTGCGGCAGCGACAAGGTGCTGACCGTGCTGGCACGCACATCGGTGAATTTCTGCTATCGGATGACCAACAATACCGACCAGCCGCTGAGTTACCAGACGGTGAACTCGGCGACGTTCGGCGCCGTGTTGCGCTACGAGAATGTCGTCATCGCGCCCGGTGCGACCTACCAGTTCAACGATATCCGTACTGTCGCCACCGACATCGTCGATAGCGCGACATGGAATAGTGACGACGCGCTCGCTGCGTACGTGATCGAGACCAACCCGGCCGGCCTAGCCTGGGACGACATCAGCAACACCGGTGCGATCTTCGTCAACGACGCCAGCTCGTCGACGATTCCGTTCGCCTTCCGCTTTTTCGGCGAGGCACAGACAGAACTCGACATGCTCGATGGCGGGCTGGCATTCGGTCGTGGCTCCGCCTCGTTCGCATTCGCCAACACCATCCTGCCGGCGCCGAATCAGAGCATGGCGAACACGGTGCTGCCGTACTGGGACAATTGGTCATCGGGAGCCAGCGCCGACGGTGCCTTGTATTGGCAAGTGAAGGGCACGGCACCGAACCGTCGCTTGATCACCCAGTGGCATAACCGCCGCTTCGGTGTCGCCCAGCCGAACCCGATGCGCTACCAAGCGGTGCTGTTCGAGGCCACCGGGCAGATCGCCTTCGTCTACAACCAGGTCGACACCGGCATCAGCGATCCGGGCAATACGCTCTTCCAGTACGGTTTCGGCAGGTCGGCGACGATCGGGCTCAACTTCGATCCGAGCCGGGCGGCGTTGCACTCCTACTTTCCCGAGGCGCCGAGCATTGCCCCGACGCCGGTCGTGGGCAACGGCGACAGTCTGCGCTTCACGCCGACGCCGCAGGTTCGCTTCAGCGATGGCGATACGGTCGGTGTGCTGGTAGTCAGCCCGATCGCCGTGGTCGACACCAGCCCGATTGCCATGCAGGTTGGCGAAGGTGCCAGCGCGTCGCGCAACCTGACGATCGGCAACAGCGGCACCACCAACCTGTTATGGCAACTGGACCCGACCCTGACCTCCCGCAATCACCTGCCGCCGGGCGAGCAGTCCTGGCCAAGCCGTGCGGCGTTGCGGGTAAATCCGCAAGGTCGCTTCGATGCAGGGGAAGCGGGCCGCAGCCAGGGTGTCGATGTTCCCGGTTATGCGTACACATTGAGCGCTTCGGCATTCGGTCTGGTTTCGTTCGATGTCGAGCAGCCGAACACGCTGACGCCGATCGCCAACTATCCGAGGCAGGCGGACTTCGACGTCACTGGCCTCGAGTTCGTTGGCGACGACTTCAGCAAGGCGTACACGCTGGCGTTCTCGAACGGCGCGATGCACACCCTCGACACCACCACCGGAGCAGCCACGCTGATCGGCTACGCCGAAGCCAACCACAGCGGCAGCGAGGAGGCTCGCTTCGACCTGGCCTATGATCCGATCACTACCAGGCTGTACGCGATCACCCGTCAGACTTCGCCGGCGCAGCTGAACCTGTACACGATCAATCCGCAGACCGCCATCTCTACCTACATGGCCACCCTGAGCGGACCTGGGGCGACCGGTGTGATCAATGCGATAGGCATCAACAGCCAGGGCCAGATGTTCGGCATCGACATCACCAGCGACCGCCTGGTCGCGATCGACAAGGTCACCGGCGACACCGCGGTGGTCGGGCCGCTGGGCTTCAATGCCAACAGTGACCAGACACTGGAGTACGACGATGAAACCGACACGATGTACTGGATCGGCGGTGCCGGCCCGCAGCCGATTTACAGCGTGTTCCGCGTCGACACGGAGACCGGCGCAGCGACCCTCGTCGGCAACGGCGATTTTGGTCCGACGCCTATCTCGGTGGGCACCAGTGGTGTCGCGATTGCCGCCAACCATCCCTGCATGCTGCCAGCGCAAGTGTCCTGGCTGACGCTGAGTGACACCAGCGGCGTGGTCGGTCCGACCGATACCGACACGGTGCAGATCGGGTTCAACGCCGCCGGTCTTGCCAGCGGCATGTATTCGGCGCTGCTCTGCCTGTCGAGCAACGATCCGGCCAAGCCGCGGCTGCGAATCGATCTCAGCATGGCAGTGCGCGGCGGCATGATCTTCGGCGACGGCTTCGGCGACTGAGGTCGAGATCCGCAGTGCTGGGCGGGTGGCTGGACCACTCGCCGCAGCACCTGCGGGCTTGTCGGGCGGCCCCCACGGCGGGTGAGATCGCCCGATGTCGCCCCGGCGTCGGCCGTTGATGTTCAAGTCATGCTGTGGAGCGCTGACCTCGACCGCAGCGTTGCGCCAATTAGCCACAACCTGCGGGCTTCCGCTTTACGCTTTACCGGCGACCAGCAGCCAGGCGATAACCGCCGCGGCCGCTTTTGTCGGCGGACGTTGCCGAGGCCATGCAAGGAAGTATGCGAAATCGCTCGGCGCGCTGCAGCGTGTCAGCCGTTGCAGACGGCCCTCATTCATTGCATCGGCCACCAGCACCGAGCGACCGAGCAGCACGCCTTGGCCGCGCTCGGCGGCCTGCAGCGCGAGGCTGCTGTCATCCAACCGGATCCCCTGCAGGCGCGACGGCAAGGCTGCGCCGCAATGTTCAAAAAGCAGTGACCATGGGAAATCGCTGTCGTGGATCAACGGCATTTGCAGCAGGTCTTGCAAGGTCCGATGGCGATGACGTTTGGCCAGTGTTGGCGCACATACCGGAAACAAGCGCTCTTCGAGCAGCAGGCACGATTCTGCGCCTGGCCAGCGCCCCCGACCGTAGCGGATGGCCAGATCGAAGCCGCCGCGATCAAGGGCGACGATCTCGCGGCTGGGGCGAAGGTCGATCTCGATCGCCGGATGCGCGGCCGCGAATGCGGGCAGGCGCGGCAGCAACCAGCGCGCAGCGAAAGACGGCAGGGCAGTGACCACCACCCGTTGAGTCGTTTCCGAGCCTAGAGCGCGCACACCAACGCGAAGCAATTCGAACGCCTCGCGCACCCGCTCGGCCAACTGCAAGCCGGCAGCAGTGAGGTGATTTTTCCGCGCTGCCCGCACAAACAGCGTCACACCCAATTCGCGTTCGAGTGCCATTACCTGGCGGCTGACCGCGCCGGCGGTGACGTGAAGTTCGGCTGCGGCCGCAGAGAAGTTGACGTGGCGTGCGGCGGCTTCGAACACCCGGAATGCGGAAAGTGGAGGCAGGCGATCGGACGCGGGCATGCGGGACGAGATCCAGCCGGAGCACCCATGGTACGCGAGCTGTGATTTCTGCTCACAGCACGCGCGCGAATTTGTCGCTGGTGGCTGGGCAGGGCCCAGGCCTAGGCTCGCTCATCGCAGTTGTGGATCTGCTCATGCGCGTGCCTTTGCTCGTTCCTTCACTCACCCGCGTCGCGCGCGGCGATCCGTTGTATGTCGCCGCGAGCATGCTTTTGCTGACGCTGGGAATCGGCGCGCTGGGGGCCATGCTGGCGCTTTACCGCGGCACGCTGGCGCAGTCTCCTCCGTTTGCCAATTGGGATCGTCTGGTCGTGTTGCGCGGCAGCACGCCGCAAGCCAATCGACTGCCACTGAGCTATCCGGACTTCGAGGATCTGCGCCGCGACGTATCCGCGTTCGAGGACCTTGCACTCACCCGCGCCGCTACGGTGACGCTGCAGGCGGGCGAGGGGTCGCCGCAACGGATCGCGGGGGCACGCGTCACTCCGAATATCGCGAGCGTACTCGGCGTCTCTTGGCATCGTGGCACGGGATTCGACGTCGGATTCGGCCAACCGGCGGATCAGGTCGTCCTCAGCGATCGCCTTTGGCGCGGCGAACTGGGCGCCCAGCCGCTTGAGCGATTGAATTTGCGCATCGGTGGCCGCGCCGTGGAGGTGGTTGGAATTCTCCCGCCTGGGGTGCGCTTCCCGACGCCCGACGTCGACCTTTGGATGGCCCTGGCTCCGGTCGGAAACGAGGCGCGACGGGACTATGCGTTCACCACCCCATGGGGGCTGTTACGTGCAGGCGGCTCGCTGGATGCGGTTCGCCAGCAGATCGATGCGCGGGTGAGCAAGCTGGCCGCGGAATTCCCGCAGTCGCATGCTGGCCTGCGCATTGATCCCCTGCCGGCCGCGCAAGATCTGCTGGCGCCGCACCGCCCCATCATCGTGGTATTCGCCATCGTCGCAACGCTCGTCCTGGTGGCCGTCGCCGGCAACGCAGCGGCGCTTGCCGCGGCGCGCGAACTGGCGCGGCGCGGGGAAACCGTCACGCGTGTCGCGCTCGGAGCCAGTCACCGCCGGCTGTTATCAGAAACGATACGATCCCAGTTCCTGCAGGCTTGCGCCGCGTTGCTGGCTGGATCGCTGCTGGCCTGGGTGATCGTGCGCGCGGCTGAAGCCTCCGACGCTGAAGTGTTCACCGCGCTGCGCGCCAGTGTCGACACCGGGGTCATCGTCGGCTGCGCGCTGGGAGCCCTGCTTCTGTTCGCCGCACAACTGGCGCCCGTGGCAATCATGCAACGCCGGGTCGCCCTCGGAGCGCCGGGTTACGGCGGCACCCGCGCGATGTCGGCGGACCGCGGTGTGGTCCGCGGTGCCGGCCTGATCGTGGCACTGCAGTTGGCCATGTGCTTTGGGACGATAGGAACCCTGGTGCTGGCCAGTGCTGCGCTCGCCGATCTGCAGCGGATCGATCTGGGCTTTACCAGTCAAGATCGATTCAGCGCGGCCCTGGGTGTGCCAGAGCTGGACCACGCTGCTACGGTGGCCGGCTTCGAGGCCGCGCTCGGCGAGGTCGAGCGGATGCCGGGGTTCGACTCCGTTGCGGTAGTGAGCCGTCTCCCCTTGTTGCGCGGCGCATCGTCGGTGGGGCTGCTGCCGTCCAGTGTCGGCTTGGGCGGCGAAACCGCTCTGCCGGTGGACGCGCGACTGGTCGTGGGGCCCGCAGCCGAAGCCCTCGGGCTGCGCTTGCTGCGCGGCCGGTTCATTGATGCGACGGACCACCTGCAAGCGACCCCCGCCGTTGTGGTGGATCGCCAATTCACGCAGCAATGGCTGGCGGACCGGGAACCGATCGGCGCGCGCATACGCCTGCAAATCGATCCCTCGATCGAATGGACGATCGTCGGAATCGTCGAGCCCGTGCGTTGGCGCGCATTCGAGGATGGGCAAGCTCCCTCGCTGATCGTTGCCGCTGCGCAGTTCGCGAACATCGCGCCAATGCGGAACGGGCAGCTGGTCTGGAAGGGGCGCTTCGACGCCTCCACCGACCTCGAACGCTTGCGCGAGGCGCTGCGGCGAGGCATGCCCCTGCTCTCGGTGGATACGCCGCGAAGCCTGGAGCATCTTGTCAACGAGTCAAGTAGCCAAGCGCGCCTGGCGACGCGTCTATTGCGCCTGTTGACCGCCATGGCGTTGCTGCTGGCCTTGCTGGGCGTCGGCGCGCTGCAGTTGTATCGGCATGAGCGGCAGCGTCGTGCAGTTGGCATCCGGATTTGTCTCGGCGCGAGTCGCGCGCGCGTCGTTGGTGCCGCATTCGCCGACAGCGTGGCGCTGGCCCTCGCCGGCGGCATGCTCGGGGCAGTGCTGGTGATCGCGGTGCGCTTGGTTCCCGAAGCCGGACGCCTGCTGCCAGCGCAAGGAACAACGACCGCCATGTGCGTTGCCGCCGCCGTGGTGCTGGTGCTCGCGCTGGCAGGTGGCTTGCTGCCAGCCTGGCGCGTCGCGCATCTGCAACCCACGCAGATCTTGAACCAGGGGTCCTGATGGGTGCAGGCGGGCCACAGATTCTTCTTGGAGCTTCACAACCGCGTGATCCACGGCGTACTTGGCTCTCAGTGTTCTGTCGAGCTCCAACTCCAGGGCGAAGAAGTTATGGCTGGGCAGGATTTCGTGCATGACGTCTGCCTTCGTTCGCGGCCACGTCGATGTGTGTGTCCGCGATTGCGGTCTCTGTTGCGCCGACGCTTCAACGCGTCGCGTGGGCGTGTTGCCTACTCACCGCCTCCAATCGCCTCCAGCAACAGCTCGACCCGGCGATTGATCTGCCTTCCTTCGGCGGTGGAATTGTCGGCGCTGGGTTGGCTGGCGCCGTGGCCGATGGCCATCAATTGATTGGCGGGGAAGTTCAGGGCGCGCAGTTGCTCGGCGACGGTCAGGGCGCGTTGTGCGGACAGGCGTTGGTTGACTTCGGCTGGGCCGCTGGAATCGGTATGGCCGTGTACGGAGATCAGCAATGACTGGTAGTCGCGCAGTGGGCTGAGAATTGCGCTCAATGCGGTCTTGGCATCCGGCGCCAAGGTCGCGCTGGCTACTTCGAAGGTCACGGTTGGCGGCAGGACGACGCGAATGGAACCTTCGCTGCGTTCGACTTCTGCGTGCACACCCAGCACCTGTCGCAGCTGCGCGTAGAGCACGTCGAGGTAATACCCCTGCTCGCCGGCGGGCAAGGCGTTGCTGCTCTTGCTCAAGGCCAGACGACGTTGTTCACGCGCGGTGGAATAGTCGGTGCTGGCTACCAACATCGGGTTGACCGGGGCAACTGGCGGCACCGCGGCGGGCGTGATCGGGCCTGCTGAGGGGGTGGCTGTGTCCGCTGGCTCGCCGCCGCCGGTGGCGTCGGTGCCTGGCTTCGTGGTCGCGCAGCTGGCCAGCAGGATGGCCAGCAGCAGCACCGGCATCACGCGTTTGCAGGCGTCCAAATTCTGGGTCATTCGCGCACACCGCCGCACCGAGGAATTGTGAGTGTGCCGCATGGCAGGTCGAGTATTGCTCAGCGAATTGGTGAGTTTTGGTGTCAGTGGCCCGCGGGCGTCGGCAAGCACCCGCCTTGGCTGCGGCTTGCAGGCGCTTGACTGAATGTGGGAGCGCCTTGCAATGGGTGCATTTTTCTGCTGTTACGTGACGCTGCTTGGCGTGGCCTGTGCATGGGCTCGCAGGTATTCGTGAAATGCGTCGGCGGTCAGCGCGCGGCTGAACAGGTAGCCTTGGCCGTAAGCCACGCCATGCTCGGTCAACCAGGTCGCTTGTTCGTTGGTTTCGACGCCCTCGGCGACCAGGTCCAGCCCCAGGGCGTGCGCCATGTCGATGACGTGGCTGATGACTTGGCTGGTGGCGGCTTCGGTGCCGATGGCATCGACGAAGGCCTTGTCTATTTTCAGAATGTCCAGCTCGAAGGATTGCAGATAGGACAGGCTGGAATAGCCGGTGCCGAAGTCGTCCACCGCCACTTGATGGCCGTTGCTGCGAAAGCGTCGGATCAGGCCGCGGGCGACATCGCTGTTCACCAGGCCACGCTCGGTGATCTCCAGCTTGATTGCTGACGACGGCAATCCGGTTTTTCGCAAGCCTTCGGAAAGCACGCTGCCGAAGACGTCATTCTCAAGATCCGATGCCGCGAGATTGAGATTGATGGTGGTCGTGGGTGCAAGCGCAAGCAGTCGTGGCAGATCATCCAGCACGGCTTCGAGCATGGCCCGGGTGATCGCCGCTGTCAGCCCGCAATGCTCTGCCAATGGCAGAAACGCATCCGGCGCAATCAGGTGGCCATCCTCATGTTCCCAGCGCGCCAGCGCCTCGGCGCCGACACAGCGCCCGCTGGCGAATTCGATCACCGGTTGATAGTGGGCGACGATGCGGCCATCGCGCAGCGCGCGTCTGAGCGCGGTTTCTGGACTCAGTTGCCGGCTCAACAGGCGCTGCAACATGACCAACCAGCCGACCAGCATCACCAGTGCCAAACCGCAGCCAACCGCCAGCAAGGAACGTTGCCGCGACCAGAACTGCGCCAACGGTTCCACCGCGACCACATCGATCGGAAACACCGCGTTGTGTGAAAACCGCGACAACAAGCGCTTGCGCTCAGGGTCGACGATCAAACCTTGCGGCAAGGTCTTCGGGTCTGGCAGCTCTGCGCCGGAGGGCACCGTCACCATTCGCAAGCCTTCGACCCACAACGCGGCCTGGCGATCCTGCAGGGTGGCGGCGTCGATCAACATGCGCGGGTCGATGGCCGCGTCATGCTGTCCAAAACGCATCAGGAACAAAGGTACGCCGCCGACTTCGGTATGCGGCCCCGGCCACCAGGCGATGACGCCGGAATCGTAGATGCGGTCTGCTTTCGGAGGCCGCAGGCCGTCGCTGGCCACAAAGCCCACGCCGCAGACGCGCTCGCTGGCCCGCCAGTGGCCGAGCGCGCGCAAGTGGGGGCGGGTGACCGCCGCTTCCTGCATGGCTTGCAAGTGCGCAGGCGAGCAGGTGGGAGGTGGCAACTGATCCAGTCGTGCCAGCAGCTCGCGCGTATCAATCAGGATGGCTTCGGTGCGCTCGCCGAGGGAGTCGGCCAGATTGTCGGCGCGCTCGCTCTCGGTGGAAAAGGATTCCAGCCACAACATCGTCAGCAAGGCGGTCACCAGCAAGGCGGTGCCGAGCACGCCGATGGTCGCGCCCCACAGCATCACCCGTCGACGATAGCGACTGGGCGGTGGCGGCGGCTTAACGGGCATTCGCAACACCATGCGAAAACCGACCCTGAGATGACACGTCCATGGCGCGTACGCTACGCCGGTTTCTTGCGACGAAGGTAAATTTGCTTGCGCACGCGGGCGACCAGTTCGCCGTCGAGGCTGCGAACTTCGGTAGTGAACCAGCGCAGCACCTTGCTGCCGTCGGCGCTGGCGGCGCGCAACTCATCGAGCACGCTTTCTTCCACACGAAATTCGGCGATCACATCGCTACGGCCAGGTGCGACGAACTCGATCTGTGCCGCCTTGTCCCAGACCACGTAATCGCGACCCAGTGATTCCATCAGCAGAATCATCCAGAACGGGTCAGTGAGCGCAAACAAGCTGCCGCCAAACGCGGTGCCGACGTAATTGCGGTTGTACCAACGCAGCTTCAGCCGCGCCCGTGCGTAGCGCCAGTCGTCGGTCACCGCTTCGATGCGGATGCCGGCGAACAGGAAGGGTGGCCAGAAGTTGAAGAGAAGGCGAAGTTTGCGGGGGGACATGGTGAATTCGAAGTAATCCTTCTCCCTCCGGGATCGAAGTTGAGGCTTGCGACTGAGGGTGCCCGGAAGGCGGATGAGGGTACGCGACCGTCGTATCACGTCAAGTTGAACTCGAACCCTCATCCGGCGCTTCGCGCCACCTTCTCCCGAGGGGAGAAGGGTTTGCATCACCATTTGGTGAGAGCGCAATGCCCGCACGCAGTCGCAGGAGCAAACGCTCAATCTCACTCGCGTGGTCGAGTTTGTCTGGGTGAGCGGCAGCTGCAACCAACAAGGCCTCCGCTGCAGCGGGATCGCCAAGTCTGTCGGCCAAAATCACGGCTGCGCGAATCGCCAATGGCAACCCATCGCGTCGTCGCGGAAACTCACGTCGATAGTTGCTGACCATGCCCGCAGCCAAACGCAGTTGACCGGCGGCCAAGGCGGCATCCTGCAACGCACGCGTCGAATCCGCATCCGGCAGGAACAGATCCGGGTGATCGGCGAAGGCTTCGGTTGCCAAGACCAGCGCTGATTGGGTTTGCTTCAGCACCAGCAATTCGCAGATATGCACTTCGGCGTGTTTGCGCAGGCCGGCAAGATTGCCAGCGGCGCGCAGACAGCGGCGATATTCGCGATGCAGTTCCTCGCTGGCACCGCCGCGACGCAGGATCGGATCGAGGGCGGCGGCTTTGGCTGCCGGGTCTTCGATGTTTCCGGCCGCGAAGGCTTCACGCGCCACTTGCTGCTGTTCGCGCTCACGCGCCAGGATCGGCCGAGTCACGCTCGCCTGCTCCAATCCCAAGGCATCGGCATGTGCGTGCAGCCGTGTTCCAACCAGGCGAAAAGACGCAAACAACGCCGCGTGCACACAGAAGTAATACAGCAGATTGCCCAGTACGGTGGGCTTCAACTCGCCAAAGATGCGGTCGCCCGCCAGTTGCAAAGCCAAGGTCAAACCAATCGCCAACGACAGCAGCAAGTAGCCGGGTCCGACGATACGCAGCACCGCCCACCAGGCGGCGGGATTGAACGCCGCCAGCAGGTTCTGCGCCGCCGCCAGCGCCAACAGCGCGCCGGGCAGCGCCAGCGAAACGCCGATCAACAGCAACACGGCGGGCCATGCGCCAAGCAGGTGAGCAGCGAATACCAGCGCAATAATCACCAAGGCGTGTATCCACAGATGACTGCGCTGGGTGCGGCTATCGGTGAGTTGCGATCCTTGTGGAGGGTCCTGGCGGCCTTGCCCGCTGGCGGTCATCACTTCCAGCGCGTAGCGATACGCCGACATCCACACGAGCAACTGCAGGAACAATCCCAGCAGTGGCACGTAGCCCACCACGAGTTGCGACAGCGTCAGTGCCAGATTGGTGATCAACGCGTCGCTGGCAAATGGGTAGGCCAAGGCGTCGGCAATGGCTTCCCCATCGGAGCGCCGTCGCGAAGGCGTCGGCGCGTGTGACATCAGAACAGCAGGGTGGCCATCTTGCGGCGATAACGGCTGACCAGATCAGCGTCATCGATCACTACGAAGGCGTCGAGCAGGCATCGTTTGGCGATGCCGTCGGCATACGTGCGATCACGCCGCAGCAAGTCGATGAACAATTCCAGCGCTGCTTCGGGATCGCCAGCTACCAGCGCATGCACACCCAACAAGTGGCGCGCGTGATGGTCGTTCTGATCGTTGTGCAGGCGCTGAGCCAACAGCGCCGGCGGCGGAGAGTCGCGCAGCAATTTGGCAAACCCCATGGTGGCGCGGGCGCGTTTTACCCGATCATCGCTGGCCAGTTTGGCGGGCAGCGCATCCAACAATTGGCCTGCCTCGTCGGTTTCGCCGATCTGCGCCAAGGCCAGGGCGAGATCAAGCCGCAATTCGGGCTGCGCGGCATCGGCGGCGATCTGTTCGCGCAGTTGGGCGATCTGCTCATCCTGACTGAGCGCGGGTGCGGTGTCGCCCAGCTCATCCTGAGCGCCGTCATTGGCCGCGACTTCGATACCGTGTTGGGCCAGGAACTTGCGCAAGATCGCTTCCGGCTGCGCGCCCATGAAGCCGTCGACTGGCTGGCCCTCTTTCATCAGCATCACGGTGGGCAACGAACGGATGCCGAACATCGCCGCCAGTTGGCCTTCGTCGTCGCTGTTGACCTTGGCCAACACGAAGCCGCCATTGAATTCGTCGGCCAGCTTTTCCAACACCGGTTTCAACTGTTTGCAGGGCGCGCACCACGGTGCCCAGAAGTCGATGAGTACGGGCGTGGTCATGGAGCGCGCCATCACCTCATGCTCGAAGGTGGCGGCGGTGGCGTCAAAACTGTGCGGGCTGACGCTGGCGGCAGGCAAATTCATCGATGGTCCAAAACGTGGCAGAAGGTCGCGATATGGAGACAGACTGCGGCGCGTACAAGCCGCATCCCTGGCGGTGACCTGGTGGACTGTAACGGACAAATCGAAAGTAGCTCGCCCGGTCTGGCCGCGCTGGACTTGCTCCTCACTCCGCCAATAGCTTTGGCTATTGGCCTCGCTCCGGAGCGGCGTCCATCTCGCCCATCCCGTCGCGATCCCACTTCCGCTTCATTCGT
>JBQTGY010000140.1:0-19589 GCA_052390415.1 Pseudomarimonas sp. | reverse complement strand
TGGCCGCGCTGGACTTGCTCCTCACTCCGCCAATAGCTTTGGCTATTGGCCTCGCTCCGGAGCGGCGTCCATCACGCCCATCCCGTCGCGATCCCACTTCCGCTTCATCCGTTACAGCCCACTAGTGGCTATGGCTTGGCAGCGCGGCACTGGGGTCAAGCTGCGGACTCCGAGTCCCCAGTCCCGAGTCCCGAGTCCCGCCTTCAATAAAGCAACGCCGTCAACAGGAAATCCAGAAACAGCACCATCAACGAGCCCTGCACCACCGCTTGCGTGGTGGCCACCGAAGTGCCTTCGATGGTCGGTTCGCTGTGATAGCCGACATGGACCGCCAGCAAGGTGGATACGACACCAAAAAATGCGGCCTTGGTGAAGCACTGGCCGAAGTCCTGGGCCAGATCCACCGAGCTGCGCAGCGAGCCCCAGAAGAAGCCGCTGTCGATGTGCAGCACCCACACCGCTTGCAAGTACGCGCCGAAAATCGCGAACGCACAGAACACGGCGGTCAGCAGCGGCACGCTGATCACACCGGCAACGAAGCGCGGCGCGACCACTTTGCCGACGGGATCGATCGCCATCATCGACAACGCCATGATCTGATCGGTCGCCCGCATCAAACCCAACTCCGCCGCAATGGAGGAGCCCGCGCGGCCACAGAACAGAATCGCCGCCAGCACCGGCCCAAGCTCGCGATACAAGGGAATGCCAACCGCCGTGCCCAAGGCACTGCCAGCGCCGATGGTCTCCAGCGCGCGGTAACCCTGCAGGGAAATGACCAGACCCACGAACAAGCCGCCCACCGCAATGATCGGCAACGAGCGCGCACCTACGGAATAGATTTGCCGCGCGATATCCGCCATCTGCTCGCGGCTGAAACGCAACGACAACAGGATGCGGAGCAGAAACAAGCCCACTTGTCCTATCGACTGGATGCTCTCACGCATGCGCGACCGCCTTGGCCTGCTGGCGCTGATTCTGATTGCGATAGTCGAACCCGATCGGACCATCCGGTTTGCCGTCCAGGAACTGTCGCAACAGCGGGTCAGCCGTGCGCGTCAATTCTTCCGGCGTGCCATCAAAGGCGATTCCCTGATTGGCGATCACCACCGCGCGGTCGGCGTGCGGCAGGGTCTCAAGCACGTGATGGGTAATCACGATGCTGGTCAGGCCAAGGGTGTCGTTCAAACGCCGGATCAAATCGAGAATGACGCCACAGGCAATCGGATCGAGCCCGGTCAGCGGCTCGTCGTACAACATCAAGGGCGGATCCAGCACCAGCGCGCGCGCCAAGGCCACACGCCGCGCCATGCCGCCCGAGAGTTCCTGCGGCAACAAGTCACCTGCCTCACCCAAACCCACCGCGTTGAGCTTCATCCACACCAGCTCACGCAAGATCGGCTCGGGCAGGTCGGTGTGTGTGCGCAACGGCAGGGCCACGTTCTCAAACGCGGTCAGGTCGGTGAGCAAGCCATTGCCTTGCAACAGCACGCCCATCTTGCGACGCAGCGCGAACAATGAGCGCACGCTGGGTCGCGGCATGCTTTCATCGAGCACCCTCAGATTGCCCGCCGACGGCGGCAATTCACCGGTGACGGCATACAACAAGGTGGACTTGCCGGCGCCGCTCGGGCCGAGCACAGCGGTCACCGACCCCTGCCGGAAATCGACCGAGGCCTCGCGCAAGATCGTTCGATGGCCGCGCTTCAAGGTGACGCGCTCAAAACGCACAGCGACAGGTTCAGTCATTGCGAAAGGGTGAGTGAGGATGCGGGGCGGCGCGCGTACCCTGCGCGGTGCAGGGTGAAGCATGCCTGAAAGCGGCGCTTTAGTTGGCTTGTTCCGCGGGCAGTTGGCTGTTGTTGCGCCGCCGCCAGTAAGGGCAATGTGTTGCCCTTGTGGCCGGCGCGATCGATCCCCAGCTTTGATCGATGCAAATACCTGTCCCTGCCGACGCGGCCGATCCGCAGGCCCACATGGCGCTCGAACGCGCACGCCTGCGCCGCGCGGCGCTGACCAGCTTTGCCTTGGTCGCCCTGCTGTGGTGGATCAAGATGATCGAAGTGTGGCTGGATCAATCCTTGGCGGGCCTCGGTCTGCGTCCGGGGGAGGTCCTGGGCCTGGTCGGCATTCTCACCGCACCGCTGCTGCACGGCTCACCCGCGCATCTGGTTTCCAATACCTTGCCCTTGCTCGTGCTCGGCACCCTGGCCCTGGCCGTGTATCCGCGCAGTGCACTGCGTGCGGTACTGCTGATCTGGCTGCTGTCGGGCCTTGGCACGTGGATGTTCGGGCGTCCTTCACTGCACATCGGCGCCAGCGGTTTGGCGCATGGGCTGATGTTCTACTTGTTCGTGCAGGGTTTGCTGCGCCGTGATCGACCCGCCGTCGCCACCGCAATGATCGCCTTCTTCCTGTACGGCGGCATGTTGCTCAGCGTGTTGCCGGGCGACCCAACGATCTCGTGGGAAGCGCATCTGTTCGGCGCCATATCCGGCGTGCTGGCATCCATCCTCTGGTTTGGCCGCGACCCCGCCGTGCAACGCAAACGCTATAGCTGGGAGGATGAAGACGACAGCATTGCGCCCTTGGAAGATGGCTTGGCGGCACAGGATCGTGCAGTGCTGGAGCCGGATCGCCCACGCGACGTGCCCATTCTTTGGCACCGCGATGTGGCACGAGCAGACGCCGATGAGCGCAACAATGTGCTGGTATTTCGACCGCGGCCGCCAGCGGGGCCGTCGTCACCCAATAAGGATTGAGTGGGTGGCCCAAGGTACCTTCTAGCTGGCGCAGTTGGTTGGCTACAGGCGCTGCGCAGAGTGCTCCTGGAGGGCGTCGCTCCTGCGACGCCGCTGTTGCTTGTTGCGGTGAGATCAACCGCAGCCGCGCAGGAGCGCGGCCCTCCGCTCTCGGCACGTCAGCTGGTATCGAGTTCCGAAGCCGCAACCGCACTAAACTGCACGCGATTACTCTGGAGCACGCCATGAACCAGTCGCAGCGCGTCGAGCATCAACTGACCGACAAGGGCTACGTGCCGGTGTACACCACCGCGGTGGTCGAGCAACCTTGGGACAGCTATTCCGCCACCGATCATCGGGTCTGGGGTGAACTGTTTCGCCGCCAACGACAACTGCTGGTGGGTCGCGCCTGTTCCGCGTTCCTCGATGCGCAGCAGACCATGCAGATGTCAGATGCGGCGATTCCGCGTTTCGACGATCTGAATGTCCTGCTGGGCGAGACCACCGGCTGGAAGATCATCGGCGTGCAGGGCTTGTTGCCGGAACTCGACTTCTTCGATCACCTGGCCAATCGGCGCTTTCCGGTGACATGGTGGATTCGCCGACCTGACCAGATGGATTATCTGGCCGAGCCCGATCTGTTCCATGACCTGTTCGGCCACGTCCCGCTGCTGATGAATCCCGTGTTCGCCGACTACATGGCGGCGTATGGCCGCGGCGGCGTGAAAGCGCATGGTGCTGGGCCAGAAGCGCTGATCAATCTCACTCGACTGTATTGGTACACGGTCGAATTCGGCTTGATCAACGAGGCCGATGGTTTGCGTATCTATGGTGCCGGCATCCTCAGCAGCAAGGGTGAGTCCATCCATTGTCTGGAGGCCGCTGCGCCGAATCGCATCGGCTTCGATCTCACCCGCATCATGCGCACCCGCTATCGCATCGACACGTTTCAAAAGTCGTATTTCGTGATCGACGACTTCGAGCAGCTGTTCGACGCCACCCGCCCGGATTTTTTGCCTTACTACGCGCAGCTGGCGAAACAACCATCGATTCCCGCTGGCGAAGTACTGAGTACCGACAAGACCTTCCACCGTGGCAGTGGCGAGGGTTGGCTCAACGACGGCGACGTGTAGGGCGGGTCTCGACCCGCCGTTTGAAGACTTGCCGGGCCATGGCGGGTTTAGACCCGCCCTATGCGGTTGTTGAATCCTTCGGCACGCAATGACTTCAGAGCAGCAGCCTGGCCGGAATTGTCACGGGCTCGCTAAGGCGAGGGTATGGTGATCGCCTGTCCGTCTTGGTTGACGTGCAGGACGGGTCTGGCCTTGGCCCGCCCATACTTTCGATTCAACCACACAGCGGCCACGATAGCGCCGAGCAGCGGTCCAAACCAGGCCAGGTTCTGCTGGATCATCGGGTCGACGCCGGGCAATGCATTGCGCAAACCGATGGCGAGGAAGGCGATGTGGGTGGCGACGCCATTGCCGATCATGGCTGCATAGTGTTCGCGCAGCCACCAGTTGGGCGTGTGTGCGGCGCGTCGGTACGACATCATCGAGGTGATCAGGCCGACCACACCAATACTGCCAAAGATCGCAAACAAGAGCTGGCCGATGGCGATGCCGATGGCCATCATGGCGATGCCGCAGGCGGCGGTGATGATCGCCAGCGTCCAATACATCGGGCCGAAATAGCGCTGCACGTCGCGCCGATCGCGGACCGAACGCCATGAGTTCCAGCAGCTGTTGCTGACCAGCACCAGCAGGTAGGTCAAAAAGATCGCGCTCAGCTGATCGCCGCGGCCCAGCATGGCGAAGACCAGGGGAACGCCGCTGATGATGATGGTCAGCATCGCCAGCAAATACACCTGACCCACACGTCGGTGCAGCGGGCCGCCCTTTTTCATCAGCCCATTGCTCCAGAAGGTGATCAATGCCACCACACCCGCGGTGAGGTGGAGCGTGACAGCGACGTGGTAACTGGTCATGGCATTGGCTCGTTGGAAGGCGTTGCCAGTCTGCTTGCCGGCGCGCGGCGGCAAAGGTGCCGACCGTCATCGATTCTGGGTGCCGGAAGTCACCACTTGCGAGCGATGGCTTGCGGGGCGCGCATGCCGGCGCTCAAGCTGCGGCGCATGTCGACTTCGTTGCGTCAGTTGTTGCTTGAATTGGTTTCGCCACTGTCGCTGGCGGCCTACGCCGCGTGGTTGGCGGTGTGGTTGAGTGTGACCGGCGCACCACCCCGCAACCCCGCGTTGGGCATGTGGGTGCAGGCGGGCGCGCTTGCTTTCCTGGCCGTGTTTGTCTTCACCAGCGCCTGCAGTGATCGCCTCTCGCTGCGCATGTTTACGGCGTTTGGCTTGGGCCTCGCTGGACTCGCCTTGCTGCTGTGCGCGTTGGCGCCGCAGAGTGCCGCGCCGATCCTGCTGGTGTTGGCGGCACCCATGCTCGCGGCCCGCCTCAATGGCGGTTCGCTTTGGCTCGCGTTGGCGGCCATCAACCTCGGCTTGGCCGCCATCATGCTCGGCCTCTGGCCGGGACAGCCGCGTTGGCTGTTGGTGTCGTGGACGGCGTACACCAGCTTTCAGGTATTCGCCGCCTTGGTCATGCAAGCCAGCAGGCGCGCCGAGGCCATGAGCGAACAATTGCGGGCGGTGAATGCCGATCTGATCGCCACTCGCTCCCTGCTCGAAGCCAGCGCCCGTGACGCCGAACGCCTGCGGCTGTCGCGTGAGCTGCACGACGTTGCCGGTCATGCGCTCACCGCACTCAAGCTCAATCTTGGGGTGATGGCGCGCGACACCCGCCAACCCGATGCCGAGCGCGTCGCGTTATGTGCAGGTCTAGCCGATGACTTGCTGCAAAACCTGCGCGGCGTGGTGAAACAAATGCGCGCCCATGAGGGCATCGACCTGGCCTCGGCCATCGAACAACTCGCTGCCCCGTTTCCCAAACCCAGCGTCCATCTCGATATCGCCGGCGACGCGCGCGTTTTCGCGATCGAGCGCGCCGAGGCCCTGTTGCGGACCGTGCAGGAAGGGCTGACCAACTCCGCACGTCACGCCGCCGCCAGTCACCTTTGGCTACGTCTGTATCGCGAAGGTGAGCAGCTGCGCCTGGAGATTCGCGATGACGGTCGCGGCGCGCGACCGCTACGGTCGGGCAACGGCCTGCGCGGTATGCGTGAACGCCTGCGTGAACTCGGCGGCGAACTGACCATCGATCATGGCGATGAAGGTGGGCTGCGGCTGCTCGCCAGTCTGCCGATAGGAACGGCATGAGCGTGTTGCGACTCGCGCTGGCGGACGATCAAGCGCTGGTTCGCTCCGGACTGCGCGCGCTGCTCGGCAGTTTCCCCAATCTGTCGGTGCTGATTGAAGCCAACGATGGCCAAGCCCTGCTGGATGCCTTGGCGGTGACACCGGTCGACGTGATCCTCAGCGACATCCGCATGCCCGGACTGGATGGCATCGGCATGCTCGAACGCCTGCGTGCAATTCCCAACAACACGCCGGTGATCCTGCTCACCACGTTTGCCGAAGACGACCTCGCCTTGCGCGCCGCTGCCGCCGGCGCACAAGGTTTCCTGCTCAAGGATGCCTCACCCGAGGACTTGCACGAGGCCATCCTGCAGGTCGCCGCTGGCGCGACCTTGCTGGCACCGGTCGCCACCGACCCGGTGCGCGCGCGCTTTGCCTATCGTGATCAAGCGCCACCCAGCGACACCTTTTCCGAGCGTGAAGTCGCCATCCTGCGGCTGCTCGCCGGCGGCTATTCCAACAAGGAAATCGCCCGCGTGGTGCACCTGTCCGAAGGCACCGTGAAGAACTACGTCAGCGAGATTCTCGACAAGCTCGGCACCCGCGACCGCACCCGCGCGGTGCTGAAGGCGATCACCCTGCGGATCATTTGACCCCGACCGTAGGGTGCGTCTTGACGCACCGGCGTTGCGCCAGGCGAATTGGTGCGTCCGAGACGCACCCTACAGCCATTGGAGCGCTCCGTAGCCCAGATGCAGCGCAGCGGAATCCGGGGTGTACGTTGGCCAAGTCACGGATTTCTCGCGGCACCACTCGCTTAACATGGGCACCCGACGCCCGGCCGCCAGCCTCCTCCCATGACCGATTCGGAACCATCCACCCCCACCGGCGCCATGCCCTTGCCGCGGCAAACCACGCCGACCTGGGAAATCGAGTTGCTGATATCCGGCGCCACCGTGTTCGGACTGATACAGCTACCGGCGATGGTGGAATCCGGCTTGGTGATCGTCATCAATCGGGTGGCGCCCGACATCGCCAGCCTGTTGGTGCCGTTGTGGATCTACATCCAATCCGCGCTGACGATCCTCATCCTCACCTTTATTTTCCATCTGTGCCTGCGCGCTTACTGGGTCGCCTTGGTCGGACTCACGTCCGTGAGCCCCGGCGGCGTCAATTGGGCGTCGTTCAAGAAGGCCGGGCCGTACCAGCTCGAAACCAGTCGCCGCGGCCGCGAAGACATGCCCGCGATCATCGAAGCTGCCGACAACCGCGCCAGTCGTCTGTTTGGCGTCGGCGTGGGTTTGGCGATGGCGCTGCTGATGCCGATGGTGCTGGTGACCGTCGCCATCATCGTGGCCTGGCTGTTTCGCTGGTTGCCAGCCAGCGGCGCCATGCCAGAAATGGTCGCCTTCATCGGCGTATTCGTGATCTCGTTTCTGCCTTGGCTGCTGGCCACCTTCCTGGACCGGCGATTCGGCACCCGCTGGACACCCAATACCCGCCGCGGCCGCATGCTGCGTGGCCTGCTCGGCTTCTACGCGCGGATCGGGTTTGGCCGCGCCAGCAACTTGCCGATGGCGCTGTACACCTCCAACACGGAAGGCCATCGCGGCAACTTCATCATGGCCGCCGCCAGCTCCCTGATCATCGTCGCGGTATCCACCCAGATCGTCGGCCACATCACTGACTGGTCACCCACCGATATCGAAGGCCTGCCACAGTTTTCGCCCGACGCCCACGACGTCATCTTTCCTCGGCACTACGCCAGCCTGCGCGCGCGTGAGCCCAACATGCGGCCGGTGCCCTACATCCCGCAGCCGCTGGTGCGCGACGATTACCTCAAGCTGTTCGTGCCCTATCGCGTTGAACCCCACAATCGCGCACTGGCCAAACATTGCCCCAAACCCACCGAATCACAGCGCCCCGCGCGCGTCGCGCTGGATTGTTTTGCCGACCTGCACGACGTCCGCATCGACGGCATCAAGGTACCCGACCTGCACTTCGACGCCTCCGAAGACCCCATCAGCAGCACCCGCGGCATGCTCGCCATGATCCCGGTCCACACCCTCGCCAAAGGCCGTCACGAACTGACCCTGAAACCGATGCCCCGCGAATCCCACGACCCGGCCGATCCACCCAAGCCTTATCGGATTCCGTTTTGGCGGTGAGGGGCTTGATGCGAAATCAGACTCACTTCGCCACACCACGGGCCGCTGAGCAATTTGTAGTGGCATCAGCTACACACCGCGGCACGCTGTCTATCTGTTAGGCGGGTCAACACAATGGTCGCGCGTTGAGGAGCCAGATGGAAACGATCAACCCCACCGATCTGAAATCGATCCTGCACTCGAAACGGGCGAACATTTATTACCTGCAACACTGCCGCGTGTTGGTGAACGGTGGGCGCGTCGAATACGTGACCGATCAGGGCAAGCAGTCGCTGTACTGGAACATCCCAATTGCCAACACCACCAGCATCCTCTTGGGTACTGGAACGTCGATTACCCAAGCCGCGATGCGCGAGCTTGCCAAGGCCGGTGTGCTGGTTGGCTTCTGTGGTGGCGGCGGGACGCCGCTGTTTGCGGCCAATGAGCTTGACGTTGAGGTCGCATGGCTGTCGCCGCAAAGCGAGTATCGGCCCACTGAATACCTGCAGGCGTGGGTGCGCTTCTGGTTCGATGACGACTTGCGGCTGTTTGCCGCCAAGGCAATCCAGCGCGCCCGCATCGAACGCTTGCGGCAGCAATGGACCTTGCGCGTCCAACGCGAGGCTGGATTCGAGGTTGTTGTTGCGCGGCTCGACGAGCTTGCATCGCGCAGCCTGCGGCAGGTCGAACTGGCCGACGACACCACGGCGCTTCTGACTGAAGAAGCACGCCTGACCAAGGCGCTGTTCAAGCTCGCCGTCGATACCGTTGGCTATGGCGACTTCACCCGCGCCAAGCGCGGCACCGGCACCGACCCGGCCAATCGCTTTCTCGATCACGGCAATTACCTTGCCTACGGGCTGGGTGCCACTGCAACCTGGGTGCTCGGTCTGCCGCATGGCTTGGCGGTGCTGCATGGAAAAACCCGGCGCGGTGGCCTCGTGTTTGATGCGGCCGATCTGGTCAAGGACGCCAGCATCCTGCCGCAAGCGTTTCTATCGGCCATGCGCGGCGATGACGAGCAGCAGTTCCGACGCAACTGTATCGAGGCGCTGACTCGCAGCGAATCGCTGGATTTCATGATTGACACGCTGAAGGCGATAGCGCTGGAAACGGCGGCCAAGGTCACCGCAGCAACTCCGACTGCCGCCTCGTGAACGTGCTGCTGGTGTCGCAGTGCGACAAGCGCGCACTGACGGAAACCCGCCGAATTCTCGACCAGTTCGCCGAGCGCCGCGGCGACCGTACCTGGCAAACGCCGATCACCCAGGATGGGCTGGACACCCTGCGCAAACTGCTGCGCAAGACCGCGCGCAAGAACACCGCCGTAGCCTGCCACTGGATTCGTGGCCGCGACCACAGTGAGCTGCTGTGGATCGTGGGCGACGCGCGACGCTTCAACACGGAGGGCGCTGTCCCCACCAACACCACTGCACGCAACGTGCTGCGCAAAGAGGACGAGAACGACTGGCACAGTGCGGAAGACATCCGCTTGCTGGCGCAATTGGCCGCCCTGCTGCATGACCTGGGCAAGGCCAGTGTTGCCTTCCAGCAGCGCCTGAAGGGCAAACGCGTCGAGAAAAATCTGATCCGTCATGAGTGGGTATCGCTGCGTCTGTTCCTTGCCTTTGTTGGCGAGGATGACGATGCGGGCTGGCTCACCCGTCTGGCGGATGAATCCAGCATCGACGCATCGAGTTGGACTGCACCCGGCCGCTACCTAAGAGACGGCGAAGTTCCGGGCATCGAAGCACATGCGTTTCGCGGTCTGACCGAACGTGCGCCGCTGGCAGCCGCAATCGGTTGGCTGGTCGTCAGCCACCACCGGCTGCCGGTGGTTCCTGCACACAAGGATGACGGGTCGCAGAAGGGGATCGGCGCTCGATCAGATAAGTTCGAGAAGAGCTGGCTCGCGCAGCCGCTCGACTGCGTCACGCACTGCTGGAACGAAGTCGAACAGAAGCTGGACTCCATGGCATTCACACCCTACTGGCAGCTGGCCGCCGCCTTGCCGGTGGCCGACGCCGCATGGTGGAAGCAGGCCGCGCGCGTAGCCACGCGCCTGCTTCGGTTGCGCGAACGGCGCGACGGCCGCTGGCTCGACAACGCTTATGTGATGCACCTCGCACGGCTGTGCCTGATGCTGGCCGACCATCATTACTCCAGCCTTGGTGTCGACAAGGAAGGTCGCCCGGAGGAGGCACGCAAGCCCTTTGTGCAGGCAAACCAGGCGCTGTTCGCCAACACGCAGAAAGACCGCGTCGGTCGCGTCGAGATGAAGCAATCGCTGCTTGAGCACCTGCTGGGGGTGGGCTACGGCGCGAGCCTGATCGCTCACGCGCTGCCCGGCTTCGAGCGTCATTTGCCGCGGCTTGCCCAGCATCGCGGCTTGCGCAAGCGCAGCGCCGATGCGCGCTTCGCATGGCAGGACAAGGCGTTTGATGCCGCCGTGGCGATGCGCGAATTGGCGCGCGAGCACGGCGGATTCATCGTCAACATGGCTTCCACCGGCTGCGGCAAGACGCTGGCCAACGCCCGCATGCTGTATGCGCTCGCGGATCCGCAGCGCGGCCTGCGCGCGAGCTACGCCCTGGGCCTGCGCACGCTCACATTGCAAACAGGGCGCAGCTATCGCCGCGATCTGAATCTCGGCGAGGACGAACTTGCCGTGCTGGTAGGCGGTGCAGTCAACCGCGCGCTGTTCGAGTTTCATCAGCAGCAAGCGGAAGCGCAGGGATCGGCGTCGGTGCAGTCGCAGCTGGAAGAAGACAGTCATGTGTTCTACGAGGGCAATCTGGCTGACCATCCGCTGCTTTCGCGCGCCATGGCCAATGCCGACATCCTCCGACTGTTGTCCGCGCCGATGCTGGTCTGCACGGTCGATCACCTTGCACCAGCAACGGAGTCCCTGCGCGCCGGTCGCCAGATCGCCCCGATGCTGCGCCTGTTGAGCAGCGATCTCGTGCTCGATGAGCTGGACGACTACGACCTCAACGACCTGCCTGCGCTGACCCGCCTTGTCTACTTCGCCGGCATGCTCGGCACGCGGGTGATCCTGTCTTCGGCTACCCTGCCGCCCGCGCTGGTCGAAGGCATGTTTCAGGCCTACCGCGCCGGTCGCCAGCTGTATCAGAGCAATCGCGGTGCGGCCGGCGCGAACACGGGAGCCATAAGCGATATCCCTTGCCTGTGGGTGGACGAGCTGTGTGCGCCAATAACCGAGCGCTGCACCGACGCCGCCGCCTTTGCGAAAGCGCATGCGGACTTCGTCGACCGTCGCGTCAGCCGTTTGCAAGCGCAGGAGCCGCTGCGTATTGCGCAGCTGTGGCCGCTTCCGAATCAGACCGGCCAGAACATCGAGGCGATTCGCGCCAGGTTTGCAGCTCACATTCGCGAAGCCTTCCTTCAGCTGCATGCGGTCCATGCCGAGAAGGATGCTGCCACTGGCCAACGCGTCAGCTTCGGCATCGTGCGCATGGCCAACATCGCGCCGCTCATCGATGTCGCACGCGAGCTGCATCGGCTAGGCGCGCCAGAGGGCGTGCGGATTCATCTGTGCGTGTATCACGCGCGCTTTCCAATGGCGCAGCGCTCGGCGATTGAAGGCGTGCTCGACGGTGTTCTTGATCGCCGACAGCCCGAGGAAGTCTGGCGACATCCCTCGGTACGCGCCGCCATCGACGCCGCACCACAGTGCGAGCATGTGTTCGTCGTGCTCGCATCACCCGTGTGTGAAGTGGGCCGAGACTGGTGCGCTGACTGGGCCGTGGCCGAGCCTTCGTCGATGCGCTCGATCATCCAGCTCGCTGGCCGCGTGCAGCGGCATCGGCGTAAGCCTGCTTTGGCGGCGAATGTCATTGTGCTCGACACCAACCTGAAGGCGCTGGAACACGCGGGTACTCGCACGCCGGCGTTTCGCCGTCCTAGTTTCGAGGACGGGGATCGCTTTCTACTTGCCTCGCACCGGCTCGCCACGCTGTGGCCAGACGGCGACGGCAAGCGCATCGACGCCGTTGCGCGCATCCGCCCGCGCCCTACCGCTGAGAGGCAAGCAAGCAAGAACTGGATTGACCTTGAGCACGCACGCTTGGACGCAGCGATGCAGCCGGTAGTTGATTCGAAGCCCGCGTCCACGCCAACGCCGGGACGATCTAGACCTCGTCCGGGCTCGGGCGGTGAGTCGAGCTTGCAATGGCAACGCGACCTTGCAGCACCTTGCTGGCAGTTTCCACAGGCCATGCTGGTCGGCGTGCTGGCGCAGCAGCAGCCATTTCGCGAGGACAACCTGCCCGACGTAACACTGGTGTTTCTGCCCGACGAGGACGAAGAAAAGCTGATCGAGCATCGTGTGGAAGACTCATTGGAGAAGGTGGGCAAGGATCCGCACGTGCCCGCAACGTTCTACAACCTTCAGCTAGGTGCGTCGGCTGGCTTGGAGCCGTGGGCGATGATGGATTTGCCGCAGCTGCTCGAACGAGTACGTGAACTGGCTGATGCCGAGGGATTGACGTTGCACGAAGCAGCGCGCAAGTTCACCACCGTGGAAGCTCCCAAGGGCAACAACAACCTCGCGTGGAACTGGCACCCGTGGCTCGGCATCACTCCACGTAGTTGAACGTGTTGATCACAGCCAGGGGTTGATCACTGCCAGGGATCGATGAGCGCGACGCCGCAGTCCTCAAAATCCCTGATGTTGCGTGTTGCCAGCGTGGCACCGCGGGAGCGGGCGATGCCGGCGATCATGGCATCAAAAGGCTTACCTTGCGGCTTGCCACCTGTGCGCCGTGCCGAAGCAATCTGGGCATAGGCATCCGCTGCGTCACTTTCGTAGTTCAACACTCTGCCCGCCAAATCCACATTGAAAATTGCGAGCACTTCACGCTGCAACAGATCGCGGCGCTTGCCAATCGGCATCAGACAAATGCCGTAAAGCAGTTCACTGCGCGTGATGACCGTTGTGAACAGCGTGGCTTGTGGCTGCGCCCGAAACCAGTCCACAACACGTTCGCTAGGAATCGGGCGCAACAGTTCCGAGATGACATTGGTGTCGAGGACGATCACTCGTCATCGAACTCGGGACGATGAAACTCCGGGCCACTGAAATCGGGCGGCTCACGAAGGGGCTCGCGAGGTGGAAGCTCCAGTTCCACACCACCGAAAATGGCCACACGTGATCGGATCGCTTCGTAAAGTGACTCCTCAGGCTCAGGCGGGTCGGCCAGCGCCGTGCCCAGAATGCTGCGCACTTCCTCCTCCATCGAGCGCCCGTGCTGCGCTGCACGCACACGCAGTTGCGCTTTCACCTTGTTGTCGAGGTTGCGAATGGTCATGGTGGCCACGGACTAGTCCTCCGGCAGTGATGGCAAGGGTTGGATTGCAGTCACTGCCGGAGGTGACGCGTGCTGCCTGTGCGGCAGCGAATTGGCGAGCTGAAAGCAAACCAGAGCGAACTATTTTCTGAGCTGCCTATTCGGCAGACACCTTGTGACGCAACGTCATCATGATCCATTCGTGCTGCCACTTGACAGGCGCCGCACTAGGGGGCGTAGTATTGGTGCACTTCAGAATTTTTGAAAGAAAGTCTGAGCGTACTATGGATAATTTCTTCTGAGGGAAGGGCCGTCCAAGCCGTGGCAGCGGCTTGGGCGGCGAGTGCAGCTTGCCGGTTGGTGCCGGCCCCAACGTGCGGACGGTTGTCGCGCAGGAGGATAGAAATGTGTTTGACCAGCACATGACCTTATTAGTCTGAGTGGAAGAAACAACACCCCTCGGTGTCGGCAAGCTGCCGAGGGGATTCTACAGTCGAGCCTCAGTTGAGGCACGCGCAAGGAACTCAATATGTCAGAAGATTCAGTTCAACCAACAAGGGCAGCGCAATTCCGCTCGGCCATCAGAGGCTTCATCGAAGCCCGGCGCGAGGCCAAATTGAAGGGCAACGAGGACGATGCCGAAGCGGCGTCGAAGTACGAGTACAGCCTGTGGCTGGCGGATGCGGCTCGGCGCGTCGGGCAAATCAAGGCGGTCACGCACGTGCTCAAGGCCACGCATCCCGATGCGCGTGGTAGCAGCTTGCATGCCGCACCCAACACGCTGCCGAAGCACGCTGACATCGGCAGTCATCTGCTTGGCGAGAACTTTGCCGAAGACGTGGTGGGCAATGCGGCGGCGCTGGATGTGTTCAAGTTCCTGAAGACGGAAGTCGATGGGCGGCGGCTGCTGGACTGGATGCAGGCATCGGATCCCGATCTGAAGTCCGCCCTCAGCAGCGACGAGGCCACCGCCACGTTGTGGATGAGTGCGTTCGCTTCTCTGGTGCGTCCCGATGCCGAGCCAACAAGCCATCCGATGGCCAAGCAGCTCTACTGGCTGGTTGGCAATGATCCGCTCGATGAGACCCAGTTCCACCTGCTGCAACCGATGTTTTCCAGTACCTTGGCGCACGCCGTTCATGCCGACATCCAGGACGCGCGCTTCGGCGAGGCCAACAAGGAAGCTCGGCAGGCGTTTCGCGAGAAGAAGCCGTTCGATGCGCCCTATCGCGACTATCGTCAGCTGGTGGCGCGCAAGCTTGGTGGCACCAAGCCGCAGAACATCAGTCAACTCAACAGCGAACGCGGCGGCATCAACTACCTGCTCGCCTCGCTGCCACCCCCGGCATGGAGACCCAGCAACACCAGTCTGCTCAATCAGGCATCCGCATTTGATGGTCTGATCTGGTTTCGCGGTATGCGTGAGCTGGTGAAGAGCCTCGGCGACTTTCTTCGGAGCGATCCAGAGAACACCGACGAAACACGCAAGCATCGGACCTCCATCGAACGCGCCATTGCCGAAGAGCTGGCGATATTCGGCGCAGAAGTCCGTGGCCGCTATGAGGCTGGCTGGACGCGAAGCACAGCATGCCGGCTGCCGCCTTACGAACAGCTGTGGCTAGATCCTGATCGGGTTGAGCTGCCGCCGCGCAATGAGGCCGCGCATCCCGAGTGGGCGCAAGAAGACTTGGGTTTCATCGCAAAGTACGACGAAGGCATTTGGGCGGATCAAGTGGCTGAACGCTTTGGCGACTGGCTGAACGCACAGCTGCATGCGGCCGGGCTGGTTGCGGTGTCACTGCCCGAGCGCAAGCACTGGGCTAGCCTCGCCATCATCGATGTTGCCTGGCCCGTGCCGATGCAGCGTCGTGTGACAGGAGGTGCGGCATGAGCACCTGTCCTGAGTTCAACCATCTGCTGGTGCTACCGCGATTGCGGGTGCAGAACGCCAACGCGATCTCCAGCCCGCTGACGCACGGCTTTCCGTCGATGACGGCCTATCTTGGCTTGATGTGGGCGTTGGAGCGCAAAGCCGTGGCCGCCGGCATTGATCGGATTGCCTTCAAGGCCGTCGGCGTGGTCAGCCACGGTTGGCAAGAGCAGACCACGGAAGGCGGCTTCGTCAAGGCGTTTCGGTTGACGCGAAATCCGATCGAGAAGGACGGCGGGACGTCTGCCATCGTGGAGGAAGGCCGAATCCATTTGGACGTAAGTCTCGTGTTCGCGCTTCTTGCCGAAGACTGGGGCGAAGACCGCCGGCAATCTGACGTCAGCGCAATCGCCGACCTCGTGTCCACCATGCGCGTAGCAGGCGGCACCGTGATGCCAGCCGAGCGCGCGTGGCAGCGGCGCTATCAGCCGTGGTTGGTCAACCTCACAGGCGACAGCGATGCTCAGCAAAAGGAGTTCCGCAAAGCCTGCGTGCGCCTCTTGCCCGGATCAACGCTGGTTGCCCGCGATGACCTGATCGATCAGCGGCTGGACGCTCTGAAGAATGACAATCCGAGCGCCACCCGCCTCGACGCCTGGCTGTCGCTATCGCGCGTCGATTGGCGACATGACGCTGACGCCAACGCCGGCAAGGGTGCCTGGCATAGCAACCGCAAGAAGGGCGATGGTTGGATCGTCCCGATCCCGGTGGGCTACGGCGCCTTAAGCGACCTGCATCCGGCTGGCACTGTCCGCAACGCGCGCGATTCGAGCGCGCCCTTCCGGTTTGTCGAGAGCCTTTACTCCGTAGGCGAGTGGGTGGGCGCGCACCGGCTGCACTCGCCAAAGCAACTGCTCTGGTATGCCGACAGCCGGCCAGACGACGGCCTGTATCGCTGCCGCAATGACTACCAGCCCCCCGCTGATCTGCTCGCCTGAACCCAACTCCCTTTGCACCAACGCCTACTCAAGGAAATCATCATGAACGCACACGTCATCAAAACCGCCTCCGTCCTCGCCTTCGAGCGCAAGCTCGATCCTTCCGATGCGCTGCTGTTTGCGGGCGACTGGGTCGCGCGTAGCGACGCCAGCGCTTGGGCACCGGTCACTCTTCGTGAAAAGTCGGTGCGTGGCACTATTTCAAATCGGCTCAAGACCGCCGGGCAGGATCCCGCCAAGCTCGATGCGGCCATCCAGAATCCCAATCTGCAAACCGTCGACGTGGCTGCACTGCCAGCCAATGCCGATACGTTGAAGGTGCAGTTCACCCTGCGCGTGCTCGGTGGCACTGGCGAGCCTTCGGCCTGCAATGACGCCGCCTACCGCAGCAAGCTTGTCGCCACGGTGGGCAACTATGCGCAGAGCGTTGGCTTTGGCGAGCTGGCGCGGCGCTACGCCGGCAACCTGGCCAACGGGCGCTTCCTGTGGCGCAACCGCATTGGTGCCGAGCAAGTGGAAGTGCACGTGGCCCATCTCAAGGATGGCAAGGCAGTCGCCAGTTGGCAGTTTGATGCCCTGGCACACTCGTTGCGTGAAAGCACCGCGCCGGCTGATGAGGCGAAGTCACTGGCGGAACTTGCTGAGCTGATTGTGCAAGGTCTGAGCAAGCAAACGCATGTGCTGCTGCAGGTCACTGCTTTCGCGCGCATTGGTGCTGGGCAGGAAGTATTCCCGTCGCAAGAACTCATCCTCGATCGTGGCCGCGGCGACAAGAGCAAGACGCTGTACGACGTCAATGGTGTGGCGGCCATCCACTCACAGAAGATCGGTAACGCCTTGCGCTCGATTGACACCTGGTACACAGGCGCGGCGGAGAACGGCCCGATCGCTGTCGAGCCCTACGGCTCGGTCACCACGCAGGGCAAGGCCTGGCGCCAGCCGAAAGAAAAGACGGATTTCTACAGCCTGCTCGATGGCTGGATCATCAAGGACAAGACGCCTGACATCGAGCAGCAGCACTTCGTCATCGCCACCCTGATTCGTGGCGGCGTGTTCGGCGAGGCGGGCTGAGGTCATGACCACGCATTACCTCGATCTCATCGTGGTGCCCGACGCCGAACACAGCGCGGCGCATCTACTCGGTGCTCTGTATGACAAGTTTCACCGCGCTTTGGTACGGGCGAGCGTGAGCGACATTGGCGTCAGCTTTCCAGGTCACCGCACTTCACCCCTCGGAATCGGCAACCACCTGCGACTGCATGGCAGCGAGGCCGGCATTCGTCAGCTGATGGCCAGCGATTGGATGAAGGGCCTGCGCGATCACGTCGGTGTTGGCGACGTCAAACCCGTGCCACTGGACGCGACGCATCGCACAGTTCAACGAAAGCAGTTCAAGACCAATGTCGAGCGCCTTCGCCGCCGTCGAATGAAGCGAAAAGGCGAGACCGTAGAGCAAGCCCAGGCCGCGATTCCAAGCTCGGTGGCACGCGATCCCAAACTGCCCTACGTCCACCTGCGCAGCCTGAGCACAGGTCAACCGTTCTGCCTCTTCATCGCCCTTGGCAACCCGCAGGCGCAGCCCGTAGGAGCCCCGTTCAACAGCTACGGACTCGGAGGGCCGGCAACCGTCCCCTGGTTTTGACCCTTTTTCGACGGGATCCTCCAAGCTCTTTGACAATCAGCGACTTGCGCCGGCACCTTTCCGCGAGGGTGTCGGCTCTCGTTTTCGTCTGCAAGCCTTGCTGATAGAGGGTTCGGATGGAGGAAGCTTCTAGTTCGCTGCCGCACAGGCAGCTCAGAAATCAGTGGTGTGTGGGTCGCTACGGATCAATCGGTTCGCTGCCGCACAGGCAGCTCAGAAACGTTACCTCGACCGGCTACGCCGGCGGGGCAGGTTCGCTGCCGCACAGGCAGCTCAGAAACGGTGATACTTGATGACACGCCAGCGCCACCAGTTCGCTGCCGCACAGGCAGCTCAGAAAACCGGCCTCGTCGTCTTCCGCGGCTTCTAAGCGTTCGCTGCCGCACAGGCAGCTCAGAAACGCCGCAGCAGACGTGCCGCCATTGCCGCCGCGTTCGCTGCCGCACAGGCAGCTCAGAAAAAACAATCGAAGTGCAAGACGAGCAGACAAATGTTCGCTGCCGCACAGGCAGCTCAGAAACCCGAGGCGCGCTTTCTGTTCTGCCGCACTGCTTTCGCTGCCGCACAGGCAGCTCAGAAAAACACGATCAACAACGCGGGCGGCACGGCCACGTTCGCTGCCGCACAGGCAGCTCAGAAACGCGAGGTAGTACTGCCGGCTCACCGACGCATCGTTCGCTGCCGCACAGGCAGCTCAGAAATGAAGAACTACTTGGAGCTGAAAGATGGCCTTGTTCGCTGCCGCACAGGCAGCTCAGAAACATCGTGTGGGGATCAGCGCGCAGCGTCGCACGTTCGCTGCCGCACAGGCAGCTCAGAAAAGGCAGCCGCGATGCGCGCGCGCAACTCAAGGGTTCGCTGCCGCACAGGCAGCTCAGAAAAGTGAGTGGTCAGCAGCATGGGATTTACGAGAGTTCGCTGCCGCACAGGCAGCTCAGAAAGGAACGAATGAACAGATTTGGAGTGTCAGCGGGTTCGCTGCCGCACAGGCAGCTCAGAAATCCTGTTGTTGGGACTCCCAAATACTCGGGATGTTCGCTGCCGCACAGGCAGCTCAGAAAGTGACCGCTTCTGCCGTCCAGTTGATGTTGACGTTCGCTGCCGCACAGGCAGCTCAGAAAAAGTAGGCCTGGACATTGTCGCGGCTACAGGTGTTCGCTGCCGCACAGGCAGCTCAGAAAGCATTCGGGCGATGGATTTTGGTAATCGTTGCGTTCGCTGCCGCACAGGCAGCTCAGAAATGGTCATCGTCGGCACCATCGCCGGTCGAAGCGTTCGCTGCCGCACAGGCAGCTCAGAAAGATACCGTGGTCTTGATGCGCGAGGCGAGCTTGTTCGCTGCCGCACAGGCAGCTCAGAAAATGGTTGGCCAGGGCGAAAACGCCATGGCCCCGTTCGCTGCCGCACAGGCAGCTCAGAAACGCGACAACCTCGGCCAGCAGTCCAACGCAGTGTTCGCTGCCGCACAGGCAGCTCAGAAATTCTTGTAGGCGCGCAGGCTGTCACCGACCGCCCTATTGGAGCCACCCAAGATCGGCTTAATGGAGCCACTTGCGGGCCCCGGAAAACGGGTCTCGAACGGGGCTCAGTTTCAGGGTGTTTTCGGGGTCTTGGCAACCGCTGATT
>JBQTGY010000139.1:0-3567 GCA_052390415.1 Pseudomarimonas sp. | reverse complement strand
CACGCACGTCGAGGTTCTGCAGCGCGAGACACGTATCGCACTGCACTGCCGCGTCAGCCCGAGCACGCGCTTCGTCACCGATCCGGCGCACATGCCCGCGCATCACCGCGCCTTTCGCGATCCGAAGATCATGCATCGCGCCGCCGCCATCGGCAGTGCCACCGTGACCTTGATCGAGACGCTATTCGCGCGTCGACGGCATCCCGAACAGGCGATCCGCAGCGCCCAAGGCATCCTTGGTCTGGTGCGCGATCACGACGCCGTGGCGCTCGAAGCCGCCTGTGCACGCGCTTGCCAACTCGACACCATCGGCTATGAGCATGTGCGGCGACTACTGCTGACTGCCGATGTCCAGGCACCGCTGCCGTTACCGAGTAACAGCCACGAGCACGTCCGCGGTGGCGACTACTACGCCGCCGGAGGCACTCAAGCCACCTCGCAGGAGATCACCCATGCTGCATGAGCCGATCCAGCGACAACTGCAGCGCCTGGGGCTACGCGGCGCCGCCGATGCACTTGCACGGCTACCGCTTGGCGATGATCTCATCGACACCTTGGCGGTCCTCCTGGAGGCCGAATGCCTGCACCGCGACAGCCTCGCGCAAGCCCGTCGGCTCAAGCTCGCCAAACTGTGCCACCCCGCCCATCCTGCCGACATCGATCTCCGCACACCGCGCGGCCTGGGCAAGGCCCGCTGGGCGCACCTGCTCAGCCTCAACTGGCTCAAGCAGCACCAGCATGTCCTGTTGGTCGGGCCCACTGGTATCGGCAAGAGCTACATCGCCTGCGCGCTCGCCAAAGCGGTCATCGACGCCAAGCACTCCGTGCGCTACCTGCGCCTGCCGCGCCTGGGCGAAGAACTCAACCTGTTGCAGGCGCAGGGCCGCACCAGCCACTGGCTGAAAACCCTGAGCCGAGTCGACGTCATCGTGATCGACGATTTTGGTTTGGTGCCGATGAGCCAAGCCCATCAACCGCTGCTGCTGGAATTGCTCGAAGACCGCCACCAGCGCGGCAGCGTCATCGTCTCCAGCCAGCTGCCGATCAAGCTCTGGCACGGCCAGTTCAAGGACCCGACCCTCGCCGACGCCATCCTCGACCGCCTCGTCCACAACGCTGAACTGGTCGAGCTGACCGGCGAATCCATGCGCAAAAAAGCGCACACCCAAGCCACCGCAAAAGACCAGAAACCGGTTACCGAAAAGGACAAAATCGAACCAGCAAACGAGACTGCAATCGACCACTCTCAACCGGTCGCCGTCACTGGCCTCACATGGCCCGGAATGCTGGCCTCACATGCGTCGGAATCGTGGCCTCACATGACCGGAATATCCAACAGAAATGGCGGCTGATCTCTTTGAACGGATACTGGAGCTGCGAGTTCCGTACGCGGATGAGCTCCTGCTCGACCTCGATAAACGCACAACAAATGCTCGAGTGGCGAGTCGGCCACGTCGGTCGTGTAGGACGACGAAGCCGAGGCGAGTGTCCAAATAGAGCGAATTCCACGCGCCCCACCACACCGGGGCAGATTTGCTGGCGAAGGTGGTGAGTGGGCCTGGCGAGGCCGGTCAGCTGGATGACGGGTCGCATTCCACTATCCCCGGCTGGTCGACTCGATTCGGCAAATCTCGGACATTCGCGTCAACCTGACATTTTGCTAGAGCGCTGAGCGAACCTGGTTTCTTTGCGTAGAAGAAGGAGACGCCGCTACTCGTTTCTGCAACCTTGGGGTCAAGGTATTCCTCCCCACGTTCTTGAAGCAGTGATTCTTGAAGACCTGATTCGGTCAGTGACTGCGTATTGCCAATAAACTGACCATCGCTTGCCAATAGCATTGACCAGCTTCGCCAGAGGAACTGACCAGCTTCGCCGTCAGAGTTGCCCAGAACCGGCAGCATAATGACCGGAAAGAATCGACCCGTTTCGGACATTCGAATTTCCAATACGTGGTCACCTCGGCTAGTACTCAGACGGCTTGGACCGATCGAAAGTGCTTCTCGTCACATCATGCGTCTGGGATTCGTAATGCACGCGCTCGATAAAGTGAACGCGAAGGCTGTTGCGATCCAGACGTAAGGTCGGGGGTGGCAACTCGCGTTCTGGTGCGTTGAAGGCCGACTCGTCGAGTGGCGCTGACGATGACGGATTTGGATCGTTCATCCACTCGACGACGCGGAAATCCGGCTCAGGGCCATCCTCCCGCATGAGCTGTTGCCGCTCGCTGAAAATTGACCAAAATGGGGGCGCGGACAAAAACTTGGACTGGTTAAACAGCGATCCCCAAGTTTCTGCGGTGCTCGGCGGGGCTGCGGAATCCGAGTGAGCTCTTGATCCGAGCGTCGTTGTACCAGCGGATGTACGAGTCCAACGCTGCAGCGAACTCCTCGATGGTCGTCGAGAGCCAGTTGCGTGCGAAGAACATCTCGTTCTTCAGCCGACCAAAGAAGCCCTCGCATGCAGCGTTGTCTGGCGAACAGCCCTTGCGTGACATCGAGCGAACCAGCTTCGCATCGGTGATCCTGCTCAGCCAGCCTGGCCACCGATAGTGCCCGCCACGATCCGAATGCACGACGGGCCGCTCACCGCTGGCAGCGATCTTGTCGATGGCCGCGTCCAGCATCGTATTGACCAACTCAGCGTTCGGTCGTGTGCTGATGGACCAGCTGACGACCATGCCATCGAAGCAATCGATCATGGGCGACAGATACACCTTGCCCGCAGGGAGCGCGAACTCCGTGATGTCGGTGAGCCACTTCTCGTTCGGTGCATCGGCGCTGAAGTCGCGGTTCAGCAGGTTGTCGGGTGCCGGACTAATCTCGCCCATGTACGAGCCGTAGCGACGACGCTTGCTCGTCGCGGCGACCAAGCTCTCCTGCTTCATCAGACGGCGCACGACCTTCTCCGAGATGTTGACGGACTGATCGCTGAGGGAGGCGTGGATTCGTCGGTAGCCGTAGCAGCGGTAGTTGCGCTCGAAGATATCCGTCATGGTCTTGCGCACCTCGGCGTACTTGCCGGCCACCTCGAGCCGGGCCCGATGGTAGAAATAGGAGCTGCGTGGCAGATCCACTTCGCAGAGCAGCTCCGTCAGCGTGTAGGTCGCTCTCAGGGCATCAACCAGCTGCGTCTTCTCCTGATTCGTCAGGTGGTGCCGGTCGATGCCCAGTTCTTTTTTTAGCAGTTCGTTCGCCTTCTTCAGCAGGTCCTTCTCGAGCTGCAGGCGCCTGATGTCTCGTCGAAGCGTCTCGACCTGCTGTTCCAGCGCGGATCGATCAGGGCTTTCCGGGATGTCTTGCTGTTGATTCATGGGTGCGGATGCGTCGTGGCCGAGCAATTGATTCTTCCATTTGTACAGCGAGCATCGAGACACGCCCAGCTCTTCAGCCACTACCTGCGCGCTTGCCGGTCGCATGCACAAGGCGATGACGGCAGATTGCTTGTCTGCAGGAGCCAGTTCCCGGGATCGACCCACGACGCGTGTCTGCTCCTGCGCGTCGAGCTCCTGGAGCCACTCGGACAGCAATTATCTCGATGGATAGCCCAGCGTCCTAATCGTTGTCGCAA
>JBQTGY010000138.1:0-28960 GCA_052390415.1 Pseudomarimonas sp. | reverse complement strand
GGCGTCGTGCTTGCCTACATCACCGCTCTCTGGGGCGGGGCGGCGAGCATGACCCCATTGCATATTCCCACCACCGGCATCAGCGCCCTTGGATGTTTGCTGCTGGTGGATTTCCTTTACTACTGGGATCACCGCTGCGCGCACGTTTTCCGACCCTACTGGGCGTTGTCCCACTCGGTGCATCACAGCTCCAATCAGTTTGATCAAACTACCGCATTGCGGGTGTCATTTACCGATGGCTTTCTCTCGCCGTGGTTCTACCTGCCGGCCATGCTGGTGGGCTTTGATCCCGTGCTGGTGGTCGCCTGCTTTGGATTCATACTGGCGTGGCAACAATGGCTGCACACCGAAACCGTCAGTGCCCTGCCCGCGCTGGATGGTTGGCTAAACACACCCGCCAATCACCGCGTCCATCACGGCACCCAGCCACAGTATCTCGATCGCAATTTCGGCGCGGTGCTGATGCTTTGGGATCGCCTGTTCGGCACGTATCAGCGAGAGACTGAGCCGGTGAAGTTCGGTCTTACAGAGCCCATCAACAGCAGCCATCCGTGGCGCATCCACACCTTGGAAATCGCCCGTTGGTGGCAACAACTGGCGGCAGCGGGCAGTTGGGCTGATCGCTGGGACGCGCTGATCCGACTGCCCGGCAAGCCGATGCCCTCAAACTGACCCGAGCGTGCCTTTGGCCCAACGAATCGAGGTCCGCCGACCGCACCTGTGCCGCACCGTGCAAATCTGCTGATCGACGCGTATCGAGCCACCCAATATCGCGAAGGCCAGCGCCGGCGCTGGCCATCGAGCACAGGTGCGAATGGGTATCGCTTGATCGCGGTTTCGGCGCGCTTCCCGGCCTCACGTTCCACAACCTGCTGACGGCGAGCACAGTGTGACGTTCGCTGAAACTGCTGGATGCGATCCAGCTTGCAGGTGCCTTGGCGATCAAAGCCGATGCCTTTGTGACCCAAGATCGCGACTTCGCCGATGTGCGCGGCATGCGGGTGCTGGAGTGATTAGGCGCGCCAAGTCGGCAGGAGCTAAGGGGGCGCGCCGTGCTATCGTGATTCAGCCTTTTCAGGATGAATCATCCATGCCGATCAGCATTAAAGACCCGGAAACCGACAGCAAGATTCGCGACCTTGCCGCGTTGACGGGCGAATCCATCACCATGGCCGTGCGCAACGCCATTGATCTGCGTTTGCGTCGCGAATCCGCACGCCGGCGGGCAGGTGTTGCCGAGCGGCTGCTCGGTCTTTCGCTTGCGAACCGCGCCAGCCTGCGCGGCAATGAGAGCGCCGAAGAGGCGATTGGCTACGACGCCAACGGCCTGCCGCAGTGATCATCGATACCTCGGCGGTGGTGGCGATTCTCGCCGGTGAACCGGATGCCGCTCACTTTGCACACATGATTGAGCAAGACGCCGCGCCACGCATTGGCACCCCCGTGCTGCTGGAAGCGTCGCTGGTGCTGACGCGCTGGTTTGGCGACGCCGCCGATCCTGCCTTGGACGCCTTCGTGCGGGAAGCGGGTGCCGAGATTGTGCCGTTTGACCTGCCGCAGCTGCGCGCGGCACAAGACGCGTTTCGACGATTCGGCAAAGGTCGGCATGCGGCCGGGCTGAACTTTGGCGACTGCATGAGCTATGCACTGGCGCGCGTCTGCCAGGAGCCACTGTTGTACAAGGGCGACAACTTTTCCCATACCGACATCGAGCGCGCCAAGCTCAAGATGCCGCCACTGCCATGAGCTTCCCGTAGGCTGGGTTGAGCGCAACTACGTAGGCTGGGTTGAGCGCAGCGATACCCAGCCGACGGCGTTACGATTCCATTGATGCGGTTGATGCGGTTGATGATACTGATGCGGCACATGTGCCTTGCGTTGTGCGCCGATCACCTGGAGACCGGAACATGCGAACCACCATTGATCTACCCGAGGCCAAACACCGCCAGCTCAAAGCGATCTCAGCAAAACGTGCGATCAGCATGGGCCAGTTGATCACCGAACTCACTGATTTGGCGCTGCAAGGCAAGGTTGCCGCTGAGGGCGATGGATCAACACTGCTTCCAAGTGCGCAAACGGGTTTGCTGACGCTCAGCGTGGGGCGGCCGATTTCCAGCGCCGAAGTGTCTCAGCTGTTGGAATCCATGTGATCTTGTTCGATGTCAACGTGCTGATCGCGCTCGGCAGCCGCGATCACGAGGGCAAAGCCGCCGCTGAGCGGTTCTTTTGCGCGCTCAACGCCCCATTTGCCACCTGCCCGATCACCCAGACAGGGTTTGTGCGCGTACTGGCACAGATTGATCGAACCCTGGCGCTGACCGACGGCGTGGCGGTACTAGCCAGCATCTGCGCGCATCCCAACCACCAGTTCATTGCCGACGATGTTGACGCACTGCAGCTGCCGTGGACGGCGATTCGCGGCCACCGGCAAGTCACCGACGCCTATCTCGCCGCGCTTGCGCGCAAACACGGTGCCAAGCTTGCGACCTTCGATCAGGCATTGGTCGCAGTGCATCCGGATGTGGCGGTGCTGGTATGAACCTGATCAACGAACTCCAACACCGCAACGTCATCCGCATGGCCGGGCTTTATCTGGTGGGCGCGTGGCTGATCGTGCAGGTCGCCAGCACCGTGACCGGAGGATCGCGGTGCTGCCAGTCGTGTACTGACCATGCTGGTTTGGACGGGTCAATTTGGTGAGGCGCTGGCGTTCATGGCGAGCGCTGGGGCGATATCAAAGCGCTGGATGAAGCAATCTCGTTTTTAGGCCCGTCAGCCGAGACCGCCGTGTCGAAAACCAACGCGGTGTTTGACGCTGCGCTACGGCCGACCTAGGCTTTCTGTACAGAAGCTGTAAGGAGCGCGCAATGGCGCAAATCAATCTGAACACGACGCCTGAATTTGAGCAGCAGTTGGCCACGTTGATGCGTTTGCAATCGCTACCGAGCAAGTCCGAGGCCATTCGCATGGCCGTGGCGGCGCAGGCGCAGGCCGCCGAACGCGCCAGTTTGCGGCGCGATTTCAAGCAGCTGATTGGCATCGTGACGGCAGAGCGCCAAGGCCGCTTCGACAGCGACAGCGCGCTTTGGGAAGCGGGCGATGGTCGTTGACAGCTCGGCGCTGCTGGCGATCCTGTTTGATGAGCCCGGTGCCGAGCAGCTGGCAGCGCTGTTGGCGCAGGCTGAGCAACCCATGATGTCGGCAGTCAACTGCACCGAGTGCTTGATCAGAACGCTGGATCGCGCGCCTGCGGCTGCCGATACGCTGGAGCACGTGCTCGCCACCTTTGCGCTCGACATTGTGCCGGTTGATCGCAGCCTCGCCAGCGCCGCAGCCCGCGCGCGTCTGCGTTTTCCGATCAATCTGGGCGACTGTTACGCCTACGCGCTGGCGAAACAGCGCGGCGTCAAGCTGCTGACCTTGGATCAGGACTTCGCCAAGACGGATGTCGCGTTGGTCGCGCTGAGTGGTTTGGTATGAACCTGCTCGCCGAACTCAGACGCCGCAACGTCATCCGCATGGCCGGGTTGTATCTGGTGGGCGCGTGGCTGGTCATTCAAGTGGCGGCGACGCTGCTGCAGGTGTTCGACGCGCCCGACTCGGTGATGCGCGCGCTGGTCGGTCTGCTGGCCATCGGCTGCTTCGCTGCGCTGGTGGTTTCGTGGATTTTTGAGTTGACGCCGGATGGCTTGAAACGCGATGCCGAGGTGACGCGGGCGGATTCCATCGCGACGACCATCGCCGGCAAATTCGGCCTGTAAGCGAGCCATTGCCGACAACGCTTCGGCATTGGCACGACACCCTTCGGTCAAGAGCCCCGCGTTTCACGCAACCCTGCGTCGCTTTTTGGCGCATCCCAAGCCTCATCCAAGCCGCGGGTTACCATTCCTGACCCTTCAGCGTGTCCCGACCATGCCCTTGCGGATTGCTCTTGCCCAGTTCGATTTTCCGGTTGGCGCGGTAGCCGCCAATGCGACGCGCATCACCCGTTTGATTGTCGAAGCGCGTGACCTGCACGCGGCAGACGTGGTCGTGTTTCCGGAACTGGCTTTGTCCGGATATCCCCCGGAGGATCTGTTGTTGCGGCCGAGTTTTTTGCAGGCCTGCCAATCAGCGCTGGCAGAAATCGCGGCGCAGACCAGAGGCATCGTGGCCTTGGTGGGACATCCCGAGGCGATGGGCAGCGTGGTTTACAACGCCTTGAGCGTAGTGCGCGACGGTCAGATCGAGCTCACTTATCGCAAGCGTGAGCTGCCCAATTACGCCGTGTTTGACGAGCGCCGCTACTTCACCACTGGCGATGACGCGGCCTGCGTGGAAATCAACGGCGTGCAGGTGGGGCTGCTGGTCTGCGAAGACCTGTGGCACGCCGGTCCGCTGCGTGAAACGGCGGCATTGGGCGCAGAAGTGGTGTTGGTCGCGAATGCATCGCCCTACGAAGTCGACAAACCGGGCCAGCGCGACGCATTGCTGCGAACGCGTGCGGGCGAGAGCGGACTCGCGATTGCCTATCTGAATGTCGTGGGTGGGCAGGACGAACTGGTGTTCGATGGCGCATCGGTGCTGGTGGATGGTGATGCGCGCGAGCATCCGGCGGCAGAGGCATTCGCCGACCATTGGCTGGTCGCCGATTTCGATGCACAAACCCGTCGTTGGCATCGCGTGCTGTGGCCGCAAGAGTTTGACGAGTCGCGAGTGGCGCTGACCTACCGCGCGGCGGTCCGTGGCGTCCGCGACTATCTGCACAAGAACGGTTTCAGGCGCGCGCTGCTGGGCTTGAGTGGCGGTGTCGATTCGGCGCTGGTGCTGGCGCTGGCGGTGGATGCACTGGGTGCAGAAAACGTGCATGCCGTGCGCTTGCCCACGCGTTACACCAGCGAGCTCAGTAATGATTTGGCATCCGAACAAGCGCTGCGTCTGGGCGTGCAAATGTCGAGCATTTCCATCGAACCGCCGTTCTCAGGATTTCTGCAATCACTTGCACCGAGCTTTGCTGGACTGGCCACCGACGTGACCGAAGAAAATCTGCAATCGCGCTGCCGTGGTGCCACCTTGATGGCACTGTCCAACAAGACCGGTGCAATGCTGCTGTCCACGGGCAACAAGAGCGAATACGCCGTCGGCTACGCGACGATTTACGGCGACATGTGCGGCGGTTATGCGCCCATCAAGGACATCTACAAGACCGAGGTATTCGCGCTCTGCCATTGGCGCAACTCGCGCAGTTGGGCAATTCCCGAAGCGGTGATCGCGCGTCCACCGACCGCCGAACTACGTGAGAACCAACTGGATCAGGATTCCTTGCCGCCCTATGAGGTGCTGGACGCGATTCTGCAACGCTTCGTCGACCGCGATCTGTCGCGCGCCGAGATCATCGCCGAAGGCTTTGATGAAGCCACCGTGCTGCGCGTAGCGCGGCTAGTCTTCATCAGTGAGTGGAAGCGTCGACAGGCGGCACCGGGGCCGAAGGTGTCGCGGCGCGCATTCGGACGCGAGCGGCGGTACCCCATCACTTCGGGCTGGTCGTGACGTCGCACGGCGCGTGGAAACGCCGCTAAGCCTGCCATGGGAGCGCACGCGCGCTGACCGTTGGGCGGCAGTCGCCACGGGTTTCGTGTTGAGCGCCTCGATTGCTCTTGCTTATTACCTGCTGCTGAGCAACCCCGGTTACTTCAGCCACGACGAATTGCAATGGGGCGCGCACGCTGACGTCTCGCGGTGGACCGAACTCCCTTGGCAAGGTTGGACCGACTTCGCCGCGTTCCAACACCGGCCACTGACCTTCAATCTGTGGCTGTTGATCGCCCACCGTTGGTTTGCCCAGCCGCTGCAGATGCACGCGATTTGGTTGCTGATTGGCGGCTTGAATTGCCTTTTGCTGTTTTGCTGTTTGCGACAACTGAACGTTGCACGCGCGCACGCTTTCGCAGGTGCCGCTGCCTTCGCCGCCAGCCCATATGCCGTCTATGTGCACGGTTGGACCGCCACTCTGGCCGATCTGCTGTGGCTGGGGGCGACGCTTGCGTTGCTGTTTGGCTTGCTGCGGCTGCCGACCACCAGCCGCTGGCGCGCCGGGACGGTCGCGTTGCTCCTGACGACGGCGGCCTTGCTGGCAAAAGAAGCCGCGCTGATCATCGCGCCGCTGTTGTTGTTTGCCTGGCTGATGGACAAACGTCAGCCGCGCGTGGCGGCGGCACTGTTGGCGAGCGGCTTGGTAACCGCCGTCTACCTGTGGTTGCGACTGCCGACACTGCTGTTCTCGCCACGCATCGACGGCGCGTATGCGTGGTCGATGACGATGCCACTGCGGCGCTGGACGGAGATGCAGGTGTTCCCTTATTTGCCGACCGCGTTGGAGTTCAGCAGCGTCAACAACGCCTCGATGACTCGCTTCGCGCTGGCGCTGGTGATGGCGATCGGCGTGATGGCCACGGTCTTCAGCGCGAGCAAGCGGCTAGGCGTGACACTGCTGGTCGGCGGCGCGCTGGCCATGGGGCCGCCCTTGCTGCTGGCAGTCGCCTACCCGCAGTACGGGTATGGCTACGCGGCGTTCGCCTGCGGCTGCGCGGCCTTGACGTGGGCTCGCCTGCGGGTCCGCGGCAAATCAATGCTGCTGCTGGCACTCCTGGTGTCGAGCTGGCATGGGATCAATGTCGCCCGCGAGATGCATCGAATAGGCACGATCCAGAGGGTCTATTCGCCGGCATTGGCTGCCGCAGTGACAGCGCATGCGCAAAACAGTTCGAGCCCGTCGACCGTGCTGCGTCTTGCTGTGGCGAACGCCGACGACCGAGGCGTCTTCCAACGGTTGACCCGGCAGATCCCTGCCTACTCAGGCATCGCCATCGGCGAGCGGGTGCAACTGGTCGGCCCCAACCAGTCGCACGACGCCGTGATCAGGGCTGACGGTTCAGTCGCTTGGCCAAATGTCGATCCCTAACGCATCGCCGCCAGATCGGCGATGGCTGTCCGCCTTTACACATCCAACCATGCCCGACCGAGTGCGGAAGCGACCGCACCTCAGCCCTTGCGGCTGTTGTCACCCAAGGGAATCAGCTTGCGCCACCAGGCACGCTTCTGCGGCCAGTCACCGGTGAAATACGCGTGCTGCGGGTCGTTGGCGCGGAGCACGCGAATCGCATCCTCTGCCAGGGTGTCTTGACCGAGGCGAGCGTAACTTTCCGCCATCACCGCCAAAGCATCGCCCTGATAGGCCGACTGCGGGTAAAACTCGATGATGTACTGACCGCGCTTGGCCGCAGCAATCCACGCGCCACGACGCAGGTAATACTTGGCTACGTTGATTTCGTTGCGCGCCAACTGGTTGCGCACATGAATCATGCGCTGGCGGGCGTCCACGGCATACGCGGTGTTTGGAAAGCGGCGAATGACTTCGGCGAAGTCGTTGAAGCTCTGCCGCGTGCTGCTCTGGTCACGTTGGGTGCTGTCGATACGGGCCAAGCGATCCAGCAACGGATTGCCGCTGTCGAAGTTGACCACAGCGCGCAGGTAATAGGCGTAAGCGATATGCGGATGCGTCGGATAGGTACGAATGAAACGATTCAGCGTCGACAGCGCTTCTTCGCCCTTGGCGCTGCGAAATTCCACGTACGCCAGTTCCAGCTGCGCCTGCTCGGTGTACGTACCGAACGGGAAGCGCGCGATCAATCGGCGGTAATAGCGCTCGGCGCGCGAGGTGTTGCCGCTGCGCAGTGCATCCTTGCCCACCTCGTACATCTGCTCGACGGGCAGGGTCTCAAGCGGGTCTTCGCGATCAAAAAACCGCGCGCAGCCACTGGCCAGCAACAGGAGGGAGGACAATGCGAACAGGCGCAACAGGCCGGAATGTCGGATCATGAGGGTCCGGAGGGTAGAGGGATCGCCGCAACGGCGAGCGGCGAATGATAGCCGATGCCGCTGCGGGCCTCCATTAAGCATTGCGGCCATGAACATACTTCGAACGGCGGTGGTTGACGATGGTGTCAGCCAATCCGAGAGTGTTAGCGACGAACACGTGACCACCATCAGCCATCGCGCGATGGTTGGCACCGAGCTGTCCGGCTTGCGCGCCGATCAAGCCGTGGCCAAGTTGTTTCCAGACTACTCGCGCGCACGCTTGAGTGAATGGATCAAGACGGGCGAACTGCGCGTGGATGGCCGCCAAGTGCGGCCCAAGGACCATTTGCGTGGTGGTGAATGCATCGAATTGGAAGCCACCATCACCAAGGTGGGTGATGCGTTGGCCGAGGCCATCTCGCTGGACGTGCTCTACGAAGACGCCGATCTGCTCATTCTGAACAAACCGGTCGGTCTGGTCGTACATCCCGGCGCGGGCAATCCCACCGGCACCTTGGTCAATGCCTTGCTGCACCTGGATCCGACCTTGGCGTCGCTGCCACGCGCCGGCATCGTGCATCGTCTGGACAAGGACACCTCGGGTTGTCTGTTGGTGGCCCGCACCGTACGCGCCCACACCGCGCTGGTGGCGATGCTGTCAGAGCGATTGATCCATCGCCAGTACGAGGCGGTGGTGCAAGGCGAGCCCGTCGCTGGAGGACGCGTGGACGCGCCGATTGGTCGCCATCCGGTGGATCGCTTGCGTATGGCCGTCACCGAAGAAGGCCGTCCGGCCGCCACCCAGTTTCGCGTTCGCGAGCGTTTTCGCGGCTTCACCAGTTTGCAGGTGAATCTGGAGAGTGGCCGCACTCATCAGATTCGCGTGCACATGGCGCATTTGCGTCTGAACCTGTTGGGTGACCAGCTTTACGGTGCCAGCCTGCGTTTGCCACGCGGGGCCTCGGCAGACGTGATCGAAAAACTGCGTGGTTTTCGCCGGCAAGCCTTGCATGCCGAGAAGCTGCAGTTCACGCATCCGTTTAGTGGCGACATGGTGGAAGCCAATGCACCGCGTCCGGCGGATTTGCAGGACGTGCTGGTCGCATTGCGCGCAGCCTCGGTCACAGCATCTCAGTGAAATCGAGCGAATGACACGGATAGCTCAATGAAGTCGTCGGAGCCGCCATTTCTGCGCGCCGAATGGCCCGCACCTGCTGGCGTCCATGCAGTGACGACCTTGCGTCGCGGCGGTGACATCGGTGTTTCCTCTTCACCGTTTGATGAATTCAATCTCGGCGCAAGATGCGGTGACGGTCCAGCCAACGTGGCCGCCAATCGCATCGCTTTGACAACCATTCTCGACCTGCCTGCCCCACCGTTGTGGCTCAATCAGGTGCATGGCACCGCCGTCCATCGAGCAACCATTGAGCCGCAACAGGGCTCCCCCAGGAGCGCCGGGAGGCGCGATGCTTTGGGTCGAACCAAGAGCATCGCGCCTTGCGGCGCTCCCACCAAGGCAGCAGGCGACGAACCGGTTGCGGATGCCGCCGTCACTGCGGACGCCGGCACGGTGCTGGCGATCCTTACCGCTGATTGCTTGCCTGTGCTGTTTTGCGCCTCGGACGGCAGCGAGCTCGCGGCAGCCCATGCCGGATGGCGTGGACTGGCGGCTGGTGTGTTGCAGAGCACGCTTGACGCGATGCGAACACCCAATCACCACATCATGGCCTGGCTTGGTCCTGCAGCCGGGCCGCTGGCCTACGAAGTCGGCGAAGAAGTTCGCGCGGCGTTTGTCGATAGCGATGCCACCGCCACGAGCGCTTTCGTTGCTACCCGCCAGGGCCACTGGCTCTGCGACCTGCCCGCCCTCGCCCGCCGGCGTTTGCAGGCGGCCGGTGTCAACGACATCTACGGCGGACAGCACTGCACCATCCGCGACAGTCAGCAATTTTTCTCGCATCGACGCGACGGCCGCAGCGGGCGCATGGCATCGCTGATCTGGATCGACACCTGACATCTACGCTGACTGGAAGCCAAAGCGAAACTTTTAGGAGCGGCGAGAGCCGCGAATGTGTGTGTCGGCAAATGGCAGGCCAGCCCGGATCGCGGCGCCCCCCACAAGATTGACTCCAGCCGCCGCGGACGCATGACCAGTTTGATCTGGATCAAGTCCTGGCGGCACAGGCGGCCCTTCAGCACCTTGAATCCGACCCGCTGGACCCGCATTCACAAGCGCATCGCGGACCACTCCGCCTGCCCTTCTGGATAGCTTCCATGCGCATGGAAAAATTGACTTCGCGCTTTCAACAGGCGCTCAGCGACGCCCAGTCGCTGGCCGTTGGCCGCGATCACAACTTGATCGAACCCACCCACGTTTTGGCAGCCCTGCTCGACCAGACCGGCGGCAGCACGCGTCCGCTGTTGGCGCAGGCCGGCGTCAACGTCGCCGCCTTGCGGCAACGCCTGACCGAAGCGCTGGACAAGCTGCCCAAGGTCAGTGGCCAGGCCGGCAACATCAGCCTCGGCAACGACCTTTCCCGTCTGCTCAATGTCACCGACAAGCTGGCCCAACAACGTGGCGACCAGTTCATCGCCAGCGAGCTGTTCGTATTGGCCTGTCTGGATGACAAGGGCGAAGCCGGCACGGCTCTGAAGACAACAGGCGCAAACAAGGCCGCCGTGGAGCGCGGCATCGAGACCCTGCGCGGCGGCGACAAGGTCAATGAACCGAATGCCGAAGAAGCGCGGCAAGCCCTGTCCAAATACACCATTGATCTGACCGCCTTGGCCGAGTCGGGCAAGCTCGATCCGGTGATCGGCCGCGATGAAGAAATCCGCCGCACCGTCCAGGTCTTGCAGCGCCGCACCAAGAACAATCCGGTGCTGATCGGCGAACCGGGTGTCGGCAAGACCGCGATCGCCGAAGGGCTGGCGCAACGCATCGTCAACGGCGAAGTGCCCGAGGGCATGAAGCACAAGCGCGTGTTGTCGCTGGACATGGGCGCGTTGATCGCCGGCGCCAAGTTTCGCGGTGAATTCGAGGAGCGCCTGAAGGGCGTGCTGACCGATCTGGCCAAACAGGAAGGTCAGGTCATCCTGTTCATCGACGAACTGCACACCATGGTCGGCGCCGGCAAGGCCGAAGGTTCGATGGATGCGGGCAACATGCTGAAACCTGCGCTGGCGCGTGGTGAATTGCACTGCATCGGCGCAACCACGCTGGACGAATACCGCAAATACGTCGAGAAGGACGCCGCGCTGGAACGTCGCTTCCAGAAAGTGTTTGTCGGCGAGCCTTCGGTCGAGGACACCATCGCCATCCTGCGCGGTTTGAAGGAGCGTTACGCCGTGCATCACGGCGTCGAGATCACCGACCCGGCCATCGTCGCCGCTGCCACGCTTTCGCACCGCTATATCGCCGACCGCCAACTGCCCGACAAAGCCATCGACCTGATGGACGAAGCTGCTTCGCGCATCCGCATGGAGATCGACTCCAAGCCGGAAGTGATGGATCGCAAGGAACGCCGCCTGATCCAGCTGAAGATCCAGCGCGAAGCCCTGAAGAAAGAAAAAGACGCCGAGAGCAAACAACGCCTGGCGGATCTGGAAGCTGAAGTCGCCACGCTGGAGCGCGAGTACAACGATCTGGAGGAAATCTGGAAGGCCGAGAAGGCCGCCGTTTCAGGCACGGCCAAGATCAAGGAGCAGATCGAACAACTCAAGACCGAGCTGGAATCCGCCCATCGTCGGCAGGATTTGCAGCGCGCCTCGGAAATCCAGTATGGCCAATTGCCACAACTGGAGAAACAGCTCCTGTCGGCGCAAGAGGCCGAGCAAAAGGGCTTCAAGCTGCTGCAACAACGTGTCACCGCCGAAGAAATTGCCGGCGTGGTGGCGCGTTGGACCGGCATTCCGGTCAGCAAGATGCTGGAGGGCGAGCGCGAAAAACTGTTGAAGATGGAGACCGCCCTGCACTCGCGTGTGATCGGTCAACACGAGGCGGTGCGTGCCGTGTCGGACGCCATTCGGCGCTCACGCGCGGGCCTGTCGGACCCCAATCGACCCAACGGCAGTTTCCTGTTCCTCGGCCCCACCGGCGTCGGCAAGACCGAGCTGTGCAAGGCCTTGGCCGAGTTCCTGTTTGATTCCAACGAGGCCATGGTGCGCATCGACATGAGCGAGTTCATGGAGAAACATTCAGTCGCCCGTCTCATCGGTGCGCCGCCCGGCTACGTCGGATACGAAGAAGGCGGCTATCTGACCGAAGCCGTGCGCCGTCGGCCCTATTCGGTGCTGCTGCTGGATGAAGTCGAAAAGGCGCATGGCGACGTCTTCAACATCCTGCTGCAAGTGCTGGACGACGGCCGACTCACTGATGGCCAGGGCCGCACCGTGGATTTCCGCAACACCGTGATCGTGATGACCTCCAATCTGGGCTCGGCGCAGATCCAGGAATTCAGCGATGACAGCGCCGAGAGTTACACCAAGATGAAAGCCGCCGTGATGGGCGTGGTGCAAGCGCACTTCCGTCCCGAATTCATCAACCGACTCGATGAGTTGGTGGTCTTTCACCCGCTGGCAAAAGCACAGATTCGCGAGATCGCGCGCATCCAGATTGCCTACCTCGGCAAGCGCCTGACTGAGCGCCAGTTGCAGCTGCAGATCAGTGACCGAGCACTCGATTGGCTGGCCGAACTGGGCTTCGATCCGGTCTACGGTGCGCGGCCCTTGAAGCGCGCGATCCAACAGAGCCTAGAAAACCCGCTCGCCTCGCGCATTCTGTCGGGTGCGTATAGCGCGGGGGATGTGGTGACGGTGGATACGGGGGACGGTGGATTGGTGTTTGGGAGAGGCTAGCGATTCTCGGTGCGTGCTGAGCAAGAGCAGCCGCGCAGGAGCGCGGCCCTCCAACTTCCGGCATCGCTGATTACTTACCCAAGTCCGCCTTCGGAGGGCGTCGCTCCCGCGACGCCCCTTCACAAACTTCGCCGTAGAGCAAAACAATTCAGCCAATCGCCCAATCCAATAGGGGCACTCCACTAGGCCGAGGGCCGCACGCAACCAAGTTGACTCGCTGTACACGCCAACTCGGCGCTAATCCGCCATCCATCCCACCGGGCGCGACCCGTGCATCAAATTCGCTTCGTTAGCACGTCCAAACTGTTTGCTCTGATTGCCGTGCTGCTCGCTCTCTTTGGTTGCGGCAATCTCGGCAACCCCGAGTTGCCGATTCCAACCAAAACCATTCTTGGCAAAGGCGAGCCCGATCAAAAGACCTTGGTGATTGTCCTCCCCGGTCGCCGCGACAACGTCGAAGTGATGCAGGAATACGGCGTCGCCGAAGCCATTCACGCGGGCTGGCCAGAAGTTGACGTGCAACTGACCAGCGCCACCCTCGCCTATTACATGGATGGCGGTCTGGCGGCGCGGATGCGCCGCCAATTGCTGGAACCTGCACGCGCCGAAGGCTACCAGCGAATCGTTGTGATGGGCGCTTCGATGGGTGGGATGGGCAGTTTGATCGTGGATCAGGCCAATCCCGGGATGCTGGACCACGTAGTGCTGATGGCACCCTACCTCGGCGAGCGCAAGTTGCTAAGCGAAATTGCCGACGCCGGCGGTGTTCTTGAATGGCAAGCCGGACCTGAGCCCGCCGCCATGGACAGCGACAATTTCGAGCGCGAACTGTGGCGACACATTCAAAACGTCGGCCGCGATGCGCAAAGCCGGGCACGCATCTGGTTGGCATACGGCGCAGATGACCGCCTGGCCAACACCGTCCCCGTGATCGCCCCCGCGCTGGACGCCGCCCAAATCCTGCCGCGCGACGGCGGCCACAACTGGGTGGTTTGGAATGGGGCAGCAACCGACGTGTTTTCGCGGCTGCGCAAGCAAGCCGTTGAATGCGCGGATTGTTCCGGGCCTTCGCTGCGCTAACCTCAAGCTGGCTGCGCATGCGATCAACCGCTTCTGTCCCACCGATTGATGGGGAAGGTGAACTCAGAGATGAGCGGGCGTGAGCCTAATTTCCTCGGACATGCTGCACGCTGAAAATCGCGCGCAATTGGGTCTCCACCGCTCCGACGCTTGCGCTGTTCGCAACGATTTCCAATGCGAGCGAACCACCCGACGCGCTGTTGTAGGTCACGAAATAGCTCACCGCGAAGGCTTGGCCCTCCGGCAGGCCATAGCTTTTGGCCGATATGTCGATTGTTTCCTTGCTTCCGGCCGAAGTATCGAAGGCTTCGCAACGCTGCGAATACACGAACCCGCAAGTAGTGTCCCCATAGCGCGCAGTCTCGCGGTAGTCCCAAGGCACTTCGCCCGCGCTCGATCGCTCAAATTGCTTCGTCGAAAGCTTCGGTGCCAACTCTTTCAGGATCGCCTGCGCAAGGCGCACGATCCCGGTCGCCGCCGTGCTGGGGTAATCACTGATGGAGTAGCGCTGCTTGCATGTTTCCAAAGGCACGGGGCGCTCCGCTGAGAGGCTGAACAAAACCTCTTATCCCACAGATGATCACCGCGCGCTGGGACCCGCGCCCGCCACTCGGCCTTACGTCCGAACGGGCAACTTCGGAAAGACCCACAGGCCAGGGCGCTGACCTCGTGCTGTCGTAAGCCGGGGAGCCCCGACTGTAAGCCGAAATAGCCCCGCTCGTCGTTTCGGCGCTGAGCGGGCATCGCGATGGTGGCTAGATGCCCGCCTTCCCCTTTTTCTGCGTTATGGCTTCGGCGAAGGCTGCAACGCGGCCAGGCCCTCTTCCGCAATGGCGCGGCGGATGCCCGTTGCCTCTTTCAGGATGGTTTCCAAGGCCAGGCGATGTGCTTGTGCCAGCGATTGTTCGGCCGCGACATTGACATCTGGACTGACGCCGACGCCTTCCCAATTGGTCCCGGTGACCGTGTTGGCAACAATCTGCATGGGAATGAAGGCGACGAAGCCGTGGGCCAGCGGACGAAAGCCGCCGGGCGTTGCTGCACCGGCTGTGGTTTCGCCCACCAGCGTCGCACGCCGCATCGCTTGCAGATCATAGGCAAACTCCTCAGCACCCGAGCCAGTCCCTTTATCGATCAATACGTAGACCGGCTTTTTGGTGAAACCCGGCGTTCGGGGCTCTGCATGAAAAGTGCGGCTTGCGGAGGGCGTAGCGGGATCCTGGGTGCGAACGGTAGCGGTGCGTTCGCTGACGAGATGACCGATCACGTTCGCCACGCCTGCGGGCTCACCGCCAGGCGATCCGCGAACGTCGATGATGAGCGCGCCGGAATCGGCAAGCATGCCCATGGCCGCGGCCAGCTTCTCTTTGCTGGGCTCGGCATCGAGGAACATGTTGATGCGCAGGTAACCCACATTGCCGGCTAGCCAACGCACCTCCGGAACTTCGCCGCCACGAAGGCGAACTTCTTCATGAAAGGCTGCAACGTCTTCGGCTGACGGCGGCGCTTCGCTGAACTGGGCGACGACCTCCGGACCCATATAGCGGGCGCGGAAATGGCGGTCGTTGACGATGGGCGCGATCTGCGCGTCGATCAATGCCAATAGCTCCCCAGCGGTGCGGGCCTGTCGAAACGTGCCGCGCTTCTCCAGGGCTTCGATCTCGCGCGCTGCGGCGATGCCGCGTTCGCGGAATGCAAAACGCTCACGCAGCACCTCCGCCAGGGAAAGCACGACCGCGCGGCTTTCACCCTCTTTCAGGGTGACCGAAGCCGGGTCGGGTGGCGGCGACGGCTGCCCGAAGGCGGCGGCTGGCATAAGGGCAAGGACGATGACCGCCGCGCAGATACGTTCCCAACGTTGGCCCATCATGCCGCGCTCCCGGCAACGCTTGGGCGCCCCAGCCGCGCGAACCCGCTGTGCCCGCCCCAACTCTCGGCGACTCTGTTCATCGATTGCTTCCGTTGCACTGCGACATTGCGGTGCTTCGGATGGTGGGAGACAGTCAGCGGCAGATCGGGTTGCACGACACGCCAATCGCCTGATAAGCGATGACAACGCCGAAAGTCGAAGCGCGTTGACCGCTTGCCGAAAGCGGGTGTCGTTGGTCCGACATCGAAGTGCCCTCGATCACGCCCAACACCTTATGCGACCGCAATCTCCGGCCACCGGTCTCGCCAGTACGCCCTAGCTCCCACGTACCAAACTCATATGCTGCGAAAAGTGCATCAAATGCGCGCGTTCGTATTCGGCGCGATCCAGCATTCCATAGGCAAAATGCGGTTCGAACGCACCGGTGTGCTGCTCAAATGCGGTGATCGCGGCTTCCAGTCGCATTAGCGCTTCCGGCCAATTTGCACCCTCCAATACCGGTGCGCCAGGAATCGGCTCGACCAGCGAGTGGTGCATGGCGCCGCGCACATCAAATGCCGCAAACGCTGCTGGACCAACCGTGCTGCGAAACCAGGCGGGCTTCAATGCGGGAAAGCCGTGTAGCGAATATTCGATGCTTTGCGCGCAGTGTGCCAACACCTGTGCGATCGGCCAGCCTGAGTCCATTGCAGGTGCGCCGCCAAGTGCACGCCACGTATCCAGTTGTGCACGTACTTGCGCGAAACTTGCGTAGCCCGCCACTGCGGGTCGGGGCGCAAAAGCAACGACGCCAGCACCCACCAACAACGCCCCTGCGCCACCGAAGGCCACAGCCTTGATTAGCTTTCGTCGCTGCATGCGCGGCTCTCAAGAATCGGACGATGTCGTTCTACCATGATCGCAGCGGCCGCGAGTGTGGGTGTTTCTGATCGCGATTCAAACCAAAGCCACGACCACCGCAAGCCGTGGGTCGAGCAGCAGATTTTGTTACTGAGCAACGCTTTCGCGGTTTCATGGCCGGCTTCCTTTAGATGTCGCCTGCAATCAGCCGTTAAGCATGCGACCGCCAATCAAGGGTCCAATCAAGGGGCAGAGTGCACTTCCGATGCACCAATGGATGGAAAGTGCTCTCTGCCCCCTGTTTCTCGTGTTCGGGGATAGTTAACCTTCGCCGAATACCTGAGCGGCCACGGAATGCGGGCTTCATGGATCTTAAATCTTATTCCAGTTCTCATGAAATTCTTTCTTCTGGAAGCATCTTCAAATAGCTAGGCATGCGTGGATCCTTAAACCTAAAACAGGCCCTTCCGCTCTTTACGAGCAAGCCGGACTCGTCTGCTTTTGCAAGGTTATTAAGTCGCCGAGTTATAATCGTAGATCCTATGTCGACCTTGAGTCGATGACGGATATTTGCTCGAATGTCATCACTCTTAAAATCCACGTTCTTGCAATGCGCCGCGCCAATTAATAAGACTCTGTACTCGTTCTGCTTAATGAATCGCTTCAAGCACTTATCATGGGATTCCTTAAGGACATTCTCAGAGTCTTTTACCGCTTCATTCAATCCGATACGAAGTACGTCTTCTGTGATATGACGGACACCATTGACGATGGAGTATTCTGCACACTTAAGGCAAATCAGATGAGCAAAGTGAGGTAGCCCGGCGCTTATGTCCACTATCCTGTCAACAACCTCACCGGCCGGAACTAGCGATGCCCTCTTGAAGCCGTTGACGATGATCTTTTTCACATCGTCATCAGTCATTCTTTTGAGCCATACCTCCTTCAGGCAACGCTGCACCGAAGGGTGTCCTGCCGTGAGAGATGCGCCAGTCGCTGCTATTCCAACTATAACTACTTTAAATTCAGAAAGATAATCACTCAACAATTTAACCAGTTCAGCCAACTTCTGCTTATCACCATTATCTGTGATGGCATCAACCTCGTCAATCAGAAGGATTCCTGATTTATGTCTTAATTGATCAGCCACCCAAGACGGGGAATCAAGTGAGACGATTAGACTTTTCGTGATCCGACTCTCAGTTTTCGACTGTAATCCCGCCTTTGCGAACGCGATTGCCAACGAGGCATCACCCCCACGAGACGTGGTGCTCGAGAGCTCCTTTGTTGAATATTCAATACCCAACGTATCGAAGGCCTTCCTAACAATTGACTGAAAGTCATCCTGAGAATCACAGCGCTTTTCAATGTATCGGCCGCCTCTCATTATTTGATGAAGCAAGATTTTGCATGTAGTAACTGACAGCGAAGTCTTTCCAACGCCACGGTCCCCATAAACCAGTACATGCTGTCCTGGTGTGTTGATAACACTAACGAACCGAGAAGCCTCGTCCTCTCGCCCAAAAAAATGCTCTATGTCATTAACAGGTGAATGGGGCGTAAATATCTTTCTCACTCCACTTTTCTTGATCTTCAGTTCATTGTCCAGTCCGAAGTTTCCAGCAGTCATTCACCTACCCCTTGTTATTATTTTCTGCAAAATTATATTGTGTGCACATAAGGCATTTTCCCGAACCGCTCATTTGATAGTCTGCCGAAGTCACGCAAAGTCGGCTGTTTACCAGTAATCAGGCCAAGGTCGAGGCCAGTTCTGATAGCCCTCCTCAGCATCCCGCCTGCGGCAGTATCTTCATTCTCATCCAGTTAGTGTCACCACCGAGCCAAAGTTCGCACCCTTGAGCAAGCTTTTCCGGATAGCGCGGCACCCAGAGTCATTGGCAAGAAATTGCCGCATACGGGTGGACTGCCGACCCAACGCCTCATTCTGTTTTCGGATGGCTAGCCGGTCGATGAGCGAGCCGACTCAACTGACGATCAGAGGCGGACTCGATTTGATCGTCGCCGAAGTCTTCAACAGTATCAGTGGTTTACCCCCGCACACCCCCTAACGACCATCGTATAAGGCACATACAACAACAGCTCAATCGGCCCCACCCGCTCCCATTCGATGCGGCTGTTCAGTCCGTCCAGATCGACCTTGCAGCCGGCGCCGATGCTTTCGCGAATCTTGAGTGAGTCGGCGGCGATGGCTTCGATGAGTTCGTAGCGGTAGCGCTCGGGTTTGTTCATGCCGAGGGCGGTGTCGTCGCTTAAGTCGATTTCGGTGCGGCCGATCTTGGGGGTGTCTTCGATGAACTGGCGCAGACTGCGGATCTGGGCGGTGCCGTCGGTGGTGGTGTCGCTCAAGGTGAGCTTTACCTGCAGTTCGACGCGGCTGACGTCGGGGCGTTTGCTGTCGTCCTGCAATTCGACCTCGGCGTTGGCGCGGCTGAGGGTGATGGGATAGGTGTCGCCGTGCTGCAGGGTGTAGGTGTTGCCTGCACGGGCGATGATCTTTTCGATGGTGGACTTGATCTCGCGGCGGCGGCCGGCTTCGTCGCGGGTGTCGTTGACCAGGGTGATGGTCTGCGACAGGTAGTCGCCGCGCTTGGTGATCGAGATGGCCGGTGTGTCGAGCAGGTCGCGGTAGCTGATGCGCGCGCCGGTGACTTCGATGCTGTCGAGCGTCGAGCCTTCGTTGGCGACAGCGTTGGGGAGCAGCGCAGTGGCGGCTAGCAGTGCCGACGTGGCTATCGCGGCGAGTGCGCGGCGTGGCGGCATCGGCTGTCCCCAGATTGAACATCCTCCCGGATGTGGCTTGTAGAGTCGTGCAGGTGGGGGTGGGCGTCAAGGGCAGCCAGTCTGCGCGAGGCCGGCCCCTCACCCCCGGCCCCTCTCCCAAGGGTTGAAGGAAGCAAAGCGCGGGCGTGGGTCGCGATTATTGAGCTGTGTCGCCAACCTAGTGGGACGCTTGGTGCCATGGGTTGAGGATGGCCACGCCGGTGGGCTCGATATCGGCAACATTGCGGGTTACCACGGTCAGGCCGTGCACCAATGCTGTGGCTGCGGTAAGCGCGTCACGCTCGGCGCGGGGATGGGGCACATGGAGCCTGGCGCAGCGTTGCGCGATGGCGAGATCCACGGCAAGCACTCGACCAGCGAAGGCCGGCAGCACCTGCCTCTCGAGCCAGGTCCGCAGCACTTCGCCCTGTGCGGGATCGCGCCGCTCCACCAGCAACACACCGGTCTCCAGCTCCAGAATCGTGATTGCAGATACGAACAGGCTTGCCGGTTCAACGCCAGCGGCCCAAGTCGTCACCCAATGGTCGGCGCGGCCAGCCTTGGCTTTGCGCAATTCCGAGACCACGTTGGTATCCAGAAGGAACATCAGGACAGGTCGGCAGGGCGGGTCCGGATGCTTGCGCGTGGCGCTTCGAACTCGATCGTTTCAGCGCCCGGCATGGCGAGCAAATCGACGATGTTGGTCGCACCACCCGTCAGCTTCTGATAAGCCTCGATGGTCAGCAGAACGTGCGCTGGACGACCGCGGTCAGTGATGTAGACCGGGCCGTCCTTGGCGGCGTTCTTGGCCTTGCTGGCGTCCTGATTGAACTGACGGCTTGAGAATGTGGTGATGGTCATCGCGCACCTCGACAGGTTCAATGTAGTTATGTTGCTACATTCGGTGTAACAAGTGCAATCGCCGCGAACATTCGTCGTGGTAGGCCTGCAGTGCCAAGCGCACGTATGTCTGCTGGTCCTCGGGCTTGCACAGCAAAATTCCTGGTACATGCCAACGGGCAAAGCGCAGGCATCACGCGCCTGCCATCTTGCTCAACCAGGATCGAGGGCAGAATGTGGCTATATACGGCACATACAGCAACAGCTCAGTCGGCCCCACCCGCTCCCATTCGATGCGGCTGTTCAGTCCGTCCAGATCGACCTTGCAACCCGCGCCGACGCTCTCGCGAATCTTGAGTGAGTCGGCGGCGATGGCTTCGATGAGTTCGTAGCGGTAGCGCTCGGGTTTGTTCATGCCGAGGGCGGGATGTATGTCCACGCGGTGTCCTCAGGCGTTCGCGTTTCAAACTGCCGCATCCAGGAATCGCCGCAGGCGTGGATGGAAATCCATCGGGTTTTCTGCCGCCCCGATCCCTACCCGTAACAGGCTCGAAAATTGGGGGTTGACAAGCCCTTGTGTTGCATAGCAGCATCGGCCACATGTTGCTGATCGCCGCCACCGCCATTGCCCTCGTCGCCGCGCAGGTACTGCGCTCGCCGGGCGCGCTGGTGCTACCGCTTCTTCTTATTAGCCGGCCACGGTGCGGAGCGGTGACTTAGGGCGCAAGCAACAGCAGAACCCCCAAGAATCCAAACCCCGCATCGGGCAACCCGTGCGGGGTTTTTTGTTTTCATGCTCTACGAATCCCACGCAGCCTCTCACTCCGCTCCTTCTTTTGATCTCGAACTCCATGCACAGCGACGCCATCAAGACCGGACCCGATCGAGCCGCCGCCCGCGCGATGTTGCGGGCCACTGGTCTGGATGATGCCGCCATCGCCAAGCCCATGATTGCCGTTGTGCACTCGTGGTCGGACGTGAGTCCATGCAACTTGAACCTGCGCGAGCTGGCGCAGCATGTGCGGGCGGGAATCCTTGCAGCTGGTGGCACGCCGATCGAGTTCAACACCATTGCGGTGACCGACGGCATCGCCATGGGCACGGCTGGCATGCGCGCCTCATTGGCGAGCCGGGAAACGATCACCGACTCGATTGAATTGGCCGTCAACGGCCATTGTCTGGATGGACTGGTGGTGCTCTGCGGCTGCGACAAGACCATTCCCGCAGCGGCCATGGCGTTGGCGCGGTTGGATCTGCCGGGGCTGATGTTGTACGGCGGCAGCATTCTGCCGGGCTGCCACAAAGACAAGAACATCACCATCCAGGAAGTCTTCGAGGCGGTCGGCGCGCATGCCGCCGGGCGTATCGATGACGCTGAACTGGAAGCCATCGAGAAGACCGCGTGCCCTGGCGCGGGTGCCTGCGGTGGTCAGTTCACCGCCAACACCATGGCGCTGGCGACCACGTTTCTCGGCTTGGCACCGATGGGTTTGAATGACATTCCAGCGACTGATCCGGCCAAACTCGATGCCGCTCGCGCCTGTGGTGTGCGGGTGATGGGTCTGGTCCGCGACAACATCAGCGCACGTAGCTTCATCAGCTTCGATGCAATCCGCAATGCGGCCACCGCAGTGACCGCCACGGCGGGATCGACCAACGCCGTGCTGCACTTGATTGCCATCGCCCGCGAAGCCGGTGTCGACTTTCCATTGGATCAATTCGACAGCATCAGCCGCGCCACACCGGTGATTGCCGACTTGAAGCCGGGCGGCCGTTTCATGGCCCCGGACATGTATTTGGCTGGCGGATCACAGTTGTTGGGCGCGCGTTTGCGCGACGGCGGACTGCTGGTCGATCAACCGACCAGCAGCGGTCGCAGCCTGTTTGTCGAGATCGACGAAGCAATCGAGCGTGAGGGTCAAAAAGTGATCTTGAGCACCGCGCAGCCGCTGAAGGCACGCGGCGGTTTCGGTGTGTTGAATGGCAACCTCGCGCCGGAAGGCTGCGTGGTGAAGTTGGCCGGTCACGACAGCTTGCTGTTTACCGGACCGGCGCGGGTGTTTGATTCAGAAGAAGCTTGCTTCGCCGCCGTGCAACAGCGCGCGATCAAACCGGGCGACGTCGTGGTGATTCGCGGCGAAGGCCCGGTGGGTGGTCCCGGCATGCGTGAAATGCTCGCCGTCACCGCCGCACTGGTTGGCCAGGGTTTGGGCGGCGAAGTGGCGCTGATTACCGATGGGCGATTCTCTGGCGCGACGCATGGCTTCATGGTCGGGCACATCTGTCCCGAAGCGGCGCTGGATGGCCCGATTGCGCGCTTGATCGATGGTGATGTGATAACCATTGACGTCAATGCGCGCACGCTGTCGACCGACGCCGATTTGGATGCGCGTGCTCGGCAGTGGCAGCCTCCTCGACCGCCGCCGCGCAGTGGCGTGATGGCGAAGTACGCGACGACGGTGAGCTCGGCCTCGACGGGCGCGTGCACGGGGTTTCCGTATGAGGCGCGCTGAGATTTGGAAGCATCGCGCCTTCCGGCGCTCCTACAGATTGAGAAGCATCGCGCCTTCCGGCGCTCCTACGAACACTTGCACGAAGTAATCCCTGTCAACCACCTCGCCATCCCACCTCGATCAAGGACTCTCGCAATGACCAAGCACTACTCCACTGCCGATGCCAATCCCGAAGCGCTGCGCAACAAGACCATCGTGATTTATGGCTATGGCAGCCAGGGCCGCGCGCATGCGTTGAATTTGAACGACAGCGGCGTGTCGGTGCTGGTGGCGGCGCGTCCGGGCAAGAGCTTCGAGCAAGCCAAGGCCGATGGCCTGAATGTGGATACGCCGGAGAACGCGATTCCCAAGGGCGACATCATCTGCCTGCTGACCCCCGACATGCAGCAGCCGACGGTGTACGCCGAGCAGGTCGCCCCGTTGGCGCGGCAAGGCGCAGCGGTGCTGTTCGCGCATGGCTTCAACGTGCATTACAAGCAGATCGACCCGCGCAAGGATCTGGACGTGATCCTGGTCGCACCGAAGAGCCCCGGCGCGTTGGTTCGTCGCCAATACGAAGAAGGCCGTGGCGTGCCCGCCTTGATGGCGGTGTATCAGGACGCGACCGGTCATGCGAAAGAGCTGGCGCTGGCCTACGCGCACGGCATCGGCAGTACCCGCGGCGGCGTGATGGAAACCACGTTTGCCGAAGAAACCGAAACCGATCTGTTCGGCGAGCAAGCGGTCCTCTGCGGCGGGGCCACCGAGTTGGTCGCGATGGGCTTCGAGACCTTGGTCGAAGCGGGCTATCAGCCGGAAGTGGCCTATTACGAATGCCTGCACGAACTCAAGCTGATCGTTGATCTGCTCTGGGAAGGCGGCTTTGCGCGGATGCACGATTTCATCTCCGAGACTGCGCAGTACGGCGATCTGACCCGCGGCCCGCGCGTCGTCGATTCGCACACCCGCGAACAAATGCGCGCGGTGCTGAAGGAAATCCAGGACGGCACCTTTGCGCGCGAGTGGGTGGCCGAACACAAGTCCGGTCGCGCCAATTACGACGCGCTGAAGCAGAAAGACCTCGACCACCCGATCGAAGTCGTCGGCAAGCAGTTGCGCGCACGCATGCCGTGGCTGGCGGAAGCGGGCCGCGCCAAGGCAAGCGAGAGCAAGCCCACTCTCATCCCGCAGGGCTAAACGCCCCGCAGTTACTCGGCCTTGGAGCCAAGTGTATGAACGCCAACGTCGTCAATGACGCCAGCAATCACGTCAAGATCTTCGATACCACCCTGCGCGACGGTGAGCAGTCGCCCGGCTGCTCGATGAGCACGGCACAGAAGCTCACGATGGCCAACGCGCTGGTCGAACTCGGCGTCGATGTGATCGAGGCCGGTTTTGCCGCGGCAAGCCCGGATGACTTTGCTGCGGTATCGGCCATTGCCTCGCAAGTGCGCGGCAGCGGCGTCGCGGCGCTGGCACGCAGTCAGCGTCACGACATCGAGCGCGCGGCGGCGGCTTTGGAAAAAGCCGAGAAGCCGCGCATCCACGTGTTCATCGCCAGCAGCGATATCCACCTCACCCACAAGCTGCGCATGAGTCGTGCCGAGGCATTGGAAGCAGCAGCGGCAGCGGTGGAACTGGCCCGCACCTATTGCGATGACGTCGAGTTTTCAGCTGAAGACGCATCGCGCTCGGAGCCAGCCTATCTGGCGCAAATGCTGAGCGCGGTGGTCGAAGCCGGCGCGCGCACCTTGAACGTGCCAGATACCGTTGGCTATGCGATTCCCTCGCAGTACGGCGCTCTGTTTGCGTATCTGCGTGAGCACGTTCGCGGCATCGAGAAGGCCGTGCTGTCTTGCCATTGCCATGACGACCTGGGGCTGGCCGTCGCCAACTCCTTGGCCGCCATCGAGAACGGCGCGCGTCAGGTCGAGTGCACCATCAACGGCATCGGCGAACGCGCTGGCAATGCTGCGCTGGAAGAAATCGTGATGGCGCTGCGCACGCGCAGTCCGCATTACGGCGTTACCACGCGCATTCGTACGCAGAAGCTGTATCCGACCTCGCGCAAGCTGGCTTCGATCACCGGCAGTCTGGTCGCCCGCAACAAGGCCATCGTCGGCGACAACGCGTTCGCGCACGAAAGCGGCATTCATCAGCACGGCATGCTGCGCCATCGCGAGACCTACGAAATCATGGCGCCGGAAGATGTGGGCGTATCGCGCTCGCAACTGGTGCTGGGCAAACACAGCGGTCGTGCGGCCTTGACGGATCGCCTGCGTGAGCTGGGTTTCACGCTGGAGGAAGCGGCGCTGAATCAGGCCTTCGCCAACTTCAAGGCGTTGGCCGACAAGAAAAAAGAAGTGTTCGATGCGGATCTGGAAGCCATTGCACTGGGCGCGACGGGCACTGAAGGCGGGCCATGGCGGCTGTTGGCCCTGCACATTCAAGGTGCCATCGGTCGCGAAGCCGTGCCATCGGCCAGCGTACGCATGGGTCACGAAGACGGCCGTGTGATCTCGGAAGCTGCCGTCGGCGACGGCCCGGTACATGCGATTTTTGCCTCCATCGAACGCGCCACCGGCATCACCGTCACCCTGCGCCAGTACCAGGTGCGTTCGCTGTCCACCGGCGAAGACGCCCAAGGCGAAGCGCGGGTTGACGTCGAAGTCGACGGCCGCGAATACCGTGGCCGTGCGGTCAGCACCGACATCCTCGAGGCCAGTGCACTCGCCTTGGTCGAGGTGATCAATCGGATTGAGCGGCGCAATGTCTTGCAGGCGCGTGAGGTGGTTGCAGCTGCTTAAGAGCTAGAGCGGGGCTGGGGACTGGGGGCTGGGGGCTGGGGCGCATGGAGCGACCCACTCGCAAACCCAGCTCTCGGAGCCAGCCTCTTCACCGCAATTTCAGCACCACACCCCAGCCCCCAGTCCCCAACCCCGCTCTTAAAACAACCAACCCCCGCACGGAACCCACCCACCCATGAAAACCTCCCAATACATCTGGTTCAACGGCCGCCTGGTTCCGTGGGCCGACGCGACCGTGCACGTGATGGCGCACGGGTTGCACTACGGCTCCTCGGTGTTCGAGGGCATTCGCTGCTACGCCACACACGATGGACCGGCGATCTTTCGTTTGCGCGACCACACGGCGCGGCTGTTTGAATCGGCGCGCATCTATCGGATGAATCTGGGCTTTGACGAAGCGCAGATCTTTGAGGCCTGCAAGCAGACGGTTCGCGAGAACAAGCTGGGTGCGGCTTATCTGCGACCCATCGCGTTCCGCGGCCTGTCGGGCTTTGGCTTGGCAGCACCCGAGAACGGCCCGGTCGATGTGGCCATCGCGGCCATCGAGTTCGGCGCTTACCTCGGCGAAGAGGGGCTGCGCCAAGGCATCGACGTCTGCGTGTCGAGCTGGAATCGCGCCGCGCCCAACACCTTCCCCACCGCGGCCAAGGCGGGTGGCAACTACTTGAATTCGCAGTTGATCGCGCTGGAAGCCAAGCGCAACGGTTTTGCCGAAGGCATCGCGCTGTCCACTGACGGCATGCTATCCGAGGGCAGCGGCGAGAACCTGTTCATCATTCGCAAAGGCGTGCTCTACACACCACCTGCGGCTGCGTCGATCCTGGTCGGCATCACCCGCGACACGGTATTCACCTTGGCCGGCGAGATGGGCCTGAAGATCGTCGAGCAATCCCTGCCACGCGAAATGCTGTATCTCGCCGACGAAATTTTCCTGACCGGCACCGCCGCCGAAATCACTCCAGTGCGCTCCGTCGATCGCATGAACATCGGCGCGGGCTGCCGCGGCCCGATCACTGCCGCCCTGCAAGAGAAGTTTTTCGGCCTGTTTGATGGCCGCACGCAGGATAAGTGGGGCTGGTTGGATCATGTCGGGGTTGGCGCAGCGGCAGAACCTCGGGTGGCGGCGTTGGCTTGAATCGGAATTTCAACTTCATGCTTTAGTGAGACCTAGCCATGCCCCCCAGTCCCCAAACCATCATCGACAAAATCTGGAACAGCCACTGCGTCCGCGCTGAACAAGCCGACGCGCCGGCGATCCTGTATGTCGATCTGCACCTGGTGCACGAAGTCACCTCGCCGCAAGCATTTTCCGAACTGCGTGAACGCGGTTTGCGGGTGCGGCGGCCAGAGCGGACCTTGGTGACGCTGGATCATTCGACGCCGACCTTGCCGGCGGATTCCAACGGCAAGCTGCCTTACGGCGATGCCGCTGCGGCTGATCAAGTGGCCACGCTGGAAGCCAACTGCGCCGAGTTTGGCCTGACCCTGCACGGCTTCGGTTCGGGATCGCGCGGCGTCGTGCACGTGATGGGGCCGGAACTGGGCGCGACTCAGCCGGGCATGACCATCGTTTGCGGCGACTCGCACACGGCCACCCATGGTGCATTCGGGGCATTGGCGTTTGGCATCGGCACGACCGAAGTGGGCCACGTGTTGGCGACACAATCGCTGTTGCAACGCCGGCCCAAGTCCATGGCGGTCACCGTCGATGGTCGCCTGCCGGCGGGCGTCGGCGCGAAAGACTTGATCCTGCATATCGTCGGCGCGTTGGGCGTGGATGGCGGCACCGGCCACGTCATCGAGTATCGCGGCGAAGCGATTCGCGCGTTGTCGATGGAAGCACGCATGACCTTGTGCAACATGTCGATTGAAGCCGGCGCGCGCGCTGGCTTGGTCGCGCCGGACGCAACGACGGTGGAGTGGCTGCGCGGTCGTCCGATGGCACCGCAAGGCCAGGATTTCGAGACCGCAGCAGCCGCGTGGTTGGCGCTGGCGAGCGATACCGGTGCGCGCTTTGATCGCGAAGTGCGCGTCGATGCGTCGCAGGTGCGTCCGACGGTCACTTGGGGTACCAACCCCGGCCAAGTGGTGGCCATCGACCGCGCCGTTCCCAAGGCTGCGGATGCGCAGAGCGAGCGCGCACTGGCCTACATGGGGTTTCGCGGCGGCGATCCGCTGGTGGGGCAGAAGGTGGATGTGGTGTTCATCGGCTCCTGCACCAACGGACGCATGTCGGACCTGCGCGAAGCGGCCGGCATCCTGCGCAAACGCCACGTGGCATCACATATCCGCATGTTGATCGTGCCGGGCTCGGACGCGGTCAAACGCGAAGCCGAACGAGAAGGTCTGGACCAGATATTCCGCGATGCTGGCGCCGAATGGCGCGAGCCTGGGTGCTCCATGTGCATCGCGATGAACGGTGATCGTGTGGCTCCCGGCGAGCTGTGTGTGTCCACCAGCAATCGCAATTTTGAAGGCCGCCAAGGCCCCGGCGCTCGCACCGTGCTTGCAAGCCCCGCCACCGCCGCCGCCTGCGCCGTCGCCGGCTGCATCGCCGACCCGCGAAACTACCCTCCTCTGTCATTGAACAGCACCGAGCAGGCCGACTGATGCGAGCCATCCGCCGCTTCGAATCCCGCCTCGCCATCCTGCCGGGCGAGAACATCGACACCGATCAGATCATCCCCGCACGCTTCCTCACCACCACCCAACGCGCCGGATTGGGTCGCTACTGTTTTGCCGACTGGCGCTTTGATGCCGCCGGCAACGAGCGCACGGACTTTCCCCTGCATCGCCCTGAGCTGCGCGGTGCCGGCGTGCTGCTGGCCGGCCACAACTTCGGCTGCGGGTCGTCGCGCGAACATGCGCCCTGGGCACTGCTGGATCTTGGCATCCAAGCCGTGATCTCGACGCAGATTGCCGATATTTTCCGCAACAACTCGTTGAAGAATGGCTTGCTGCCTATCGTGGTTTCCGCGAGCGACTGGAATCGCTTGGCCACCGTGGAATCGCAGAAGATCGTGATTGATTTGGAGCGCGAGCGGGTTGAGTTGCCAGACGGCTCGTCGATTGGATTCAAAGTGGAGGGATTTGCGCGGCAGTGTTTGCTGCGGGGTGTGGATCAGCTCGGGTATTTGTTGGCTGAGTCCGCAGCCATTGCGGATTTTGAAGCCAAGCGGGCGGCCTGATGATCGGGGCCGGAGGCGCGTCGGCTGGCGCGTTTGCATCAACTTCGATTGCGTTGAAGCTTGGCGCACAGCCTTGTCGTTTCGTCTCAGGCTGGAATCCAGCATTTCAAGCTTCTCTCGCAGTGAGTTGGATCTCCGCACGGTTTCGTCGGCCTCAGCGGCCGCCGAGTCACTTTTCTTTGAATCACCAAAGAAAAGTAACCAAAAGAAAGGCGACCCCGATGTGGCGCTCGCGATGAAGCCGCGAGTCCGCGTCGGTCGGGAGGGGTTTTTGACAGTACATCCATGTACTGGCAAAAACGCACGCGCATCCATGCGCGCACCCCTGACGGGCCTGATCTCCCAACCGCCGCCGCCACAAAGGGGACC
>JBQTGY010000137.1:0-30358 GCA_052390415.1 Pseudomarimonas sp. | reverse complement strand
GGCTGCCTTTCGCCCCCGGCTGGTATTCAAGAAGAAAAAAGTGGTGCGGGCGCCGGTGCGTCACGACGCACCCTACGTGGGTGTGGCGGATCGACGCGAACCCATTGGGTGCGTCTTGCCGCACCGTGCCCTACCCAAGTATGTCGTGCGTCTTGACGCACCGTGCCCTACCCAAGTACGTGGTGCGTCTTGACGCACCGCGCCTTGCGTGGGCATGTGGTGGGTCAAGACGCACCATAGTTGGCTTCGAAAAGATGGGCGCGCGCCTCATGAGCGGACTCGTACAGATGCGGGGCGACTCCGCGGGCGGTGAGGGCGTCGCCCAGTTTGGCGCGCAGGAAGCCTGAGGTGCCGTAGCGGGTGACTTTGAGGTAATAGCGGGCGACCAGATCCTGGACCATTTCCGCCCAGGCGTCGGCGGCATCGGGGTCGAGTTCGAAGTGGTCGTAGTTGATGATGCCGTAGACGCGCTGGCCGAGCGGGGCGAGTCGTGATTCGACTTCGCGACGCACGGCGTCAACGTCGATAGGGCTGCGAATGCGCAGGCGTTCGAAATTGACGAACAGGGTGTTCGATTCGGCGTCGTAGGCGAGGCGGTCGGCCAGCGGCACGGCGAGCAGGCGCTCGCGCAGGCCGATGGGGCCGTCGTTGAACAGCGCGGCGTCCATCAGGATCGGGTCGGTTTCGATGACCGGGCGGAAGTCCATCATCGCCAACACATCGCGTTCGATATCGATGCCGGGGGCGACTTCGATCAGTTCGATGCCATCACTGTGCAGGCGGAACACGGCACGTTCGGTGACGTACAACACCGGCTGACCGCGACGCATTGCCTCGCGGCCGGAGAAGGTGCGGTGTTCGACTTGGCGGACGAACTTGCGCACCGATTCCGCACCCTCACCGGCCAGAAAGCTGCCGACGAAAACCAACTTCTTGGCGTTCTGGCTGATGTTGATGAAGCCGCCCGCGCCGGCCAAACGGCGGCCAAAGCGGCTGACGTTGAGGTTGCCTTCGACATCGGCTTGGGCCAAGCCGAGGAAGGCGATGTCCAGACCGCCGCCATCGTAAAAGTCGAACTGGTAGGGCTGGTCGATCACGGCCTGCGCGTTCACCGCTGCACCAAAATTCAGGCCACCAGCCGGAATGCCGCCGATCGTGCCGGGTTCGGTCGACAGCGTGATCAGATCGATCACGCGTTCTTCGGCCGCCACCGCAGCGACACCCTCGGGCATGCCGATGCCCAGATTGACCACGGCATTGGGCCGTAGCTCGAGTGCGGCGCGACGCGCGATCACCTTGCGCGGGCCGGCGGCCATCGGGATCACGCTGGCGGCCGGCACCCGCAACTCGCCCGCGAATGCGGCGCTGTAGGGTTCGGCAAAGGTCTGCTGGTGATAGTCGGGTTGTTCGGCGAGCACCACACAATCGACCAGCACACCGGGCACCTTCACTTGCCGCGAGGACAGCGCGTGGCTGTCGGCCAGCCGCTCGACCTGGGCAATCACGATGCCGCCGGAATTGCGCGCCGCCATCGCGATGGCCAGCGCCTCAAGCGTCAGCGCTTCGCGCTCCATGCTGAGGTTGCCCTCGGGGTCGGCCGTGGTGGCGCGGATCAGGGCCACATCAATCGGAAACGCCTCGTAGAAGAGGTAATCCTCACCATCGATGGGCATCACCCGGACCAGCTCGGCGGTGGTACGCGCATTCAGTCGGCCGCCACCAAAACGCGGATCGACAAAGGTGCCCAGACCGACCCGCGACAGATGCCCCGGTTTGCCGGCAGCGATGTCGCGGAACAGATGGCTGATGACGCCTTGTGGCAGGTTCCAGGCTTCGATGCGGTTGTCCACGGCAAGCTTTTGCAGCGCCGGCACCAGCCCCCAATGGCCACCGATCACCTTCGCTACCAAACCTTCGTGGCCAAGATGATTGAGACCACGGCTGCGACCATCGCCTTGCCCGGCGGCATACACCAAGGTCAGATTCCGCGGCTCGGAATCGCTCTGGAAGCGCTGCTCCAGTGCAACGGCAAGATTCTCCGCAAAACCGATGCCGACGAAACCACCGGTGGCAACGGTGTCGCCATCGCGAATCAGCTTGACCGCATCGGCCGCACTCACCCGTTTGCCGACACGGTCGAGATCGGCCAATCGCGTGCTGACGCTGGGGCGCTGAGTCATGGGTATCTCTGCCGGCGAGCGGAGCGTCACATGCTGCCATGCGGGTGCGATGAATGGATGCGCAGCGACAAACGGAGGGCATCGCTCCCGCCCTGCGGGAAACGGAGGGCCGCGCTCCTGCGCGGCTGCTCTTTATTCGGCGGTGTTGCAGCAGCAGGAGCAGCGCATCTGGAGCGCGGCACCCTCCGAAGGCAAAAAGAGCAGCGCCGCAGGGGCGGCGCCCTCCAAGAGTTTGCGACTCGTACTTCAGCAACGAGTTGAAGCCAAACAATCTGCTGCAACTGTCGCCGTTGGTGGGCGGCCTGAGTCAGTATGGCGACCTACTCCCCGGCTTGGTGCAAGCGAAGACATCCCGCATGGAACGCATCGAAGAAGGCCAAGCTCTATCGCCACGCACGCGCCTGTTGGTCATGCTCGGTGCACCGGCGCTCGCGGGCGTGACCACCCTGCTGATGCTTGCGCAGGGTGAATCCAGCGCATTGGCGATCACCGTGGGTGTGTTGGTCTGGATTGCGCTGTGGTGGTTGTTCGAGCCGATACCGGCGGCTTTCACCGCCTTGATTCCGATGTGCCTGTTGCCGATGGCGGGCGTCATCACACCCAAACACGTCGCCGAAGCATTCGGCAACGAGCTGATCCTGTTGTTGATGGGTGGCTTCATGATGGCGGCGGCGCTGGAGCGAAATCAGGCGCATCGACGCATGGCGTTGGGCATGGTGCGCGCGTTTGGCGGCCACAGCGGTCGCCACCTGTTGTGGGGCTTCATCTTTGCGACCGGCCTGATCAGCATGTGGATCAGCAATACCGCTGCCACTCTGATGATGTTGCCGGTGGCGATGGCGGTGCTTGCGGACTATCGCGATCCGCGCTTGCGGGTGCCGCTGGTGCTGGGAATCGCCTACGCTGGCAGTGTCGGCGGCTGGGGCACGCCGATCGGCACGCCGCCGAATCTGGTCTTCATGGAGGCTTACGCACGCGCCACCGGCACGCGCATGGGCTTTCTGGAATGGATGCAGTTCGGCGTGCCCATCGTGTTGCTCATGCTGCCCGTGCTTGCACTGTGGCTGGGTCGCGGTTTGCGTGGTTCACCGGCGGCTAGCGTTCCCGAATTGGGCAAATGGCAATCGGCCGAGTGGCGGGTGTTGGCGGTGTTCGGCGTGATCGTATTCGCGTGGATTTTTCGCAGCGAGCCATTCGGTGGTTGGTCGCAATGGACCGGCCTGGTATCGGCCACGGATGCCAGCATCGCCCTCACCGGCGTGTTGCTGATGGCGATCGTGCCAGACGGCAAAGGCAGCACCCTGCTTGACTGGCCCACCGCCGAACGCGTGCCGTGGAACGCGCTGGTGTTGTTTGCGGGCGGTATCGCGCTGGCAACGGCGTTTTCGACCAGCGGCTTGGGTGATCGCATCGCAACCACGCTGATCGGCCTGCGCGATTGGCCGGTGTGGCTGCTGATCATCGGCATCTGCGTGGTGGTGACCTTGCTGTCGGAAATCGCCAGCAATACGGCGACGGCAGTGTTGCTGATGCCTATTCTCGCCGCGGCGGCCGCCGTGACCGGCCTCGATCCCGCGCTGCTGATGGTGCCGGCCGTGCTCGCCGCGAGCTGCGGCTTCATGTTGCCGGTAGCGACTGCGCCTAACCTGGTCGCGTATGGCAGTGGGCATGTGCCGCTGCGACGGATGATGCGAGAAGGGTCGGTGCTGGATCTGGTGGGAGTAATCGTGATTTCGACGGTGTGTATTGCGTTTTTCTGGCGGTGATGGGATGAAGAATCGTAGGGCGCAATAAGTGCAGCGCATTGCGCCGCCTGCCCTTCCAGACTGAAGCGAAAAGCACGCTCGAGCGGGATCGCTTCGATTGATTCTTCGCGTCTACGCCATGCTGTTGGCGCTACGCTGGCTATCCAACCATCGGCAAATTCAGTCCCTGCTGCTTTGCGCAATCGCGGGCAATTTGGTAACCCGCATCGGCGTGGCGCATGACGCCGGTGCCGGGGTCGTTCCACAACACGCGCGCCAGACGCTGATCGGCGGCCTCGCTACCATCGCAGACAATCACCACGCCGCTGTGTTGGCTGTAACCCATGCCGACGCCACCGCCGTGATGCAGTGAGACCCAGGTCGCGCCGCCCGCCACATTCAACATCGCGTTGAGCAGCGGCCAATCGGATACCGCATCCGAGCCATCCAGCATGGCTTCGGTTTCGCGATTGGGCGACGCCACCGATCCCGAATCCAGATGATCGCGACCAATGACGATCGGTGCCTTCAATTCGCCCGAACGCACCATCGCGTTGAAGGCCAGCCCCAGCCGATGCCGATCACCCAGGCCAACCCAGCAGATGCGCGCCGGCAAGCCCTGAAAGGCGATGCGCTCGGCGGCCATGTCCAGCCAGCGATGCAGATGTGCATCATCAGGCATCAACTCCTTCACCTTGGCATCGGTGCGGGCGATGTCTTCCGGATCGCCCGATAGCGCTACCCAACGGAACGGGCCGACGCCACGACAAAACAGCGGGCGTACGTACGCGGGAACAAAGCCGGGGAAAGCGAAGGCGTCTTCGCAGCCCACGTCCTGCGCCATCTGGCGGATGTTGTTGCCGTAGTCAAACGTCGGAATACCTTGCCGATGGAAATCCAGCATTGCCTCGACGTGTACGCGCATTGACGCCTTGGCCGCGGCGACCACGCGTTGTGGATTGGCTTTCTGCTCGCTCAACCATTCTTCCACCGACCAACCCGCTGGCAAGTAACCATGCAGCGGATCGTGCGCACTGGTTTGATCGGTGACCGCATCCGGACGCACCCCGCGCCGGATCAGTTCGGGCAGGATTTCCGCCGCATTACCCAGCAAGGCGACAGATACCGCACACCCGGCGTCGCAGTGCGCACGAATGCGTGCCAAGGCATCGTCGAGATCGCTGGCTTGTTCATCGACATAGCGCGTGCGCAGGCGCATATCAATGCTGGATTGCCGACATTCGATGGCGAGCATCGACGCACCGGCCATGGTCGCGGCCAGTGGCTGCGCACCACCCATGCCGCCCAGACCCGCAGTCAACACCCAGCGTCCGCCCAGATTGCCGGCTAAATGCTGCCGCCCCATCTCGGCGAAGGTCTCATACGTGCCTTGCACGATGCCCTGCGAGCCGATGTAGATCCAGCTGCCCGCGGTCATCTGCCCATACATCATCAGGCCCTTGGCATCGAGCGCGTTGAAGTGCTCCCAGGTCGCCCAGTGCGGTACCAGATTGGAGTTGGCGATCAGCACCCGCGGCGCATCGGGATGGCTGGGAAACACGCCGACGGGTTTGCCGGATTGCACCAGCAGTGTTTGGTTGTCTTCCAGCTCACGCAACGCCTTCAGGATGGCATCAAAGCACGCCCAATCCCGTGCGGCGCGTCCGATGCCGCCGTACACGACTAGCTCGGTGGGGTTCTCTGCGACATCGGGATCGAGATTGTTCTGCAGCATCCGATATGCCGCCTCGGTCTGCCAGCTCTTGCAGCTGAGTGCGCTACCGCGCGGTGCGCGAATGAGTCGCGAGGGATCGATTCGGGAGTTTGACATGGTGATAGTGCCGGCCGCAGAAGTGGGCGGATTATCGCATTCGGCTTGCAGTCTTTTGACCGCGAGCAAACATTGATAAGGCCAGGGATCAGCAATGTCCCGAAGGCGTAGGGTGCGTCTCGGACGCACCGCATGACCGTGGTGAGTCGAATTCAAACATGGCGTGGATGGGGCACATCGCTTCGGGGTTGCGGTGCGTCCGAGACGCACCCTACGCCGGTTCGCTATCGACCTAAAACTCAAACTCCAGGTTGACGCGAAGGCTGGTCGATGGCGTGTCGTGCTTGATGCCGAGCGGCAGACCGATATCCCAGCGAACCTGCTTGCCAGCCGAGAATCGATACGCGCCAAGCAGCGCGGGACCGATGGCGTAGTCCTGGTCATCCAGATACAGCTCGATGGCGGGTTCGAAAGCCGGGCTTTTCAGGTAGCGTAGTTGCGCTCGCAGCGCCGTCTCGAATTCGTTGTCGACCAGGTCACCAAACTCATATTCGATGATGCCATTGGCGGCAGCAACCCAGCGATTGCCGAGTTCCTTTTCCACCAACAAAGCCACGCTGACTTCGCGCTCATCGAAACCTTTGCCGCCTTCGATCTCGAACAACATTCCAAAATCTGCCCAGTACTCGCCCTGCTCAGTCAGTTGCCACTTGGTCTCGAGTTCATAACCGCGAACCCGTGCTTGTGAATGCGAGGGCGACTCGGACAACAGGTACAGCTCGGTCGAAACGTGCTCCGCCCAAGCGTAGGCAAAACTGATGCGCTGGAACGACCGAGGGTGGTCGCCAATGTCGCGCCAGGTCACGCCATATTCGATCTCACGCTCGTTGCGTGACACGTAGGGGTGATAGACGCCGTCGGTTGCGGCCAGCGCGCTGTCGGTGAGTGCCAGCAGGCCAATTGCGCCGAGAAGAAGTGATCGCTCAAACATGCGTAGCGCGCCTCTGCCAAGCCCAGTTGGCGCTGATGATGAGCAGGCTGATGGCCAGCGCACCGAAGTAACACATCGCCTGGGTGCGATCCGGATTGGCGTCATAACCGAACAGCGCGCGCAGCATTTCGCCAATCCACGAACGTTCATCGACGAGCCACGTGGTGTCCCAGACTGGCCGGCCCGAATCCAGCCAACCGATCTGCATGAACTGCTTGGCCACCTGCATCGCCAATCCGCCGATGACGAGGCTGGTCAGCACCACGAACAACGGAAAGAAGTAGCGGTCGCGCATGAACGCGAACCCGTAGTACACCAGGCTGCCCAGGCTCATGCCGATGCCCGCTCCCACCAGCCCGCCCATCAGTGCCGAGGCGAGCGCTTCCCATTCCAGACTGAAGCCGGACAGGTAGATCCACACTTCCGAGCCCTCGCGGGCGATCGAGCAGGCGACCACCAGTGCGGACAACCCATGGATCGCAGTCGACTGGGTCAGTCGTTTGGCGATGACGGCCTCCTGCAAACGCGTCGCCCATAGATGCGGCAGCAAAATCGCGTTGAGCAACATGAAACAGAGGATCGCGATGGCATACAGCAGCGCGTTGACCAATTCCTGACCGACGCCCTCCCCAGCCTCCGCAATCGCATAGGCAAAGTGACTGAGCAGCCACGAGCACAGCAGTCCGCCGATGATGGCGGCGGTGCCCCAGCGCCGATCGAGCCCCAACTTGCTGCACAGCGCGAACAGCAGGCTGATGAACAGGGCTGCCTCCAGCACTTCGCGCAATACCAGCAGCACCGAGTCGAGCATGCTCAGGGCTCCACCCGCAGGATGCCCTGCGCGGTTTTCGGGTTGAACTCACCGAAAAACGGATACACACCGGGCTCCAACGGACCGACGAAAATGATCGCCTTGGCACCACCCATGATGACTTTCTCGCGATTCAACTCGTAACTTTCAAACTCTTCCGGCGAGGGGTCGTGGTTGGTGACGATCAAGCGAATCTTGGTGTTGGCGGGAACCACCAATTCCGCCGGATAGAACAGATGATCGCGAATATCGATCGCGAATTCCGGGGGTGCCGCGCCGACATCGCCGGCGAACAAAGCGCCGAGCAGCCAATACATGGGCACGGTTCGTTTCACCGGCGAGACGCCTCTGTTGTCGTGTTTGCGGGGATCTCACCCGCAGCCTTGGCCGAAAGCCGAACCAACGGGAAGTCGACCGCGACACACAAGCCCTGCCCCGCTGGCGCATCGCTCATACTCACCGTCGCACCATGCAGCTCGGCCACCTGGCGAACGATCGATAGACCCAGACCACAACCCACCACCTGCGACTCATTGCGGTCGCCACCCAAGCGGTAGAAACGATCAAATACCCGCTCGCGCTGCGCAGGTGGAATGCCGATGCCACTGTCGATCACCATGAGCCTCGCGACATTGCCGGCTTGTTCGACCGAGACATGAATGCGGCCACCTACCGGGGTGAACTTGATGGCATTGCCCAACAGATTGCTGAGCAGCGAATCCAGTGCATGTCCATCGCCGAGGATCCACGCATCGTGGCCGGAAAACTCGATGTCGTCGGTGCGGTCCTTCAACGTCTCGCCTTGCAGCACGATCGCCTCTCGCGCCCGATGGCAGAGATTGACTGGTTCGAACTTGGCCATGTAGTGATCCGGCGCGACCCGATTCAGGATCAGGATCTGACTGACCACGTGATGCAGACGCTGAATGCTGGTTTGCAGTTTGGCGATGTTGGCCGCGTGCTCGGGCGCGGCAAAAGCCAGGTTTTCGCACTGGATGCTCAGGGCCGCAATCGGCGTCCGCAACTCATGCGCGGCATCGGCAGCAAAACGCGATTCACGGGCGAACGAGGCTTCAAGCCGCCGCAACAACGCGTTGGCGGATCGGGCCAACTGGCGAAGCTCGCTGGGCATCTGCGCATCATCCAGCGGCCGCAGATCGGTGGCCTCGCGTGTTTCGACATCGGTGGCCAAACGCTGGATGGGCTTCAAGCCGATGCCGAGCAAGGTCCAGATGATGACGCCGAGTATGGGGATCGCGAAAACCATCGGATATACCGCCGGGCCGATCACCGATTCGGCCATTCGATAGCGTTGATCATCACGCTCAGCCAGCACGAACCAGCTGTTGCGGTCGGCACTGCGAGTCACCAACACATGCCAGCGATAGCCGTTCAAGTTGACGAACTCGAAGCCCTCCTTGAGCGGCGTGATCAGCGTGTCTGGCATCAGATCGGTATGCGCCAACAACTCGCCCTCGGCGTCCAACCACTGGAACTCAAGCGTGGCACCGACGCCAAACGAGCGCGCCCGCTTCCATAGCCGGCCCTCGCGAATATCGCCGCGCGCCAACAGGTCGGGCAAGGTGTACTCGAGCAGATCCACCTGCTGATACATGCGTTGATTGAACAGCCGCTCGGCCTCGACCATGCTGTTCTGATAGCCACGCAGGCTGGCGACGAAATTGACCAGCGTCACCACGGCGAGCAGTGCGATGGTCAGAAACGTACGAATCGAATTCACTGGCGCGGCACCAGATAACCGACGCCGCGCAAGGTCTTGATGAAATGCTCGGGCAGCTTCTTGCGCAGGTTGTGGATGTGGACCTCGATGGCATTGCTGGACACTTCGTCGCCCCAGCCGTAGAGTCTGGATTCGAGCGCGGCCTTGGTCTGGATCACGCCCACTTGCTCAACCAATGCCTTCAGCAGCATGAATTCGCGGCGCGACAGTGCCATGGGCACGCCGTTGAGTTTGGCTTCGAAATGCTGAGTGTGCAGACTTAAGGGGCCGACTTCGATGGTCGCCGAACCGGCATTGCCGAGTCGCCGTTCCAACACCCGCAAACGGGCCAACAACTCGGCGCGTGCAAAGGGTTTGGTGAGGTAATCATCGGCACCCAGATCCAGCCCACGCACACGATCCTCGATGCTGTCGCGCGCGGTCAGGATCAGCACTTGCGTGGCCGGCGCGTGGCGCTTGGTTTGCGCCAGCACTTCGAGACCATCCATGTCGGGCAGACCCAGATCGAGCAGCAGAATGTCCGGGGCTTCGGCGTGCACCGAGGCACAGGCCTCTCGGCCCGAGGCCACCCGGTTCACGACGAAGCCCGAGTGCTGCAGGGCATCGACGATGCCGTCAGCGATCAACGCATCGTCTTCAGCCAGCAGGATGCGCATGCGGTCTGACCGATTGCTTTGGGCTAGGTTTGAAATGCACGTGTCTGAACGCTCGTCATCCCCGCGAATGCGGGCCGCTATCCGGGGAAATCGTCCATCGAATGCTTTGCAGATGATGCCTAATCCCAAAGCGCTTGACGCCCGACATCGTCGCCCCCGCGAAGGCGGGGGCCCAGGGCCTTGTGGCATTCAAGTCACTGGGTTCCCGCCTTCGCGGGAACGACGCCTCGTTGCTTGATTTTGCAAGCGTTTCGCTCGGTTTATCCGGACAACTGCGCGCGTGCGTGGGAATGACGAACGGGGCTATAGAGGCCATGAATCAGAGCTTCGCTGCTTCAGGTGAGCGCTGTTCGGGCTAGATTCTCTTTTTGACCAGCGCAATCTTTTCGTTGATTTCGTTGCGACGACCGGCATCGGCAGACTCTCGACCGGGACGCGGTGGAGCCAGCAGCGCCTTCTCGAATACGCGCAAGGCTTCGGCGTAGCGATCCTCTTCGTACAGATAATCCGCATAGAAAAAGTTGGAGTCGATGCCATCTGGATTGAGACTCAGGCCCTTGCTCAACAATTTTTCGGCCTCTTCTTCATCACCGAAGCCGACCGGCCATCCGGGCACTTGGTAATAGAGTGAACCGAGACTGGTGTACGCCGAACCCGCCATTGCCGCTGGATCAATTTCGATGGCTTGTTCAAACAGCACTCTCGCACGCTTCACTTCGCCCAGCGCACCCAAGCCGCCTTTGGCACCGGCATAGGTCGAGCGAATGATGCCTTCCCAGATCAGATAGGCCGGCTGTTTGGCGTTGGCCTTGGTCAATGCCTCGGCTTCGGCAACCAGCTGCTCGAAGGCCTTTTCCTGCTCCGCTGCGGGCGTTTGATATTTGACCTCGGCCCAGCGGGTTTGCAGATGGGCGATATCGGTGGCCTCGTCGGCGCGCGCCGTGGTCGCACACAAGGCAAACAGGGCCAGCGTCAGGGCGTGATGGATTGCGCGGGTCATGGGGGGTCTCCTTCAAGACTGAGGTAGTCAAGACACAGTGGATGGGATAGGCACGCTGGGCGCGCGCTTGGGATCGGCAAATTGCTTGATCTGCGCGAGCGGCTTCCGCAAAGCGCCATCGACCAGACTGGGCAAGATCGAATTGACCCGCAGAAACAGGCGCTCGGGCCAACCGATGGCGCGATTGCGCATGCGTTTGCTGCCCAGCATGCGTTCCACCTCATCCGCCACTCGTTCGGGCGAATCCATGGCATTGCCCAGTGACTCGTTCATGGCGCACACGGCATCACTGTTGAGTGCCGTGCGCGTGGCACGCGGCGCCAGATAGGCCACTTGCAAGGGCGCGTCGGCAAGTTCTCGGCGCAGGGCTTCCGTGAAGCCCCGCAGGGCGAACTTGCTGGCGGAATAGGCGCTGAAACCTGGGTAACCAATGCCACCCAATGTCGAACCGATGTTGATGATGCGACCGGCATCGGGATCGAGGTGGCGGAGCCCGATTTGCGTGAGCAGAATCGGCGCGGTGACATTGGTGGCCAGCAGTCGCTCGATGGCTTCTGGGCGGGTGTCGGCGAGCAGTCCAAACTGGCTGATGCCAGCACAATTGATCAGCGCATTCAGCGCTTGATCGGCATCCTCCAGCGCGCGTTCGATTGCCGCTCGCCCCACCGGCGTGGTGATGTCGGCATAGACGGCAACATGCGGCTTGCCGTGACACGGCAGCGATGCGATCAAGACGTCCAAGCGAATCTGCGATCGTCCCACCAGCAGCAATTGCGCGCCGCCAGCAGCCAGTCGACGGGCAATCGCGGAACCGATGCCACCGTTGGCACCGGTGAGCAAAATCAGTGCGTTCTGAATGCGCATGGGATCAGGCCGCCTTGGCCAATTCGGCGCTTTCGATGGAGCGGAAAATGTTTCCGTACAAATGGAAGAACTGTTTGGCGGCGCGGACGATCGCTTCCTGATCGGCCGGATCGTCGACTTGATTCATGAGCCTCTCGAAGAAGACCATGTGCTCCAGATCGAGACTGCCGTGCGAGCGCAGGTAAGTGAACGCTTTGCGCGGCAAGCGAAGCTGCTTCTGGATGATGTCGGCCGCGCGGGTCGCAAGGTTGATGCTGGTGCCTTCGAGCACGAACACCATGCCGAAAAATCCCATCGGGTTGTTGCGCATCACGGTGTCGTAGGCATACGCCACCATCAGCTCGGTCGCCGGATTGGGTTTGCCCAGACGCACCCGCTGCTTGTCTTCACCGCAGGCAGCGATGTCGTTCAATATCCACTCCTGGTGGCCGAGTTCTTCCTTGATGTAGTCGGCGATCGCGGTGCGGAACGATTCCTTGTGCATGGGCAGCCGGCTGCCCGTGGCCATCAACAAGGGCACGGTGTGTTGCACGTGGTGGAACGCCTCGGTCAGAAAGGCGACGTACTCCCGGCGACTGAGCGGACCTTCACCCAGACAGCGCTTGATCAGCGGTGCCGCCAGCAGGTACTGGCGATTACTCTCCGTCTGCGCGTTCAGTTGCTCAAAAAATGGCATGCAAAACTCCTGACTCGATGGATGGATGGATGGTTGGATCGACCGCTTGATCGGCCAATTCAAAAGTGGGTGAGTAGAGCGCCGCGATGGCCGCGGCATGACGACCGGCAATCACATCGCGGCGCAATCTGCCGTTGTCGGTCAGGGATCCATCGGCGAGCGAGAACGGTTCGCTGGCGACGATGCAGCGGCGAATCCTCGCGTAATCGGGAAGCGTGGCGTTGACGCTGGCGACTTGGCTTGCCAACTCGCTGGGATCCGCGTTCGATGAACGCGGAACCAGCACCGCGGCGCAAAACGGCTGCGCATCGCCGATGACCATCACCTGCGCGATGGCTGGGCTCAGCAACAACTCGGCTTCCAGCCACTCGGGGGAAATGTTGCGGCCGAAGCTGCTGATTAGCAGGTTCTTCTGCCGCCCGGTGATGTGCAGATAGCCCTGCTCGTCGATGTGGCCGATGTCGCCGGTATCGATCCAACTGGTATTCGGGTTGCTGGTCGGCTGACCGAGATAGCCAGAGAAGGCGTTGCCGGCGACCTGAATCACGCCATCCACCACGCGCACGCGCAGGTGACTGAGCGCACGACCCACGCTACCCACGCGATTGGCGCGCGGTGAATTCAGACTGACCACCGACGCACATTCGGACAGGCCATACCCCTCGAACACGGGGATTCCCAGGCGATGGGCCTGATTCAACAGTGCGGGAGACGTGGTGGCGCCACCGACCGCGACAAAACGCAACGAACGCGGCGACGGCAACCCGTGGTTGGCCGCTGCCACCAGCCCGGCGAGGATTTGCGGCAACACGATCAGGCTGTTGGGTTGATGGTGATGCAGCGTCTTGAGCAACAGCGGCAGATCAAGTTGCGAGCTGCCCAGCAGTCCGATGGCTGGACCGGGCAGAACAATCGCGGTCTTGCCAAGCAGGATCGGCACATAGATGCCTGCGACGTTCTCCAACAAAGTACTGAGCGGCAACAGGCAGAAGTGGTCGGTCAGCGGGTTTTCGCTGGCTTCGGATGCGTGAATGCGCTCGGCCAATGCGACGGTAACGGCGTCAAGTGTCGCGCTGCTCAGGCAGACACCTTTGGGCTGACCCGTGGTGCCTGATGTGAAAGTGATCTTGCGGGTACCCGGCGGGATGGAAATGGGCGCCGCGGGCGCTTCCGCACTCAGATGGTCAAGATGGATCGCTGGCACGGGTGACGGCACTCGCCCCTGCGTCGGCAAACCGTCGCTGATCGCACCGCACGTCAGCAGATGTCGCAGACCCGACGACTCGGCAACGAAGGCCAATTGCGCAGGCGAAAAGAATCGCGGCAGCGGAATGAGCGGCATACCGGCTTGCCAGGCAGCCAAATCAGCGATCACCCATTCGATCTGGTTTTCGCCCCACAGGCCCAACAACGGCAACTGCCGTTGCTGCAACCAAGTGGCCAGCGCGTCTACCTGATGCAGCAAGGACGCGTAGCTGACTACGCGTGGCTCGCCGTTTTCGCTCAGTCCGCGCAGAGCGGTCGCATCAGGCTGCTGGAGAGCATGTGCGCGCAGCGCGGTCAAAACGGTGGTCTTCATCTTCGGGTGTCGTGCTCAGCCGATGACCTGGGTCGGCCGTTGCCGGTACTCGGCGACCACCCGATCCACCTGCGAAGCAACGGCCCGCGCGGCGGTGCGATACATCAGACCTTTGCGCGCCGCCATGACGGCCGGGCGTACTTCGCCAAACATCACCCGCGGTTGCCGCTGGTAATAGCTGCCCCAGCTCGCTCCACCATCAGGCAGGCGCGCCGGATCGGCGTCAGCCAGCACCACCGGTGCGTAGTGCAGCCGCGCCAACAAGCGTTCGACGTGGCGGGTCGCGGTGAATACCACCCAGCGATGGCCGAGGCGCTCGATCAACTCGCTCAGGAACACGAACAGCAACAGACCACTGCCTTTCCAGGTGGAAACGAGGTTGCCGATTTCCAGAATCTGATCGCGATCCACCGGCATGCCCTTGGCTTCGGCGATCAGTTGCTCGATGGGCGCACACAGATAGGTCTCGGCGAACAATTTGCCGCTGGACGCCGATGCCACGCCGACTGCTGCGCAAAAAGTGGATGCGCCGGCCAAAGTGATCAGCTGCGGCAGGAAGTGATTGATCTGGGCACCGTAAACCCGCTGGAAACGCGCGCCAATGTAGTGTTCCACCGCAAGCCGATGCGGCGTTCCAGCGCAGTGAAGGGAGAACTGCGCCAGCCGCAACCGGCCGGCAGGCAAGCGCGCGCCGCCTGGTTCGATGGCTTGCGCCGGGGTGTTCAAGATCGCTTGCATGGTGATGCACCTGATGTCGTTGACTGACTGAGGTGCACCTTAGCGGCGCAAACTTAAGCGAAACTTAGGTCGAGGTTAGGCGGGCGTTTTTGGCCTGAAGCCGGCTCGAAGGGCACCGCAGCGTTCAGCTGGCGTGCTGCTCACGAAGCACTGACCTGCGATTGTCGGTCGGTCGGTACGATAGCGTTCCGTCCCTTAGCGAGTGCATCCAATGCGCATGTTCACTGCCCTGTTCGCCTTCGCGATTGCCGCGCCCGCCTTCGCCTCTGAGTCACCGCGCACGGAGGCACCGCCCGAGGCCAAGCTCTACATCATCAGCCCGACCGCTGGCGAGACCGTGAAAAATCCAGTGGTGGTGCGCTTCGGGTTGAGTGGAATGGGCGTGGCGCCAGCGGGCACGGTCGTGGCCAAGACCGGTCATCACCACTTGCTGATCGACACCAAACTTCCGGAAATGGGGCTTCCGATCCCCAATGATGCAAACCACGTGCACTTCGGCGGCGGCCAGACCGAAACCACACTGACGCTGTCGCCGGGGGAACACACGCTGCAACTATTGCTTGGCGATCACAGCCACATTCCGCACCAACAGCCGGTGGTGTCGGAGCAGATCAAGATTGTGGTGGAGTAGATTGCTGCATTGGAGGGCGCCGCTCCTGCGGCGCTGCTCTCTCACCCTGGAGCAGGCGCGCGGGAGCGCGGCCCTCCCAGAGCGTTGGAAGGTTGCTGCAAGTGGCCCGCATCCCCTCAGCGCACCAACTGCAATGCGATCAAGCCGATTCCGATCATCACGGCACCGCTCATGCGCAGCGAACCTTCGGGCACCTCCAGCAATTGCTGGGCGACGCGCTTCCACGCGGCTGGTCCAACGAACAGGACAAGGCCCTCGATCACCAGTACCAGACACAGGGCCGCCAACAGGTCACTGGTCATGCTGTGCGCTTCATCCGAGCTGCCAAATGTGTCCGGCTCGCGAACCGAGTCTCAGCGCGGGCTACCCGAGTCCTTGAAATAGCGCATGAACTCGGAATCCCGATCCAGCACCAGCACGTCCTTGCCGCTGCCAAACGAATTGCGATAGGCCTCCAAGCTGCGGCTGAACGCGTAAAACTCCGCATTCTCACCAAATGCCTTGGCATAGGTTTCGGCAGCAACGGCATCACCTTCACCGCGCAGACGCTGACTGTCGCGGTCCGCTTCGGCGACGATGACCACACGCTGGCGATCCGCGTTGGAGCGGATGGTCTCGGATTGCTCGGTGCCTTCTGCGCGAAGTGCGTTGGCTACGCGCAAGCGCTCGGCGCGCATGCGCTCGAATACCGAGCCCAACACGCCGCCATCCTCGGGCAAGTCGATGCGTTTGATGCGCACGTCGATCACTTCCACCCCCAACTCAGCCGCACCCACGTTGGCGACTTCGACAAAACGTTCGGCCAGATTGGTACGCACGCCGCCCACCACTTCCTTCAGGGTACGCTGGTTGAATTCGTTGCGGATGGCTTCTTTGATGATGGGCGACAAGCGTTGCGCAGCATTGGCTTCCTGGCCCGCTGCCGCGCCGTAGAACTTGCGCACGTCCGCAATTCGCCATTTGACGAAGAAGTCGACGCTGACGTCCTTCTTCTCCGAGGTCAGATAACGCTCGGGTTGTCCGTCCAACGACAGCACCCGGCGATCAAACTTCATCACGTTCTGTGCCAGCGGCAGCTTGAAGTGAATGCCGGGCAGGATGTCGCTTTCGACAATCCGACCAAACTGGAAGCGAACCGCGACCTGGCTCTCTTGCACCTGATACACCGAGTCCATGGCCAGAAAGCCAAGCACGACCGCGATGACGGGGATATAGGACTTCATTGGCGATTCTCCTCACGACCACCGCGCTCTGGGCGGACCTGTTCGCGCACACTGCGTTCGGGTGCCGCCGGCGCCATGGCAGCGGCAGCGGCGGGCAAGCGGTTCATGGGGGCATTGGCTGATGTGCTGCCATCCAGCGGCAAATACAACACATTGTCGCCGTCACCCGCGTAGACCTTGCGGCTGTTCGACAAGACTCGCTCCATCGATTCCAGATACAGGCGCTGACGGGTGACGTCGGGTGCCTTGCGATATTGTTCGGCGAGTAGATTGAAGCGATCCGCTTCACCCATCGCGCGCGCAATCACCGCTTCCTTGTGACCTTCGGCTTCGGCGCGGATGCGTGCCGCTTCACCGCGGGCCTCCGGAACCACCGAACTCGCATACGCCAAGGCCTCGCTCTCGATGCGCTCGCGATCTTCGCGGGCACTGATCGCGTCATCAAAGGCCTCACGCACTTCGGTTGGCGGACGCGCGTTCTGGATATTGAACACGGACACCGACAGGCCGGTCTTGTAGCTATCCAGCGTGGCTTGCAATCGCTTGCGAGCGGCAGCGGCCAGCGCGGCGCGCTCGCCAGTCAACACGGCGTCCATCTGGGACGAACCGATCACATCGCGAACCGCGCTTTCGGCCGCCTGCTTGAGGGTGTCTTCCGGATCACGCGCGCCAAACAGATTGAGCTGTGGATCGGCCACCAGATACTGCACGTTGTACTCGATCTGGACGATGTTCTCGTCGCTGGTCAGCATGCGAACCTGACCGGTATGGCTGCTCAGCTGGGTCACATCCACCTTGGTCACGGTTTCAATCGGCCGCGGAAACTTGAAGTTCGGCCCGGGGCCCATCAGCCGATCAAACTTGCCAAAACGCAGCACCACACCACGCTCGCGTTCGTCCACCATCACCCAGGAATCGAACACCAGCCAGACCGCCATCAGCCCGCCGATGATCAACAGCAGGTTAGGTCCGCCTTGCGCACTGTTGCTGCGACTTGAATTTCCCGAACCATTGCCACCACCGAACACGCGACCCAGGTTGGCTTTCAGTTTTTCCAGAAATGCGTCGACATCCGGGCCTTGGCCTTGATCACCACGCTTGCCCGGATCGCCATCCTTGCGGCCGTTGTTCCAGGGGTCTTTCTTGTCGCCGCCGGGCTCGTTCCACGCCATGTCGGCCGCTTCATTCGCTGGCATGGCACTGGCCGTCGTGGATGTCGCGGGCCGGCGCGAAAACGGCCATCGCAAGGTGGAAATTGCGCGACTGAGGCGAGAAGGTTGGCTCATTGGACTTAAGTCTCGATTGATGCAATTGATTAGTTCACCGGAGGCACGATCACGCCAACGCGGCCAGTGCGTCGGCACGCGCGGCAAGCGCCGCACCCAATTGCCCACGCAGCGCCACCGCGTCGGCATCGGAGCCAATACACAACTGTGCAGCGAGTCGCTCGGGCAGATCCAATTCGAGTGACCAGCCTTCTTCGCTGGCATCTTCATTGACTACGGCCCCGGCAGCAAACAAGCGCGCGCGCATGCGTCCGGCCATCGCTGGCAACGTGATCCACTGATGGATGCGCGCGGCAGGAAACTTGTCCGAGATGGCTTCGCGCAGGATCTGAATGCCGGCACCGCTGTGGGCTGACACCCATACGCGCCGGACTGCGCCAGCCTCGTCGCGATCACAACGCGGCAGCGCGTCTTCGATCAGATCCAGTTTGTTGAACACCACCAGCTGCGGAATTTCGCCGGCTTCGATGTCGTTCAAGACTTCCTGCACTTGGCCAATGCGCTCCTCGCGCAGCGAATCGGCGGCGTCGACCACGTGCAACAACAGATCGGCGTCGCGTGCTTCGCTCAAGGTCGAGCGAAACGCGGCAATCAGATCATGCGGCAGATCGCGAACGAAGCCGACGGTATCGGCCAGCGCGACCGGTCCACACTGCAACCCCGCCAGACGACGCACGGTAGGGTCCAGCGTCGCGAACAGTTTGTCGGCGGCGTAAGCGTCTGCGCCGGTCAAGGCGTTGAAGAGGGTCGACTTGCCGGCATTGGTGTAGCCGATCAGGGCAACGCGCGGCATTTCATTGCGCAAGCGCGCACGCCGCATCTGCGTGCGTTGGACTTCGACCTTTTCCAAGCGCGCTTTCAGCAGATCGACGCGCTTGGAAAGCAGGCGGCGATCGATTTCCAACTGCGTTTCACCCGGTCCGCGAAGACCAATCGAGCCGCCGCGTTGGCGCTCGAGATGGGTCCAACCGCGCACCAGCCGCGTTGCCATGTGTTTGAGCTGGGCCAGCTCCACTTGCAGCTTGCCTTCGTGGCTGCGCGCACGCTGCGCAAAAATGTCGAGGATCAGACCGGTGCGATCCACCACGCGCCGTTCCAGCGCGCGCTCAAGATTGCGCTCTTGCACTGGCGTCAAGGCGTGATTGACCAGCACCAGATCGGCCTCGGTCGCTGCGCACATGGCGCGCGCTTCTTCGACCTTGCCGGTGCCAAGCAGCAGCGCAGGATTGGGCCGTTCCAGCCGCGCATGCAAAGTCCCGACCACGCTGGCACCCGCGGAGCGTGTCAGCTCGACAAACTCGTCGAGCAAGGTCGGGTCCTGTTCGCCGGGCCGGTAGGGCTGAATCAGCAGTGCGTTTTCACCCTTGCGGGAACGTTCGAACACGCTTGTGCTATTCCCCGACGTGGACGCTGTCGTCGCCGGCGTGATCGCCGCCGCCGTGATCACCGCCCGGCGGGCCCAGGCGCACATTGCGCGAGGGCACCACGGTCGAGATCGCGTGTTTGTAGACCATTTGACTGACGGTATTGCGCAAAAGTACGACGAATTGGTCGAACGACTCCACCGTGCCTTGCAGCTTGATGCCGTTCACCAGGTAGATCGACACTGGCACGCGCTCACGCCGCAGGGCGTTGAGAAATGGGTCTTGCAAAGACTGGCCTTTCGACATCACAAATTATCTCCTGCTGATTTATTGTTGTGCGCGACCGCTGGCACTTGAAGTGCAATAGGCCGCGAGCGCCGTCGACTGCCAAGGTCCCAAAACTGGGGGGCAGCGCCGACAATTCAAGTGCAAGGTGCACAGCCAAAGGTGGTCCGCGCTGCCAAATGGTACACGCAGGCTGTGTTCAGGACGTGGGCAAGAAGTCCCGCAGCAGGCGCGCCAGCCGGCCATGGTCGACTTTTGAGCCAGGATCAATGCGAAAGACGTCGGATTCACCGCGTAGCAGGGTTCGTTGGCGTTTGGCCAGTTGGGTGGTGGCATGAATCACCAATTGGCGGAACGCGTCGGTGCTGCTGAGTCCATCCAGATGTTCCCACGCTTGCCGATAGCCCACAGCACGCATCGCCGGCAAATCTGCGTGCAGCCTTGGGTCCGCTCGCAAGCGGCGCACCTCATCGAGGAATCCGGCACTCAGCATCGCGTCAAACCGTCGAGCGATGCGCTCGCGCAGCAGATTACGGTCTGGCCACAGGGCAATCTTCAGAAATCGGAACGGCATCCGTGGTGGGCAACGCGCATCGTTTTGCCACGCACTGATCGGTTTGCCAGTGAGCCGGAACACTTCCAGCGCGCGCTGGATGCGTTGCGGATCGCTGGCATGGACGCGCGTGGCCGCTTGCGGATCAACGACGGCCAGTTGCGCGTGCATGGCTGGCCAGCCGCTGACTTCCGCTTCTGCGGCAAGCTCGGCGCGAATGGCCGGATCGGCCTCGGGCATCGGCGAGAGTCCGTCGAATAGCGCGCGGAAGTACAGGCCAGTGCCGCCGACCAGGATCGGCATGCGAGCGCGCGCGTTGATGTCATCCATCGCCGCCAACGCATCGACGCAGAACTCGGCCGCTGAATAGGGTTGATGGGGATCGCGCAGATCGAGCAGATGGTGCCGCGCACGTGCCAACTCATCCTTGCTGGGTTTGGCACTGCCGATGTCCAGGCCGCGATACACCAAGGCCGAATCGACGCTGACGATTTCGCCCGCAAACCGCTCAGCCCAGTCGAGGGCTAACGCGGTCTTGCCGGAAGCGGTGGGGCCCATCAGTGCGATGGCGGGTGGGCGGGTGTCAATGCTTGGCATTCCGAGAGCCTAGCCGGTTTGCGACTTCCAGTTCTTGTGGAGCAGACCGAGTGAAGAGGAGGCCTGCGCTTGCAGCGCGAACTTGCTCGTCTGCTTTCCAGCAAGCAGCCGAGCATGTTGGCGTTGCGCACGCAGGCTCTACGAATGCTCGATCGGCGCTACCAAAGCGGGACTGGTCATTGGCAGGGCGACCTTCGCAATGCACGATGCTTGCGATGAGCGCCCAGATTCGCGACTTCCTTACCGATGAATTGAATGAGGCCAGCCCAAACGCGTTGGCAGTAGCCTTCAGCGGCGGCATGGACTCGACGGTGCTGCTGCACGCCTTGGCGAGTCTTCCAGCCGCACGCTCGTTGGGGTTGAGGGCGCTACATGTCGATCATGGCTTGCACACGGAGTCACCGATTTGGGCGGCTCAATGCGTGGCAGTCTGCGCCGAACTGTCTGTGCCCATCCACGTTTTGCGATGCCACGTGGATGTCGACAGTGGATTGGGAGTCGAAGGTGCCGCGCGCGAGGCCCGTTATGCGGCGCTTCGCGACGCACTCGCGGTTGGCGAGTGGCTGGCCACCGCGCAACATCAAGACGATCAAGCCGAAACCCTGTTGCTGCGATTGCTGCGCGGCTCCGGCACCGCCGCGCTTGGTGGCATGAGAGCGACTCGCGCCTTGGGTCACGCCACGTTGTGGCGACCTTTGCTTGCGTGTCCGCAGCAGGCGCTGCGGGCTTACGCGGTCGAGCATGCGCTGACCTGGATTGAAGACCCGGCCAACGCCGACCCGCGCCATCAACGCAGTTGGCTGCGCAATCAAGTCATCCCGCTGTTGCGCACACGCTGGCCGCAGGCAAGTGCCGCGCTCGCTGCCAGTGCTGGCCTGCTGGCAGCGGATGCCGACTTGCTCGAAAAACAGATTGGAAGCGGATTGGGCGATTGCATCGGCGCCGATTCGCACACGCTGGTCATCGCCAAGCTGCTGCAGTTGTCGCCAACCTTGCGCTCACATGTATTGCGACTTTGGCTGCAACGCGCCGGGGCCGATCCGCTGCCGCAGCGCCTGCACGCCCGTATCGGCACCGAACTCATCGATGCCAGCAACGATGGACAGCCACTGATTCGCTACCGGCAAACCCGCATCCGACGTTATCGCGGCTGGCTGCATGTGAGTGTTGGCGAACCTGCTGTCATTCCCACCCAATTGTTGGCTTGGGATGGTCGCTCGCCGTTGCGCTTGGACGATGGCAGCGTTCTGCAATTCTCGTCGCCTTGGTCTGGAGGCGCGTTGAGCGTTGGTTACCGACAAGGCGGCGAGCGAATTCGTTTGCCTGGGCGCAAACGCAGCCATTCCCTGAAACATGTGCTGCAAGATTCAGGCATTGCGCCGTGGTTACGCCCTCACCTCCCTTTGCTGTGGGCGGCCGACGGTGAATTGTTGGCCGCGGGTGAACAGGTCATTTCGGCCACCCTCGCCGCCGCGCTGCAAGTGCAGAACAATCACTTGCATTGGCAACGCACGCAGGCTCCCGGAGATTGCGCCCTGCGTTTGCCGGTGTAGGTGTCGGAAAGACTTGGATCGGCCCGATCATAACCACCCGTTATAAGCACTCGATCCGCGCGTGCTTGTTGCTTCGCGTCGCGCGTGGTTCGATACCGCCACTGCGGCGCGCCTCGCGCCTGATGCCTTGGGAGGCGACATGATTTACGACAGCATTCTCGACACCATTGGTCGCACGCCGGTGGTGCGCATCAACCGCCTCGCCCCCGATGGCATCACGATGTATGTCAAGGTCGAGGCCTTCAATCCGATGGGTTCGGTGAAGGATCGCTTGGCGTTGGCCATCATTCTGGACGCCGAGCAGCGCGGTGAGCTCAAGCCGGGGCAAACCGTGGTCGAGGCGACATCCGGCAATACCGGGGTTGCGTTGGCGATGGTTTGCGCCGCTCGCGGTTATCCATTCGTGGCCTTCATGTCGGAAACGTTTTCCATCGAGCGGCGCAAATTGATGCGTGGCCTCGGTGCCAAAGTCATCCTCACGCCCGGTCCTGAACGCGCCACAGGCATGGTTCGCCGCGCCAAGGAGTTCGCCGAAAAACACGGCGCCTTTCTCGCCCGCCAGTTCGAAAATCCGGCCAATCCGGCTTGGCATCGAAATACAACCGGCCCGGAAATCCTGTCCGACTTTGCCGGTAAACGTCTCGACTGGTTTGTCACTGGCTACGGCACCGGCGGCACGCTGACCGGAGCCGGCGAAATGCTCAAGCTCGCGCGTCCGGCGATCAAGATCGCGGTGACCGAACCTGCGGGTGCTGCCCTGCTCGCCGGCAACGAATGGAAACCGCACAAGATTCAAGGCTGGACGCCGGACTTCATCCCCGCCGTGCTCAATCGCGACGTGTTTGATCGCAATGTGCCGGTGGACGAAGTGCTGGCACGCGATACCTCGCGCGCGCTGGCGCAGTCCGAAGGCATTTTTGTGGGTATTTCGGCCGGCGGCACCTTTGCGGCCGCGCTGGAAGTCGCCAAGTCGCTGGAACCCGGCAGCGTCATTCTGGCCATGCTGCCCGACACCGGTGAACGCTATTTGTCGACGTTTCTGTTTGAGGGCGTCAACGAAGGATCGGACGATGAATGGTTGGCGTCGCTAACCACGGGGTGAGAGGGCTCCTGCGGCGTCTGCTCGCAGACAGGCGCCGCACCATCCACCACCGGCACGTGAGCATCACATTGCGGTTCGGAATCGATGGTTTTTGATGCACGCGCGCGGCGCACGCCGTCGCTGGCGTAGATGGCCAAGGCCAGCCAGATGCAGCCGAATCCCACCGCCTGCTGACGATCAAAGGTTTCGCCCAGCACGAACACGCCACACAGCAACTGCAAGGTCGGTGCGATGTATTGCAGGATGCCCGCCAACGAATACGGAATCCGCCGCGCACCGTAGGCAAATCCGATCAGGGGAATGGCGGTGAGCACACCGCCGACGATCAAAAGCGCATCGGTCGCCCGGCTCTGCTGCGCGAACACGCCCACGCCGTCAACGGCAGACCACAGCACCCATCCCAACGCCAAAGGCAACAACACCAGGTTCTCGACGGCAAGGCCAGGCACCGCGTCCACCGCCGCCACCTTGCGGATCAATCCATACACCGCAAACGTGCCCGCCAACACCAACGCAATCCACGGCGGTTGCCCGCGTACCACCGCCAGCCACAACACGCCGAGTGCAGCCAACGCCACCGCCGACCACTGCGCGCGGTTGAGCCGTTCGCCCAGCAGCAGCACGCCAATCACCACATTGACCAGCGGATTGATGAAGTAACCCAGGCTTGCGTCCACCACGCGCCCGTTGGTGACCGCCCAAATGTAGATGCCCCAGTTGAAGCTGATCAGCACGCTGCTGGCGATCAGCATCCGCCCCACGCGCGGCCCGGCCAGCGCCTGCCGCAACCAGTCGCGGCCGTCGCGAATCCACAGGTAACCGATCACGAACACGCCGCACCAGATCACCCGGTGCGCAATGATCTGCATCGCCGGCACCGACTTCAGCAAGTACCAGTAAAGCGGAAACAGCCCCCACATCCCGAACGCCAATAGCGCCGCCAACAGACCACCACGGTCGACGGCATCGCGATCTGCAATTGGCAATGAAGGCATGACTGACCTGAGCGAAATGGCGGCGCTATTGTCGCTGGTTGGGGCACGGCCGGGGATATGCATTCGGCGTTCGAATCGACTCGTCATTCCGACGGCTGTGAGCGAACGACGAAACCGGTCCGAACCGCGAGTAGCACCCGAATCCACCCAAACAGCGCCGCAACCCAGACATGGATTCCGGCATTCGCCGGAATGACGGTTGTGCCGATCATCACGAGCCAGCAACTCGCGCCCCTGTAGATCGTGCGCTTGCCAATCAGGAACTCGGCCATGCGTGGGGTAAACAAACACCATCTGCCGGTCAAACTTTGCCCGGTGTGTGAGCGCAGTTTCGGTTGGCGCAAGCGCTGGGCCGCCGTGTGGGACGCGGTGAAATATTGCAGTGAGCGGTGCCGCCGACAGCGGCAGATGCGCGGCGCATGACTCGCCATCTGGTGCTGGTGTTGGGCGACCAGTTGGATGCGGCATCCGCCGCTTTCGCCGGTTTTGATCCCGCGCAAGATCGGATCTGGATGGCCGAGGTGGCCGGTGAGAGCAGCAAGGTCTGGTCGAGCAAACCACGCACGCTGATGTTTCTGGCTGCCATGCGCCACTACGCGCTGGAGCTGCGCGCGCGAGGCTGGCCGCTCTCGTATCGCGAACTGACGCTCGAAGGTGCGATTTGGCAGGGTGCGGATTGGAAAGGCGCAGATCGGGAAGCGGTGAGCGACAAAGACGAGACGCTGGCTGCGGTGCTCACCCATTCCTTGGCACAGATTCGCCCGCAACGGGTGATCCTGATCGAACCCGGCGAGTGGCAGGTCGGGGTCGATCTTGGCGATGCCGTGCGCGCCGCTGGCATTCCGCTTGAGTTGCGCGAAGACACCCATTTCCTTTGCACGCGCAGCGAATTCGCCGTCCACGCGAACGGGCGCAAGCAGCTGCGCATGGAGTTTTTCTATCGTGAGCAACGCGTGCGTCACAACGTGCTGATGGCCGGTGACAAGCCGCTGGGTGGGGCGTGGAACTTCGATCAGGAGAATCGCAAGAGTTTTTCCAAGCAAGGTCCACCTCTGCATCACGCGCCACGCCGGTTTGAACCGGATGCCATCACCCGCCGAACCATGGCCATGATCGAACAGCGTTTCGCCGGCCATCCGGGCGATCTGACCCAGTTCGACTGGCCAGTCACGGCAACGGAAGCCGAGTTGGCCTTGGACGACTTCATCGAACATCGCCTACCCGCGTTCGGCGACTGGCAAGACGCCATGTGGACGGCCGAGCCGTGGCTGTTCCACAGCCGGCTTAGCGCGGCGATGAACCTCAAGCTGCTGCATCCGCTGCGCGTGATCCGCGCTGCGGAAGACGCGCTGCACGCGGGCAAGGCACCATTGCCCGCCGTCGAAGGCTTCATTCGGCAGATTCTGGGCTGGCGCGAATACGTGCGCGGCGTTTACTGGCAACACATGCCCGGCTACCTGCAACGAAACGCCTTGGACGCCACCAATCCGCTGCCAGCGTTTTATTGGACCGGCGACACCAACATGGCCTGCCTACGCGACGCCATCGGCCAAACCCTGCGCTTGGGTTATGCGCATCACATCCAGCGCTTGATGGTGACCGGGCTGTACGCCCTGCTCCGGGGTGTGCAGCCGGTGCAAGTACATGAGTGGTATCTGGCGGTTTACGTGGATGCGGTTGAATGGGTCGAACTGCCCAACACCCTGGGCATGTCGCAATACGCCGACGGCGGCGTGATGGCGAGCAAGCCGTACGTTGCCAGCGGCAAGTACATCCAGCGCATGAGCAACTACTGCCAGGGCTGTCGCTTCGATCCGGCGCTTTCCACGGGTCCCAAAGCCTGCCCGTTCACCACGCTGTATTGGGATTTTCTGCTCCGCCACCAGACCGCGTTGGCCGGCAACCAAAGGATGGCCATGCAGGTGCGAAACCTTGAACGACTCAGCGACCAGCAGCGCGCGGCTATCCAGGCGCAGGCGGCCGGTTTGCGCAGTGAGGATGGTTGAGCACGAGCCCCAAATGGCCTGATTCACCTTGCCGCAAGTCGAAACGACGCAAACCCTTTTGGTGTCGATCTGGTCAATGGCAGGCTGGCATGAACACATTCCTCACCCTCAAAGGTATCCCCGAGCCGATCTACCGTCGCGTCACGCTTGCAGCCGCGCGTAACCACCGCAGCATGAACAGCGAGATCAAGCACCGCTCTAAGAGCACCAGAGCAGAGCTTGCTCGGCTGCTCTCGCGACCGTCGAGCCGAGGACCGTAGGGTGCAATAACCGAAGGGCATTGCACCAACAGCAGAGCAGTGACGTGAATGATGGTCACCGGAGGCAATCATGCTTGGGCGCGCTCTGCTCTCGGCCTGCCAACAAACCCTGCTGGGTTTCGCTGCGCTCAACCTGCGGCGCTTCTACGTTCCAACTGCCTTCGGCCGCTCATCGCAAGCCTGTGACCTCCATCACGCTATGCTCGCCGCATCCGCCGCTGCGAGCCATGCCGATGAAACTGTTTCTGATCGCACCTGTGCGCCGCGCTGCGAGCATCATCGGCCTGCTGCTGACGCTCGGCGGGAACGCCAGTGCCGCCACCGTGCAAACCTTCAGCAACGTCAGCCCCATCACCATCAATGTGCAGGGCAATGCCACGCCGTATCCGTCGAACATCACGGTCAGCGGTGTGCCCACCACGTTCACGCGCCTGGAAGTACGGCTCATCGGCTTCTCGCACACCTTTCCTGCTGATGTGGACATCCTGCTGGTCGGCCCACAAGGCCAGCGCTCGATCGTGATGTCGGATGCGGGCGGTGGCCTCCCGGGCGTGACGGGGCTGAACTTGAGCTTCGCGCAAACCGCGCCCACGCCCATTCCCGATGGCAGTCCGCCCACGACGGGCCTGTTCCGTCCGGCCAATTACTCGCTCGGCAATCCCGATACCTTTCCCTCGCCCGGTCCTGGCGACTTGAGCGATGCCCCGACGGATCTGTTTGCCTTCAACGGCATCAATCCAAACGGCACCTGGAATCTGTTCGTGGTGGATGACGCCAGCGGCGATGCGGGCAGCGTTTCCGGCGGCTGGTCCTTGAACTTCACCACACCCACCGTTTTCACGGTGACCAAAACGGCCGATACCAATGACGGCGTCTGCAATTCGGACTGTTCCTTGCGTGAAGCGCTGGCGCTGGCGCAGAACGGCGACCTGGTCAATTTTTCGGCATCGTTCAACACACCTCAGTCCTTCAATCTGCTGACCGCGCTGCCCGACATCACGCGCAGCATCACGATTCAAGGCACGGGCGCGAACCTGCTGACCGTCCGGCGCGATTTCAATGCGGCAACCGAGTTTCGTGTCTTCAACATACCTGACGGCGTCAGCAATGGCGTGACCATCAGTGGCATGAGCATCGCGGGCGGCAACGCCGGCGCAGGTTTTTTTGGTGGCGGAATTCGTAGCCTAAGCCATTTGACGCTGAACAATGTCCATGTGTTTGGTAACACAGCCGGAGCGGGTGGCGGGGTCGGCATGGCATTTGCCGACGGCGTTTTCACGAACAGCGCATTCAGCAACAATGTGGCCACGGATCCCGCCTCCAGCGGTGGCGCAATCAATTTTCAGGGCGTGAATGGAAGGACGCTTCGAGTCAATGCCAGCACGGTCAGCGGCAATCGCAGTGCCGGCACAGGCGGCGGCATCGCCAATCTGTCCAATAGCGGCAACAGTCGACTGGAAATCACCAACAGCACCATTGCCAACAACTCTGGGGGTGGCCTCCTCGCATTTACACAGGGCGCGGGTTCAACCGCCACCACGACGCTTCGCAGCAGCATTGTTGTAAACAACTCGCCGACCAATCTGGCAACCTCAACGGCCGGCGGCGGCGCGACGACGTTTCAGACCCTCGGCTTCAATCTGAGCGACAACTACAACGGCGTGTTCACGCCGCTCGCCAGCGACATCACCACGCCCACACCACGACTGGCACCGCTCGCACTCTACGGCGGGCAAACGCCGACCCACGCCCTGCTGCACGCCAGCCCGGCGATAGGCGCGGGCGATGCGTCCAATGCGACGATTGACCAACGTGGCGTGGCGCGCGTGTTCGGTGCAAGCGCCGACATCGGTGCCGTCGAGATGCGTCCGCTGGTCGTTCTCAACGCCAACAACGGCGGCTCGGGCAGCTTGCGCAATATCCTCGGCGGCGGCGGCAATTCGACCTTGACCGACATCCAGTTCGAGAACGGCTTCTTCAGCTCGGCGCGGACCATCACCCTGACTGGCGGACAACTCGGCATCGGCTTCAACGCCAATCTGATCGCGCCGGGCGCAAACCTGCTGAGTATTTCGGGCAACAACAACAGCCGCGTCTTTGCCGTGCCACCCGGCATTGCCGCGACCTTGAGCGGCATGACCATCACCGGCGGCAATGGGGTCGGCGACGGCGTTGGCGTTGGCGTTGGCGGAGGCGGGATTTTCAACGAAGGCAACCTGACGCTGACGCATTCCGTAGTCACTGGCAATCAAACGAACGGGCCGAACATTGAGAGCGGTGGTGGCATTCACAACGTCACGAATGCCACATTGACCGTAACCAACTCGACCATCTCCGGCAATACGGCCGTCGGATTTGGCGGCGGAATTTTTTGCACTGGCGCAACGACGCTGACCGACTCCAGTGTTTCGGGCAATACAGCGAACACCACCGGAACAAGCGGAGGCATTGACAGTGCCGGCAGCCTCGCCGTGTCCCATTCGACGATCAGCGACAATCGTGCGCCGACCGGAAACACCAACGGCGGCGGCATCATCTCGTTCGGCACCACCACCATTACCCACAGCACCATCACCAACAACGCGGCAGCGGGCGCAAGCAGCGCAGGCGGTGCCTTCAGAGTCTCGGGCACTCTCACCATCCGCAACAGCATCATCGCGGGCAACGTGGGCAATGCCACTCAGCCGGATGTTTTTTCCATCAGCGGCGCAGGGATCACGTCAAGCGGCTTCAACCTGATCGGCAATCGCGGCGACGCGATCTTCGGCGCAACCGGCGACCAATCCGGCACCGGCGCATCACCGCTCAATCCGCTGCTCGGTCCGTTGCAAAACAACGGCGGCTCAACCAACACACATGCCTTGCTGTTTGGCAGCCCGGCGCTGGATCGCGGCAACAGTTCCGGATCAACGCGTGATCAAACCGGGCAAACGCGCCCGATTGATCTGGCCGGCATCACCAACACCGCGGACGCTGCCGACATCGGTGCCTTCGAAGCGCAAACCGCGCCGGTGCAAATGGCGATCGCACCCACGGTCGACTACAACTTCCCGCCCGGCGGCACGATCACCTTTCCCGCCGGTGCCTCGGGCACCTCCAGCCGAAGCATCAATGTCAGCTCCAACGGCGGCGTCGCGCCTGGCTCAGTCAATGTGAGCAGTTGCTCGGCCACAGCAGGCTTCACCATCACCAACGCACCGATCAACCTGACCGGTATCGCCGGCGGCGCGCAGATCAGCGGCAGCATCCTGTTGAGCTGCACGCGCGGTGCGAGCGTGCAATCCGGCACCCTGAGCTGCTCGGAAGCGCCAAACCCGGGCAGTCCCGTCGCGCGCAACTGGACCCTGAGCTGTCCGGCGGCGACGACAATCCTGATCTTTCGCAACGGGTTTGAGTAACAGCGAAGCGTGTGAAAAAACCGCGTGCACCGAGCGTTGATTTCGCCGGTGCACTGCACCTGCCGCACTACCGCGAAGCGCCAAACCTCGATGTCGAACTCGGATTCTGGATCGACTCGGCGGATCAGATGATCGAAATCCTGAAGCAGCTGCGCGCGGCCTGCGTCGAGCTGCAGCGGCGGATTGCTGCGGAGGCGGCGACCGGCTGCCCTTGCCGGCCCTCACCTCTAGCCCGGACATTTCATGAGGTCGCGAGAAAACGCCCGAACTTCGTTGGTGCGCCTCGTCAAAAGTGATGAATCTCAAAATGACAAAGTGTTCGCTGCGTTTTCCCGCTGGCACGATGCTCACTT
>JBQTGY010000136.1:0-23318 GCA_052390415.1 Pseudomarimonas sp. | reverse complement strand
GGGGTGCGTTGATCGAACCCTGCCACCGCCCATTGCTACCGATCGTGCGCCCCAGCCCCCAGCCCCGCCCTGGCCTCACAAAGCCCCGCTCTTGTGCTTCAAAGCCCCGCTCCTGCTTCACAAACCCCAAGGCCCCACCATGCCCTACATGCCCATCGTCGCCACGCTCGGCTATGTACTCTCGCCCGACCGCCAACAGGTGTTGATGATCCATCGCAACGCGCGTGAAGATGACGAACACTTGGGCAAGTACAACGGCCTCGGTGGCAAACTCGAACCGTTGGAGGACGTCGTCGCCGGCATGGCTCGCGAGATCAAGGAAGAAGCCGGTATCGACTGCGTCGACATGCGCTTGCGCGGCACCTTGAATTGGCCTGGCTTCGGCAAGAACGGCGAGGACTGGCTCGGCTTCATTTTCCTGATCGAGAGTTTCACCGGCACCGCCCACACACAAAACAACGAAGGCGACCTCGAATGGGTGCCATTGGATCGGCTGATGCAGCTGCCGATGTGGGAGGGTGACAGACACTTCCTGCCGCTGGTGTTTGACGCCGACCCGCGCGCCTTTCACGGGGTGATGCCATATGCCGGCGGGCGCATGCAGTCGTGGCAATTCAGTCGGATGTTTTGATACGGCGTGGAATGCATGATCGGCGGCTTCGACGGCTGCTTGCACCAGCCGGGCAGAAATCGGTTTAGCATGCCGAAGTCGACGCCAATGTCAGCGGCCGACACCACCGCTGGAGTGAATCCATGAGCCGCACTGCCCCCATTCTTCGATTGACCATGCTGGCCTTGCTGACTGCTGCCATTTGCCCCGCCATGGCGGCGGCGGCAGATGTGGAAGCCGATGAGGCCGCCGGCACACCCATCGATCCGCGCATCAAGAAGGCACTGGAAGCCGAGAACCTTGAGTTTGAGGTCGACACGAAGGGCGATGCCAAGGTCGTGTTGCGCTTCACCGACGACAATGACCGCACCCAGCTGGTGATCGTGCAGACCGGCACTTATACCTATCGCAACACCGAGTTTCGCGATGTGTTTTCGGCCGGCTTGAAGGCTGACGAAGACAAGGGTCTGGACCTCGCCTTGGCGCGACGCCTGCTCGAACAAAGCAGTCGCTCCAAACTCGGCTTTTGGGGAATCGAGGATGGCGTCGTCTGGTCGATTGCGCGCATCCCGGCCAACGCGACCGCCAGCGCGCTCAAGGAAGCGATCGACTTCGTGGCGGTGAGCGCCGATGATCTCGAGAAGGAGAGGCTCGGTACTGACGAGTTCTAGCCGTCGGTCGCACGCCCGTGGTCGAGTCCATGCCGGCCCGTGCCGGGTCGCTCACTCAAACAAAGGCGGGCTGATGGCTGTGCCTTTGGTCAAGGATGGGCGATAGGTGAATCGACCGCTGCAGGGCCCGCAAGAACGCGGGGGAAAACCCACCCACTCGCGACATGCAGACTGGCGGACTCGGGCCCGGACCATAGCAGTCACGTTGGTCCGATTGGCAGCGTCCCCGCTGGACTGCGCATCGACATCATTCCATGCATAACTTGAGAGCGACCCCATGATTGATCCCAAGCGTCGCCGCCGTTACCTGCTGATACGCCTGTTCACTGGATTCCTTGCGCTACTGATGGTGCTGACGCTGGTCTTCTGGTGGTGGTGGGATTTCGAGCCCCGGGAGTTCGACGTCGACCAACACGCGCAGGCGCGCGCCGCCACGCGCAGCCAGCCGGTAGTGGTCGGAACAGTCATGACCGAGACCTTGATTCGGGTTGCGGACACCTTGCTCGAAAAACGTGGCGGCTATCTATCAAACGATTACCTGCCGCCCGGCGTATGGATGGATAACGTGCCCAACTGGGAGTTCGGCGCGCTGTTGCAAGTGCGTGATCTGGCAAAGGCCTATCGCAACGAGTTCAGTCGCTCGCAAACCCAAAGTACCGAGGATGTCGACCTGCTGGAAGCAGACCCGCTGTTCTCCACTGCCTCGGATCGCTGGCTGCTGCCGTCTGCCGAAAACCAATACCGCAATGCCATCGTTCACTTCGAGACCTATTTGACCAGGCTCAGTGACAGCGACGCATACGACGCCCAGTTCTATGCCCGGGCGGACAATCTGACCGACTGGCTTGCCGTGGTCGAAAAGCGGCTGGGCTCGCTGTCGCAACGTCTCTCCGCAAGCGTTGGTCAAGTGAGGGTCGATACGGACCTCGGCGGCGATGCACAAGCCCGCCAGTCCACCCCTGCCGATCCACAACAGGCGATCAAGACGCCGTGGTTGCAGGTTGATGATGTGTTCTACGAGGCCCGCGGCAGCACCTGGGCGTTGTTGCATTTTCTGCGTGCCGCCGAGCACGACTTCGGACCCGTGCTGCGCGACAAGAATGCGCTGGTATCGCTTCGCCAGATCATTCGTGAGCTGGAGGAATCGCAGCAGCCTTTGGGTAGTCCGATCATCTTGAACGGCTCGGCCTATGGCTTCTTCGCCAACCACTCATTGGTGATGGCGAACTACGTTTCCCGTGCCAACGCGGCGATCATCGACCTGCGCAAATTGCTGGAACGCGGCTGACTGGACGCGCGTGCGCGACCGCACTCGCAGGGTTGCCAACACGCGCCTTGATTGACGCCCCGATCAGGGATCACTGCTTCCGCCCCAGCAAACTGGTCAGCGCCGAGCCGCCCACCACCATGGCGGCGCCGACGATGCCGAGTACACCGACGACTTCCGGTTGCACCAACTGCGGGGCGAAGTGATGGGCGATTTCGACGCTGAGCAAGGTCAGCAGCGGGGTGACCGCAAGTACCAGCGAGACGCGCGAGGCTTCCCAGTGGGCGAGCGCTTCGGCGAAGGCGCCGTAGGCGCCCAAGGTATTCAGCGCGCAGTAGAGCAGCGCAAACCACTGGATGGAATCAAGCCCCGCCAATTGGCTGGGTGACGACAATGGCCAAAGCGCGAGAGTGGCGACGAAGTAGATGAAGAGCAGGATCAGGGCCGAGCCCAGCCGTTGCAAAAGTTGCTTTTGGATCAATGCGTAAATCGCCCAGACCACCGCACCCAACACCACCAGCAGACTGCCGAACGCATAATCGTCGCTGGCGGCAAGCTGAGCCGACTGATCCTGAAAAAACAGACCCAAGCCAACCAGCAGAATGGCCAAGCCCAACCATTGGCCACCACCAAAGCGTTCGCGAAAGATGACCACACCGCCGACCGCCATCAGCAAGGGTGCCAGTTGGATCAGCAACTGCGCATTGGCAGGCGTGGTGTAGTGCAAGCCGAATAGATACAGCACGTAGTTTCCGATCAGCATGACGGCGGCAAGCGCAAGCCACGCCCAGTGCTTTCGGCCTAAAGCCCGGAACGCGCTCAGTTTGCCGCGGCAAGCAAGCCAGCCGCCGAGCGCGAGCACGGCAAACAAGAAGCGAAACCAGATCAGGGTCCACGGGTCTACCGCCACCAGCGCGATCTTCAGCGCCACCGGCAAGGTTGCCCACAAGGCGGCAGTCAGCAGTGCCAGCAACAAACCCAACCGCCAGCGTCCGGAAACTTGGTGCAGGGCCATGGATGAGCCAGTGAGAAGGTCCGCGAAGGTAGCACCCAGAAGCGGGACTGGGGACTGGGGACTGGGGACTGGGGACTGGGGACTGGGGACTGGGGATTCGGGATTCGCGACCTCATGAAATGTCCGGGCTAGGTATCGTCAATTGCGTCGGTCATGGAGGGCGCCGCTCCTGCGGCGCTGCTCTTGCTGATCGTTGCCAAAGCAGCCGCGCAGGAGCGCGGCCCTCATTTGCCCGGCCTCAGCGCCTAGCCCCGAATCCCAGCTCCCAGTCCCGAACTACCACCCACCACGCACCCGAGCGGGCGGACCTTGCCAAGCGAGCATGCCGATCATTCCGCGCTGGGGGACAAACTCGCGCAGCCGCCAGTCCGCGGCTTGGCCCAACTCGGGATCGCAACTGAGCAAGGCAATGCGCGTCGGTGTCAGGTCTAGCGTCAGTCGCGACAGCCCAAACGCGATACCGCGGCCGTGCGCTTTGAGAATGGCTTCGCGGGCGCACCACAGGCGCAGGAAGGCACGCCCACTCGCGGCGGGGGACAGGCGATGGAGCAGAGCCTGTTCACTGGCCGGGAAGTAGCGCTCAGCCAGCGCCAGTACCCGCAGCAATGGGCGTGGCGCTTCGATATCGACGCCGATGCGGCGCCCGCCGCCGCTCACGGCCAGCAACCAGCAGTTGCCGGCATGGCTGATGGAGAGGTCAAGTCCAGTTTGCGCGGCCAGAGTGGGACGGCCGTGGAGATCCCGGGTGAGCTGCCATGCGGCATCGTCAGCGCCGAATCGATGACGAAGCAGGGCCGCGACACGCCGGTCGGTGCCAAGCATTTTCTCTGCTTCAGCTCCGCGATCTCGCCGGCCAGCCCAAGTCTGTCGCCACAATCCAATCGTCCCAGCCAAGCATGCTGAAGGGTCAGCATGAGGCGAGGTCTGCCGCGCCATCGCTGTCGCAGTGGGAAAGGCGCGAAAGCGCAAGGGTCGCATCCGCCAATGCTGGTGGCCGTCGCCGCGAGGGTCAAGCGCGCCGGATGTGCAACCTTCGCCGCACTTGAGTCCCGGCCCGGATTCCGCGAGGCTTGCCGGCTACAGGAGAGGTCATGGTTGTGAGTGAGAGGGCAGAAGAATCGGTGCTGGGCTGCAATACGTTTGCAGACATGGTCGGCGGCTCACTTGAGCGCCCGATTGCTTTCGACGGTCAGCGATTCATCCCGGCGCGCGAGTTTCTGACCCAGGTGCATGGCCTCGCTGCGCAATTGCCAGAGTGCAGTCACCTGCTGAATCTCTGCGACGGACGTTATGCGTTCATGCTGACCTGGTGTGCGGCCTTGCTGCGCGGCATACCGACCTTGTTGCCGCCATCACGCGCGCCGTCCGTCATTCTGGAAATGCTGGATCGTTATCCCGAAGCCTGGGCGGTGGGCGACGACGGGTATCCAGACGGTGTCCGCCTGGAGCGTTTTCCGCCGCGTTTTCATTCGCTGCCCACGCCATTGCCCAGCGCGGCAGGGGTGCGACCCCAGCTTTCAACTGACCTGTTGGCGGCGATTGGTTTTACCTCAGGCAGTTCCGGTCCACCCAAGGCGCAAAGCAAGTACTGGGGCAGCTTCTGCGCGACCACGGCGCACAATCTGACGGCCTTGCTGGCGCACACCGAACCGGGTTGCCACCTGCTGGCCACGGTGCCGTCCCAGCACATGTTCGGGATGGAGACGGCCGTGTTGTTGCCGCTGCGGTGCGACGTCAGCATCCACACCGCACGCCCATTTTTTCCTGCCGACATTGTGGCGGCGCTGGCACAGTTGCCCACGCCGCGGGTCTTGGTCACGACGCCGGTGCACCTGCGTGCCTTGATCGAAAGTGCTTTGCCGGTGCCCACGCTGGCGGTGATCCTGTGCGCCACGGCGCCGTTGTCGCAGGAACTGGCGCAAGCGGCCGAGGCGGCGACAGGTGCACATGTGCTGGAGTACTTCGGCAGCACCGAGACGTGCATCTTTGGCCAGCGGCGAACGGCGTTGGAGACCGATTGGACGCGCTATGCGGGTGTCCAGATTGAGCCACGACCCGACGGTGCCCTGGTCAGCGCCGACTGGCTGGCCGAGCCGGTGATGTTGCAAGATCTGATTGAAGTTTTCCCGGACGGCCGCTTTCGACTCGCTGGGCGCGCCAGCGATCTGCTGGAAATCGCCGGAAAACGCGTCTCGCTGGGTGAATTGACGCGCCGCTTGCTGGCGCTGGAAGGCGTCCGCGACGCGGTGGTGTTTCAGCTGGATGCCGACGGCCCGGTGCAACGCATTGCCGCGATGGTGGTGGCACCCGGCTGCAACGAGACGGACTTGCTGGCCGCGCTACGCGAGTCGATCGACCCGGTGTTTTTGCCGCGCCCACTGCGTTTGGTGGGGCGTTTGCCGCGCAATGAGACTGGCAAGTTGCCGCGCCAGGCACTGTTGGAAGCCTTGCGTCGGAGCGGCGAGTCGAGTTGAGCAGGCCGCGACCGTCTGCGTGCAAATATCACCGTCGTGTGTGCCTCGCGGCACCTTTCCAAGGCAACTTCAACTTATTTTTGCCAGCATTCGCCGGTGTCCGATCAAGCGTGCCCAACGCATGCCGATATCCACCCACATCAGATAGGCCGCTTCGCTGAGCAGACGCAAACATGTCGGCAGACGCCAACCCAGCTGGTCCTCGGCGGCACACAGTTGGTGGCTGATGCCGAGATTGCGCGCGAATAATCCGCATCGCGCCAAGTGATAGCGGCTGCTGAGCAGGACCGCCGGCGTGTTTTCGGCATCGCCAAGCAACTGCCTTGCATTGCGCAGGTTTTGCAGAGTGTCGCGGGAGTCATGTTCCAGCATCACGCGCACGTGATCGGGCAGCCCCAGTGCTCGCAATTCTCTGGCTGCAACCTCTGCCTCGGTGGGCGAGGGCCCGCCACCCAGCAACAACAACTGCTGCGTATGCCCATTGCTCGCCAAATGCCGGGCACGGGCGATACGGGCCTTGAAGTCGGCGTCCGCCTCGCCATTTTTGCAGCGCTTGCCAAACACCAGCACCGCCGCACCGCTGGCGCTTGCAAGTGGCAGCGTGGGGCTGCGACGGGCGACGCGAGTGACATGCACCAGGTAGCCCACATACAAGAGCCCACCGCTTACCACCAAGGCCGCACTGGCGACCGCCAACGCGTGCAGTGCGTCCACGTCCTGCAGGATCTTGAGTTGGTGCGCGCGGCGCGTGGTCATCCGCCAAGTCTGCGTGATGGGGGTGCAAGCACCAAGTGAATGCACAGCCAGGCAATGAGGCGTAGCCCGGATGGACGCCGCAGGCCGGAATCCGGGGCAGCTGGCCCGCAACGAACACAGGGCATCTCTGGATTCCGCTTGCGCTGCATCCGGGCTACATCCGCGAGAACTTGGTGATCAGAAGGCGGACTCACGCGCGCAAATCAGGCGGCGCGTCGGTGCCGGACCACACATGCGGACGGGTTTCCTCAATCGCCCCTCATCGGGCCTGGCCTATACTGCGCGCCCTCGCGAGGCCTGCCCTGATTCAAACCATGCTGCCACTTGCTGTTACTGCCTACTCCGCCACCACCGCTTGCGGGCGCGGTCTGGATTCTCTTCGCGCCGCGTTGCGCGGCGGGCATTCGGGTTTGCGCTGCAACGATTTTTCGACGGCGCCCTTGACGACCTGGATTGGCCGCGTCGATGGGCTGGAAGACTTGCCGTTACCGAGTGCTCTGGCGGTCTGGGAATGTCGCAACAATCGGCTGGCCTGGCTGGCGTTGCAGCAAGACGATCTGCTGCTGCGGCTGGATGGCCTGCGGCGTCGTTACAGCGCGCACCGCATTGCCATCGTGATGGGCACGTCGACCTCGGCCATCGGTGAAACCGAAGCGGCCTACGCGCAGCTCGACGCTAGCGGTGAGTTTGCAATCGATGCGCGCCGCGCCTTGGTTCACACACCCCATTCCCTCGGTGGCTTTGTGCAGGCAGCGACCGGCTTGCGCGGCCCGTGTGTGACTGTCGCCACGGCCTGTTCGTCCAGCGCCAAGGTGTTTGCGCAGGCGGCGCGGATGATCCATTCCGGCATCGTCGATGCAGCACTGATCGGTGGCGTCGATACGCTGTGCGGCAGCGTGCTGTTCGGATTCAATGCGCTGGGGCTGGTCGCGCCGAATCGCTGTCAGCCGTTCGATGTGGCGCGTTGTGGCCTGTCCTTGGGCGAGGCCGGCGGTTACGCGATCATCGAGCGCGAAGGTGATGGCCCGCGCCTGTTGGGGTATGGCGAGTCCTCGGATGCCCACCACATGTCCAGTCCACACCCGGACGGTTTGGGTGCGCGGATGTCGATGCAGGCGGCACTGTCGCGTGCGGGTTGCGAGGCGACGGCGGTCGACTACATCAACCTGCACGGCACGGCGACACCGAAAAACGACGAGATCGAGGCCGGCGCGGTGGCCGCACTGTTTCCCGCCACGACCCGCGCCAGTTCAACCAAAGCTTGGACCGGCCACACCCTGGGCGCGGCCGGGATTGTGGAATCGGTGATCGCGATGGATGCGTTGGTGACCGGCTTGCTGCCCGGCACGCTGGGTTGCGATACGCCGGATCCCGTCTGTGGTCCGCACCTGTTGCGCGAAACTCTGCAAACCACGGTCCAGGTCAGCATGAACAACTCCTTCGGCTTCGGCGGCAACAATTGTTCGTTGCTGTTTGCCAGCGCGGGCTATCTCCAATGAGTGCGCAAGCGTTGCCAACGATGCGAATCGCAGGTCTGGGCGCGTGGGCCAGCGGGATGCCGAGTTGGGCGGCCATGCGCGCCGTCGCTCGCGGTGAAGCCGAGCCGCAGGCCGATGCGCCGCGGCGACCGAGTACCGATTTGCTGCCAGCGAATGAACGCCGACGCGCGCCGGATACCGTGCTGCTCGCCTTGCAAGTCGCGCAGGCCGCGTGCATCGACGCGGATGCTGATCCCAAGGTGCTGCCGTCAGTGTTTGCATCCATGCACGGCGATCTCACCATCACCGACTTCATGTGCCAGACCTTGGCGCAGTCGCCGACCGATATCTCGCCGACCAAGTTCCACAACTCGGTACACAACGCCGCCGCCGGCTACTGGACGATAGGCGTGGGCTGTCACGCGGCAGCAACGGCCATTTCCGCGTATGAGGCCACCTTCGCCCAAGGGCTATTGGAAGCGGCGATGCAACTCGCCGAGGGTGCGCCCGCGGTGTTGTTGGTCGCCAGTGATGGCCCCTCGGCGGGACCGCTGGCTGCGGTCAGTCGCAGCACAGGCTTGTTGGGTGTGGCTTTGGTATTGATGCGTGATGAGCCGGTCGAGCCGGGCCTGCGCCTGCATGCCGAATTGCGCGCTTGCACAGCGTTTCCCCATCGGAACGCTCGTCTTTTTGCGCAGCTCAAGGACAACGCAATGTCACCCGCCTTGGTGCTGCTTGAAGCGCTTGCGCTGGGCGAACCGGAATGCGAGCTGGATGCCGGGCCACAGTTGTCTTTGGCCCTGCGCTTCACCGGCCAGCCACGCCCATGAGTGCGTCTGATCGGACTGCGGTGCTGATCCCGGCCCTGAACGAAGCGCTGCGCATTCGCGAAGTGGTGCAGGCCGCGTTGTTGCATGCTCGGCACGTCATCGTGGTCGATGATGGCTCCACCGATGACACGGTGGCGCAACTCGCCGATTTGCCGATCACCTTGATTCAGCATGCACAGCGCAGAGGAAAAGGCGAAGGTTTGCGCACCGGCTTTCGCGCCGCACTCAGCCTCGACATCGACGGGGTTTTGACCATGGATGGTGATGGCCAACATCTGGCCGCCGACATCCCGCGCCTTCTGGCTGCCGCAACGGTGTATCCGCAACACATCGTGGTCGGCGCGCGTCTTAAAAAACGCGCGCAGCAGCCGATTCATCGCCGTCTGGCCAACGAGTTCGGTGACTGGGGCATCGCCTGGGCGACCGGTTATCGCATTGCCGATACGCAAAGCGGCCAGCGTTACTACCCACGCGCCGTGTGTGAGATCGCGGATGTCGCGGGCGAGGGTTTTGTGTTCGAGGCCGATATCCTGATTCAAGCGGCGCGCCGGCTGGGCACGCGCTGCGTCGCGGTGCCCATCGAATCGCGGTATGCCGGTGATGGCATGGCCGGACAATTTCGCCGCAGTCACTTCCGACCGCTCACCGATCTGTATCGCATCACCTCGCACGTGGTCGGACGGGTGTGGACATTCGGGCGGGTCATCCCGCGTTATGTCGAAGCGCATCGCAGCCGCGCGCTGGTATTTGATCCCCCTAGCGCGGGCGAGCCGATCACCAGCAAGGATTCGACGTGAGCATGTTGCAGACTGCGCAACAACAGGATGTGCTGATTCTTGGCGGCGGTTTGGCCGGACTGACGCTGGCACTGCAACTGCGTCTGGCCCACCCGAATCTGCGCATCGGCGTGTTGGAGCGGCGCGCGCATCCCGTGCCCGAGGCCGCGCACAAGGTCGGCGAATCCACGGTCGAAATCGGCGCGCATTATTTTGCCGATGTGCTGGGTCTGCGCGAGCACCTGGATCAGCAGCAGATCATCAAGTTCGGCTTCCGTTTCTTCTTTTCCGAAGGTCGTGTCGACGTCGACCGGTGCCCGGAACTGGGTGCCAGCCGAGCATTGGCAACCGGTGCCTGGCAACTGGATCGTGGTCGCTTCGAGAATTTTCTGGGCGAGCGCGTACTCGCTGCCGGCATCGATCTGATCTGCGCAGCAACCGTCAAACAGGTCAGCCTGAGCGAAACAGACGAATTGCACCGCGTGCAGTGGGTGTGTGCTGATCCAGACAGCGCCGGTCAACGCCATGAAACCCGTGCGCGCTGGGTCATCGATGCCAGCGGGCGCGCCGGGTTGCTCAAGCGCCAGCTTGATCTGGCGCAAGACAACGGCCATCACGCCAACGCGGTGTGGTTTCGGGTTGGCAGCCACATCGACATGCACGATTGGTCGACGGATGCCGCGTGGCTGAATCGCTGCACGCCGCCGGAGCGTTGGCGTTCGACCAATCATCTGGTCGGCGATGGCTATTGGGCCTGGCTGATTCCGCTTGCTTCAGGCTCGCATTCGGTCGGCATTGTCTGCGACGCCGCCACCCATCCGCTGGAAGGCATGAAGACCTTCGAGCTGGCGATGCAGTGGTTCCACACGTTTCAGCCGCGACTCGCGCAGGCTTTGGAGCCGATGCGCGATCAGCTTCAAGATTTCGCCTTCTTTCGCCATTTCAGCTACGGCTGCAAACAGGTGTTTTCCGATCGCCGCTGGGCGCTTACGGGCGAAGCCGGCGTGTTTCTCGACCCGTTCTATTCACCCGGCAGCGACTTCATCGCCATCAGCAATACCTACATCACCCAGCTCATCAGCAAGGATCTGGCCAGCGAAGCCTGGCAGCCGTATGCCGGCGTGTACCAGCAGCTCTATTTCAGCTTTTACGAGAGCACGCTCTCCATGTATCGCGGCCAGTACCACATCTTCGGCGATGCGCAGGTCATGCCGCTGAAGGTGTTGTGGGACTACACCTACTACTGGGGCGTGCTGGCGCCGCTGTTTTTCGCCGGTCGCATCGCCGACCTGCCGACGATGTCGCGACTCAAGCCCGAATTGGCGCAGGCGATGGCATTGAACGTCGCCACCCAGGCACTGCTTGGCGACTGGACGCGCAAGAACAGCGCGGTGGAGGCAGCGGAAGCTGCGCCGGTGTTCCTCGATCAAGCCAGCATCGGCTGGTTCGCCGAACTCAATCGCGCCTTGCAAGACCCCGCCGACAACACCCGGTTCCGCGAGCGCATCCGCGCCAATGGGGTGACGCTACAGAGGTTGGCAGCCGAGTTGGTCGCTGAGGCCAAGGGCAGGCATCCCCACATCGATACGGCGGCAGTGGAAGCGCACTGTCCGCCGTGTACGGTGTTGAATACGGATCGCTTGATTCCAGACAGCTGGCGTCCGCCTGTGACCGTGGCTGACGAGCTGTTCGCCTGACCCGAATTTGTGGCGTCGTATCGCAACCGGGCTCAATAATCGCCCAGCTCAGCCTCATCCACCGGCGACTTCAACCACAAGGCCACATCCTTGCCCAGCGCCTTCATGGTCCGCCCCAGCACCGAACACGATCCCTTGTAGCCGCCAAACGCACCGCCCATGGAATTGCGCGCGGCCTTGAATCCGGCCACCCGTACGCCGTCCTCGAACAGATCGCCGCGAATACGCGAGAACTTCTGATGACCGATGAAGGCGTTGCCCGAACTCACCGCGTCCATGATTTCCACCACCAACACCCGACCCGGATCCACCGCCGTGGTGGCATCAACCAGACTCACCTCAACCCCGAACTCCTGCCCAAACTCCTTGGTGTAGTCGGCCAGCTGAGTGTTGAGCAGCACACACTCGTTGCGCACCTTCTTGGCGATCTGTGCATCCTCCGCATACGGCACCGAGCGCGGCATCGACACCGATTGCGCGACTGCCGCGCCAGCAAACAAACAAGCCGATGCAACGACGATGCTTCCCAGTAGATTTTTCATGCGATTCCTTGAGCAAGCAGCCCGAACTGAGCTGCCGAATAGTGGCCGCGAATGGTGACGTGGGAGGTTGAAATGGGCAAGCGTTGGCGCGGCACGCCTACCCCATCCCCCCATTCACTCCAATGATCTGCCCGCTGATATAGCTGGCCGCGTCCGATGCCAGAAACGCCACCAGAGCAGCAACTTCTTCGGGTCGGCCGGCGCGGCCGGCGGGGACGATGGTTTTGATGTGTTCGGGGGTGAAGGCGTCGGCGGCCATCTTGCCTTCGATGACGCCGGGAGCAACCACGTTGACCGTGATGTTGCGGCTGGCCATTTCGCGGGCCAGCGACAGGCTGGCGCCGTGCAGGCCGGCCTTGGCAGCGGCGTAGTTGGTCTGGCCGCGATTGCCAATCACGGCAGCCACCGAAGAGACGTTGATGATGCGGCCCCAGCGGGTACGCGCCATCGGCAGCAGCAGCGGCTGGGTGACGTTGAAAAATCCGTGCAGGGAGACGTCGATCACGCGTCGCCACTGAGTCTGGCTCATGCCCGCCATCGGTGCGTCGTCGTGGATGCCGGCGTTGTTGATGATGATCTGGATTGGGCCGGCGGTGAGAACAGAGTCGATGGTGGCGCGGGTGGCGTCGGCATCGGCCACATCAAAGGCCACGGCCTCGGCCTGACCACCGTCGGCGCGTATCGCATTGACGAGGTGTGCGGCGCGTTCGATGCCGCTGTTGGCGTGCACGTAAACGAAGCAGCCTGCACGCGCCAAGGCCTGGCTGATTGCGCCGCCAAGATCGCCGCTGCCGCCGGTGACCAAGGCGCGTCTGATTTTCGCGGTCGCGCTGCCGTCAATCGTGCTCATGCGTTTGCTTCCTGCGCTTGCAACATCACCGCGGCACGCCCGGCACCGATGCGGACACCAGCGTGCTCGATCCAGAACTCATACAACCAACTGCTGCCACTGTCGCTCAAGGCTCGTGCGTACACATCCAGCGCCTGTGGCAGATCGTCCAAGCGTGTGCAGTGCAATTCGACATTGCGCAATGACACCAGCAAACCGGGGCGGGCGCGACCACCGGTTGCCGCTGCCAGCAAACCGCCATGTACGGCCATGGCTTGGGCGCCGTATTCGCAGAGGTGCAAGGCGCTGAGTTGCTCGTCGCGGCGCAGCGGATTGTCGAGGCACTGATGTGACTGGGTGGTGGCGTGAATCTGCGACGCATCCCAACTGGCCACGGCATCCAGCAGACACATGCCGAACTGGTGTGGGATCAGCTGCAGGATGTGTTCGCGGGTGACGCCCTGCGCATTCATGCAGAAGCCTCGGCACCGGGCTTGCTCGGCGTCGTCGCCAACCACACCGACAACAGCACATGCGGCACCACGCTCAAGGCGACGGTCAAACCGATCGCGCGTAGCACCGGAATTTCCGATAGCGCCAACAGGGCGAACACCAACAGGGTGGAGATGGAACAGATCACCACCGCGTGCAGGGTACGGCGCTGATCCACCGCATCGTCGCCGGCGCGTTCAAAAAACAGGGCGTAGTCGACGCCGATGCCGGTCGCCAATACCAGCGATACGAGATGAAACAGAGTGAGCGGGATCGCCAGCGCGTGCAATGCGGCGATCACGCAGGCGGTGCCGAGGCTGACCGGCAACAACACGCGGAAGCAACGTTGCCAGCTGCCCAGGGCGAAGCGCATCGACAGCAACAACAACAGGGCGGCGGCGGCGACGGCATTCAGAACACGCACGCGCCATTCGGCGGCCAATACTTGCGCAGTCTCTTTCAGGTCGACCAGATTCATGTCGGCATGTGTTGCTGCCCATGTGGCCAGCGCCTCCGGCTTTTGGATGCCGCTCAGCATGAACAAGGCCAGCGTGTCGGCAGCGGGCTCGGCTGCGGCATCGGTTTGCAGCAAGGATTCGATGCGCAAGGCCAATGGGGTGTCGACGAGGCCGCTCGGTGTAAGGGCTGGCAAGTCACGCGCTTGCGCCACCGCGGCGACGAAACCGTCGAAGGCGTTCGGCTTGAAGGGCAGATCGATCAGGGCTTGCTGCAGGTTGCTTTGCAGCGTGGCGGCGTCAGGTAGCTGAGCTTGCCGCGCCAATTGCGTGGACGCCGATGGCAGGTAGCGCGCGGCATAGTCGATGCCATCGACGACGTGGGTGGCAACAAGGTGGTCCAACTCTTCGCTGATCGCTTCGCTGCGTTGCAGTACCTGTTCGACATCGGCGCCGCGCAGCACCAGCAACAGGCGCACGTCGGGGGCACCCAACTCGGCGCGAAGCAACGCATCCCGTTGCAGCAGATCGGCCGGAACGGGCGTCAACGAGGCCAGGTTGTCGTTCCACCACGGCGCAGCACCGAAGACGATCACCGCGGCGCACACGGCGGCAAGAATTCCTGCTGGCCAGCGCGGCAATCGCCGTTGCAGAAAGCGAGCCTGGATCAACTTCGGCAAGCGCTGCTCGGCGACGTCAAAGCGGGTATCGGCCAGCACATGCGGCATGCCGTAGCGCGTGGCCAAGGCGGCCGTCGCGAGGCCAACCACCGTGAACACGGCCAATTGCTGTAACGCACTGACGCCCGCAAACAAGAAGATCAAATACGCGATGCAGCTGGAACCTGCGCCTGCGGCGAGCGTCGGCCAGATCGCGCGCGCGGTGTCGCGGGTAAGCGTGCGCGGCTGGCGATGGCTGAGCAGATGGACCGGATAGTCCTGCGCGACACCGAGCAAGGTGAAACCGAATGCCAAGGTGATGCCGTGCACATCGCCAAAAACAATCGTGGTGGCGGCAAGACCGGCGAGCGCGCCGCTGGCCAACGGTAATGCGGCGAGCCAAGGCAGCCTGATGCTGCGATAGGCCAACGCCAGCAGCAGCAACATGGCCAGGCTGGCGATGCCGCCATACGTCGAAGCCTCGCCGCGGGTCTGTTCGGCCATACGTTCGGCGAACGCGCCGGGGCCACTGATTTCCAGTGTCGGCGCAGGGCTGGAAGTGCCAGCGTCACTCAGCAGTTCGGCGTGGGAGTTGCGCAGTCGCGCCAATGCGGCTTGTTGCCCGGTGGGATCAAATCCGGCCGCTCGCGTCTGCACCAGCAACAGCGCGGATTGGCTGTCGGCAGACATCCATACGCCGTCGTGGCGTGCGGGTTCCTGCGCAGGTGTCCACGCTTCCACCAGGCGCAGCGCTTCCATCGTCGGGTCGCGAGCGATCAGCGGTGCGACCACGGCGGCGGCAGGCGAGGCCAGATCCTGCAGGCGCTGTTGCAAGGCCTGCCGCAAGCCGGTGGCACTCAGGCTGCCCTCGGCGGGACCAGGCGACAGCAGATAACGGTAGTCCTGCAACGCCAATGGAACCGCGTCCAGATCCTCCTCACCGTTGCTGACCCAGACCAGTTCCGGCGCATGCGCCAACATGTCGCGCAGATCGCGCGAGTGCTGGGCCAGGTCATCTGGCGACCCGCCTGCCAGTGCCAACAGCAGTAGTCGACTGCCCGGCCCTTCCCCGGCCTGTTGCATCAACAGCCGCTGATTGCTGGTCTGTGGCGCAGGCAGAAACTCGCGCAGATCGCCGCTGATGCGCAGGCCCTCGCTCACCCAGGCACCGGTGGCTGCCAGCACACACAGCCAGACCAGCAAACACAGGCGGCGATGCCAGGTTTGCGGGACGTGGTTTGGCGTCATGGCGCCGAGGGTGGCGCGAACTCGGGAGCCGCGCAAAGCGCCGCGCGCTCGACGGCATCGGTAGTCGCCAAGGCCGTGGCCGCAAGATCGCCTATCCACATGCGGCTGTTCTCTCCGCCTGCCAGATCAAGATCAATGCAACGCAGGTTGGTCTGCTTGGCAAACAATCCTCCGTACAGCCGGATCGCCAGTACACGTTTGGCCAAGCGTGGTTCGCGCGGGCTCAGGGTCAGGGTCCACGCCTGCGCATTACCGTTCGTTTCGATTCGATAGTGCTGCTGCAACTGGCCCGCGTCGCCACTGAGGATGGCTTCGAAACTGGAGGTCAGCGCCACCAGTTCGGGCGCCCGTTTGAGCGAGAACCTCCGTTTCGGTTGTCCCTCACGTTCAATGCTGACGCGGCCATCGGCGATCACTGTGCGCTCGACATAGGGTTGTTCTACCGATTTCACCAAGGTGCCGGCCGCGGGCCGTTCCAATACACCGGAAAACTGCAACGGCTCGGCCAGCAAGGGCGATTCGCGCTGCTCGAAGTACGTCGTCTGTGCCGGCAGCGGTTTCGCCAGACTGGCGATCAGGGTGGTGCTATCGAGCCCGGCTGCCTTCAGTGTCGTCGACAGCAGCGGGCTGAGCAGCAGCGCCATGAGCAGCAGCGCGATCGGGCGATGTGACAAGCGCATCCAGACTCCAGAAATCATAAAAATTGAACCAGTTGAACGGTGCCAGACGCAGGTAGTGTTCAAGACGCATGGCATAGCGCTGCTGAACCTGCACCAGCGCATCGCGCCGCCGCGCCCGCGGGATGTTCTTCTCGAACTCGAAGGTCTCGAAGTGCAGATCGTAGCGATTGCCGCCGCGATACAGGCCGAAGCTCAGCACCACCGGTACATTGAGCATGCTTGCGATCAGGAACGGCCCGCTCGGAAACGCCGCCGGTGCACCCATGAACTCGACCGGCTTCAGCGACTCGCCAGGCCGCGCGCGGTCGACGAGCACGCCCACCAAGGCTCCGGCGTCGGTCGCGTCCTTGATGGCAAGGGCAATCGTCGCGCCGTCCTGAGTCGCGTCGATCACGGTGGCCGCGATATCCGGTGCCAGCGCATCCAGCAAACCGGTCAAGGTCGCATTCTGGCCACGATCCATCACCACCCGCACGGTCACATCCGGACGCAGCCGCGACAGCACACGCAGCACTTCGAAGCTGCCCAGATGCGAACCAAACAACAACACACCCTTGCCCTTGTCGATCTGTGCGTGCAGCGCCTCCTTGCCATGGATGCGGAAATCGAACTTGTCGAACTGCCCCGACAGCAAGAACACACGGTCGAGGATGGTCGCGGCAAAACAATGGATGTGGCGGGCAACCGCCCACACGCTGGGCGGCTGGCCAAACACACGTGCAAGGAAGTTGGCCGAGGCACGGCGCTCGGGGCCGCGTACCAACACGAAATAGAGTGTGATCGGAAACAACAACAGGCGACTGAGCAAACGCCCGCCATAACGGGCGATGCCGCGAATCAATTGGATCGCAAAGCGGCTACCGCCTTCCGGCCGCTGTTTCCAGTGCTCGCTCATGGCGTCGACTCGGCAGTGGTGAACAGAAGTTCACCACTGCTCAAGACCTCATCCGAACGCAGTAGGCGAAAGCGCAGCCGTTGCGCATCAGCTTCCGTGGCGACGGCGGTCAGCTCGATGCTCGCGGCTTGACCCGGTAACAAGGGCTGCAAAAACTTGACCTGCGGCAACCGTTGCAGCGAGCAATCAGTGCCGAACCGGAGCCGTGCCGCGGCCAGCACGGCATCCAGGATCACCACCCCGGGCACGATCGGATTGCCCGGAAAATGACCGGCCAAACAGGGGTGATCGGCGCTTACCAACAGCGCGTGCTGGGTTGAGATCGGAGTCAAAGCGTGCGCCGCGGATGCGTCGAGGGCAAGACGCGGCCAGGTTGCAGTCGAACGTGCTTCAACGACCCGCCTCGCGCCAGAACGTTGGCCCCAGGCGGCCAACACGCGCCATGAAATCGGCAAAGTTGCGATACACCGGATTCGGAAACCGGTAGCTTCGATAGGCGTACTCGCCGACGAAAAAAGCCCCGATGACCGCATAGTTGATGACATTTGCGAATGCCGACCACCACGCCAACGGCACTCGCACGGGCGGGCTCAGGCCGAGACTCAGCAACAGCCCGGCCGGTTCGGCCAACAACGCCAGGACCAGATTCAGCAGGGCCAGACTGAACAGCAGAACGGTCCAACTGAGGGTAAGCCGACGCGCATAACGCGGCACCTCGGGATCGGGCAAACGGCCGTCGTGGATCGCCAGCACGATGCATTCGATCAACGGCGTGCGACCCGCGCGCAAGCTGCGCGCAAAGTACAGCCCGACCAACGCGTTGAACACCACCGGTGGCAGCAGCAAGGGCAGGAAATCCTGTTCGTGCAGGTGCAGCCACCACAGCGCGCCGGCAAACACCAGCAAGGCCAGCAAGAACAAGGCCTGACGGGTCCGCAATGGCCACACCATCATCAGGCCCAATACCGCTCCCGCCAACATCGCGAGGATCGACAATTTCGAAATTGCGGCCGCGTGGGCGAGGACGAGAAACGCAACCGCCAAAACCAGCGGTGCGCGTGCGTTCACGTCTTGCGTTGCGCTTCAACATGCGCCGACAGCGCCGCCAAAGAGGCAAAAATCCGTCGGTTGTCGTCGTTGTCCGAACGCAACTGAAACCCGTACTTCTTGGAAATCGCCAGCGCCATTTCCAGCGCATCGATGGAATCCAGACCCAAACCGGAACCGAACAGCGGTTGTTGTGGATCGATGCTGGCGGGCTCGATGTCTTCAAGGTTCAGGGCTTCCACAAGCAAAGTGGCAAGCGCGAGTTCGGCTTCAGTTTGGGTCGGCATGGAGGCGTTGGGAGTCTGCATCAAAAGATTAAAGAGAGGCGGCAAGCCACAAGGGCGGACCTTGCGGGTCAGGCGCCTCAGTCTGCCCGGCAGCCTCGCGTGAGGCTGCGGAGTATATCATTCACCTTTCCGCAGCCCGTCCCTTTGGACCCACTCGAACGCCCCCGCATGCTTGCTCAACCGACCACCGATACCGACGTGCTAGTGATCGGAGGCGGTCCGGCCGGAAGCACGGCTGCCACATTGTTGGCACGCCAAGGCTGGCGAGTGCGGTTGCTTGAGAAGGCCCGCCACCCCCGCTTTCACATCGGCGAATCGCTGCTGCCGATGAACATGCCCATCCTGCACACGCTGGGTGTGTATGAGCAGGTCGCCGCGGTCGGAGTAAAAAAGCTGGCCGCTGATTTCCCCAGCGACAACGGCCGCTACAAGACCTTCCCGTTTACGCGAGCGCTAGCTGCCAAGGTCGACCACGCCTATCAGGTGCGGCGCGCCGAGTTCGATCAGATCCTGTTCCAAAACGCCGCCGCCGCCGGTGTTGAGACCCACGAAGAATGCGAAGTGCTGGCGCTGCAAGCGGTAGCAGCGCAGCACCATCGTGCGCGCATACGCGGTGCCCACGGCGAGACAGAAGTCAGTGCACGTTATGTGGTCGACGCCAGTGGCCGCGACACCGTGCTGGGTCGCCAATTAGGGCTCAAACGCGCCAATCCGCGCCATCGTTCGGCCGCCATCTATGGCCATTTCAAAGGGGTGCGCCGCCGCCCTGGGGAGTCCGCCGGCAACATTTCCATTTATCGCCTGCCGCGCGGTTGGGTGTGGATGATTCCGCTGGCCGACGGCGCGATGAGCGTTGGTGCGGTCTGCGATCCCGAGTATCTGAAGACGCGCCGCGGCGAACTGGATCGGTTTTTGATTGATACCGTGGCTCAGAACGCCGACGCACAACGGCGCATGAGCGGTGCCGAACTGGTCAGCCCGGTGTCGGCGACCGGCAACTATTCCTATGCCTGTGATCGCATCGCCGGGCCCGGTTGGGTGTTGACCGGAGACGCCTACGCCTTCGTCGATCCGATTTTTTCGTCGGGCGTTTTTCTGGCGATGCACAGTGCTGAGCTCGCCGCCGATGTGGTCGATGCCAGTCTGCGCAAGCCAGTGCGCGAGGCCGCCATGCAGCGCGCCTATGGCAAGCGCATGGCGCATGGCCTGCGTGTATTTTCCTGGTTCATCGAGCGCTTCAATACGCCGGTGATGCGTCATCTGTTTCAAAACCCCCGCAATACCCTGCAGGTTGAGCAGGCGGTGGTTTCGATGCTTGCCGGCGACGTGTTCGACAATCGTGCTGCGCTGCGACGGTTGCGCTTGTTTCGGGTCATCTATGCGGCCACCGCGCTCGCCCTGCGTGTTCGAGATCGTCGCAGCCCGGCTTCCAGCGCCGCCGTTCGCGCGCAGGCCACCTGAGTGAACGCCATCGCCATCCCTGCTCAGCAGGTGCCCGCGCTGGTTCCGCGTTATGCGTGTGGGGTCGACCCACGCAGCTTGCTAACTCCGCACACGCTGGCGGTGTTCGGGTTTGGCGCGGCAGCACCCACCTCCTTGGACGACTTTCGTTACCTGCATATCGGCTTGCAGCCGTCCGACAATGAGGCGTGGTTCGAAATCTGGGAGTCACCAGCGCCGGTTCGGGTCTACCACGATGGCCTGATTGGCGGCGCCCACAATGACGAAGTGGCGTTCGGATGGATCGAGTGTGTCGAAACCGAGGGTGGCGTGGAAGTCGCCGCACACGCCGCTTATCAAGCTTTGCTGGCGCAACTTGCCGGCAGCAAGTTCCCGCATTTGTTGCGGGTCTGGAACTATCTCGACGCGATCACCGAGGGTGAGGCAGACGCCGAGCGCTATCGACAGTTTTGTGTGGGTCGTGCGGCCGGATTCGCTGCGCATGCCGAGCGCTTTCCGGCAGCAACCGCGATCGGCCGGCGCGATGGCCGGCGCGTCTTGCAAGTGTATTGGCTGAGCGCCAAAGCGGCGGGAACGCCGTTGGAGAATCCGCGGCAAATGGCGGCGTGGCGCTATCCGCGTGAGTACGGACCACGCTCGCCCAGCTTCGTCCGCGCGATGCTGGCGCCGGTGAAGGTGAGTTTGCCGCTGATGTTGTCGGGCACCGCGGCCATCATCGGCCACGCTTCGCAGCACGTGGATAACCTGCCAGCGCAGCTGGACGAAACCATGCGCAATTTTTCTGCCTTGATCGATGCCGCGCGTGTGCTGCAGCCGGAGCTACCGGCCCAATTCGATGGCGGCAGCCTGCTCAAGGTGTATTTGCGCGATCAGCAAGCCGACTTCGAAGCCCTGCTCGACAGCCATTTACCCGCCGAGGTTCCGCGGTTGGTGGTTTACGCCGATATCTGTCGCGCCAACCTCGCGATCGAAATCGACGGCTTCCACGGCTGCTGAGGCCGTGTTGCCGCCGAGCGGCGTCGGCGATGTGTTCACCTGTTTTCGACACCTGTGCACGTGGTATCCGGACAATAACAGCGAACCCCCGCGTGAAGACTTGGCTGTGCATGGGACCGTGGTGCGCGAAATGATCTTGCCCGCGGGCGCGCACTCAGCCCGGCGTTGGCTTTTGGCGTGCTTGCTTCTGGTAGTTCTCCTGGCGACAGGCGGCGTGAGCTTGGCGAATACGCCATTCGAGCTTGCCGACAGCGAGCCCGTCATCAACCTCGCGCCGCAACTCAGCTTCTTCGAAGACCCCGGCGACAGCCTCGGGGTCAACGATGTGCTTTCGCCTGCGCTGTCCTCACGCTTCCGTCCATTGGTCGGTGATGCGGCCAGCTTCGGGTTTTCAACCTCAGCCTGGTGGTTGCGATTTGATCTACGCAACGGCAGCAACGCCCCCGCCACGCGGGTGCTGCGTCAGAACTACCCGATGTTGGATCGGATCGAAGTGTGGGTGATCGGCAATGGCCAAGTGGTGCAGCACTGGTTGACCGGCGACCGCTTGCCGTTTTCGACGCGCCCCATCGAACACCGGGACTTTCTTTTTCCGCTGACGATTCCAGCCAACTCCACCTACACCGTGCTGGTGCGAGCCGCTTCAGGGGGACCGGTCAATGTGCCGCTGACCTTGTATCAACCCTTCGCGCTGACCACCCAGGTGGGCGCCGAACAATTGGCCTTGGGGGCGCTGTTCGGCAGCGTCCTGCTGCTGGCCACCATCGTGCTGGTGTTGTTTCTGTTCGTCCGCGATGCGTCGTTTCTTTATTACCTGTTTTACGTGTTGACCTACGGCAGCTACATGGCCGCGTTCAACGGCATTGCCTATCAATACGTGATGTCCGATTCGCCGGAGCTGGCCAGCGGCATCCACGTCATGCTGCTGTTGGCGGCGCTGCACTTTCTGTTGCAGTTCGCCAAGACCATCCTGCACATCGAACGGGTCGCGCCCAGGGTGGGCAAGGTCACTACCGGCGTGCAGGTGCTGATCGGGGTGATCCTGCTCGCGTCGCCATTTTTCGAGTACGCCATCATCATCCGGCCGATCTCGCTGGCCATCGTCATCACCATGTTGCTGGTGATGGCCATGGGCATCGCCAGTCACCGGGCCGGCCAACCCACCGCGCTGTTTTTTCTGCTGGCCTGGTCGGCGTTCCTGATCGGCGTTCTCGCTTACATGCTGAAAAGTTTTGGCCTGCTTCCGCACAACACGCTCACCCAGTACGGCTTTCAGATCGGCACCATTTTCGAGTTCGTTCTGCTGTCGTTGGCGCTAGGAGTGCGGGTACAGGAAATCAAACAACAAAGCCGTACCGACTCGCTGACCGGACTCGGCAATCGCGCCCATCTGGACGAATGGGTGCATCAGCACTTTGTCACCTGTGCCGCCGCCAACGCACCCTTATCGCTGTTGATCATCGACATTGACCTGTTCAAACAGGTGAATGATGTGCACGGGCACGCGCTGGGGGATCGCGTGCTGCAACGCGTCGCGGCGACGGTACGACGGGCACCTCGGTTGCCGTCGCAAGCGTTTCGCTATGGCGGCGAAGAGTTCGTGATTCTGCTGCCGCGCACCGCCCTGGACCTCGCGGTGGAACTCGCGGAACGCCTGCGAATGGAGATCGAAAACGATGATCGTGAGCCGCGTGTCACCGTCAGCATCGGTCTGGCCTGCACCACAACGCGCCAATGCACGGCGCCCCGCGACCTGTTCCGCGCCGCCGATGAAGCCCTTTACGCCGCCAAACGCGGCGGTCGCAACCGCGTGGTAGCCGACGATGCCCGCGAACGCCGAGAACTTGTGACCGGCGGCATGGTCACGGCGTAGCGGTCATCCCGCTGGCACCAGCCAAGCATGCACCGGCAGCCGAGCAAGCTCGGCTATCTGCAACAACACGTCCGTTCCAAGTGGACTGTAACGGACAAATCGAAAGTAGCTCGCTCGGTCTGGCCGCGCTGGACTTGCTCCTCACTCCGCCAATAGCTTTGGCTATTGGCCTCGCTCCGGAGCGGCGTCCATCACGCCCATTCGACGGATTGCCTCATGCAGGAAGAAGGCATGTTCACGCGACCTCATGAAATGTCCGGGTTAAACCCCAGCGCAATGA
>JBQTGY010000135.1:0-16394 GCA_052390415.1 Pseudomarimonas sp. | reverse complement strand
CTGGCATCGAGTGACTTCCATGGCCGACTCAAACCATCGAACTGCACGGCCGTGCTGTAGCCGATCCCATCAATGGTCGTGGTGCCGCCGTGCGCGCGGCCCAGCGCGTCGTAATCGACACGCCGCGAATATCCAATCGGCTGTCCACCATCGCCGGCTCCGGGCGAGTAGTTTCCCGTGCTGGTCTCAGTCGTCATCTGACCGCGACCATTGAGCGCGGTGTCGTAGACCATGCTCGTGGTCGATTCGAGCTGGCCTTGCGCATTGTTCACACGCTTGACGAACACCCGCCCACGCGCGTCATAACGCTGCACGGTGCGCTGGCTTTGGCCGGCGTGCAGCGGAATCTGCTCGATCACTTCACCGGCGGCGTTATAAACCGTTTTCCATGAGCCGGCATCGGGATCGTTGCTCTGAATCTTGCGACCCATGTCGTCGTAGAGCATGACGCTTTCGATCATCCCGCGACCGCCATTGCGGCTGACCTTGCGCAGGCTACCGACCGCGTCATAGGTGTTGCTGATGGCAAGGCCGTAGTGATCGCGCACCTCCACCAACTCGCCCAGCGCGTTGCGGATTTCCGTGCGGATCTGACCCAGCGGATTGGTGAGCGTGGTGGTGAGGCCGCTGTATGCAAACGTCGAGGTGCTCATGCCGGAGGCATGCGTGGCATCCGGCTGGGTGGTCAGCAGGGGGCGACCGAGTACGTCGTATTCGGTGCGACTGTAAAAACGCTGGCCCACCGTGCAAGAGGCGCTGCTGACGGCGGGCGTTTGGTCACCCAGTTCGCCCAAAAAGAAGGGTTCCGAAGTGAGGTTGACCCGTCCCAACGCGTCATGAAAGGTGCAACTGGCGGCGATGCTCTCGCCGCTGCCAGCCGCATTCAGGGTGTGCGTCGCCGCCATCACCGGCCGGCCCAGCACGTCGGCATATACCCAGCGCGTGCCTTGTCCGGTGGTCGTGATCTGCTCGCGATATACCGCACCGTTGGGGCAGGCACCGCCCAACTGCGCGCAGAAACGGTATGTCGTGGTGGTCGCCACGCCCTGCCCGACCGCACCCGGCACGCCATTGGGCACCGTCGCCGTCCAGGTGTAGTAAGCGCGGCCCATGCTGCCAAACACCGCGCGTGACTGCACGCCGTTGATGTCGCTGGCCTGGGTAACATCGCCAAAGTCATTGCGGGGGGCGATCACCTCACTGGTGGTCAGCTCGATTTCGGCCGTGCCATTCCAGAACGGCGCAAACGACTTCGCAACGAAACGACCACGACCATCAAACTGCGTGCGTCCATAACGCTGGATACGGCTGCCGTCCGTATCGTCGGTCTGAAACACAAAGTTGCTGCCCGCGCCATCGGCAGTCGCCTTGCACTGCGCCTCGCTCAACTCCGTACTGCAGGTATGCGAGCGCACGCGATTACCCCAGTCATCCAGCACATGAAACGTGCGTAAGTGCTGATACTTGCGCTCCGTGCCTTGCACATGATTCTGCACGCTCTCGCTCAGCAACAAGCCGGTGGCCGCGCCGCTCATCTGGTAGGTGAATTCGCTGCTGCGCACGCGTGCGGCTTCGCCGGTGCGCTGATGGGTGACGGTGGACTTGGTCAGCCGGCCCAGGCGCCAGCGTGCGGGGTCTTCCACCGTGTATTCGTTGGCGGTCGACACCGTCGCCAGCCACGCACCACTGCCGTCAAAGGTCTTGACCTCGGTGCTGCGCACGTTGCCCCACGGGTCGAGCGTGCCCGCACTGTCGCGATACGAGTAGGACGTTTCGACACGGCTCAACACCGTGTTGAGTGGTGCGGGGCTCAATCCGTACGTTGTCTCACGCGTGGACTGCAACTCGACCCGCTGCGGCGCACCCGGAAAGGCCAAGCTCACGCTGGGTGGAATCCAGTTGCTCTCGGCCAAGGCGATGAGTCGGCCGCCATACGCAAATGGCGTCTCGGCACCGCTGACAAAACAACTGTCAGCAAACGAGATCGCGCAGGCATCTTCCTCAAACGCACTTTCCACGACCTTGGTCGAGGTTGTATGCGGACGCCCGATGAAGGGAAAGTCCTGCATGTACTCAGTCTGGGTCACCACATGGCTGGTGTCGTGATTGGCATCGATGGTGTGAATCTGCCGGAAGCCCAAAAAGCCCCGCCCACCTGCCTGCATCTTGGCACCCACATAGCGATACAACACCCGCGACATTGCGTTGACATTGACTTGTGTCGGCGCGCTGCTCTTGGCCTCGGTCACCACCCACCACGGGGCATGCACGTCTTCCACGGGTGAGCCGCGACCCACGCTCAGCTCATTACGCGAATCGCGATCACGCCGATAGTGCGCCCGGTTGTTGAGGGAACCATAGCGGACTTCGGTTTTGGCACCGAGTCCATTGGTGAAGCGCTCGATCACGTCGCGTGGACGACGCTCATCGATGCTCAGAGTGAGCTGGGCGCGAGAGGCACCGTCACGCCAGTTCACCCGCAGGAAGTCGAGCGCGCCATCGCCGTTGTAATCACCGAAATAGAAGCCGCGGTTTTCATTCAGACACGCGGGTGTTGGGCATCGCGTCGCGAGGTTGCGCCAGCCAGGCAGGCCGGTATCCGCATTGGCGAAGCCGACGCCATTGTCAGCGGCAACACTTGCCTGGGGCACGCCCAACTTGAAAGCGAATCCGTAGCCGCCGTCAGTGACCGTGGTGCTCACCGCGTGCGACGGGAATACGATATCTGGGCGACCATCACCGCTCACGTCATGGATCTGGGGCTGGCCCGTGATGGCGATCGATCCGGGATTCTGGATCATTCGGCTGGGCAGGAAGCCTTTGCCGCTGTTGACTCTGAAGGTCATGTTCGCCAGGTTTCCAAGCACGTTGGGGTTGTAGATATCGCTCAACCCATCGCCATTGAGGTCGACAAAGCGCAGACCTTCGAAGTAGCCGTTGCCAATTGCACCTCCGGGGTACTGGCTGAGGATGATGCTGCCGCCCGCGCCGGGCTGAGGCACCTTGCTCACGACCATGGCGTACAGGAACGGGATGGTGCACACCGTCGTTGGCGTGTTGGGGACGGATTGGCCACCGGGACGATGGTGTGGGCGTGGCGTGTGCGGTGGGCCTCCGTGTCCACCGCCGCCGCCACCGACACCGCATTCGCGAGTGACGTCGACGACGACCACAACATCGGAACGGCCATCGCCGTTGAAGTCATTCAACTGGTCGAAGCCGCCTTTGGCGTACAAACCCATCAGTTCGCCGGGAGGCGGCGAGCCGGCCAATTCATTGATGCCCTCCAGTTGCACGCTCATCGGTTCGCCCCAAACGTAGGGGCTTCCGCTGCCGCTGGCGCGCGTCATCAAGCGCGCGAAAATGCGCTCTTGGTCTTCGTGGTAGTAAATCAGATCGGGAAGACCATCCGCATTCAAATCCGCTCGCTGCACTGGGTGATCCAAGGTGCTGCCGGCCGGAATCGGAATACTGGCGAGCAGGTCTGCTGTTTGGTTAAACGGATTCTGCGTTCCGCTCGCGGTTCCCTGCGACTGCCGGCCCACCCATTGCGCCGAACCGCGGAGAAATATGTCGTCTTTTCCGTCACCGTTGTAGTCGAGCAGAAACCAGTTCCTGTCTAGGCTGCCGCCTTCATCGCGGTCAAACTCACGAGGTGCGCAGAGAAACGCTTCGCTGCCCTCTTTCTTGAACTCAAGCGCGCCGCCTGCTCCGGCTCTGGCATAAAAGACGTGAATCTGCTCAGTCCGGCAAACTTCATTTTCCTGGCCGTCCTTGACCCACACCATGTCCAAGCGACCGTCGCCGTCGACGTCGCCAAACTTCATTCCACCAAACTTCGATTGCGACCCCGTCGGTAGATCGAACTGGGGAGAAGGCGCGCGAAAACCATGCACCGCCGAACTCCACTGAAACTCGGTGCGGTTCAGACAGACTCGATTGGTGCCGCCGCCGGGCCGCGGTGCATTGCGACACTCCTGCAGTGCTTGCAGTTGTGTTTCGTTTGCACCCGAGGTCGCTTGGCCATAGATCAACTGATAGTCGCGCAGTTCCTGTCCATCGGCGCGGGAAAAGATCTGCTTGAGTCTGCGCGTCGACCACACCGAGGTGCCGGCAAAGTAACCCTTGCGGTCTTCGATGCCAAAAGGCACTTCGTACTGAAACTCAACATGCGCGTAGGGAAGGCTCGCAGGTTCAGTCTGCCCCACGAGAACCCGTTTACCGGTGTAACTGGCGCGCTGCAGCAGCAACTCGCCGGGACGCGCGGCTCCACCGGGATCTTTCAGATACTCGTAGTCGATGTAGTTGCCCGTCGAGTCCTCAAATCGACCCAATGCCCAGTGGTAATAGGTATCCGTTTGGGTTTGATCCGTTGCGTTGCCCGCCAGAAAAGCATTGGACGCCGCACCACTGACCGCACGACGATCACCAAACCAGCTGGTGGAACCATCCTTGGATTCGACGGTAAAGAACTTGGGCCCGCTGCCCGTTCCTGCTGCCGACGGCGAGTAGCCGCAGATGCGACGATGGCTTTCGATCTCGGTACGCAACTGACGGACGAACTGGCCGCTGATGGTTGGGCACGCGGAAGCAGCCGCAGGTGCGACTTCCAACAAGCGCTGGCCGTCGAGGCAGAATCGATCAGAATCGGTAAACGTGAGGGGACCGGCGTTGAAGCCGATTCGCGGATCGTCGCCTTTGCCAGTGGTCGGGACGGTGTCGCCAGCTTCCAAACTTGCTCGGCAGCGAGTGATCGCCGAGGTGCCACCAATGGACCACCCGCGACCCATGCTGCCGACCCCGGCCTGGCTGGAGTAATTGAGACTCAAGCTCGGCACCACGCCGGCGGTTCCGGGCGCGGCGTACAAGGGTATCGAGTAGGTCGCAGCGCCCGATTCATCAACCCGGAACTCGGCCGGTGTGGCACCCACGCTGTCGGACTGATAGTCCTCGGTGGGTAGCACGGCAACAGGTGGTGTGGTGACCACGATCGTGATGGGGGCGGTGACACTGGGTCCGTCCAAATTGTCGATCGCACGCGCTGAAACGCTGTAAGTCCCCGCAGCAACATTGGTCCAAGTGTATTCGTACGGAGCAGCGTAGTCCGTGTGAATGATGACGTTGTTGTGGACGAACTCAACGCGCTGAACGATGCCGTCCGGATCGCTCGCGGTGGCGGCCAACTGGATGGTGGCCGGGGCGGTGTAGCTGCTGCTACTTGCAGTCGGTGCAGTCAGGCTGGCAGTGGGCAGCTGATTGCCGGTGACGGTAACCACCGGGCTGAACGCTAGCGGTGCACTCGTTGCGTTGGAATTCTGGCGCACTTCGAACTGCAACGTCTGATTAATGGGCAAGGTAACCAAGCTTTCGCCGCTTTCACCACCGTTCTGCAAGATCTCGACAGCTCCCGTCGTCAGATTGCGCTGGAACAACGAGGCAAGCGGGAAATGCTCCGGGTGCGCACTCCAGTTGACGACAACCACGCAACTGGTGGCCGCACCCACCGCCTCGCAGCGGGTGCGATCAACAACCACTTGATTGGCGGTGGAAAGCTTCTCGATTTCGACGCTGTCGCCCAACTGGTCAGGCGCGGCAAGCGGCGGATCAGGATCCCCGTCGCCATCGCGATCTGTGCCAGCGTTGACCAGCGGTCGATCAAAGCGGGTTATCGCCATACCATTGATCGGCCGTCCGGCCGCGCTTAGCAATTCGGTAGCGGTGGCGTGCAATTCGAAAGCAGCGCGACCCGTTGCCGGATCGATGTAACTACGTCTCCAATCGGCCGCATTGGTCATCAGCAAAACGCAACTGACCGCATCGGCGTCGCAGTCTGTTGTTGGCACGCCATTGGAGTAGCCGGTGCCAGAGAAATAAACGGTCAGCGGATACGCGTCCGCAGTGTTCAACGGTGGCGCGCTACCCGCAGGCTGCGCGGCTCCAAGCAACCACACCGGATTGCCGGCATCGTCATACACGGTCAGCGCTGAGGTTTCGCGGTACTCGGCCTGCCCCGCTGAAGAAGAAAGTACGACATTGAGAGTCAGGCCCCAGCCGGATAGCGCTTCCTCGTACCACGCACCAGTGAATGCTGCGTTGACAGCATTGGGAGCGGGCCTGGATTGCACATGCGAGAAATTGCCAATGCACTCGTCAGGTTGGGCGGCGCTGCCTGCTTCATCCCATTGCCATTTGACGGCGGCGCGCGACTGGTCGCTGGAGTCGAATCGGATGGCTACCGAGCCCACACGCGTGGCACCACCACTGGAGCCCGGATTGGCTCCACTGCCATACACCCAGGTGTAGCGATGCAGGTCAGCGCGCCATGTGCCGTCGGCTTGAACGACCTCAGCAGAACTCAACAGCCATGTCGGCCGGCCCATGCCGTCGTACGTGTACCACGTCACGATCAGGCTTTGATCCTGCGCCAATCGCAATAGCTGCCAGCCGGTGCCATCGCGGCGCGGGTTCCACCATACGCCCGGGGTGCTCTGCAGCGTACTGCCACCGTCACCGTTGATGCCGTTGCATACGTTCGTGTCCACTGGCGGTGACACCGGCGGTGCCGCGGTCGCCTCAGCCATCAGACCCGCCAAAGCCAGACCAACGAAAAGGCACAGCAACGGGAGCCGACCTGCGGCCAAGCGTTGAACAAGTTTTCTCACACATCCCCTGGAGCGGCCCGAGACGAGTCGCAAGTGGTTGGCACGAACCACCCAATCCGTCGGATGCGCGCACACAAGAAAGTTACTGGGTTGGATAGCCGGCGCTTCTCGCTCAGCGGCGCGCACGCTAACTCATGTTGTGCACTGCAACAAGACTTGACTTTGGATTCGCCACAACGGCACGACTGCGCACACTCGCGCTGTCGCTAGTGAGAAGAAATTCACACTCTTAGAGCGGCCACGGGCATGGGCGTTCATGCTGTGTTTAGACGTCCCTGTGTCACAGCGATCGTGAATTTCAATTGATCTTCCAGCCGATTAGGCGCCTGAACCAGTCACGCGATGGAATGCATCGAGTCAGTTTGCGCCGGCCGAATCCGGCGCACTGGGGAACAGGCACCGAGTCGAATCTCGACCTCAGCGCTCTTTCCCCGTCGTGGCTGCCGCAAAAAACGCGGGTGATTGTGTGCTGCTCCCTAGCAAACCCAATCGGAGGGTCGCGCTCGCCTACAATCGCCAACATTGCTCCCAATTCCCTCAGTCACGCTGCCCATGCCCGCCATCGTCTCCCAGCTTGACCCCCGCTCGTCCGAGTTTGCGGACAATCGCGCCCACTTGCTGGCCTTGGTGGAAACGCTGAAGCAGCGCCTGAGTCGGGCCGCACTCGGCGGCGGCGAGAAGGCGCGTAGTCGACATACCGAGCGCGGCAAGTTGTTGCCGCGGGATCGGATCACGGCCCTATTGGACGCGGGTTCGCCGTTTCTCGAAATCGCGCCCTTGGCGGCAGAGGACATGTACGACGGGCAAGCGCCGGCGGCGGGTTTGATCGCGGGGATCGGCCGTGTGCATGGGATGGAAGTGGTGGTGCTAGCCAACGACGCGACCGTCAAAGGCGGCACCTATTTTCCGTTGACGGTAAAAAAACATCTTCGGGTGCAGGAGATCGCCCGCGAGAATCGCCTGCCCTGCGTGTATCTGGTCGATTCCGGCGGCGCGTTCCTGCCATTGCAGGACGAAGTGTTTCCGGATCGCGAACACTTCGGTCGCATCTTCTATAACCAGGCGCGTTTGAGCGCGGACAACATTCCGCAGATCGCGGTGGTGATGGGCTCGTGCACGGCGGGCGGCGCGTACGTGCCGGCGATGTGCGACGAATCCATCATCGTCAAGAATCAGGGCACAATTTTTCTGGGTGGTCCGCCGCTGGTGAAAGCGGCGACAGGTGAAGTGGTCGACGCCGAATCCTTGGGCGGTGCCGAGGTGCACACCAGCACCTCGGGCGTGGCCGACCACATGGCGGAGAACGACGCGCATGCCTTGGAAATCGCCCGCGACGTGGTGCGTCATCTCAATCGGGTGAAGCCGATGCCGCTGGCCTTGCAGACACCGATCGAGCCGCTCTACCCGCCTTCGCAGTTGTATGGCGTGGTGCCGGCCGATACACGTCGTCCGTTTGATATTCGCGAAGTGATCGCCCGCATCGTTGATGGTTCTGAGTTGCATGAGTTCAAGGCGCGCTATGGCAAGACCTTGGTCTGCGGCTTCGCGCACGTGCACGGGTATCCGGTTGGCATCATCGCCAACAACGGCATCCTTTTTGCCGAGTGCGCCTTGAAGGGCGCGCATTTCATCGAGCTATGCAATCAACGCAACATCCCGCTGGTATTCCTGCAGAACATCACGGGCTTCATGGTCGGACGCAAATATGAAAACGCGGGTATCGCCAAGGACGGCGCGAAGATGGTGACTGCGGTCGCCTGCTCGCACGTGCCCAAGTTCACTGTCGTCATCGGCGGCTCGTTTGGAGCCGGCAACTACGCCATGTGTGGTCGCGCCTACGGTGCGCGCTTTTTGTGGATGTGGCCAAACGCGCGCATCAGCGTGATGGGCGGCGAACAAGCGGCCAGTGTGTTGGCCACTGTGCGCCGCGACGGTATCGAAGCCGCCGGCAAACAGTGGAGCGCTGCCGAAGAGGAAGCCTTCAAGGCGCCGATCCGCGAGCAGTACGAAACCCAGGGCAATCCTTACTACGCCACGGCACGGCTTTGGGATGACGGCATCATCGACCCGGCCGACACCCGCCGCGTTTTGGGCTTGGCCATCTCCGCGAGCATGAATGCGCCCATCGAACCGCAGCGGTTCGGCGTATTCCGGATGTAAGCCCATGCAAACCTCAGCACTTTACGGATACACCCATCAATGACCAGCGTACTGCTCGCCGTTGACGCCGGCACGGCCACCATCACCCTGCATCGCGCATCGGTGCACAACGCGTTCGATGAAAATCTCATCAATGACTTGATCGAGGTGCTGCGCGAAGTCGAGGCCGCGCCCGAAGTTCGAGTGGTGATCTTGACTGGTGCCGGCAAATCGTTTTCTGCCGGCGCGGACTTGGGCTGGATGAAGCGCATGGCCAAAGCCAGCGAGAAGGACAATCGCCGCGATGCGCGGCAATTGGCCAAGCTGATGCGCACGCTCGATCAGCTATCCAAACCGACGATTGCGCGGGTGAATGGCGCGGCTTATGGCGGTGGCGTGGGTTTGATCGCGTGTTGCGATATCGCCATTGGTGCTTCCGAAGCGCGCTTTGCGCTGACCGAAACCCGCCTGGGCCTGGTGCCCGCGGTGATTTCACCCTATGTGATTGATGCCATCGGCCCACGGCAGGCACGCCGCCTCTTCCTCACGGCGGAGTTGTTTGACGCCGCCTTCGCGGAGCGCATCGGCTTGTTGCATCAGCACGTGCCGCTGGCAGAACTGGATGCCGCGGTAAAGGAATCTGTGGATCGGCTGCGCGACAACGGCCCCAAGGCGATGCTGGCGGCGAAACGACTGGTGGCGCGCATCGCCCATCCCAATTCGAAAGTGCGGCGCGCGCAAGACGAAGAAAACGCCGATCTGATTGCTGGTTTGCGGGTGTCGGCGGAGGGTCAGGAAGGCTTGGCTGCCTTCTTCGACAAGCGACGACCGAAGTGGGCCAAGTAGCGATGAGTTCGACGACGTCAAACCAGCTGATAAAGGGACAGTCGTGATCAAACGTTTGTTGATCGCCAATCGCGGTGAGATTGCCTGTCGCATCATCCGCACCTGCCGACGCTTGGGCGTGGCGACGGTCGCGGTGTATTCGGATGCGGATGCCGGCGCGCGCCATGTGCGCATGGCCGATCAGGCCGTGCACATCGGTGGTTCGCCGCCAACGGAGTCATATCTGCGCATGGAGGCGGTGTTGGACGCAGCCCGCCGCAGCGGCGCCGATGCGATCCATCCGGGTTTCGGATTTCTTTCCGAGAACGCGGATTTCGCTGAAGCAGTCGAAGCCGCTGGGCTGATTTTCGTCGGCCCACGTGCGTCATCGATGCGCAAGCTCGGCTCGAAGGCGGGCGCCAAACAACTGATGCTGGCGCATGGCGTGCCGGTGGTGCCTGGTTACAGCGGCGAGGATCAGTCCGCCGGGCGGCTGGCAAACGAGGCCAACGCCATTGGCTACCCGTTGATGATCAAGGCCGCGCACGGCGGCGGCGGCAAAGGCATGCGCGTGGTGCGAGCGGCCAGCGAATTTGTCGAAGCGCTGGCCAGTTGCCAGCGCGAAGCAGCCAGCGCATTCGGACGTGATCGCGTATTGCTGGAGCGCTATCTGGAAACGCCGCGACATATCGAGTTCCAGATCTTCGGCGACCGCCACGGCAACCTGCTGCATTTGAACGAGCGCGAGTGTTCGGCGCAGCGGCGTTATCAAAAGGTATTGGAAGAAGCGCCCTCGCCCACTCTCACGCCGGCCTTGCGCGTCGCCATGGGCGAGGCCGCGGTCAAGGCCGGTCGCGCGGTCGATTACGTCAACGCCGGCACGGTCGAATTGATCCTGGCCGCCGATGGCCAGTTCTATTTCATGGAGATCAATGCCCGTCTGCAAGTCGAGCATCCGGTCACTGAGGCGACCACGGGGCTTGATCTGGTTGAGTGGCAACTGCGGATTGCCGCAGGTGAGCCACTTCCGCTCAATCAGCCGCAGATAGTCACCCGCGGACACGCCATCGAATTGCGACTGTATGCCGAGGACGCCGAGCGCGGATTCCTGCCAGGCAGCGGCCGACTTGAGCGACTGGAGTTGCCGCATGCAATGCCCGGCATCCGCATCGATGCCGGCGTCGATGCCGGCGACGTCGTCAGCGTGTTTTACGATCCGATGATCGCCAAGTTGATCGCATTCGGCGATGACCGCGAACAGGCGCTGGTGCGCCTGCGTGATGCCTTGGCGGCCATCGACGTCGTTGGTCCTGCCTGCAACATCGGCTTCCTGGAACGCCTGATCGCGCATCCATCGGTGCAGGAAGCGCGTATCGACACCGGCTATCTGGATCGTCATCTGGATGAGTTTGTGAGTCTGCCAGACGCACCGCCCGTGACCGCACTGGCTGCCGCGGCAACCTTGCGCTTGTTGGCGGAGCGTGTGGATGCCGCGGCCGAGGCACGTTCCGGCGCCGACCCGCATTCACCATGGGCGATGGCCGACGGTTGGCGAATTGGTCAAACCAGTGCGCAACCCTTGGTCTTGCAGTGGCGCGATCAACGCATCGAATTGCAAGTCGAAGGCACGGCCGACGAATTTCGTCTGCTGCAGGGTTCGCAGACGCTGACGGTCAAACGATTGGCGCAGGACGCAACGCACCTGACCCTGCTCGTCGACGGTCGCAGTCTGCGCTTGCCGGCGCGCTTGACCGGCGAAGACATCCTGGTCCACATCGATGCGCAACGTTACCGCTTCCATCCCGCACGGCCGTTTGGTTTTGCAGGAGCGGCAGCGACCAGCAGTGATCGCCTGCGTGCGCCGATGCCGGGGCGTATCGTGGCGGTGCACGCGGCTGTCGGCGACCGCGTCGAGGCACAACAGGCCGTATTGGTGATGGAGGCAATGAAGATGGAATTGACCTTGCGCGCGCCGATGGTGGCGACCGTGCTTGAATTGCCAGCGGTGGTGGGTGAGTTTGTTGAAGCCGACGCCGTACTGGCACGGTTTTCGGTTGAATGACATGGCTGATCGACTGACCCGGCACGCGATCCGACCCCAAAGCCGCTTGATTCCAAATCTCGTCGCCCCCGCCAACGTGACGCTCGGTTACCTCGGACAGCAGTGGGCCTGCGCGGGGATGAGAGTCGCTAAAGAGGTGCCATTGTGAACCGACCCCGGTTTTCGACGTTTGCCATCGCCGCATTGTTTGGCGTGCTGGCCAGCGGTTGCCAGCGCACCTTGTTCGAACATGCGCCCGAACATCCCCTCACCAACTCAGCCGCCGATTGCGACCAAGCCTTGGTCGGCCATTGGTTATCGGAGACGGATAACGAAGAAGAGGCGGGCGAGATCCAGGTGTTCGTCGATCCGACGTGCTCGGTACGCACCATCGAGCGCCGCAAGGAAGGCTTGCGTGAAAGTGCTGCGACCCAGATCAATACTCTCATTCTGGGTCGTAACAAGGCGCTGGCGGTGTCCGCTGCCTGGGCCAATCAAAGCTTTGACGTCAACAGCAACAGCTTTGACCATCCCGGCGATGTCTATTTGTTCGGCTATCGACTGCGGGGCAAGGATCGCTTGCAGTTGCTGCAGGTTCGCCATGAAAAGCTTGCCAGACTTGGACTGGAGCGCGATCTCGAAGCGGATGTCTTGCTGGAAGACGGCAGCCTCACCGTGCGCGTGCGCGGCGATGGGCAATCGCAGCACCAGCAACTCAGTCCACTCGGCATGTTCGACACTTCCGAACCGCTCAACTTCATTCGCAGCCCCGAGGCTGATCAGTGATGAGCGATGCGGTCCGCATCGTTGAAGTGGGGCCACGCGATGGCTTGCAGAATGAAGCCGGATTTGTTGCCACGGCGACCAAGCTCGAACTGATCGAGCGTCTGGTGGCAGCGGGTCATTCAACGGTAGAAGTCGCCAGCTTCGTCAGTCCGAAGTGGGTTCCGCAGATGGCGGATGCAGCCGAGGTGGTGGCCGGTTTGAATCGGCGGCCCGGCGTGGGCTATCCGGTCCTGGTGCCCAATCTTGCCGGCTACGAGCGCGCCCGCGCAGCGGGTGTCTCTGAGATCGCCATTTTTGGCGCGGCGTCGGAAGCCTTCAGCATGCGCAACATCAACGCCAGCATCGCCGAAAGCATCGAGCGTTTCCGCCCCGTCGCCGAACGAGCGCTGGCCGATGGGTTGAAGGTGCGCGGTTACGTGTCGACCGTGCTCGGCTGCCCATATCAAGGAGCCGTGCCAATCGCAGATGTGGTGCGCATGGCGACCGCCTTGAATGCCCTCGGTTGTTATGAGATCTCCCTCGGCGACACCATCGGCGCGGGCACGCCCGCGCTGGCGCGAACCATGCTTGTTGCCGTCGCCAGCGAGATTCCGATGGCTCGATTGGCGGTGCATTTTCATGACACGCGCGGACAGGCGCTAGCCAACGTGTATGCCTGTCTTGATGCTGGCGTGCGCGTGGTGGATTCCTCCGTTGCAGGATTGGGAGGCTGCCCGTACGCCAAGGGTGCCAGCGGCAATCTCGCCACAGAAGATGCCGTTTTCATGCTGCATGGTCTGGGCCTTGCCACCGGCATCGATCTGGATGCCTTGGTCGACACCGGGCGCTGGATTTCCGCTCAACTGGGTCGCATCAATGGTTCGAAGGTCGGGCTGGCTGGTCGCTCCTTCGCCACAGCCAGTGGCGAAGCCAGTTCGAACTGACATCGGCGTCTTCGGGATACCGTTTCAGCCACATGTAGTCCGTCATAAATTGTAATCGCCGTTTGCACGCGGTCTGCGGCAGAATGCGGCCATGGGCGCGAATCCTCACGATGTCGCCGCATCGGGCAACAGCACCGATGAGGCCGCAGCGCGCGAATGTCTGGATCCTAGTGAGGGCCCTGCATCTACCGCTCCGACGGTGAGCCACACGTCCAGCGATCTGCAGGCGACGGCGCATCGACTCGCGACCGCCCAGCAACGCTTTGTCACCCTGATCAACGCAGTACCCGACTCGGTCACGGTGCTGGATCGCGACGGCAGGATCGTCGAAGCCAATACCGCTGCATGCCAACGCTTCGATTTGAGTCACGACCAGTTCGTCGGCATGAGCATCTACACGCTCAATCCACGTCTGCCGCCTGACCGTATTGCGCAAGTGCTTGCCGAGCATCCACCCGGCGAATCGTTCGTGCACGAGACCACCAATCGACGGCCCGATGGGGCCGAGTTTCCGGTGGAAGTTCATTCCTGCGTTTTCATCACGGAGGATGGCCCGCAGGTGATGGCGGTGGCGCGCGACATCAGCCATCGCGTTGAAGCTGACAAGGAACTGCGTGCCTCCGAAGCGCGCTATCGCCAATTGCTGCAGGCGATGGACAAAGGTGTGCTGATTCACGATGCCTACGGGCATGTCATTTCGCTCAACCCCAGCGCCTGCCGGATTGCCGGCTTGAGCGCGGAAGACTTGATCGCGTCACTCGATGACAAGGGTCGTTGGGATCTACTGGACAGTGACGGCCAAACCATTCCGCACAGCCAGGTGCCACACCTGCGCGCCTTGCGCGAAGGCTGCACCATTCAAAGCACGACACTTGGCGTCTACCTGAAAGCGGAGGCGCGACACATCTGGCTGGATGTCACCTCCACCCCACAGTTTCGCGATGGCGAAACCCATCCCTTTCAGGCCATCACCACCTTCAGTGACATCAGCGAACTGACCCGTGATCGCGAGTTGTTTCGGCAAACGCAAACGCTGGCGCGCATCGGCGGTTGGGATTGGGACCCGGTCCAGAACACCATGTACTGGACGCAAACCATGCATGAAATTCTGGCCGTCGCGAAATCCGAAAAGGTCAGCTTGCAGCGACTGTACGAGCTGATCCGAGCCCGCGAACGCGCGGCGGTCGAGATCGCATTTGAAGACGCCGCGAGCTTGGGCCGTGGGTTCGAAATCGAGTGCCGACTGGTTACCGCGAACTCGGAGCGCCGCTGGGTGCGTCTGATTGGCGGCGCGCGGCATCGTGATGGTCAAGTATTCCGTGTCTCTGGAACCTTGCAGGACATCACCACCGAGAAGTCCGCCGCGCGTGATCTGCATCGTCGCGCCCTGACCGATCCCCTGACCAGCCTGCCGAATCGCGACGCCCTGTTGGCGGAAGTCGCGCACGCACTGGAACAGGCACGTCTGGATAGCGCACCCAGCGTTTTGCACGTAGATCTGGATCGTTTCAAGGTCGTCAACGATCTGCTGGGTCATCAAGCCGGCGACCGATTATTGCGTCAAGCAGGCGAGCGCTTGGTATCAGCAACTGGCGATATGGGCAAGGTCGCTCGCTTCGGTGCCGACGAGTTCCTGCTGCTGATCTATGCCGGCGGCAAAGCCCTTGCCAGCCAGTTGGCCGAGACGATTACGCACGCGTTTTCCAAGCCATTTGCGGTCGACCGCGAAGAGTTCGTCATCACCAGCTCGCTGGGGCTGGCAAGTTATCCCGACGATGGCACCACCGTGCAACAACTCCTGCAAAGCGCCGACGTTGCCTTGCACGAAGCCAAGCGTCGTGGCCGCAATACCTGGAAAGCGTTTGACCCCGCCTTGGCCGACAAGGTCTCGCATCGTTTGCTAGTCGAAACTCAGCTTCGGCGCGCACTGGAGAACAACGAATTCAGGCTGCTTTATCAGCCGCAGGTGGACGTGGCGTCCGGGCGCTTGCGCGCGGTTGAAGCCCTGCTGCGTTGGAACAACCGCCTGCTTGGCGAAGTGTCGCCAACGGAGTTCATCCCGTATGCCGAAACCACCGGCGACATCGTGCGCATCGGCAGTTGGGTGGTCAGCGAATCCTGCCGGCAATTGGCCGAGTGGCGCAGCGCAGGCTTGGAGATCGAGCGCGTGGCCGTGAACGTCAGCGTTCGCCAACTTCTGAATGAAGACTTCGACGCCATCGTTGGGGATGCGCTGGACAGGTTTGATTTGGCCGGCAGCTCGCTCGAAGTCGAGATCACCGAACGGGTCGTGATCGACGAGGCCCCCGAAGCCCTGCGCACCCTGCGCGCTCTGAAGGCACGCGGCGTGATCATCACCATTGATGACTTCGGCGAGGGATACAGCTCGCTCAGCTACCTGCGCCACCTGCCGCTGGACTGCCTGAAGATCAGCATCACCTTCATGCGCGGCATCCCACACAACCCCGCCGACGTCGCCATCTGCCGCTCGATCCTCTTGATCGCCCGCAGCCTGGGCTTGGCCGTCGTCGCCGAAGGCGTCGAAAATTCCCATCAGCGTGAGTTCTTGCTGGAACACGACACCGAGGTGGCGCAAGGGTATTTGTTCAGTCGACCGGTGGGGGCGGGGGAGATTGTCTGTTATCGACCGCCGGGGTGAGTTTTGGTTTGGCCTGGTGGCCTTTGTGACTTTCCTTTCCATGTTCGCGTGCGCCTACGCTTCTCTCGCATCGTGATGGGTTGTCGTAGGGTTTCGGCCGCCTGCGGCGGCGGCCGCCGAAACCGCGCGGCAAGCCAGACAAAGGCGAGCGAGGCGAACACTGGATTCCGGCCTGCGCCGGAATGACGAGCGAGAGCTGGATTCCCGCCTTCGCGGGAATGACGAGCGAAAGCTAGTGGGCTGTAACGGATGAAGCGGAAGTGGGATCGCGACGGGATGGGCGTGATGGACGCCGCTCCGGAGCGAGGCCAATAGCCAAAGCTATTGGCGGAGTGAGGAGCAAGTCCAGCGCGGCCAGA
>JBQTGY010000134.1:0-17891 GCA_052390415.1 Pseudomarimonas sp. | reverse complement strand
CCTACGGCGTGCTGCTGTCGGGCGGCCTGGATTCATCGCTGGTGGCGGCGATTGCAAAGAAGTACGCCAGCCGCCGCGTCGAAGAAGACGAGAAGACCGAGGCGTGGTGGCCACAGCTGCACAGCTTCGCTGTCGGCCTGCTCGAATCACCGGATCTCAAAGCCGCGCGCGAAGTGGCCGCGCACATCGGCACGGTCCATCACGAGTTGCACTTCACCGTGCAGGAAGGCATCGACGCACTGGCCGATGTCATTCATCACCTTGAGACCTACGACGTCACCACCATCCGTGCCTCGACGCCCATGTATCTGATGGCGCGGCGAATTCGTGCGATGGGCATCAAGATGGTGTTGTCGGGCGAAGGCTCCGACGAGTTGTTCGGCGGCTATCTGTATTTCCACAAGGCCCCCAATGCCGAAGCCCTGCACGAGGAAACCGTGCGCAAGCTGGATGCCCTGCATTTGTTTGACTGCCTGCGCGCCAACAAATCAATGAGTGCTTGGGGCGTGGAAGCGCGGGTACCGTTTCTGGATCGCCGCTTCATCGATGTGGCGATGGGGCTCGATCCTGAGGTCAAGTTGTCAGGCAAGCAGCGCGATCGGATCGAGAAGCAGTTCTTGCGTGAGGCGTTTGCCGGTTACCTGCCCGACAGCGTGTTGTGGCGCCAGAAAGAACAGTTTTCTGACGGTGTCGGCTATTCATGGATCGATTCCCTCAAGGCGCATGCCAACGCCCAGGTCAGCGATCAGCAACTGGCCAGCGCGCGCTTCCGGTTTCCCTACCACACGCCGCAGACCAAAGAGGCCTACCTGTATCGCGACCTGTTTCACCGCCACTATCCGCAGGCATGGGCGGCTGCATGTGTTCCCGGCGGCCCTTCCGTGGCTTGCTCAACGGCAGCGGCTTTGGAGTGGGACGCCTCGCTGAAGAACGTGCTGGATCCCAGTGGGCGCTCGGTGCAAGCAGTACACAACGCGGCGTATTGAGATCGGGGCAGGCGCGGGTCGGTCTGAGCGAACGCTGGGTCCGATGGCCGTTTTGACGGCCGTCGGGACCTTCTCAGATGGGTGCGACGCGGGTGGCCGGGCACCTTTCTTGCGCCGGCTGAGGAAAGGGTGCGAACTTTCGCCCACTTGCGACACATAGACAGCAACGGACCGGATTGCGCCTGCGATCCTGCCGACCTGCTGGGGGTTGTGTGCTGGGCTTTCCATACGAGACGCGTTGCAGCGAACGGCCCGCAGCGCAGGCTGCCGCCGTAGGCCGCTGCGGGGTGAGCACGGCCCCGGATTCGTCTTCAGCGCCCTGGGAGTTGCGATGACTTCATCCGCAACCGAATCCACTCCGCGCCGGCGGCTGACCGACGACAGTTCGGCGCCATCGGCAGCGAGTGCTCGTTCTCGACGTGCCTTGTGCATCGGCATTGACAATTATCCGGACGCGCCCTTGCTGGCTTGTGTTGCCGATGCCGTTCGTTGGGCCGATGTGCTTGCAACCTTGGATTTTGAAGTTCAGATCCTGAAGGATCAGATGGCCACTCGCGCTTGCATCGAGGCCGCCATCGCTGAACTGCTCGAGACCACTTCCGACGGTGGGCAGGCGGTGATCCAGTTCGCCGGTCATGCCACCCAGTTGCGGGACCCGACGGCTGCAGAAGACGATGATTTGAGCGAGGCGCTGGTTCCTTTTGATTATTTGAGCGGAGGTTGCATCACGAGTACGGACTTCACCACCATGCTTTTACCGCATGCGGGAAGGCTGAGCGTTACCCTGTTTTTTGACTGCTCCCATCCCGGGTCAAAGGCATGTGCAGCGGCAGAAGGCGGGCAAGCCGACCTCGTTGGCAAGTGCCCACAACACCATCAGGATTCTGGGCGTCGCCGTCGCTACCTGCCGCTTGCCAGCCCTATTGGGTGGGCGAAGTTCGGTTTTTCCGCGCAACCAAAAAGCACGCGCACAGATCTGGCTCGTGACACTTCGCTCGCGACACGATGGGTGCATGTGGCCGCCGCGCAAGTTGGTGAGTTCGCTTACGAAACGATCGCGGGGGGCGAATTTACCTTGGCCGCCCTGCGCTTCTTGCCGAAGGCCATCAAGGAGCAATGGCTTCCAGTTCGCTTTCTCGATGCCGTTCGCAGCGCAATCCCAAGTGCGAGCGGACAGACACCCCAGTTGCAACTCATGTCGAGGGCGCGAGCCGAGCAACCCCTGCTGGGTCACTCGCCGTCTGCTCAAACGGCATTCAACGCGACGACAAACATCAATGCCTTGAGCCTGCGGGAACTGATTCGTGCGGTCGATGCGCTCTCTTTCGAGTCTCCTGACGCATCAAATCAACGTCGCTGACTTCAACTTGGTGGCTGGCAAGCGCAGCAATTCGCGCATTGCTTGGCGCACTCGTCACCGACCATGCAGATGGGCCATCATCTGCGCATGCGATGGTTCTGGATGTGCCTGCTTTTGGGTGGCGCACTACACGCGCGCCCAATGCCGATGGATTCCTTGCCGATCACCACGGCGGTCGATGGCTGTGCTGACACTGCGCTACCTGTTGCGAGTTTCGCCAACCCGGCCTTGCGCATTACCGGTCTGGATTCTGATCGACAGTATCTGATCGAGTTGCACGAGCACGGCATCGATGTGCGAATCGCCGCCGGTGCGGGCAAGGCGCGCTGGATCAATTCCGAGCCTTGGGGATACGCGACCGAGCCGGTGAGCGTGCACAGCAATGCGCAGGGCGAAGTCAGGCTCAACCTGCGAGTGGCCAATCACTTTGCTTGGGCAAGATTGCAGGTCGTTGTCAACTGTTTCGAAGGCAACGAAGGTCAGCGCTGGCAATCGCTGAGCAGACGCTCACGAATCGCCGAGCAGATCGCTGCGGTCAATTCCGAGGGTGACGAAGTCGCTGCCTTGGCGGCATTGATCGAGGCTTGGGGGGCGTTGTGGAATGCAGACGCTAGCGGCGAATCCAGGGCGCGACTCTGGACGCTGATTCAACTATCGCATCTGGCGTCTTGGGGCGGATTGGCCGCCGAGCGGATCGCCTGGTCCCGCTTGGTCATTCAGGAGGCAACGGCCATGGGCGACTCAATCCCTGCGTCTTTTGCCTTGGTCGAAATCGCTGGTGCCCTGCTGCTCCAAGGCGCGCCCGGTGCAGATGAGGCGTTCGCGCAGGTGATCACCCAGGCCGAGCGTCTCCAACTCGCCGACCTCTCGGCGCGTGCAGCGAATGGCCGCTGCATTCTGTTGCGGACTGGTGGCGACGCCGCTGCGGCTGCCCGCTGCTATCAAACGACGATCAAGCGATTTGCGGCAATCGGCGATCTTTCGGCAGAGGCTGGCGCACGCAACTCACGCGCCACGGCGCTGCTATTCGATGGACGGTATGCGCAAGCGCGCGAGGAGCTGGAACTGGCCGCCGCCGTGGCCAAGCGCAGTGAGAACGACCTCTTGATGGCACGGGTGTGGCTGGTGCAGGCGCAGTTGGCTCGTTGGGACGGCAACTTCGAGCGCTCGCTGATGTTGCTGGATGACGCGCTCACTTTGCATCGGCGTCTCGGACGCGTGGTGGATGTTGCACGGGTCGAGCGCCAGATCGCCCAGACGTATGAACTGGCACAGGAACCGCTTCGCGCCGAGCATTTCTTCCGCAGTTCGCTGCTGAGCGCGCAGCAGCGAAACGAAGAAACTGTAGTGGCAGACATCCAGGTCTCGCTGGCCAAACTGGCCGCGACTCGCGCCGACTTTGTGGGTTCACTGGAGTTGCTTGATCTCGCGACCACCCGGTTGTCGCGCGACCCGAGCAATTCACTGTACACCACCGCAATGTTGCAACGCGCGAACATCGAGCTTGCCGCCGGGCGGCCCCAGGCAGCGCGCACCACGTTGGAGTTGCTCTCCGAGTCGGCCCGATCACTGCAGTGGCGCAATCAAATGCGTCTGCACGCATTGCGCTTGCGGCTGGGCACTTCCACGCCGCAGTTTGATGCCGAGAGCACGTTGTCGCCGGCGGCAGATCAAGCTCTGGCAAAGGGTGATCTGACGTTGTTTCTTGAACTCGCGGAGGCGCTGCAGATGGCGCGCGAGACCCGCGGCGATGCCGGCGGTGCGTTGGCGATTGCGGCGACTGCCATTGAGCGGGGGGTGGCTGTTGCGGCAGGCGTGCGCAGCCCGGCGCTCCGCAATGGTTTGCTCAGCAAGCTGAAGATTTTCGCCGCCGCTCCGCTGTGGCAATTGGCCAACGGTCCGCTGGATGGGTCTGCCGCGCGTCTCGCTTTGAGCAGTCTCGAATTGCTGCGGGCGATTGAACAACAACCGTTCGCCACTCATGTCGACGCCGACACCTTGATCGAGATCGAGCGCGCGCTCGCCGATGCCGACGCCAGCCAATCAAGCAACTCGCCAGAACGCGAGCGCCTGTTGCTCAGGTTGACTGCGACGGAAGCCAAGCTCCCGAAGGCAACTGCAGCGACGAGGCCCTTGCACACGGACGATATCGTGCAGCGCGCGCAAGCCATCGGCCAGCGCGGCAGTCTTCTGTACGTCATCGTCGCCGGTGATCGAGCGGGAGCGATGACATTTGATCGAGGCGCCTGGAAGTGGCGTGATGATCTCGACGCGGCGGGAATCCGCCAAGCAACACGCGCCCTGCAACTGCTTTTGGCGAACGCCCACGGGTCGCGCGATGCGATTGATGGACAGGTGATGGCGCTCTCTACAGCACTTCGCTGGCCTGCCCTTTTCGAGCGTGCGCCTGAGCGCTTGCAGTTGTTGATCGATGGCAGTTTGTCGGCGTTGCCGTGGGCTCTGCTGCCCGCACCCGGCGACCCGACCAAACGTCTGGTTGAAACCAGCGAACTGACTGTCCTGCAATCGCTGAGGTCAGAGCGGCTGGCGGATTTCTCGCGTTTGCATTTGGGCGCGGCGGCCAGCGCTGTATCGGATACGTTGCCGGTGCTTGCCGCCGCCTCACGCGAGTTGGCCGAGGTCAGCGGACAGTGGCCGGCTCTGCCGCAACGTCGTCTCCCGGCGATGACGCGCAATGAGTTGGCCGACGCGTTGGCCGATCCGGACGCGTTGGTGCATTTGGCCGCGCACGGCAGCGGCGAGACGGGTCGGGTGGAAGACGCGGGTCTATGGCTGGTCAACAAGAATGGCGAGCCAGACTTTGTCAGCGCTCTCAGGCTTCGGCGCATGCCTGTGGCTGCCGCGCTCGTGGTGCTGGGTGCATGTGACACAGCCACAAGTTCGTCGGGTCGATCACTTGGCGTCGGCGGTGTCGCCGGCAGTTTGATTGATGCGGGCGCCGGTGCGGTGCTGGCCACCCGCTGGCCGGTGTCGGATCGCGTGGCGCAGGCTTTTGCACGCGAGTTTCACCAGCGCTTGGCGCAGGTACCCGAGTCGCCCGCGGAGGCGCTGAAGGGTGCCGTGTTGGCTCTTCGGCAAGCCCCATTCAGCCGACATCCGACGCATTGGGCCGGATGGTTCCTGCTACGCAACGGACCTTCGCTGGACCCCTGATCACGCAACAAACATCACATCACGGCAGTCGCTTCATTCAGCGGGTGCGAATCATCACCCTGTCATGACACTTGTACTTCTGAAGCCCAGCCAATTTGGCGCGGCAAATTCGGAGCAAGGCCATGTCTACTTTCATCCATTCAGCAATTCGCTTTTTCCGCTCATCCAAAGTGGCGAGCCGCCAATCGGAATTGGCGTTGTTGGGTCAGTCCGATCGCACTCTGCGGCAAGAGCAGCAAGCCCGCGGGATCGAGACCCGGCTGTTCTTTGATACCGAACTGCTGTCGTCCGCACAAGCATACTCTTCGCTGACCCATGGTTTTAAAAAGACATTGTTGGCTTGCGGCGCAGGCTTGCTCCTGGTGATGAGTCCCATGTCTGGTCAAGCTGAGGACAAAGTTGCGGCCGAGCCGGTGGCCGTTGAAGCTGGCTCCACCGACGATGACACATCGTTGGCCGACGAGATCGGCGGGTGGTTGGCCGAAGCGATGGGACTCATGGGCGATGGCGACGGCGATCCCGGAGAAGGTGAAGGCAACTAGTGGCCTGTAACGGACCAATCGAAAGTAGCTCGCTTGGTCTGGCCGCGCTGGACTTGCTCCTCACTCCGCCAATAGCTTTGGCTATTGGCCTCGCATTTGCGGCTGATAACGCAGTTGCAACGCTTCTCCGGGCACAACACCTTCGGCAGTGGCGACTTCGATTCGATAGTCGCCGCCCGCCAGCGCATCGCGTGGAATGGCGAGGCTGAGCAGGCCATCGGTAGCATGCAAGCCAGACAAGACGATGGGTCGCTCGCTGCCTGCAGCGGCCACGAGGCTCAAGGTGTAAGGGCCGCTAATGTTGGCGGGTGCTGGAATCTCGATCACCACCAACGAGGCTGTGGCGCGAGGGGCGACCAGCAATGCCTCGCTCTCGCTGCCGCGGCGCACATCAACGCTGACCCATTCGATGTTTCCTACGGCGGCAGGCGTTGGCCCTTGGCTCGCGAAGGGCAACACGGCCAACGCACCTAGGCCAGCAGCGAGCAGCAGAGACCATGGCTGTCTGCTGGAGAGCGGCACGGCTTTCGCTGCAATTTGGGTCGCTGCAATCTGCGCTGCTCCACTTGGGGCATGCGCAGAGGATCCGCCGGCCAGCGCGCTGGTCAGGTGTTGATCGCTTTGCGCGGCAGCGAGCAGGTCAGGCTCAAAAAAGAGCCTGGTTTCCAGCGCATCGGCAGCCACCGGGTCCAATTCGTTCCGCCGCCACGCACGCAGGAGAACGTTGTCAGCATTCGAAATTGACATGTTCATAGTCAGACTCCGCCTCAGGCGTTGGATGCGTCGTACTTCAGCGCTTGCCAGATCTGGCTGAAACGCTGACGTGCGCGATGCAGCACTTTGCCAAATTGCTGCGAATTCATGGTCATCTGCGCTTGCAAATCGGCAGATGAGGTTTCGTTCAAGTAGTAGCTGTGCAGCAGTTGGCGATCACGCTCACTGTGCATCGACGCGAGCACCGTATCGACGCAGTTGCGCAGCTTCTCGGTGTGGCGCTGCTCATCGATGAGTTCGCCCATTTCACGCTGGGTTTCATCCGCGGTGTCTGCAATCTCGGCGACGCTGGTGGTTTGCCGGCGCGAGCGCTTGCGTTCCGCATTCATGGCCAACTGGCGCGCGGTCTGCAAAGCGTACTCAACCAACACCGTGGGATTGCTTACGCGGCCTTGGCGCGCGGCTTGCAGCACCGCAATCAGCGCCTCTTGGCAAAGGTCATCGACGCTCTCGGCGTGCCTGGCACGATGCCGCAGTACCACTTGCAGCGGCGCGGTCAGTGCTTGCAGCAATTGCGATTCTGCAGCCGCGTCACCGGCGCGGATCGATGCCAACATACCCGCATAGTCTGGGGCTTCGGCACGCCGCGGCATCGGCACCACGTCGGCTGAAGGAGGCGGCGCAGCGCCCTCAACCACGTCTAACCCCTGCCCGACGAGGGCAGGGCCTACAAGTCCAAGTCGACCGACAATCGAATTCATCGTCTCGTCCCGTCACTCTCCCCGAGATCCAGCATAGCTAGATTGACCCAATTTGCCAGTGGCAATTTATGTCAGTTCATGGCTCGGAGCCATCTGCACCGAATCGGCTGCCGCAATTGCGCGGTATTGGCGAAACTGGGGGCGCAGGCACCCACGCAGCACTCGGCAGTGGCGCTGCAAACCCAGCCATCGGAGGCGTTGCGGCCGCCAGGGTGAGGGTGCCCTTGAAATACCTTCGTTGGCCCTACAAGCGCTCGATGATTTCGCCAAGTCGAGTCGCTCGCGGCCTCTCCATCTGCACCCGTTGTGGAGCAATCGACTGCCATCCGTCGGCGCCTTTTTCAGCAATTTCAAACGCAAAGAAATAGTCGGGTTCGGCCCCCATGCGCAGATCGGCTATCCGCAGTCGGTCATTGACGACTTCGGCTTTGAGGTAGCCACGGCTGAACCACTGCAAGGTGGCCAAGGCCGGCAGAGCTGGCAGGGTCGCTCGCAAGCCAGCGTCGCTGGCGATCGGAATCAGCGGCAGCGGCTGATCGCCACCACGACGCAGCGAATACCAGACCTCGGCGTGCCCGTCGGGCGTTCGCACCAACACGCGCCATAGCAGGGTAGTGAAAGGCGCGGGCGTTGCCAGGATTGCGTCATACGGCTGCGATCGCGCCTGCAACGCCGCCTCGACCTGCTGCTCCACGTGCTGTTTCGCGATCAGTCCAAACAGCAAGTAAGCGTGTGCCACCAGCAATCCAGCCCCCAACACGCGCGTGGCATGTCGGTGCCTTCGCCACGCCAACGCACACGCCACCAATAGCGGCAACGTGTACAAGGGGTCGATGATGAACACGTTGGACCACGCCGTCGGCGGCGGCATCAGCGGCCACCAGATCTGCGTCCCGTAGACCGTGCAGGCATCCAGCAAAGGATGCGTAATCAAACTCAGCCAGACGGCCAGCGACCAGCGTCGCGCGTCGACTGCGCTCAATGCGGAATCCAAGCGCCGTAGCAACCACGCCATTGGCAACGCGACGGCCGTGAGCATAAACAACGAATGACTGAAGCTGCGATGGCGGACGAACTGCTCGACTGGATCAAGATGGCCAAGCACCAGCACGTCCAGATCGGGCAAGGTGCCCAATGCAGCGCCGTAGACCAGGCATCGACGCAGGGGCTGACGACTGACGATTCCGCAGACGGCGGCGCCAAGAACGATCTGGCTTAACGAGTCCATTGCTAAAGTACGCTTCCATTGGCCGGCTGTCGGCGGCTGAACGATAGCCGACCTGGTGGGCGCCGTGGAAACGGTCGTCATGCAGTCAGCGTGCGCGCAATGTATGATGCGCGCCCGCAATCCATCCCTTCATGCGAATACAAGGATACGTCCAGCGATGAGCAGCTTCCTCTTCACTTCCGAGTCGGTGGGCGAAGGCCATCCGGACAAGGTTGCCGACCAGATCTCCGATGCCGTGCTCGACGCGATCATCGCGCAAGACCCGCGCGCACGCGTTGCCTGCGAGACCTTGGTGAAGACTGGTGTCGCCATTGTTGCCGGCGAAATCACCACCTCGGCGTGGGTGGATCTGGAGAGCATTACCCGCAAGGTGATTGTCGACATCGGCTACAACAGTTCTGACATCGGCTTCGATGGCGCGACCTGCGGCGTGTTGAACCTGATCGGCAAGCAGTCGCCGGACATCAACCAGGGCGTTGATCGCAAGAAGCCGGAAGAGCAGGGTGCGGGTGACCAAGGCCTGATGTTCGGCTATGCGACTAACGAAACCAAAGAATTCATGCCGGCGGCGATTCATCTGTCGCATCGACTGGTTGAGCAACAGACCAAGGTGCGCAAGGCGAAGAAGTCGCCGCTGCCGTGGCTGCGTCCGGATGCAAAATCGCAGGTCACCTTGCGCTACGAAAACGGCAAGGCGGTCGCGATTGATGCCGTGGTGCTGTCGACTCAGCATGATCCAAGCGTCAAGCAGAAGGATCTGGTCGAGGCCGTGCGCGAGCACATCCTGAAGCCAGTGCTGCCGGCCAAGTGGCTGCACAAGGGCACCAAGTTCCACATCAATCCGACCGGCAAGTTCGTGATCGGCGGACCCGTGGGCGATGCCGGCCTGACCGGTCGCAAGATCATCGTTGACACCTACGGCGGTTGGGCGCGTCACGGTGGCGGCGCGTTCTCGGGCAAGGATCCGTCCAAGGTGGATCGCTCAGCTGCTTATGCCGCGCGTTACGTCGCCAAGAACATCGTCGCTGCTGGTTTGGCTGATCGCTGTGAAGTGCAGGTCAGCTACGCGATTGGCGTGGCCGAACCGACCTCGATTTCGGTCACCACTTTTGGCACTGGCAAGATCACCGATGACAAGATCGAGAAGCTGATTCGCCGACATTTTGATCTGCGTCCTTACGGCATCTTGCAGATGCTCGACCTGGTGCATCCGATCTACCAGACCACGGCTGCTTACGGTCACTTCGGACGCACTCCGGCGAAAGTGGAATACACCAATTCCAAAGGCGAGAAGCAGACCGCGATGTCGTTCTCGTGGGAGCGTACTGACCGGGCCGAAGCGCTGCGCGCTGATTCGGGCTTGAAGAAGTAAGTTTCACTGCCGCATCGACTGCCGTTTTCAAGAGCGGCTTCGTCGATGCGGCAAACTGCGCGAAGTCTGGCTTCGCGCATGTTTCATCCCGGCGAAGCATTGCCGAGTTAAACTAGAAGTCTACCCCTCCGAGGGGCGCTGCATGTTCCCGTCCGAGTTTCACTTCGGATGCGCGTAACTCAGGCTCGGCGGGGCTGCTGCACCGCAACGGCGCTCGTAACCCGATGTCCCGCCTTGGCAACCGCCAAGGCCACACTCATCCGCTTACGGAGAATTACCCATGAATGCTGTCGTAAAACCCCTGCCGATGCAGGATTTCAAGGTGCGCGATATGTCGCTGGCCGATCTTGGCCGTCGCCGCATCCGCATGGCCGAGGAAGAAATGCCGGGCCTGATGCAAATCCGTGCTCGTTACGCGCCACTGCAGCCGTTGGCTGGCGTGCGCTTGTCGGGCTCGCTGCACATGACCAAAGAAACCGCCGTCCTGATCGAGACCTTGGCCGCACTCGGTGCCAAGGTGCGTTGGGCCAGCTGCAACATTTTTTCGACTCAAGACGATGCTGCCGCGGCGATCGCTGCCGCCGGCGTGCCGGTGTTCGCATGGAAAGGCGAGACGCTGGAAGAGTATTGGGATTGCACCCTCGACATGTTGACCTTCCCGGGTGGCCAGGGTCCGGAGCTGATCGTCGACGACGGTGGCGACGCGACCCTGCTGATCCACAAGGGCGTCGACATGGAAAAGGGCGACACCTGGGTCGATAGCCCGGGCGCCAACCATGAAGAGCAAGTCATCAAGAACCTGCTCAAGCGCACCCGCACTGAGCGCCCAGGCTTCTGGACCGCAGCGGCGCGTGACTGGCGCGGTGTATCGGAAGAAACCACCACCGGCGTGCATCGCCTGTATCAGAGGATGGAAGCCGGCATGCTGCTGGGGCCGGCGATCAACGTCAACGACTCGGTGACCAAGTCGAAATTCGACAATCTGTACGGCTGCCGCGAATCGCTGGTCGACGCGATCAAACGCGCCACCGACCTGATGATCTCCGGCAAGGTCGCTGTGGTCTGTGGCTATGGTGACGTCGGCAAGGGCAGCGCCCACAGCCTGCGCAACCAAGGCGCACGCGTCATCGTCACCGAAATCGATCCGATCAACGCGCTGCAGGCGGCGATGGAAGGTTTCGAGGTCAAGCGGATTGAGGACGTGCTGCACGAGTGCAACATCTTCGTCACCACGACGGGCAACAAGGACATCATCACGCTGGAACACATGCAGGGCATGAACAACAACGCCCTCGTCTGCAACATCGGCCACTTCGACAACGAGATCCAGGTCGACCGCCTGAATGCGGCAACCGGCGTGTCGAAGGAGACCATCAAGCCGCAGGTGGATCGTTACACCTTCGCCAACGGTCGCAGCATCTATCTGCTGGCCGAAGGCCGCTTGGTGAATCTGGGCTGCGCGCATGGCCACCCGGCCTTCGTGATGTCGAACTCGTTCTCCAATCAGACCCTTGCCCAGATCGATCTGTGGGCCAACAAGGAAACCTACGAGAAGACCGTGTATCGCCTGCCGAAGAAGCTCGACGAGGAAGTCGCGCGTCTGCACCTGGAGCAAATCGGCGTCAAGCTGACCACGCTGACCGCCGACCAGGCTGCCTACTTGGGCGTCCCGATCGAGGGTCCGTACAAGGCGGATCATTACCGCTACTGATGCACCGCGGTAACACGTTGTGAAACACGGGTGCCTCAGGGCACCCGTGTTGTTTGTGGCCTGCACGTCCGCGTTGGTGGAGGAGCTTTCTCCGCTGATGTTGCGCCATCCCCGATTTTCATGGACCAACTCTGTGTGAACTCGCCGCCTTGCTACTATATGTGCTGGTATATGTTTGGCAGGTTTCGACATGGGTCAAGTAACGATCTACCTCGACAGTGAAAGCGAGCGGCGCATGAAAGAGGCGGCCAAGGCCGCTGGCATCCCCATGAGCCGTTGGCTGGCGGAATTGGTTCGCAGCAAGACTCAAAACGAATGGCCAAAAGCGGTGCGCGATAGCGCCGGCACTTGGGGCGGCTTTCCAGACACCGACGAATTGCGGCAATCGCAAGGTCAAGACACGCCGCGCGAGCCGCTGTGATGTTTCTGCTGGACACCAACACGCTCATTTACTACTTCAAGGGCATGGGTAACGTTACCGAGCGACTTTTGGCCACGCCTCCCGACCAACTCTCCATATCCACGATCAGCCTGTTCGAGATTGAGACAGGACTGCGCAAACAATCCGGCGCTTTGACGCGCCGCAAACAGCTCGAAGCCTTCGTGCGCAGTACCCAAGTCCTGGTTCTTGACCAAGCCGCAGCAAGCGCGGCGGCCGCAATCCGAGCTGAGCTTGAGTCCAAAGGACAGCCCATTGGACCCTTGGACAACTTGATTGCGGGGATCGCGGTAGCCAACCGGAGGACCTTGGTCACTCGAAATATCCGCGAATTTTCGCGAGTCCCAAATCTTGAGGTGGAGGACTGGCATGGATGACATGCCTACCCATCCATCGCTTCATCCGTTTGAAAAGATATAATCGCGGCCCGCTTCAGGAGCAACAGGCTCGATGGCCGCACTCAGCATCCCGCTTTCGTTCGAGTTTTTCCCGCCCAAGACCGCTGAGCAACAGGCGCAGTTGGAGCGTTCGTTGCCGGCGTTCAAGGCGCTGAATCCGCAGTACGTGTCGGTGACTTTTGGTGCTGGTGGTTCAACACTGAGCTACACACCGGAAACGGTGCGGCAGCTGCGTGAGAATCACGGTCTGGATGCAGCGCCGCATCTTTCGTGCATGGGTGGAACGCGCGCAGAAATCGCGAGCTTGTTGATGAGTTATCGCGCCATGGGCTGCCGGCGCGTGGTCGCGCTGCGCGGTGACATGCCATCGGGCATGGCGACCTTCGGCGAACTGCGTTACGCAAGCGAACTGGTCGCCTTCATCCGCGAGCAGCATGGCCAGCATTTCCACGTGGAAGTGGCGGCGTATCCGGAAACGCATCCGCAAGCCGAAGACGCGCGCGCCGATCTGAATCATTTCATCGGCAAAGTGCGCGCTGGTGCAGATGGCGCGATCACCCAGTATTTCTACAATGCTGACGCCTACTTTCGATTCGTCGCTGACTTGCGCGCGCGTGGCATCGATACACCGGTAGTGCCCGGCATCATGCCGATCACCCAGTACGCGCAGCTGCGGCGGTTTTCAGAATTGTGCGGGGCCGAAATTCCGCGCTGGATCGCGAGGCGCCTGCAGAGCATGGGCGACGACGCCGATGCCATTCGCGCGTTTGGCACCGACGTGGTCGCGGAGCTGTGTCAGCGCCTGATCGACGGTGGCGCGCCGGGCTTGCATTTCTACACGCTCAATCGTTCGCGCGGGACGTTGGCGGTGGTGGAGCGGTTGCGGTAGGCCGGGTTCCGGTGCGGCGTCAATGCGCATGCCGGGGCCAGCTCCCGTTGGGTAAGCGTGTTGCACACTGCGCCGCGTGAACCGAATCCAAGCTATCGCCATTTGCCTGCTGCTCGCGTGCACCGGCCTCGCCTCGGCGCAGACCGTGTACCGCTGCGTCGATGAAGACGGCGGCTTGGTGTACGCCGACCGCGCCTGCCGCTATCTGGGTCTGGGGCGCGACAAGCCGACCGCTGCTGCGGCTGAATCTTTGTCCGCTACGACTGCCTTCGACGTGGAGGCCGAGTCGGGTCCGGTACAGGCGGCGGAAGGCTGCCCAGGACCTGATGCCGAAACCCTGCGCGACAACGTATTGGCGGCGATTGGGTCTGGCAACGTCAACGCCCTTACCGGCATGTACCACTGGGCCAGCGCCGGCCGCTCGGCATCGGCGGTCATCGACGTCATGAAGAGTTTGATTGCCGCCGCGCCGCAAGCCGCCGAGCTGCGCGCACCGGAAGTCAACGATGATTGGCTGTGGGCGGGTTTACCGCCACCCACAGCGCCTGCTGTGCCGGAGTTGGTTATTCTGCCGGACGCCCAGTCCTTTGATCCGATAGCGCGCTTTCGTCTGCGCGAGCAGGCGGGGTGTTTGTGGTTGTCGCAGCGGTAGATTGGAGCGCGTATGGCGCAAAAACCGAAGGGCATTGCGCCAATTCCGAAGGCTCGACGCGCGGAACTGATGCGTAGCGATCTAGCCTATTCGGCTTTGATCGAGTCCGCGCGTCGCCGCCCTGCTGTTGGCGCAATGCGCTGCGCTTATTGCGCCCTACGCGTACTGGCTTTGACGGAATTCGAGAGCGAGTCGCTGAGGCCCCGGATTCCGGCGCGATGCGCCTGCATCCGGGCTACCTGTGTGCTGAAACCGTCTCACCCGACCCGCGGCCTTTGCACAAACCGCAAAGTCGCCAACGCACCACCCTCAGGCCGCGGCTCCAGAGTCACCGTCCAGCCATACAGCGCACACAGCCGGGTGACCACGGCCAAGCCAATACCCGCACCACGACTGCCTTCCGCACTGCGACCACGATAACCGCGCTCGAATAGCCGGCTGGCTTCCTCGCGGGTGATCCCTGCGCCGGAGTCGCGAATTTCCAGGCGATCGGCAAATACATCAACGCGCACTTCGCCTTCAGCGGTGTATTTGAAGGCGTTGCCGATGAGGTTGCCGGCGGCGACCGACAGCACGGCTTCGGGCGCGTCGATGATGATGCCTTCCTCGCCATGGACGACGGCGGTGATCGCGCGTTTGCCTTGTGCCAACCGGTTGGCGTCAACCAACTGTTCGACCAGTCGGCGCAGATCCACACTGCCGTGGCCGCGCTCGTTGCGCGACAAGGTCAGCAGCGCGGCGATGATGTCATTGCTTTGTTGCGAGGCACGATCGATACGCGCCAAGCGCTGGCGATTGCGTTCGCTCAAGTCGGTTTGCGCCAACAACAATTCGGTGGCACCGCGAATCACGGCCAAGGGTGTGCGTAACTCGTGGCTGACGTCGGAATTGAATTCGCGGTCGCGCTGCACCAATTCAGTCAGGCGCTCGGCGTAAGCATCCAGTGCCGCGGCCAACTGGCCGACCTCGTCGTCGGCGAAATGCGGGGCCAGGCGTTCGGGTTGACCTTCGCCGGCGTAGTCGCGCAAACGTGCGAGCAGATCGGCAACCGGGCGCATGACTCGCTGTGAGGACCACAGGCCGAGCACATACGAGAGCATCGAGAATCCGGCCACCGCCACCACCAAGGCCCACTGCAAGCGGCTTTGACTCTCGCGTTCCTGCGCGGTGTCATAACGCAGGAAAAACCAATAGTCCTTGTCCTTGCGCACCGCCAGTTTGTACGACTGCGATTGACCATCGGCGTCGACTTCGACCAGATCGTGCACGCCGTTGGGCAAATCCCGCCACTCGAGGCGCACGTTTGGGAACTTGCGCGCGCTGAAAACATGGCCGACGATCTTTTCGAACTCGCCGCGCTGCTGCGTGGGGTCGCGATAAAAGCCGTCGGCATAGTCTTGCAGACTTCCTTGCAAGGTCTCGCCGATCAAGTCGCTTTCGAGTTTCTCGCGCAGGCCAATCGTGGCCAACGCGAACAATACCGTCAGGCCGGAGCCCAACAGCAGGAACGAGATGACGATTCGAGTGCGGAGCTTACGGCGATACAGCATCGAGATCGGCGAGGCGGTAGCCGATGCCGTGGCGAGTCTGGATCAGCATGCGCGAAAATGGCTTGTCGACAGCCGCACGCAGCCCATGAATGTGCACGCGCAGGCTGTCGGAATCCGGCAGCTCTTCGCCCCAGACGCGAGTCTCCAGTTCCTGCCGCGTGACTACCGAAGGTGAGGCTTCCATCAACGCCTGCAGGATCTTCAGGGCAGTCGGATTCAGCGTGATCGCGCGGCCCTCGCGGCGAACTTCCAGCGTATCGAGATTGAACTCCAATTCGGCGACGACCAGCACCCGTGGTCCAGGACCCTTGCCACGTCTTGACAGTACCGCCAGTCGCGCTTCGACCTCCTGCAGCGCGAACGGTTTGACCAGATAGTCGTCAGCACCCGATTCGAAGCCCACCAGTTTCTGCTCCAGCGAGTCGCGCGCGGTGAGCATCAGCACTGGTGTCTGTCGACGCGCCTCTTGGCGCAAGCGGCGACACACTTCGAGACCGTCCAAACCCGGCAGGTTGAGGTCCAGAACGATGGCGTCGAATTCGATGGTGACGGCCAGATGCAAACCGGTCAGACCATCGGCGGCGAAGTCGACGGTGTGACCACGATCTTCCAGATAGTCGCCAAGATTGGCGGCGATATCGCTGTTGTCTTCAATCACCAGAATGCGCATGGCGTCGGCAAGCCTTGGGTTGGGGTGTTGGTCCTGCGCGTTACCGCGACAGGGCGAGCCAATGTTCAATTGTTGCCATCACGCCAGTGCGAGACGTGGCCAATGCCAACCGTGCCAAGCCTGCACTTTACCGGTTGCCGACTTCGTGCGGCGTGGGCCGGTGCGAGTGGCGGAAAAACGCGCGAGTCAGTCAGCGCCAAACAACCGACGTGCGGGCAATAAAAAACCCACGGAGGCGAGTGGGGGACGCGCCTCACGTGGGCTAAAGTTGCTGCCCCGAATACCGTCAACTGCAACGCAGGAGTAAGAATGTCCAGCAGAACGACGATGAGGCAATGCTGCACTGGGGCCAATTAAAGTCCTGTTAAATCGGCGGTAGTGTTTCGTTATGCAGACCCGCAAACCTCGCGACGATTTAAGCGGTCTTCAGGCGGCGTCTAATCTGCCGCAGGCGGGTGTCGATGTAATCGATAATGGCGCCGGCGACGTCCTCGCCGGAGGCGGCTTCGATACCCTCAAGTCCGGGCGATGAATTGACCTCCAGCACCAAGGGGCCGCGCTTGGAGCGCAACAGATCCACACCGGCGACGTTCAATCCCAGCACGCGCGCCGCACGGATTGCGGTTTCGGTCTCGACTTCGTCAAGCTCGATACCTTTGGCGGTGCCGCCGCGGTGCAAGTTGGAACGGAACTCACCGCGCTTGGCTTGCCGGCGCATCGCCGCGACCACTTTTGAGCCGACCACAAAACAGCGGATATCCGCGCCCTTGGCTTCGGCGATGAATTCCTGCACCAGAAAGTTGGCATACAGGCCGCGAAAGGCCTCGATCACCGACTGCGAAGCGGATGCGCGCTCGGCCAGGATCACGCCCGCGCCTTGAGTGCCTTCGTTGAGCTTGATCACGTGCGGCGGCTTGCCGAGCATGGCCAGCAGGTCGCCGGTGTCATCCGGATTGTCGCCGAACACGGTACGCGGCAGACCAATGCCTTGCCGCGCCAACATCTGATGACAGCGCAGCTTGTCGCGCGCGCGCAAGATGGCGTCGGACGGGTTGGGCGTGTAGACGGTCATCATTTCCAGCTGCCGCAACACCGCCGTGGCGTAGAACGTGACCGACGCACCGATGCGCGGAATCACCGCATCGTAGTCCGACATTTCCTTGCCTTTATAGTGCATGGAAAAGGCGTTCGGTTCGATGCGCATGTAACAGCGCAGCGGATCCAACACGCGCACGCTGTGACCGCGGGTACGTGCGGCCTCCATCAGGCGTTGGGTCGAGTACAACTTGCTGTTGCGCGAAAGAATGGCGAGTTTCATGAGGAGAATTCCGGCGAACGACGCTCACCTAAAAGGAATGAAGCAGCGGGATCGACCACGCAGCGACCGGCCATCGCGGTGCGACCGAGCAACATCGGAAACAGCATGTTGCGGCGACTGGTGAGGT
>JBQTGY010000133.1:0-3928 GCA_052390415.1 Pseudomarimonas sp. | reverse complement strand
GTCGCGCGCCGCACGCCACTGGAAGCCGCACCACGCATTTCCAATCGCATCGGCAATCAGGTGTTGCTCAAGCGAGAGGATCTGCAACCGGTCTTTTCGTTCAAGTTGCGCGGTGCCTACACCCGCTTGGCGCAGCTGTCCGCCGATGAACGCCAACGTGGCGTGCTGGCAATATCAGCCGGAAATCATGCTCAAGGCGTGGCGTTGGGTGCCAAACAACTGGGCATCGACGCCACCATCGTGATGCCGGCGACCACACCGCGCATCAAGGTGGAAGCGGTTGAAGCTTATGGTGCGCGCATCGTTCTGCACGGTGACAGTTACGACGAGGCGGCCGCGCATGGTCGTGCCTTGGCGCAGCGCGAAGGCCGCAGCCTGATCCATCCGTATGACGATGCCGCCGTGATCGCCGGTCAAGGCACGGTGGCGATGGAATTGCTGGCGCAACGGCACGGCAAGCTGGATGCGGTGTTCATTCCGGTGGGAGGCGGTGGTCTGTGCGCTGGCATGGCGGTGTATCTGAAATCGTTGGACCCCAGCATCCGCGTGATCGCCGTTGAACCCGATGACGCCGCCTGCCTGCAGGCCGCGATGCACGCCGGGAGACCGGTTCGGCTGGAGCAGATTGGGTTGTTCGTGGATGGTTGCGCGGTGCGCGAAATCGGCACCGAGACCTTCAAGGTGCTGCGCGAGTGCGTCGATGACGTGGTCACCGTGGACGCCGATCAAGTCTGCGCGGCGATCCGTGACGTGTTCGAGGACACGCGCAGCATCGTTGAGCCTGCAGGCGCCTTGGCTTTGGCTGGATTGAAGCGCTGGGCGACCGAAAACGGCGCACAAGATCAGAATTTGGTCGCAGTGCTTTCCGGCGCCAACATGAATTTTGATCGCTTGGGCCACATTGCTGAGCGTGCCGAAGTAGGTGAGCAACACGAGGCACTTTTCGGGGTAACCATTCCTGAGCAACCGGGCAGTTTTCTGGCGTTTTGCCGGTGCATTGGACGTCGTGCCATCACCGAGTTCAACTACCGCTTCCACGCACAAGCCAAAGCTCAGGTGTACGTTGGCGTTGCGCTAAAAGGTGGCAGCGCCGAGCGCCTCGCGGTTCGGCAGGCGCTGGAACAGGGCGACTTTGAGGTGGCCGACTACACCGACAGCGAAGTGGCTCGACTGCATGTGCGTCATCTGGTAGGTGGCCCGGCGACGGGATTGCGACGTGAGCGTTTGTTTCGCTTTGAATTTCCCGAGCGTCCGGGCGCCTTGCTGCAGTTTCTGGAGACTCTGGGCACACGCTGGAATATCAGCTTGTTCCATTATCGAAACCACGGTGCCGCCTATGGTCGGGTACTGGCAGGGTTCGAGATTGACGCCGTGAACGACATCGATTTCGAGGCGGACTTGCATCGACTGGGATTCTGGCATGTTGAGGAAACCGCCAATCCCGCGCTTCGCCAATTTGTCGGCTGAAGGCCAACTTCACATAGCGGCACGCGCCGGGCGGGCTATCCTTCCGATCAGTTTGATCCGTGTGGCGAGCAAATGATCCGCAACTGCACATTGTTTCTGTTGATCGCCTGCTTGCTGGCCTCAAGCCACGCGCTCGGATGGGGCGGTCCGGGGCACGCAGTGATCGGCAACCTTGCGGAACGCCAGCTCAGCCCGGCGGCGCTGGCGGAAGTGCGTCGGTTGTTGATCGATGAGCCTAAGCCGACACTGGCCGCCGTCGCCAATTGGGCGGACGGAATACGCGAGGATCCGGCGTGGCAATGGACGATCCCGATGCATTGGGTCACCTTCGCCGATTCCCGATGCCGTGAGGTATTGCCGGCGGCTTGCAAACAGGGTCTCTGCGTGGATCGCGCCGTGCAACGCTTTCGTGACGACTTGGCGAATCGCGAATTGAGTCGGGCACAACGTGCGCAGGCACTCAAGTTTGTCGTCCATTTCGTCGGTGATGTCCACCAGCCACTGCATGCCAGCTACCGCAGCGACCAAGGCGGCAATGATTTTCAGATCAGCATCGATGGCACGGGAACCAATCTGCATGCAGTGTGGGATCGACGCGTATTGGGAATCGAATGGACGGACGTCGATTCTGCGACCGAACGATTGCAATTGACGGGTCGTCATCGAGCAACAGGGAATCCCCGCAGTTGGAGCCGCGAGTCCTGCCAGCTGGTAGATGCCTTGTCCTTGTACCCCGCGAAACCTGGCCGCTTGCCAAAGGACTATCTGCTGCGCATGCGGCCGCATGCCGAGCAACGCATCCAGCAAGCCGCGGCGCGCCTGGCAGCGCTGCTTGAGGAGGCGTTGGTGCCCCAGAATTGAAAACGGCGGCGTGTCTGCCTGCGTCGCGGCGCAAATCGGCAGGCACATCCCAATCGGGCATGAACGGCGGCCTGAATTTGGTTACACTTCGCGCGCCAGCCTCTGCAGCCATGCCAAGGAAATTGTTCCTGATGGCCGCGTGAGCTTGCGCCGCCGCCCAACTTGTCGCCGTTTATGCAGGAGCCCGCCCGATGCGATCCTTGATTCTTGCTGCACTTTGCCTCAGCGCACCGATGCTGGCCCACGGCCAGTCTGCGGATGTATATGACCCGAACGAGCCGGTGGTGACACAACCGAGCGCGCAACCGGGCAACTCCGAATTGCCTGCGGGCATGGGAACCGTGTTGGTTTCCGGTGGCCCCTTCGTCACCAGCGTTGGAACCGGCCCCGGTGGTTCCGATATCAGCCTGCTGCAAAACGGGACGCTGGGTCTGACCACATTGGGCGCGGGGTTTGGTGCCGCCACCACGTTCTCGGTGACCGACGACTTTGTCGTGCCAGCCGGCCAAACCTGGCAATTGTCGGGTGTGCGCTTTTTCGGCTATCAAACTGGATCGCCAACCGCTCCATCCAGCATGAATGACGTTCGTTACCAGATCTGGAATGGCCGACCGGGCGACATGGGTTCCACCGTGTTGTTTGGCGATCTGACCACCAACCGCTTCGTGAGCAGCGTCTGGACCAATGCTTATCGCACCGCTGAAGGCGCCGTTGGCACCACCCGGCCCATCATGGCCGCCATCGGCGGCGTGGGCGCCCCCATCAGTCTGACCGCCGGCACCTACTGGATTGAATGGAAGATGGGCGGCACCTTGCCATCGGGTCCGTTCCAGCCCACGGTTTCGATTATTGGTCAAACCGTCACGGGCAACGCGCGACAGGGCAATTCTGGTGTGTTTGTCGACCTTTTGGACGGCGGCACGATGACCGCGCAGGGGTTGCCATTCGAAATTCTGGGCAACATCAGCGCCGGCAATCTCACCATCACGACCAGCCCGCTGGATTTCGGCACCGTCGCTGTAGGCGGCACCGGCACGGGTTCGATCACCTTGGGTAACGATGGCAGCGGCAACTTGACGGTGTCGGCGCTCGCACCGACCGCGCCATTTGCGCGCACCGGTGGCACCTGCGGCGATGTTCCGATCACCATCGCTGCCGCCAGCAACTGCACCGTGACTTTCAGCTTCAGCCCGGCCGTGACCGGCGCAGTCACTCAGGTAGTCACAGTGACCAGTAACGGCACCGGCGCCAACAGCTTGACCTTGCAAGGCACCGGCGCAGCACCGGGCGTGCTGAGCAGTTCGACGACCACAGTGAGCTTTGGTGGCGTGGCGGTGGGCGGATTCACCACCAGCACCATCATCGTCACCAATACGGGAGGCAGCCCGTTCACGCTTACCGGCATCACTGGTGCGACGGGTGCGTTCTCGGTTACTGGCGGCACCTGCGTTACTGCCTTAGTGCTGGCGCCGACTGCGAGCTGCACCATCATTGTTCGCTTTGCTCCGACCTCGGTGGGCACGTCCACGGGCTCGTTGCAGCTGGTCACCACCAGTCCAAGCACCACCACCGTCAACTTGAATGGCACCGGCAACATCCC
>JBQTGY010000132.1:0-3082 GCA_052390415.1 Pseudomarimonas sp. | reverse complement strand
GATGGACGCCGCTCCGGAGCGAGGCCAATAGCCAAAGCGATTGGCGGAGTGAGGAGCAAGTCCAGCGCGGCCAGACCGAGCGAGCTACTTTCGATTTGTCCGTTACAGTCCATTGGTGTCTTCAGCCCCCGTCCCGCAGCGCCTGCTGATACATCAAGAGATCGCGCTCCGAAAAGCAGCAAAAAAGCACCGCCTCCAGACCCTGCGCGGGCGCATTCGCTCTGACCGTCGCCACCGCAATCAGCGCCGCTTGCTCGATGGGATAGCCGTAGATGCCGGTGCTGATGCTGGGAAATCCGATGGTCTTGATGCCGTTGGCGGCCGCGATCCGGAGCGATTCCCGATAGCAGGATGCCAGCAACTCCGGCTCCTCATGGTCTCCGCCGCGCCACACCGGACCGACCGTATGAATGACGAATCGTGCCGGCAACCTGTAACCGCGGGTGAGCTTCGCATGACCCGTCTTGCAACCGCCCAGCAGCCGACATTCGTGCAGCAACTCCGGGCCGGCCGCGCGATGAATCGCTCCGTCCACACCGCCACCGCCGAGTAACGATGAATTGGCGGCGTTGACGATGGCGTCCACGTCAAGTGTGGTGATGTCTGCCTTGAGCGCGCGAAGTTCCATGTTGATTGAGTGAGGCAGCAAGGTTGGGTCGAGTCAGGTGACGCACTGCCAATGCCATGACTGGACGAGTTCGCCTTCGGGGTCAAATCGTTCACCGCGATAAACGAAGCCAAGTTTTGCCGCCACCGCTTGCGAGGCAGCATTCGCCGGCGAAATCATGGCGACCACTTCAGTCACCAAACCCGAATCCACGGCCATCTGCAGCAGCAGGGAGATACCGGCGAACGCATAACCCTGGCGATGGAACGCAGGCGCAATACCGTAGCCAATCTCGACCGTCCCGGATACCGGCGCGCCCTTGAAGCAGCAGCCACCGACGATCACTTGCCGTTCCACATCGACGATGTTGTGCGGAGCCACCCAGCGCGGCTCGCACCCATCCGAAAGTGCGCGTGTCGCTCGCGCGACCACGTGCGGCGGAGGCAAGCTCCCTTCGGCAGCGACCCATTCACCAAACGATGGTTGTCCGCCCTCGGAAAGAACGCGCAGGGAATCGAGGGTGATGGGGTCGAGATAGATGGCCATGGGCGATGGCAAGGACGTTGCTGAGTTGGCAGAGCTGCATGCTACGCATTCTTGCAAAGCCGCCGGGAAAGTCAGCTTGGTCGCGGCGATTGACGCCGCGTGTTGAGTTACCCGGTTCCCTGCTGAAAAGCAGAGCCTGCCTCGTGCGCATCACACACGAGGCAGCTCGGCCTTCGCCAGCTTCAACCGTCAGCCAGCCCGAACCCAGGCGCGGCAATCAGTCGCTATCAGCCTGCGCGGCAGGCATGGGAAAGCGCTCATCGAACCACGTTTGCCACAGCGGTGCCACGCGAGCCACGATGGCGGCCGCTTGATCGCCGAAGAGGTACAGGTTCAGCGCAGCCATGCTCGGACCGCCACAGGCGTACGCGCCGAGGGCGCAAATGCCTGGCGCCGGTTGCTCTACCCGCAGCAGAGCGTCGTAGGGACTCTCACTGAGGTACTCCACCACGCCGCTGAGCGCGGGCACGCCCTCGGCCACCGTCCAATGCTGGCCTACGCTCAAGCTTTTCGCGCCCAAGGCTGTGGTCAGCGCTGCCCAGGCATCCGCCTCTGAACCAGCGACGGGGGCCATCCGCTGCATCACGGCCGAGCGCTGGCCGCGGAAGTGCGTGAGCACGATGCGCAAGGTGCGGAAAAAACCGGGCCATCCGGCTTCGGTGCCTTCCAACTGACCGTCCCAATCGTCCGTGCTGGCGAACAGGCTATGCACGATGCGGACGATGCAGGTGCCACCTTCGCGCGCTTCAACGCTCCATTCGTTGGCGATGGGCGGCGAGCCCGGCACCCAGCCTTCCGACTGTGAACCCCACAAACGCGGCGGGTCCCAGGCGGTGACCGGGCAACTGACCTCCATGCCTGGGCCGAACAGCATCTTCACCGCGCTGGGCGTACCGTCGGCTTCCTCGAACTCGGCCGGCACAAACCAGGACGAAATACCCGGCCCGGTGGCAATGGCCTGCCAGACTTCCTCCGGCGTGCCGGGAACTTCGACTTCGACCTGGACGAAACGGCGTCCAGAGGAATCAGTTTTCACGCTCATGATGGCTCCTTGGGATCGGATTTCTGCGGAGAGGGATGCGCCACCACCACCAAGCGATGGGCGCGGCCGCCGGGGGCGGATTGATCGTGGTACTTGGAAACGAGTCTCGTGATGGCTTCGGTGAGTTCAAGGCTGAACGCCGCCCGTTCCGTCGCTGACCGGAAACGAACCTCGGTATCCACCGCCAGGGTCGCCAGGCGCTTGTCTTCCGCCTTTGCTCGATGCACGAGGTCGGCGACTTCGCGAACGATCCGCGCACCCAAGGCAATCAGATAGCTCGCCGACAGCCGATCCACTTCTCGATTCGGATCAATCGCAACGGGGCCAAGGGCGCTCGGCGAAACCACATAGGACGCCGCGGTCGCCACCAGCAGCCGCTCGGTCAGCCCGCCCCACTTGCGTTGCTCGGCCTGCCGCACCAGCCCGTGCGCCAGCAGCGCGTTCAAGTGGTAGTTGACCTTTTGTCGAGCCAGACCTACTCGCGAGGCAAGGCTGGCCGCCGAAGCGGGCTCGGCCAGCTCGGAGAGCAATCGACTGCGTGTGGGCTCCAAGGCCACCACCGCCGCCGCCGGATCGTCAATGACGTGGATATCGAACATGCCGCGATATTGGTCTTGACAATAATTGTTGTCAAGACTTGATTTGGGACGTTGCAGCGTTGCAACGAAAAGGGCACCTCGACCTAGCGCGGAAATTTCATGAGGTCGCGTGAAAATGCCTTCTTCCTGTTGCTGAATAAGGCAATCCGTCGAATCGTGCCTCGAACAGACTGTCCGCCCGCATTTTCCCGCTGGCGCGGCCCTCGCTTGTCCTTTGCGGCGATCGCTGCGTTGCTCGTCGCCGCAATGGGCCCACCATTCCGGCTCCTCACGCCTTGCGCTCGCCGA
>JBQTGY010000131.1:0-6237 GCA_052390415.1 Pseudomarimonas sp. | reverse complement strand
CGCGATGCTCGGGTCGCCTTTCTTTTGGTTACTTTTCTTTGGCGAAGCAAAGAAAAGTGACTCGGCCGCCGCCGAGGCGGACGAAACTTTGCGGAGAGCCAACTCAAGGCGAGAGAAGCGAGAGCTGGACTCCAGCCTACGCAGGAAAGACGAACAGTGCCGACCTAAATCGGCCGGAGGGCCGAAAATCGAGCGCTAGGTCGAAATGCGCCCCCTACAGCTCCTGCATCCCAGGATTCGCCTTCGGATGCCGAATATCCCGCCCCTGCACCAGATACACCACGTACTGGGTGATGTTCTTGGCGTGGTCGCCGATGCGCTCCAGCGCGCGCGCGGCGAAGATGCCTTGCACGGCCAATGGCGCGCTGGCGGGCGCGGCCATGATGTGTTGGATGATGTTGGCCAAGGTGGAATCGAAGGCCTTGTCGAGTCGCTTGTCGGAGCGTTTGATTTCTGCGGCGCGATCCACGTCCAGTCTTACCAGCGCGTCAAGCGCGCCATTCAATTGTTCGGCTGCCAGGCTGCCCATGGCTTGCAGATCGGCCATGTAGGGTTGGCGCGGAAGATCCGCGCAAAGGTCCGGCGCGTGGTCGCAACTGCGGGCGATTTTCTTGGCCTCATCGCCGACGCGCTCGAGGTCGGTCACGGTTTTTGAAAAAGCCAGAACGGTGCGCAAGTCCACGCCCAGCGGGCTGCGCAGGGCCAGCAACTGGGCGATTTCTTCATCGGCGCGCAGTTCGATGGCGTCGATTTCGCGATCGCGCAAGACCAGCTCGCGCGCGGCTTCGGAGTCGCCGCGCTCCAGCACCAGCAGACTGCGACGGACTTGTTCTTCAACCATACCGCCCATGCGCAGGACGAGATCGCGCAAGGTGGCGAGTTCTTCGTCGAACTTCTTGATGGTGTGGCCGGTGTGCGGAATCGACATGACGCAAGTCCTTGCAGGCTCTAGCCGAAACGGCCGGTGATGTAGTTTTCGGTTTGTTGCTTGGTCGGCCGCGTGAAAATCTTTTCGGTTTCGCCAAACTCCACCAGCTCCCCAAGGTACATGAATGCGGTGTAGCGCGAGATGCGACCGGCCTGCTGCATGTTGTGAGTCACGATCAACACCGTCACCTGTTTCTTCAGTTCAATGATCAGTTCTTCGATGCTGGCGGTGGCGATCGGATCCAAGGCCGAAGTGGGTTCGTCGAACAGCACGATTTCCGGCTCGGTCGCCAAGGTCCGTGCGATGCACAACCGCTGCTGCTGACCGCCTGACAGACTGGTTGCCAAGTGGTCGAGGCGGTCCTTTACTTCGTCCCACAAGGCGGCATCACGCAGCGATTTTTCCACCTTGTCGGCGATGGTTGAACGCCGCTTCTCGCCGAGAATGCGCAGGCCGTAGGCGACGTTCTCGAAGATGGTTTTCGGAAACGGGTTGGGCTTCTGGAACACCATGCCGATGCGGATGCGGGTCTCGACCGGGTCAATGTCCTTTCCCAGCAGGTTGACATTGTCGGGTTGCAGGCGAATTTCGCCCTCATAGCGGCTGCCGGGGTACAGGTCGTGCATGCGATTGAAGCAACGCAGCATGGTTGACTTGCCGCAGCCGGACGGGCCAATCAGGGCGGTAACTTCGTGCTCGGCGACGTCCAGGCTGACGTTTTTCAGCGCCGCGAAGTCGCCGTAATAAAAGCTCAAGTCGCGAACCTCGGCCTTGGCGGCCGGCGGAGTGTTGACGGACATCGAATTCACCACTTGATGCGCTTGCGCGCGCGAAAACGCAGCCAGATCGCGAGGCTGTTCATGGTCAAGGTCATTCCTACCAGCACCACGCCCGCCGCAGCGGCACTGACGTGGAAGGCGGCATCCGGGCGCGAGACCCAGTTGAACATCTGGATGGGCATGACCGTGAACGGCGAGAACAGCCAGTCAAAATTGACGAAAGGCACGCTGGCCGTGATCGGTGCGGGCGGCAGAAACGCGATGAAGGTCAAGGCACCAATGGTGATGATTGGCGCGGTTTCACCGATGGCGCGTGACAGGCCAATGATGACGCCGGTCAATACGCCGGCGAGTGAGTAGGGCAGCACATGATCGCGGGTGACTTGCCAGCGCGTGGCGCCGAGACCATAGGCGGCCTCACGAATGGTTTGCGGCACCGCGCGAATGGCCTCGCGCGTGGCAACGATCACTACCGGCAAGATCATCATCGCCAAGGTCAGACCCGCGGTCAGCACGCTCTGGCCCAGTCCCATCTGATACACCAGCAAGCCCAACGCGAGCAGGCCATAGATGATGGAAGGCACGCCGGCCAGATTGGTCACGTTGATCTCGATGACTTCGGCCAGCCAATTGCGTGGCGCGTATTCCTCCAGCCACAGGCCCGCCGCCACACCCACCGGCACAGCCGCCATGGCAGTGACCAGCATCACCAGGATGCTGCCCACCCACGCCGAAAGAATGCCCGCGCGCGCAGCACGCCGTGACGGGAAGTTGCTGAAGAAGTCGGAATTCAAACGCTCGAAACCATCGATGGCCAGCTGCACGAACAGCGCGGCCAGCACGAACAAGGCGATCAGCAGCACGAACATGCCCAGCAAATCGAAGCAGATGTCGCGCAGCTTCTGGCGCGCAATCAGCAACCGAATCTGTTCCGTCTGAAGAGCCATCAATACGCTTCCCGGTAGCGTTTGCGAATCACGTAGCCGAGCACGTTGAACACCAGGGTCAGCAGGAACAAAGTCAGGCCGGCGGCGAAAATGCTTTGGTATCCAATCGAGCCGTGCGGCAGGTCGCCCATCGCCACCTGCACGATGAAGGCGGTAATCGTCGCTGCTGCTTCGGTGGGATCAAAGGTCAGGTTGGGCTGTTGACCGGCGGCAATTGCCACCACCATGGTCTCACCGACCGCACGCGACACGGCCAGGATGTAGCTGGCAACAATGCCTGAAAGCGCCGCTGGCACCACCACCCGCATCGCGGTCTGAAAGCGGCTTGCCCCCATCGCAAAGCTGGCTTCGCGAAAGTGCATGGGCACGGCGCGCATTGCGTCTTCAGACAGGCTGGCGATATAGGGCACGATCATGATGCCGATCACCAGGCCGGGCCCCAGCATGTTGAAGCCGGGCAGGCCGGGGATAATCGTTTGCAACAGTGGAGTCACGAACAGGAGCGCGAAGTAGCCGAACACGACGGTCGGCACACCGCTGATCAGCTCAAGGATCGGCTTGACCGCTTCGCGCACGCCGGGCTTGGCGAACTCGCTCAGGTACACCGCCGCGATGGTGCCCATCGGGATGGCAAAGGCGAGCGCAACAAAGCTGGTGGTGAGGGTGCCGGCGAGCAGCGGCATGATGCCGTAGCGCGGGTTCTCGAACAGCGGCGTCCACTGGGTGTCGGCCAGGAAGGTCCAAATCGGCACCTTGGCAAAGAACGCGCTCGACTCGTAAACGAGGATGCCGACGATGGCCGCGGTGATGGCTACTGCTGAAAGTGCGGCCAGCAGCAACAGCGACTCGATGATGGTTTCCGAGCTGCGCTTGAACCGCCGCAAGCGCAAATCGCGCCGCGGCTTTGCTGCCTCTACCGATGCCATGTCGAGCGTCCTTGTCGATGCAGGCGATGATCCTACTTGGGTTGCCGCTGCAACAACTCTTCGACCTTTACGCCCACTTCCGAATGACCCTCGAAGACGGTGCCGGTCTGCCCAGCATCAAAGCGCGTGACAGCCAACTGGTAAGCCGCATCAGACAGCGGGATGTATCCGACTTCGGTGATCAAGGCCTGCGCTTCCTTCAGATAGAAATGCACGAAGTCGGTGATCTCGGGGCGCGCCTTGGCGTGTTCGGCATTGATATAGATGAATACAGGGCGCGACAGGGGCCGGTAGCTGCCGTCGAGCACGGTTTCGAGCGAGGGCAGCACGGCCGCAGATTCCGCCGTCTCGCGAACGGGCAACGCTCGCAGCTTGTCCTGGTTCTCGCGGTAATAGGCGTAGCCGAAAAAGCCCAGCGAGTTGACGTCGTTGGCAACACCGGTGACCAATACGTTGTCGTCTTCACTGGCGGTGAAATCGCCACGGCTGGATTTCGCCTTGCCGACCACGGCTTCGGTGAAATAATCAAACGTGCCGGAATCGGCGCCGGCACCGAACAATTTCAGTGGCTGGTCGGGCCAAGCCGGATTGACCTGCGTCCAATTCATCACGGTCGCTTGTGACTCGGGCTGCCAGATCGTCTTCAATTCGGCGATCGTGATCGATTCGAGCCAGGTATTGCTCGGGTTGACGGCGACCGTGAGGGCATCGAACGCCACTGGCAATTCGATGAACTTGACGCCGCTGGCGGCGCACGCAGCGATCTCTTCCGTGAGGATCGGCCGCGACGCATTGGAGATCGAGGTCTCGCCACGACAGAACTTCTTGAAACCGCCGCCGGTGCCGGACACACCTACGGTGACTCGCACCTTGGTGGCGATCTGGAACTCTTCCGCCACCGCTTCGGTGATCGGGTACACCGTGCTTGATCCATCGACTTGAACGACCGGCACTTCGGCGGCGGGAGTAGGCGCGGGTGCGCCACCTTCGGTGGTCGGGCCGCAGCCGGCAGTGGCGATCAGGGCGAGCGAAAGCGGGACTATCAAGGAAGAACGCATAGAGGATTCAGTGGTTGCCGGGAGCGAAAGGGGGCGATCAGACAGCCTGCGAGTGCGGCTCTCGGCAGATTAATACAGTTATCTTGCAGAAATATGACAACAAGAATCTGGCACGACGATGACACTCCCATGCCTTCGAGGAAGGCACGTCGCAGCCAGTGCAATGTGAACGGAAGCGATGAGTGACGCATCTTAATAGAGCTAGACTGCGCTCCGCATGACCTCAACCGCCCCTCGCACCAGCGAACTATTGACCGCGATCGCCGGGCGGGAGTCCAACGAAACCTTGACGCTCGATGAGTTGCTGGATGCGTTTGATCGGCGTGCGTTCGGCGTCATGCTGCTGGCCGTCGTGTTGCCCGCCATGTTGCCCATTCCATTGGGCATGGGGGCAATAGTTGGGCCTTTGGTTTGTCTGCTTGGCGTGCAGTTGGTGTTGCGCCAGAGCGAACCCTGGATGCCCAGAAAGCTGCGTCAAAGGCCTTTCTCACGGCAGACATTCGCCCGCTTCATCGCACGCGTGGCGCCCTGGATGCGGCGTCTGGAACACCTCAGTCGACCGCGCATCGAGATCCTGTTCGCAGGAATCCTCGGCAATCTGACCACGGGGTTGATGCTGGTGGCGCTCGGCCTGATCCTTGCGTTGCCGATTCCGCTCACCAATTACCCCTTGGGCATACTGGTGATGGTCTATGCGTTCGCATTGATCGAGCGCGATGGCGCCCTCCTGTTGATTGCGTGGGTATTGAGCATCGTGCTGACCGCCTCGCTTGCAGGCGTCACCAGCGAGGCTGTGGAGTGGATGTGGAAGGCAATTACTTGAGCATCGGGTGCGTGGTTGCCGCACTGCACCATCCAAGCTAAAACCTGCCAGAATCGGCCTTTCGCCTGCCTTTTCATGGTCTCAAATGTGCTCGATTCTTGGTCTGCTCGACCTCCGCTCTGACGCCACCATCCTGCGCGCGCAAGCGCTGACGCAATCAAGAAAGATGCGCCACCGCGGGCCGGATTGGTCGGGCATCTACGCCGACGAGCATGCCATTCTGGTGCACGAGCGACTGGCCATCGTCGGTGTCGATTCCGGCGCGCAACCGCTGATCAGCCCCGATGGCGGTCAAGTGCTGGCGGTGAATGGCGAGATTTACAATCATCGCGCGCTGCGCGCCGAGCTTGAAGCCGGTTATGCCTTTGCCACCCATTCCGACTGTGAAGTCATCTTGCCGCTATATCGGCAAGCCGGCGGCGCGGCACAAATCGATGAGTTTCTGAATCGCCTGGAAGGCATGTTCGCCTTCGTATTGTGGGATGCGGCCGCGCATCGCTGGCTGATTGCGCGCGATCCGATCGGCATCATTCCCTTGTATTACGGCCACGATCAGGACGGCACCCTGTATGTCGCTTCGGAGCTGAAGGCGCTGGCCGGCGTCTGTACCGATGCCCATGAATTTCCGCCCGGCCACTATTGGCGCTCGGGCGAAGCGCAACCCAGCTTGTATTACCGACCGCAGTGGCGCGAGTTTGCCGATGTGACCGGCGGCAGTCGCAACCACGCCGCCCTGCGTGCAGCGTTTGAAGCCGCGGTGAAGAGCCACATGATGA
>JBQTGY010000130.1:0-9410 GCA_052390415.1 Pseudomarimonas sp. | reverse complement strand
CCCGAAAACACCCTGAAACTGAGCCCCGTTCGAGACCCGTTTTCCGGGGCCCGCAAGTGGCTCCATTAAGCCGATCTTGGGTGGCTCCAATAGGGCGGTCGGTGACAACACCAAAGGACCTTTGGAGCGCCTTCGCCGGTCGAGGGACGAAGACCAAGCCGGGACGGATGCACTCCGTGCTCTCGACTCGAGATGGAGTCCACGGCAAGGAAGAGCGAGGAACGGAGGTTCCGCGGTCGACACTGGTCAAGGCGCTCCTCAAAGAAACACATCTCCACGACACCCGGACACTGGGTCCCGGTGAGCTTTCGATGGTCACTCAGATCAAGCTTGGAGAGCGTCCATGACAGATCAATCCTCACGACTGGCGAACAGGAGCACACCATGAAGCGAATCGTGATCTGCGCCGACGGGACTTGGAATGTGCTCGACCAAGTCGACAAAGCCACTGGCAAGCGGCGGCCAACAAACGTGACCAAGCTCGCGCGTGCGGTCCGTCCCACGGATACATTGGGCGTCACCCAGGTCGTGTTCTATGGCGAGGGTGTGGGCACGCGTGGCGGCGTCGACAAGCTGACAGGCGGGGCGTTTGGGCACGGAGTAGAGGACAACATCGTGTCTTTGTATCGCTGCATCATTTACAACTACGAGCCGGGCGACGAACTGTTCCTTTTTGGTTTCAGCCGGGGGGCGTTCACGGCACGCAGCTTGGCCGGCTTCATGCACTTCGCAGGACTGCTTGAGAAGGACGACGATTACTTCACGCCGGAGATCTACGCCTGCTACGAAGCCGGGCAGGGGCCTGGGACCGCAAAATGGTCACAAGCCAACCGCAAGGTAAAAGGCACGCGGCCGAGTCCTCCCATTCGGATGATCGGTGTGTGGGACACCGTGGGCGCGTTGGGCGCTCCCGGCGTGCTTGGTCAAGTATTCAGCCGCAACAAGTATGTCTATCACGACGTGGGGCTGAATCCCATGATCCACCATGCCTTTCATGCTCTCGCACTTGATGAGCGCCGAAAACCATTCGCACCGACGCTCTGGAGCGCCCCCGAGGGCTGGTCAGGTCACTTGGAGCAGGCGTGGTTTGCAGGCGTGCACTGCAACGTTGGTGGCGGCTATTCGCCAGACGGGCTGGCCAACGAAGCCCTGCATTGGATCGCTGGCGAGGCCGCACATCTGGGCCTGGAATTGGATTTCGACTATCTTCGTCCTTTCGAACCGCACTTCGACTCGACGCTGCACGATTCCATGTCGCTGAAGTACCGCGCACTCGGGACCTTTGAGCGGCATGTCGGATTGCGTGAGGATGCGCGCGAGTCCGTGCATGAGTCCGTCCTTAAGCGCCTAGCCTCTCAGACGGCCAAGTACAGCAGCGCGACCGCCAGTGACTACTTTAAGCGGTCTGACCACGCGGCGGCGCGCAGTCGGAGGTTGGCGTGAGAATCTGTATGAGCCGCGCTGTGCCGCATTCCAGCAAGTACAAGTAAGCGCAAAAGAATCCATCCCAGCAGAATGATGCTCTGAGGCACCAGACTTGAGCAAAAAGCATTCCGAGATGCGCGAGCGAGTCTGGTACGTCGAGGCCCGTCCTTGCCGCGGGGGCGAGAGTGAGTTTGCGCCGGAGGATGCATCCTCGATGGGTAGTGCCGTGCTGGTCGAGCTCGAGCATCGAGACGAGCCTCGTGGCGTGCGCCGCTATTTGTTGACCTGTGCCCACGTGGTGCGCCAGAAGGGCATGGAGCCCGATCAGTGGTGGGGCCCCGTGTACGGTGAGATCCTCTGCTGGCAGCGCGGGCAAGGATATACGCGAACCTATCGGGGGCGCCGATGTGGCCATCACCCGGACATTTTCGGCGCAACGGTAAGCGCCTTGTCGCCCTGCGGCGGCAACCCGGAGGTGCTGCCGCCGGAGTTGAGACACGGGCCGCACGATTGGGTGTTGCTCGACATTGCCGATCCGAAATTCCAGATAGAAGGACGCCCGCTACGCTGGGCTGAAATCGCGGAAGGGAGCCGGGTCTACATCGTCGGGTATCCCGGTGGGGCAGGGCTCACCACACGACCTATGAATCGACGCTGGACCAACGGGTCCATCGTGGACAATGTCGTCACGGGTCCGTTTAGTCAGATGCGCGCGCCGGAGGCAGGAATGCTCAGCCTCGAAGGGGTCGACGAGGCCCGTCCCGGGATGAGTGGCGGAGGCATATTCGATGCGGATGGCGCGCTCTCGGGACTGCATCGTTCCAGCGACGAATCCGCGATGCAGCGCAACGCTGTCTCGATCGCTCACATTCGCGATGCGCTGGACACCCGGCGCAATGTCTCACCAACGACGCCGATCTCTAAGGGACGGGTCTCGCCCTGGTTGCAGCGTGGACTTACAGTGCTCGCACTGATCGCGGCGGTGGCGGCAGGGATCTACGTCTTGGCGCGCGGTAGCACATGCTCACTTGGGGTCGAATACCGATTTGGGGCATTCGGGGAACCGGCAGCCGTCGTCGACGTGATTCGACACAATGGCATGGCCGATTCGACGGTGCCAGCGTCCGATGGATCGGCGTCGATCATTCTTAAGAAAATGAAGCCGAGTGAATCGTGGAGCCTTGGGCTTCGCTTTCACGATGCAGCCACTCGCCGCATTGATGTGAGCGGATGCCCGACAGAACCCGTTAGGTTCGACTTTCCGGAGAACGCGCATGTCATTCTTACCCCGCAGTAGCAGGTGCCTTGCGCTGCTCGCACTGCTGACATGGCCAGTCAGCCACGCAATCGCTGCCACCGTGATCATCGGAGGCGTCGTCGATGGGGCAACCGACGGTCCGCTGGTGGGTGTTTTGATCGAAGTGAAGCAGGGCTCGCAGACACTGGCCCGCGGAATCACGGACAAGGCAGGAAGATTTCGGCTGCAGTTTGACGCGCCGGCCGCCGCCGGCCCGCGTGCCTTCGAGCTGTCCGCCAGCATGGGGGACTACCGCGCGGCGTCGACGAGCCTGGTGATCGGAAACGGTCTGAGTGCAGAGTCCGTATATAGGTTCCGACTCGTGGCTAATGCGATTGCGGCTTGCATCCAGAATAAAAAGCCGGCGGTCGTCGTCGGGCATTTTCGCCCCGCTGCGGTGCGACCCGATCCCGACCTTTCCGAGCGCATCGCCGATGCACTGCGCTACGACCTGCTGATGCAGATACAGAAGGCTGAGTTCACGAGCGCGAACCAGCCCGCAATATTTCCGTGCAAGGCCGCCAAGCCGGCCGCCCCGGATCAGTACGCCGGCCTTGCGAAACTCTTGGGTGCCGATGTCTTCGTGAGCGGCTACGTCACCAGTCCGAACCCGGTCAAGGTAAAAGTAAGGATGTCGGTGACCGATGGTTACGGCGTGATGCCGGCGCCATTGGATACGGACAGCCCGGACGTCGATCTGGACGATCCGCAGATGGCCCGCCTAGCTCCCGGCGCGCACGCTGCGGTCCTGACCGCACTTGCAATCGGCTACAGACTCTCCATGAAGCCCGGTGAGTGCGTCGACCTGATTGCCGCGTCCGAGCGCATGCTGGGCGTTCTTCCGGAGGCGTTGATTCTTCTGCGCGCGCAATGCAAGGAATCGCTGCCCAATCGAGGGTTACTGTGATGCCTCGTCGCTGGACCACCTCGATCATGCTGGTCGCGCTGACGTTTTCCGGGTCGTCGCTTGCAGAACGAATGGTAGATGCCGAGAGCGAGCTCGACAGGCTCAGAGAGCTCGGCTCGTCAGATATGTACAGCAGCAAGAAAATGCCGAGCCTGACAACAGATTTGGATAGCTTGCGCCAGGGTGCACGAGTCGAACGCCATATTCCGAATGCTCGGTTTCGCGTGGCCGTGTTCGAGTTTGAGGACCCTGACAATACGGGCTTGGGCGGCGTGTTTTCCAGCTTGATCGCCCGCGAGGTGTTGCTACGCAGCGATCTGAGATCTTTGGGCGTGCTGCGCTACTACGGATCGCTGCAGCCGTCTGAACCGCATCCCGAGAGCTATTTTGACAAAGTCGACCTATTGGTTGCTTCCCAGGACGCAAGCTTGGCCATCTGGGGATTAATCCGAATTCAAAACGATTCGCTCATCGTCGATGTGCTCGCGCAATTGCCCGAACAGATCGTGCATCGCAATTTCCAGTGGACGCTGAAATTGCCGCAGGACATGGGCGGTGAAACCCTGTTCGCCCGGGTCTGGCCGACGCGTATGCAGGTTCAGCGCGTCGTGTTGCCGGCGCGCTCAGTAGGACACTTGCGAGAAATGGTTGCTGCGATTGACGTGGTCAGGGCGGGGCCAAGCGATGACGCGCCGGTGATCGGCATACTTCCCAAAGGTTCTACGTACTCGGTAGTCGCCAATGAAGACGGGTGGACCCAGTTAGATGTCAACGGTGAGATCGGCTGGGTGCGACGCGCTGTGCAGTGCATCAACGCTTGCGCCCCATTGCTCGCGACGGCCGACTTCGTAGGCGAACTGTTGAGATTTGGCGATGGCGGGCCGGTGCCGACGATCTCCAAAGATTTGACGCGGGATACAGCCGTGATTGTCAAACAGCTTGGCATGCTGGCCAACCTGCGCAACGAGGTCTACTATCCCGCCGATCACTATCTGGAGCGTTGGCGAGCCACAGACAAAACTGGCTGGGCCGATAGCGATTTCGGAGCGCCGTACGCCAACCTTCTGGCGCTGACCACCTTGGCTGCGAAGCTGCACAATAGGGATGAGGAGCGCTCAGACACCGCGCGGGTGAGCCAGAAGGAAGTTCGGGAAATCGCGACTCAACTGGCGTACGCCTCCCAAGAAGATCCGCGTAACCGCCCAGTGCTTCAGAATCTCGCGGTGCTGTTTCGCGTCTTGAAGGATCAGAAACGAGCGCAGCTGGCGACGGAAATCGCGGCAAGCATTTCGAGCGGCGCGGAGGTTCCGCCCCCGTGAGCGAGTTCGACGCGTGGCGGCGCTGGGCGGCCGACTTAAATGATTCATCGTTTGAGCGACTCTGGCTGGCCTTGGGGGCGGTGCAGGCGCGGCAAGATTGGCCCGGCGATGCTCCTCGCTCCCTTGCCAAAGTGGTGGAGGCAGCGACACAGACGAAAGAGCTTGAGTGGGCGTTTCCTCGCTTTTGGTCTCCGTTTGCCCATGAGATTCGCCAGTTCTCGCCAGGTGGCTGGTTGAGCCAGTGGCACGAGTCCACCAGGTTCGTGCTGGACAAATTGCCGCTGCGAATCGATGTCGCTTACCTCGGTGATCCCGCCTCCGCCTGGATCGAGCCGCTTTATCGATCGCCCCACGCCGAACATCTGTCGCTGGTGCTTCCGGTTTCGCGCGAGGATGACCTAGGCTGGCCCCTTCGGATCGGAGCCGCGACCCCGAAAGATCAGCTTTTGATTGAGAGGCTAACCCAGCATTGGCCTAGGGAAGTCGTGTCCTGCGAAATAGTGGGTGACGCAGCGGACATCAGCTGTGACGTGCTCGTTTACACCGACGACCTCCGCAAACTGTCGGGGATGCTTCGGGAGCGCACTAATGATTTGAGCGCGCGGTTCGTCGTTCTCGGATCGGAAGTGAACAATTTTCGGGCGCTCAATGAGCTTGCAGACACGATCAAGCTGGTCACATCGACTCGATCCGACGGGTTTGTCGCAATCGGGAAGTTAGGGACGTTTGAGCTTCGAAATCAAATTGATCGGCTCGTATCCAATCTTTATTCGCAGGGAAGCTTCGGCGAAGCAACTCGTGCAGTGTGGGGTGCGCTTGAGGGTCGTTCACTTATCGGTCTCTCGAGGTTCCTCGCCGGGTCGCGAGTCGGCCCCGCCATTGTCGACCTACGGCCGGACAACTCGACGGGCATGCGCAGTCGCATTGATCAGGTTGAGACTTCACCTGCCAGTGTCATTCCGTCGGATCCACGTTGGCAGGATCAAAGCCTCGGATCTATCGAATATGGCTCGGATGAGCCTTACGCCGGCGGACTCGAGTCTTTCGGCGAAGAAGCCTACGCGGATGTATCTCCTGCGGCCTACAGCGATTTCTCACTTGAAATCGAGGATCTCGAAAAGGAGATCGAAGACGAACTGGCATCGCTACTCAAAGAGTCGGCTGCGCCTGCTGCTGAAGCGATACGCCTCGAAACGTCGCAGCGGCGCCTGATAGCCGATGCATGGTCAGGCGGCGACTACCGCCGTGCGGCTCTTCTTCCGGACGCTGACCACGAACTGCACGTGCGCATTGCGATACCGGGACCACTCGACACCGCGGCACAGGAAGACTTTCCCGAGAATGAGTTGGCGGCCGGCGTGAGCGCCAAGCTCATGGTGACCGTCACTAGCGACGAACTCGGCCTGACTGCGCGACTACCAATCGTGCTCTCTACTGCCAACCGCGCGGCGTCAAGCACCACCGCTCTTTTCGCGTTTCGTACGCAGAGCGATGGGTCGGTGGTCGACATCAAGATCCTTGTGACCTTTCAGGAACGCCCTTTGCAGGAGGCACACTTCGTCGCATCCGTGCGCGCACGCCCTCTCGCGAGCGACCGCGCGCAATTGAATGCGATTCCTTTGTCCAGTTCACCCGAGCCTATCGCCGATGCCACGCCGGCTCAAGTCTCGCTCGAGGTGAACGGCGCGAATTTGGTGAGGACAGGCTCTGGAATTGCAATTGACCAAACGCAGCTCCGCGGAATACTGGATGAAATCGAAAGAATGGCCTCGCGCGTTCTTGGGAACGCCGATGCGCCCGAGACACTCGATGGCGAATCGGCGGAGGGGCTGTTGATCTCGCTCGCCAGGTACGGGGCGTCAATCAAGGAATTGCTAGCGCCGCTTCAGATCGGCGATGCAACGACGATCTCGTTGCTGATCAACGCGAGCACTCCGCTAATGCCGCTCGAACTCGTTTACGACGCGCCGACTCCTAGGGTCGAATCGAAACTATGCGAGCACCGTCGTGGCGGAGCAATGGTGGGCAAATCCGAGGTCTGCAGCAACGTTGGCAACACGGTTGTCTGCCCCTATGCGTTCTGGGGTCAACGCCGGGTAATCGCGCGGACGATCCGCCTCTATGGGGAAGACGCGCGTCCCTCGGTGTCTGGGCCGTTTAACTTGCGCCCGGTTCTTTATGCATCTGTGGATCGCGCTGATGTCGATTCGCACGCGGATAAAAAGCCGTCAGACATTCTCGCTGCGGAAATCGAGGCGATGGTTGGCACGGGCGAAGTGATGCGGGTACGGGACTGGGACGAGTGGAAGCGGCAGGTCCGCGAAAAGCATCCGCAACTGTTGGTCGTGTTGGGTCACACCGAGAGTCTTGGCGCAGAAGCACGCCTCGAGATCGGTACTAATTCGTGGCTACGCGGATCGGACATTGGCGCCGAACACCTCTACGACACAGACGCGGCGCGGCCACTCGTTGTCTTGCTGGCGTGCGCGACGGGAGTGCCGCGCAACTACTTCGGCGGGCTGCCTGGGGCGTTCACCGGACGTGGTGCGGCCGCAGTGGTCGCCACCCTCACCAAGCTGCGTGGTCCGCACGGCGCGCAAGCCGCAACCGCGGTGGTGCGCGCGTTGTGCAGCGACGACTCGTATGGCGCATCGCGGCTTGGCGTTGCGATGACGAGCGCGCGCCACCAGTTGATCAAGGACGGCTTGATTGCCGGCTTGTTTCTAGTGTCGCACGGTGAAATCGACCTCCCCCTTAAACGCTGAAAGAGATGAAATGCTTGCAGTTGAAATGCTACCAGCCGGACACGGCGATGCGCTGGTCGTTGAGTACGGCTCCGGGTCGAGGATGCATCGCCTGCTAATCGACGCGGGAACCGTCCATTCCTACGACGACGTGCGCGCCAGGCTGCTCGAGCGGGACGATAGTAAATACGAGGCCTTCGTCATCACACACGTGGATGAAGACCACATCGGCGGTGCCATACCTCTGCTCGCCGATCCCGACCTTCGGCACCGCATTGATCACATCTGGTTCAATGGCTATGTGCACAGCAAACGCGGCGGCGATGTGCTCGGCCCGATCGATGGCGAGCGCCTGACGCGCGCCATCACCGACGGCGGATACCAATGGAACGCGCCGTTCGGCGATCGGGTATCACCGGCCGTGGGCGGGCCCATCGTAGTGCCATCCACCGGAGACCTTCCATGTTTTTCTCTCGCGGGAGGCGCGTTCGTGTACCTGCTGTCGCCCTCTGGCAAGAAGCTCAAGCGCATGGCCAGCCAGTGGGAAAAGACCGTCATCAGAGCCGGCCTCGTCCCGGGGGTAGGAACCGATCGCGACGGACGCGCACCCAAACCCAGGGGAAAAGATGTCGCAGAACTCCCTGAGGTCTTATCGGCCGCTGAAATCGAGGAACTGGTGAAACCGACGGACTCGGACTCCTCCGCTGCCAACGGTTCGAGCATCGCTTTCATCCTGGAGTTCGAAAACTCACGCGTGCTGCTCGCGGGCGACGCACATCCCGCTACTCTGGTAGAGGCTTTGAGCCGCTTCGCACGAATGAAAGACGAGTCGCGCGTTCGCCTCGACATTTGCAAGCTTCCACACCACGGCAGCCGCGCCAACGTCACCACCGCCCTCGTCAACGCTATCGACGCGTCGCGTTATTTGATATCCACCGACGGCATGACCTTCGGCCACCCCAACGACGCAGCGCTGGCGCGCATCATCCGCACATCGGCCTCGCCCGCAGAGATCTATTGCAATTACGCCTCCGCCCGCACCCTGGGCTGGGTACCGCGCGCTGCCGCGCTCGGCGCAACAGTCTACGTGCCGGAGAAGGGTGATACGTCGATGAGGGTTGAGGTGGGGTAGTGGCGGGGCTTGCCGCTGCGTGCGTTCGGAAGAGTATTGGCGCGATTGATTAGGGAGGGTTATCATGGGTAGAGCATGTCGTGCTGAGTTCGCAACCGGCGCCTCGATTCAGGACATGCGTGTAGATCTTCATTACAACATTACAACTGTGGTGCTCGTTCGATACCGCCTTGGTATTCTTCTTTTAAGAGAGCCCCTTGTAAGCCGCCGGACCGCGACGCTTAGCGCTGCCGGCTCGAGATGGATAAAGGGTGCCGCGCGCACGTGCCGGATCGGGTGCCGATGCGTCAAGACTGTCTGTGCTCGTTCGGAATCTTTAAGCTTCGCCGCCCACGCCGGCGGCCCAAAGAACGCTGGCCCCTCCCATTTCTTTGTCGCAGTCCTGAATGCATTCCGGACTCAGGAGTCGTTTGGCTATGCTCACCACGCTGCAATGCACCAGCGCGCTGCGTTGGATTCGTTCGGCATTCATCGGCCGTTTGCAAGCCAGCCTGCCGCAGCGTGATCGTGTAGCCTGGGCCGCGACAGCGCTTATGATGGCGTGCACGCTCTGCTGTACGATGTCCGTGCAGGCCGCGCTGCAGGT
>JBQTGY010000129.1:0-25782 GCA_052390415.1 Pseudomarimonas sp. | reverse complement strand
ATCTGGCCGAAGAGCCTGACTTCAGCATCGAGCGCAGCCGCTCGCGTGAGCATGGTGACTATGCGAGCAATGTTGCGCTGTTGCTGGCCAAGGCGACGGGACGCAAACCGCGCGATCTGGCCGAGGCCATCGTGGCAACAATTCCACGCTCGCAGCACATCGCCAAGATCGAATTGGCGGGGCCTGGCTTCATCAACTTCAGCCTCAACCACAGCTGTCGCTTGGGCACCCTGCGGCGTGTCGCCGAACAAGGTGAACGTTACGGTTGGCAAGCCGAAGGTTCACGTGAATCGGTGACGGTGGAGTTTGTATCGGCCAATCCGAACGGTCCGCTGCATGTCGGCCATGGTCGCGGCGCAGCCTACGGGGCGTCGGTGGCGTCTCTGTTGGAAGCCATCGGCCACACCGTGCAGCGCGAGTATTACGTCAATGATGCCGGCCGGCAGATGGACATTCTGGCGATCAGCGTGTGGCTGCGTTATCAGGAGCTGGGCGGCGTCGCGGTGCGTTTTCCCGACAACGGCTACAAGGGCGAATACGTGGTCGAGATCGCCCGCGCGCTGCGTGCCAAGGTCGGTGATCGCATGCGCCACGGCGCGTTCGAGATCAGTGGCGGCTTGCCGGCGGATCTTTCCGAGGGTGGCGACAAGGAGCTGCATGTCGATGCCTTGATCGTGCGTGCCAAACAATTGCTGGGCGAAGCCGATTACCGCGTCCTGTTCGAAGCCGGATTGAATTGGTGCCTGGCCGACATACGTGACGATCTGGCCGGCTTTGGTGTGCATCACGACACGTTCTTTTCCGAACGCAGCTTGATGACCAATGGCTATGTGCAACGCGCCATCGCGCGGCTGCGCGAGCACGGTCACTTGTTTGAAAGCGAAGGCGCGACGTGGTTTCGCGCCACCGCGTTTGGCGACGACAAAGACCGGGTGGTGGTACGCGAAAACGGCGCGACGACCTATTTTGCGTCCGACCTTGGTTACTTGCTGTCGAAGTTCGAGCGTGGTCATGAGCGGGCGATCTACATCCTGGGTGCCGATCACCACGGTTACATCGCGCGCCTGAAAGCAGCCGCGCAAGGCTTGGGCCTGGACCCGGGCAAGATCGAGATTCCGCTGGTCCAGTTCGCGATCCTGTTCCGCGGTGCCGAGCGTGTGCAGATGTCGACCCGCGCGGGCAGTTTCGTCACCTTGCGCGAACTGCGCGAGGAGGTTGGCGCCGACGCGGCGCGCTATTTTTACGTGATGCGCAGCAACGACCAGCATCTGGATTTCGATCTGGATCTGGCCAAAAAACACAGCAACGACAATCCGGTCTTTTACGTGCAATACGCCCACGCGCGCATCTGCGCCCTGCAGCGGCAGCTGGTCGAAAAGCATTGGTCGTACAACCGCACCTCGGCTGATGCAGCACGCGCACAGCTGGTTGAGGACGGTGAAATCAACCTGCTCAACGAGCTGATGCGTTTCCCGGATGTGGTCGAAGCCGCTGCGCTGGCGCGTGGACCGCAGATCATCGCCAACTATCTGCGCGAGTTGGCCGCCGCCTTCCACAGCTACTACAACGGCGTGGCGATCCTGGTGCCCGAAGAGCCGCTACGCAACGCGCGCATGGGCCTCTGTCTGGCGACCAAACAAGTACTGGCCAATGGCCTCGGCCTGCTTGGCGTCAACGCACCGGAGAGCATGTAATGGCCGCGCGTCGAGGTCGCAGCCAAGCGCGGCGTAGCGGCAGCCGCGGGGTTCCGGGATGGGTGCTCGCGCTGGGGGTTGGTTTGGCGCTGGGTATCGGCTTGTCGGTGGTTTTTTTGTTCCGCGAGGGTTTTGATCCCAGCCGCCTGCTGCCGACACCGAACCCGACTGCTCAGGCTCCGCGGGAGTCGGAACCCGCGGTGGCGCAAGCGAAAGAAACCACTGCGCCACGCAAGCCGAAATACGACTTTTACACGCTGCTGGCGGAGAAAGAGGTAGTCATTCCGGATACCGAGCTACGCGCCAGTCAGACCACACCCACACCGGCCCCGGCCGCACCCGGCGAGCGACTGTTGTTGCAGGTTGGAGCTTTTCGCGAGAGTGCGGACGCCGAAGCGGTCAAAGCCAAGCTGGCGCTGAGTGGGCAAGTGGCGCAGGTGGAAAGCGTTGCCACCGATAGCGGCACCTGGCATCGCGTGCGGCTGGGGCCGTTCGAGAGCCTGCAAGCCTTGGAATCGGCGCGTCAGGTGTTGACCAGCAATGGTGAGCAGGTGATTGCGATACGGGAGCCCAGTAGCGGCGGGTGACGGCAAGCGCAAGAACGGGGAGGCGGAACGGCTGATTCGGGCTTTGTCTGTTGGTGGTTAAGCTGACTAGAACTCACGAAGCTCCTTTCGCATTTGCAGCTCAATTTCCTTTGACTTGGCGCTAATTTTTCTGCCGTGCGCGGAATTCGTCTGTTCGTCGGCAAGAAACTGTTCGGATTTTCCAGCAAGTATTCGGGCTGGAATGTTTGCCACAAGTTTGGTCCCTATCTCTATGGATTCCTTCATGAGTTGCTCCATTTCATCTAGCAATCGGCAGAGCTCGTCGCTTGAGCTTAGTCGCAATGATCGCGACTCTGCCTGAATCTGAATATAGTCATTAGATGCTTCGCTCATAAGTGATAGAACTTCGGAGCTAAAGTCTCCGGTGGCCAGCTGCTGCTCGGACTCACTGCGAGCCGATGCCATCGAAGTCATGAAGCGTCCCATCGCGGGCTGCATTCTTTGCAGCATCTGTGTTTGATGCTTATTACCAAAACCGTCTAGTAATTTCGCATACCTATCATATTGAGTTGATCGAAGATCAAACGTATGCTTTCGCCGCTCAAGATCCAAATCAAGCGAATGCTTTAGTGAAACCAATTCGCGATCATGACGCTTTGAATTAAAATAAGCGAACCCACCCCACCCAATGTTTACGAGCCCAAACGCCCAAGCAAAGTAGGCGGGGTTTGATTGAATCAAATCGTAGATCAATGTCATCGTTGTTTGCCCTAAAGGCTGCTATTGCTATGCGCATGAACACTCATCTTTCTTACCGCCACAATAGCCGCAGAATTTTTCGTTGGTATTATAGACAATGGCTAAACGGGCCAGTTGAACATAACCCTTCGCGAGTTGATAGCCGCACATGCGGCAATAGTTATGACCTTGCTGTTTGTAATGTTCACAATCGCAACATTTTTGGTGGTTACTCATGATAGCGATCACCTTTTGGTCATTGTTGATTTTTTCAGTTCCTCATCAGCTAAATTTATGAGGATGTAATTTTTCCAATGCGCCTAAGCCTCGCGCTTAAGAGTAATCAGCGCCGACGTGTCATCCGCCCCACGTCCACGAGCGACCAGCTCCGCATAGTCGGCCAACGATTGCAGCAGCACCGGATGCGCGACGCCCGCTTCCGTCGCCATCGCATCAACGATGCGCAGGTCCTTCAGCAGATGCGCGCACTTGAAGCCGGGCACGAACTCGCTGCGCAGCATGGTCGCGCCGCGTTTGTCGAGGAACCAGTTGGCGGCGGCACCGGCGCCGAGTGTGGGTAGCAAACGCTCGGGGTCGAGACCCAAGGCTTCACCCAATGCCAGTCCTTCGCACACGGCTTGACTGATTCCGGCAACCAACACTTGGTTCACCGCCTTGGTCGATTGTCCGGCGCCCACGTCGCCCATCAGGGTGATGCGCGCCGCATACGCTTCAAGCGCCGGTCGCACTTGTTCAAGGATCGATGCATCGCCACCGGCCATGATCGACAGCCGGCCGTTTCGCGCGCCCTCGACACCGCCTGATACCGGCGCGTCAATGAACCCAATGCCGCGTGCTGCGAGCACGACAGCGGCCTGTTGCGCGGTGGCGCGTGCGACAGTGGAGTGATCGACGACCACGCTGCCTGAATGCAGTACGTCCGCCAAGGCAGTGACGTTCTCCAACACATCGGCGTCGGCACTGACGCACAACACCAGCACATTGCAGTTGGCGAAATCGGCGGTAGTCGCACCGGCCAACACGCCGAGTTCGCTGGCCAATCCCTCGGCCTTGGCCAAGGTGCGATTGCCAACCACGCGCAGCATTCCACGCGCATGCAGATGGCGCGCCATCGGCTCGCCCATCGCGCCCAATCCGATCACGCCGACGCGAAGTACACTCACCTGATCATTCATGCCTGCGACTCGTCAGCAAGATAGGTGTAGCTGGTCAGACCCGCCTCCAGCGCCGCGGCCAAGCGCTGCGCTTCGTCTGCGGGCAGGGCCGCCGCATCAATCATGGACCGATAGGTATGGCGCAGATGCGCGAGGTCGTAACCGACATAGTCGAGCATCACATCGGCGGTATCACCACGGCGCGAGGGCTCCAGCCGATAACCATCGGCGGTCAAGCGCACGTTCAAGGCGTCGGTATCGCCGAACAGGTTATGGATGTCGCCCAGCGTGTCCTGATAAGCACCAACCATGAAGAAACCGATCCGATAACTTTCTCCGGGCAGGGGTGCGTGCAAAGGCAGCGCGCTGTCGAGTTCGCCATTGTCGACATAGGTTTCGATCTGGCCGTCCGAGTCGCAGGTGAGATCGGCGATGATGCCGCGACGCTGCGGTTCCTCGTTGAGCCGTGCGATTGGGGCTATCGGAAACACCTGATCGATCGCCCACACATCGGGCACCGACTCGAACACCGAGAAGTTGACGAAGTACTTGTCGACCAGGCGCTCGTTCAACTCATCCAGCGTGCTGCGCTGGCTTTTTTCCGCTGCAGACAAGCGCCCACGCACGCCGTGGGCGATCGCGTAGAACAGATCGTCGATTGCTGCGCGTTGGCTCAGATCGATCTGGCCGAGTGCATACAGCGATTGGCCCTCAGCCAGGAAATGCTGCGCCTCGTGAAACAACTCCACCGCCGGCCGCGCGTCCAGCGCGGCGTGAATCTCGCGCAGGTGCCGAATCGGATTGGCTTCGTCGCTAGCATCTGCGGGAATGGCACCGGCCGGCGCGCGCTCGACTTCCGACACATTGGCCACCAGCACGGCGTGGTGCGCGGTCATCGCCCGGCCGGATTCGGTCAGCAGGCGCGGTGGCGTCAGGCCATGCTCCGCGCAAGCTTCCGCCAGTGGTCCGACGATGGTGGCGGCGTATTGCTCCAGCCCGTAGTTGATCGAGCAGGCACTGCGCGAACGCGTGCCTTCGTAATCCACACCGAGCCCGCCGCCTACATCCATGTAGCGGATCGGACAGCCGAGTCGGCTGACTTCGACCAGATAACGCGTGGCCTCGCGCATGCCGGCGGCGAAGTCGCGCACGTTGGAAATCTGCGAGCCCATGTGGAAGTGCAGCAACTCCAGACAGTCGGTCATGCCTTCTGCGCGCAAGGCCTCGATCAGGTCCAGCAACTGCCGCGGCGAGAGCCCGAACTTGGCTTTGTCACCGCCCGAGTTCTGCCACTTGCCGGTGCCAAGCGAGGCCAGGCGCATACGCACGCCCAGGCCCGGTCGCACGCCCAAGGCGCGCGCTTCCTCAACCACGGCGGCAAGCTCGGACGCCTTCTCGATCACGATGTAGGTGCGCAGGCCGAGCCGGCGACCAATCAGCGCCAATCGCACGTATTCGCGATCCTTGTAGCCATTGCAGATGACCATCGCACCCGGCCGGGAGAGCGCCAACACGGCCATCAATTCAGGTTTTGACCCGGCTTCCAGACCAAATCCTTCGGCATCACCTTGTTTGGCCAATTCACCGGCCACGCCCAGATGCTGATTGACCTTGATCGGGTATATCGCGGTGTAACCGCCCGTATAACTGGCGTCGCGCATCGCGCCGGCAAACGCTGCCTGCAAACGCTGCAAACGATCACCAAGAATGTCGGAAAAGCGCAGCAGCAAGGGCAGCTTGAGCCCCTGCGCCAGGGCCGCATCGACGAGCTCGGGCAACACCACCGATGGGCCCGCCGCGCGCGACGGCTTCACCAACATGCGGCCGGCGGCATCGACGTCGAAATAACCCTCGCCCCAATAGGGAATCGAATAGGTCTGACGGGCGCGGTCAATATCCCAGTCGCTCATGCGCATGGTCGCTTTTGAAGTTCGAGATGGGCCGGCAGTTTAGCGGTTGCTATCCATCGTGACGGATGTGCGTGGACTGCCGGGTTGATCCACGCTTTGCCATCGCAGCCAATGAGAGCGGACAATTCGCTACCCGTCCACCCTGCGTGCACAGTCATGTTATTGATTCGATTCTGTTTGTTGCTCATGCTGGCGCCGGCAGCGGCGGCCCAGACCGCCTCCAGCAACGCGATCCCGAGTGCCGAAGCGGACTTGGCGTGGCTGAACCGCTACCTGGAAACAAATGCAGCAAGCCGCAAACCCATCCGCCCAAGCAGCGGTCCGGGCATCCCGTTCGCGGAACTGCGGCAAAAGATCGGCACGCCCTTACGGGTCACACTCGCTGACGGTGGCAGTCGTTTCGGCGTGCTTGTGGAGGCCAATGCACGCTCGGCGAAACTCAAGGTCCGCGTAGGTGCGGGTAACTACCTGTTCGGCTTTGAGCCCGAACAGGTCACTCAGATCGAGGAGCGCTGAGATGTTGGGTAGCTTCGGCTCAGCCGCGCTCTACTACGGTTTTGCGTTTTTGATGGTGATCTGGATGGTCGTCAAGATCGCCCGCGGCAGCGGATTGCTGGCGGTGGCGACGTTCTTCATCTGGCCGCTGGCCTTGATCAGCCTGATCAAGAACTGGGGCGATCCGGACACCGACATCCGCATTCCGTTTTTCGCCGGTTTGCTCGCCCTGGTGCTCAGCGTGGTCATGGTCAGTCGCGGTGTCGACCGCGCGATCATCGAGACGGCTGCTTACTACAGCGAGGAAGACCTGCAACTGATCCAGCAGGAAAACCCCGAAATGCATGCGCTCATCATGGCCGAGCGTGAGCGGATTGTCGCTGAAGGTGGCTCGCTGGAGTTTCCCGAGGATGGCGACTACGAAAGCGACTACGAAGGCGACTACGACGACGAGGATGACAGCGGCGTCGATACCGTCAGCACCACGGCTCAACCTCCACGTTCTGCAGCGAGCTTGCCGAACCCGACACCAACTGCAGCGGCGCCTGCCCCCGCAACCGCAGTTCCCGCCGAAGATCCGCTACTTGCTTTGCCGGCTGCCGTGGCGGGGCTGGCGTATCAGTACGCCACGGTGAACTGGCCGGCTGCGGGCGTCAGCATCGAGCTTCCAGCCCGATTCCGCTTCCTGCCTGAGCAAAGACTGGGTCGACTGGCGACCTTGCGTAGCCAGCCGCGCCTGCCGGGCAGCCTCGGATGGATCGTCCATGAGAGCGTCGATCTAGCGCAACCCGACGCCTGGGTGTTGGAGGTGCGCTTTTTGAATGTCGGCCATACGCCACTTGGTCTGGACGAAGGCGCCTTCGTGAGCAAACTCGGGGAGCTATCCGGAGTCCAGCAACGCGGGCGCGGCGGTCGACGGCTGGGTGAAGGCAGTTTTGCACCGCAATGGGACGGGAATCGCCGCGTCCTGACATGGTCTTTGGCTGATGACGACGGCCGCTTTGAACATCGCGCAGCGCTGCCGCTGCGAAGCGGCGTGCTGTTCTTTTTGGTGCGCGGGCTCAACGAAGATCAGCGCGAATTGGGACTGCGCCTGACCCGACTGATGGCCAACCGAGTGCAGGCGCCCCCCTCTGAGCAGTGGCGTCCAGCCGCCCTGAAGGATGCGCCCGTTTCGGCCACCAGCCTCATTGCCTGGGTCGGCGGTGAGGCACTGGAGAGCCAGTAGCGCCCTGCGCACCACACACTTGTATCTGCGGTGGCCAGATGCTGCCGCGTCGATCAGCGTGACCTGGTCACTTGCTGGATCGCGGGATGCTCGCGCACTCGGAGAAGTCCAGGCGGGTCGAACCGTCGGCACTAGCGTCTGCGCAGCAAAACTTATGCAGGGCGCCCGATTGGGTACAATCGCCGCCCCCATCCGCACCGGAATGCCCGCATGTCAGCGACACCGACCTGGTATCACGAAGCCTTCGAGCCGTCTGGCTCAGCCGTTGGCTTTCGGGTCACCGGCCAATTGCACGAAGAGCAGTCGGCGTTCCAGAAGCTGGAAATCTGGGACACCACCGATTGGGGCAAGCTGATGGTGATCGATGGTTGCATCATGCTGACCAGCCGCGACAATTTCCTCTATCACGAGATGATGGCGCACCCCGCGCTGTTCACCCACAGCAACCCGAAGCGGGTGGTGGTGATCGGCGGCGGCGATTGCGGCACCTTGCGCGAAGTGCTGCGCCATCGCGAAGTCGAGTCCGCCGTGCAGGTGGAAATCGACGAGCGCGTTACCCGCCTGGCTGAGCAGTATTTTCCCGAATTGTGCGAAGGCAACAACGATCCGCGCGCGCAGCTGTTGTTTGATGATGGCATCGCCTACATGCGCAATGCGGCGCATGACTCCCTGGACGTGGTGATCGTCGATTCGACCGATCCAGTCGGTCCGGCCGAGGGCCTCTTCAACGAGGCGTTTTATCAGAGCTGCCTGCGCGCGCTGCGTCCCGGCGGCATCCTGGTGCAACAATCGGAGTCGCCGCTGGTGCACCTGCCGTTGATTCGGGCGATGCGCCAACACATGCGGCAGGCGGGTTTTGCTGCGGTGCGCACCATGGGCTTTCCGCAGCCGTGTTACCCCACCGGTTGGTGGAGCTGCACGCTGGCGCGCAAGGGAGCGGACCTGTCCGGCTTTCGCGAGCGCGGCGCGCAGTCAAAACAATTTCCGACCCGTTATTACAGCGCCGAGATTCACCGCGCGGCGATGGTGTTGCCCGAGTTCGTGCGTGAGGCGCTGGGCGAAGCTTGATCGTGACTTGACCGTGGGAGTGCTCGGCACGCCGTTGAGGTCCCGCTGTCCCGGCGCAATCAGGCACTGTCACCCTCCAGAGCCCAAAATCTTTAACGCAGAAGCGCAGAGAAACGCAGAGTACGCAGACATTCCCCGTTCGGCCCTGACCCCATTCACTGGCTTCTCTGCGTTCTGCGCCTCCGCGTTGAAGCTGCGCGCTTCATGTTTGATGCAAGCACCGGCAGCGTGAATCGACCGCGCTGGTCACCCCCACCCCACCCACCGGAAACACCGTGGAACTCGACCAGATATCCCAGTTCATCGGCAATCACCCGATCCTGAGCCTCGCCTTCATTGGCATCGGCGTGGCCCTGATTGCCAACGAAGTCAGCCGTTTCACCCGTGGCTACAAGGCGATCACTCCCGCCGAACTCACGCGCCTGATCAACCGCGAGGATGCTCTGGTCATTGATGTCAGCCCCATCAACGACTTCGAGAAAGGCCATATCGTTGGCTCCAAACACGTTGCACTGAGCCAGTTTGACCCCGAGAACAAGATCTTGGCCAAGGTCAAGGAACTGCCGGTGGCGATCGTCTGCCGTATCGGCACGCAATCGGATCAAGCGGCCAAACGCTTGGTCAAGGCGGGTTTCAAGAACGTCTATGCCCTGGATGGCGGCATTTCCGCGTGGCAACAGGCGGACTTGCCGCTGGCGAAGCGGAAATAGAGCAGTTCCGGTGGGCCAGTTCCAGTTGCAGAAGGGCAATCAGCGCGCGCTTCGGCTTTTCTGGAACTGGAACTCGCTGTTCTGCTGCAACCGCTTGTCTGCCCCCCATTCCGCCCCCATCTGCTCACGTCCCACAGGCGTGGGATAATCCCGCCCCTTTCAATTCAACCCTACCGGAGACGCCGAAATGGCCGACGAAACTGCAAACGGCGCCGCCAGCGCACAACAGCCCACCGCACAGTTGGTGGTACAGAAGATTTACGTGAAAGACGCCTCGTTCGAGGCCCCCAATTCGCCGATGATCTTTCAGCAGGAAGGCCAGCCCAACCTGCAGCTCAACCTGAGTCAGAAGGTCGCGACCCTCAACGAGAATCTGTACGAAGTGGTGCTCAGCCTGACCCTGACCTGCACCCTGGCGGAAAAAAGCGCCTATCTGGCCGAAGTGCAGCAGGCTGGCATCTTCGGCATCGTCGGCTTTGACCAAGCCAATCTTGAAGCCGTGTTGTCCACGTACTGCCCGAACGCGCTGTTTCCGTACGCCCGCCAAATCATCAGCGACCTGGTGCAGAACGGCGGCTTCCCCCCGTACCTCTTGCAGCCGATCAATTTCGAGCAGCTGTATGCCGAACAACTGCGCCGTCGCGCCGATCAAGTGAGCATGCCGACGACCACGCTGGAAGCCGGCAACGCCTGAGTCATGCCAACCGGCCCGGGGTCTATGGAGTCCGGGCTGGTGATGCCCCGAGTCGGCGTGCTTGGTGCCGGCTCGTGGGGTACCGCGCTGGCGTCGCTGTGCGCGCGCAGTGGTCACCCGACGACATTGTGGGGTCGTCGCGCCGATGACATGGCGGAGATGGCAGCGCACAAACGCAATCTGCGTTATTTGCCTGATCTTGATCTGCCGCCGGCGTTGCACTTCAGCGCGGATCTGGCAAGCACCGTCAGCGCTGCCGATCTGTTGCTGGTGGTCGTGCCCAGTCACGCCTTTCCCGAAGTCGTGACCGAGCTGGCTGCACATCGGCGCAGTGATGTGGGTTTGGCTTGGGCTACCAAGGGGTTTGAACTGGGTTCGGGCCGCTTCCTGCACGAAGTCGCCGAGCAGACCCTGGGTACCGACGTGCCGCTGGCCGTGGTCACCGGCCCGTCGTTCGCGCGCGAGGTGACGCAAGGATTGCCCACCGCAGTGACCGTGCACTCGGAATCAGCCGCCTTCGCGCAACAGGTTGCCGACGTGTTGCACGGCCCGACGTTTCGCGCTTACACCGGCGGCGATGTGATCGGTGCCGAACTCGGTGGCGCGATGAAAAACGTACTCGCCGTAGCCACCGGTATCGCCGATGGCATGAACCTCGGCCTCAATGCGCGTGCCGGCCTGATCACCCGTGGCTTGAACGAAATGCTGCGCTTGAACGTGGCCCTCGGCGGCAAGGCAGAGACCCTGATGGGTCTGGCCGGGCTCGGCGACCTGGTACTCACCTGCACCGGCGATCTGTCGCGCAACCGCCGCTTGGGGCTGGCCTTGGGCCGCGGCCAATCCATCGCCCAAGCCGTCGCACAAATCGGACAAGCCGTGGAGTCGATCCAGACCGCCGACGAAGTCATGCGCCTCGCCAATCGCCATCGCATTGAGTTGCCGATCAGTGAGTTGGTACAACGCGTACTGCACGAAGCCATCACCCCCGCCGAAGGCCTGAAGATGCTGCAGGCACGGGAGCAGAAGGCGGAGTATCCGGTGGGGTTGTTTGAGGGGCGTGGCCCGTAAGCCCGAATCAACAGCTGGAGTTGACGTTGATGTTTTGAGTCACTCGTGTCAGGTTCGGTGCTGCGCCAAAGCTTGGCGACGGGTCTCGACAAGGACGACCGACATGCGATTTCGCTTGCAAACGCTCGAACGATTCGTTTCCGCGAGTCTCGTTTTCGCCGCGCTCCTGATGAGCGGTAGCCTGGCGCTCGCGCAGTCCACTTTATTCATGGACGTGAGTGCTGTTCCGTTCAGAGGCGTTTCCAAACCTGGCGACCTGATTCGCTTTCAGGTCACTGCCGGCCGTTCTGGCACCGTTGAGGGACTCAATCCGACCCTCGAAATAGAGCTTCCTGCCGGCCTGGGATTCACTGCGCTTTCGTTCCCGTTTCCCCACCACGCCTTGTCAACAACCTGTGCTCCCCCGGCAATTGGCAGCGCAGGCGTTGTGAGATGCGCCCTTTCCGACTCCGGCACCTTTGGCCTCGCCCAGATCAATATCGATGTGCGGATCGCGCCCACCGTGGCGGTCGGAACACTGCTGATGGCGCGCGCAGAAGTCAGGTCGCAAGGCATCGAAACCAACCTCGAAAACAACCTGGCACTGATACCAACGTTGGTGCAGTCGGGCTCCGAAACGGCCGACCTGCAAGTTCGCGTAAGTGCCGATCAAAGTTTTGTGACGACTGGCAGTCCGGTCACATTTCGAATTGTGGTGGAGAACGCCGGCCCGGATGTGGCGGCATGGCCTTCGTTCACCTATTTCCAGCCTAGCGCCAACCTCTTGGGCTTTGCCCTGCCTCGGCCAACTCCGGCGCTGGCCGGTACACAATTGACTTTGGCGGACGGTTGGACCTGCGTTTCTGGTTTTATTTCCCTCCCCATTTTTCCGTCGATGCCATCAAGCCTTATCTGTAGCGCCGTGCAACTGCCGGCGGGAGCAACAACGGTCGTGGCGACCATGCGAGGGAATGTCAACGCCATTGTGGCCTCACCCATTCGATTTTCGGCCACCACAGCCACACCAACGTTCGATCCGAACACCGCGAACAACGACAGCGGCGAGGTCAATGTGGTGATCGGCTTCCCGCCAGCGCAATCGATTCCGAGCAACTCGCCGTGGCTGCTGGCAGCGTTGGCGTTGTTGCTTGGCATGTTGGCGATGCGAGGACTGGCGCGGACTCGCTGATACAACGCGATTGCGCGTTGTTCGGAACACCCAGCGGACGCTCACTCGCGCATCGAACTGAAAGGTAGTCCGGATGCAGCGCGGCGCAATCCGGGGCAAGTGGTGAGTCGACCCCGGATTCCGCTTCGCTGGATCCGGGCTACGATGCCACGCGATGATTTAATTCACACCTTCCCATCACTGCCCGCAAACCCCAACTGCCGCCACGCCTCGAACACCACCACGGCGACCGCGTTGGAGAGGTTGAGGCTGCGGTTGTTGGCGCGCATTGGCAGCCGCAGCCGTTGTGATTCGGGCAACGAAGCCAGCACTTCAGCGGGCAGACCGCGGGTTTCCGGGCCGAAGACGAAGGCGTCGTTGTGTGTGTACGCGGGCTGATCAAAGCGCGTCTGCCCGCGAGTCGACAGGGCAAACAGTCGCGCGTCGGTGAGGGTGGCCAAGCACGCATCCAGCGAGTCGTGGACGCGGAGTTCGGCGAACTCGTGATAGTCGAGACCCGCACGTTTCATTCGGCTGTTGTCGAGTTCGAAGCCCAAGGGGCGAATCAGATGCAGATTCGCGCCGGTGTTGGCGCAGAGGCGAATGACGTTGCCAGTGTTGGGAGGGATTTCTGGCTGGTAGAGAATGACGTGCATCGTTGAATTATCCCTCGCTCGCGGTGAGCGAGGGGCCTTGCATAAGCCACACGGCTTGGCGATCCGACGCGGATTCTGGCGGGGCCGTAGGCCCGCCTGTCCTGAGCAATCCGAAGGGCCGGAACGACGAGATCTGGAAGTGCTCGCCCCGGCCAAGGGCTGAGCGAATCAGTCCTGCGTATCGGCTTCCTTGACCACGCGACGGGTGACGATGACGCGTTCGCCGTCTGCATCACCGTCATGGTCGGCCGCATGCGCGCCGTGCTGGATGCGCAGTTCACCGACCAATTCCTGCAGCTTGGCGTCGTCGATTTCGCCGTCGGCGCCAACCAGGTCTTCGGTAATCACATCGACGTCGCCTTCGCCGGCGACTCCGTCGGTACGTGCCTTCAACACGATGACCTTGTGCCCGGCGTCGCCTGCAGCCGCGGCATCACCATGCGCAAGCTTGATGACACGCAGGTGCTCGCCGTGGCCATGTGCGCCGTGTTCGCCGTGGCCGGATGGCATCTGCACCTCGGTTCGCTTGCCGCCGACCTCGATGGTCAAACCTTCGGCGGTGCGGGTAACGATGGCGGGCTTGCCGGACGCGGCGACCAGTTGTCGGCTTTCACCGACGGCCATCGAATTCATCTCCACTTCGACGGCTTCCTCGACACCATTGGCGAGGATTCGCACCTTGGCGATGTCGGAATCGGCAGAGGCGGCGCTGCCGGTCATCGCCAGAGCGACAACGGCGGTGGCGATGACAGCAGCGAGGCGGTGTTTGATGGGCAACATGACGTTTCTCCGAATTGAGGGGGGTGTGGCGGGCTTGGTCTTGCAGACGGCGTGCCAACACCCTGAGTTGTGCCTTGCGGCTCCGTAGGGCGGGTCTTGACCCGCCAAACTCGAAGCGTCGATGACGGCGTGCTGAGGTCCGCCCTGTATCGACCGGTGTGTAGGGCGGGTCTTTACCCGCCAATCGCTGAGCATCGGTCGTCACAAACACACGTCGGCGGGTCAAGACCCGCCCTACCGTCCGGAGTACTGCGGCGGTAATCCTCATTTGAGGACTGGCAGAAATTGGGCAGTCCGCATTTGCGGAGGCTTGTCATCGCGCTCAGCCCTGCTCAATCCCGTGCTTTTCCAGACGATACAAAAACGCCTTGTAAGGAAGCCCCAGCAGCCCCGCCGCGCGCTTTTTCTGTCCCTGCGCCAAGCTCATGGCCTGGGTCAGCAGCGAGCGCTCCATCGCGTCCCAATCCAGGCCTTCGGCGGGCAGGCGCAGATCACCGTCATTGCGTCGATTCGCCGCGTCCGGCAGGTCATCCATCTGCGGCTCGCCATCTTCCGCCAATAGCAACAGGCGCTCGATGGTGTTGGCCAATTCGCGCACGTTACCGCTCCAGGGTCGATCCATCAGCGCGCGCAGCAAGGCCTTGGAAATCAGTGGCGGCGGCAGGCCATGTTGGCGCGCCAAGCGCTCGGCGATGTGCTCGACCAGCAACGGAATGTCCTCGCGGCGCTCGCGCAGCGGGGGCAGCGTGAGTCCGACAACATTGAGTCGCCAGTAGAGATCTTCGCGGAAGCGGCCCTCCGCGACTTCGCGCACCAGATCGCGATTGCTTGCCGCCAACAACCGTACATCGACGACGATCTCGCGCGATCCGCCCACCCGCATCAATCGGCCCTCTTGCAAAACGCGCAGCAGTTTGGGCTGCAAGGCCAGCGGCAACTCGCCAATCTCATCCAGAAACAAGGTGCCGCCGCTGGCTTGTTCGAAGTGACCGGCACGGGCGGCATTGGCACCGGTGAACGCGCCGCGTTCGCTGCCAAAAAACTCGGCTTCCAACAGGCCTTCGGGAATGGCTGCGCAATTCACCGCAACGAAGGGCTTGGCGCTGCGTCGCGACAACTTGTGCAGCGCGCGTGCGACCAACTCCTTGCCCGTGCCCGACTCGCCGCTGACGAGAACCGTGGCATCGGTGACTGCCAGCCGTTCAATCTGCCGATACAACTTCTGCATGGCCGGGGCACGACCGACCAGTTCGACCAGCCGCTCACGCTCGCCCAGGGCATCGTTGAGACGGCGATTCTCTTCGCGCAAGGCACGCGTGCGCAGGGCCTTGTCTACCGCCAACAGCAACGCCTGCCGCTCGAAGGGTTTGGCCAGATAATCGTCGGCGCCAGCGCGCAGCGCTTCCACCGCGTGCTGGATGCTGCCGTAGGCGGTGACCAGCACGAAGCTCAGTTCGGGTCGCCGCGCGCGAACCTCCTTCAACAGCTGCAATCCATCGCCATCACTGAGTCGATAGTCCGACAGGACCAGCTGCAATCCCGGCTCGCCGAGCAACGCCAACGCGGCAGTCACGCCGTCGGCGACACACGTGGCATGGCCTGCCGCATTCAAGGCCGCCGCCACCAACTGCCGCTGGGCGGGGTCATCCTCGACCAACAGGATGGAAGCCGTCGCCGTCATGCCTCGTGCCTGCGGTCAATGGGTGTTGCAGCGGCGGGTTCACGGTCTCGCAAGGTCAAGCGGGCACAGGTGCCAGCAGGCGCGCGATCCAACAACTCGATGCCACCGCGATAACGCAATTGAGCGAGGCGTTGCGCCAGGTACAAACCCATCCCGGCACCTGTGGGCTTGCTGCTGACGTGTGGCGCAAACAGCCGAGCGCGGATGGCGGCGGGAATGCCAGCGCCCTCGTCAGCGATCTCGATGCAGGCGCCGCGGTGACCCGCCGCCGTCGCGTCGCCTCGCGCATGAAGTTCAATGCTCACGTTACCGCCTTCGGGACTGGCTTCGAGTGCGTTGACCACCAAGGCATGCAGGATGATGCGCAGCTCGACTGCCACGCCATTGATCACCGGCGCGTCACCGATGCGCTGCATGTGCACGCGTCCTTGCGCACGTTGACTGGCTTCCAGCATCACGTCGTCCACCACCTCAGCCAGTCGCACTGCTTCGGTTTGCGCACCCACGCCCGCCGCCAGCGCCAAAAATCCGCGCAGGGTTTGATCGATGCGCGCCAGTTGCTCACGACCCGTTTTCGCCAGCGCGTCCACGTGGTTGGCCGCCGGCGCGCTGCTGGCCAGCGCCTCCAAGCTCAAGCCCAGCGCATGCAAGGGGTTGCGCAAGCTGTGCGCCAGGCCGCGACCAATCTCTCCCAATTCCGCCAACTCACGGTCCGCACGCAAGGTACTCGCCTCGCGATCCAGTCTTGCCAGGTCCGCGGACATGCGGTTGAAGGCAGCGAGACTGCGGCGCAACTCGGGTGGGCCACGCTCGTCCACTTGCGCCCCCAGCGCACCCGTTCCAACCGCTTCAGCCGCCTGTGTAAGCCGCGCCAGCGGTTGCGCCAAACGCCGTGCCAACCCGGCGGCGATGCCAATACCGATGCCAAGCAATAGCAGCAAGCCCCAACCCAGCTGCCGCTGAAAGCGCTGCAATGCTTCATCGATTCCCGCCCGCGGCAGCTCGATCGAGCGCTCACTGTTGAGCCCGCGCAGCAGCAGTTTCGGAGTCTCGCCGTCCTTGCCGTGCAGCAACTCAACGATAGGATCGTGGGAGCGATGGCGGAGACGTTGTGCGACCTCGTCGGCGCTCAGTTCGTGGCCATTGACGACCATGCGGATCTCGCGCGTGGCAGCGACCGCGGGGCCACGGATATCCACGGTCTGAACATCCAGATCGGACACCCGCGGATTGGAACCCAGCGGATCGGCAACCTTCTGATCGGGGCCATCGTCCTCGCTGGTCAAATGACTGAACTCGCCACGCAATACGGTCACCACCGAACGACTGACGCTGGCCGCGCTTTCGCCCAATGCCGAAGTCAGATCTTCGGTGAGCGCACGTACTCCGACAAAGGCAGCCAAGCCCAGCGCCAGGATCAATCCGGCAAAACTCAAGGTGAGGCGAACCGCGAGTGACATCGCTCATTCCGGGTGGGATCGTCGGTCGACGATCACCTGCCGATCAGCAAGCAGCGTGCCAAGCCGGCGAGCCAAAGCGGGCACAGGCAAACGGTCGGCTTGAATCAACCGCCCAGCTTGAATCAACCGCCCAACGCACACGACGTCAGCGGCTCGGCATTCGCGGTCGCCCATGCGGTATCCGTGGGATTGACGTCTTCCCGCGTCGGCGGAAAGCGGATCTGCGCGACGATGTTGCTGTCCAGCGTCTGGCGAATATTGGTCAAGCCTTGAAAGTGCATCAGGCGACGATCGGAATCCCGATAGCCCGCTTCCAGCGGATCGGCAAACCAGCCCAACAAGCCACTGACTGCCAGCTGGAACACACTGGCGGGTGCGTCGAACATCGTCTCGCTGCGGATCTTGCGCAGCTTGAACTTATAGGCGGACAGGCGACTCGGGACCAGAAATTCGAGACCCACACTTTTTCCCGCCTGCAGCTCATCCCAATGCTGGCGGACAAACTCGTCAAAGCCGGCATCGACTACCAGGTTGGCACCGGCGTTGATCGCCTCACGCTCTTCGGCGGCGGCACTGCCGGCCTGCACGAATGCGTCGCCTTTGGCGAATCCCTCCACATAACCAAAGCGCTGATCCTGCAGTCGAAATGTGGGCGCGAACAGCGGTGTGCCGTAATCGACTTGCTTGCGCGCAAAGGCCTGGCCATCAGGACAACGATAGGTCACCAGGCGCTCGGCCGGCTGTCCGTCAACAAAGCGCACCAGGTGGTGTTCTTCGTAAATGGGCTTGCCCTCGAGCGTGCGCGCCTCGCCGATGTAGGCGCGAGTCTGCGCTTGGAGGGAGCCGGCTGCGGCCAGCGCAAACACGACCAAGGACGCGGTGAAGTGGGTGCTTTTCATGGACGGAGCTTAGCGCAGCGCCGCGTGCTCGCGGAGTGAGCCCCCTGAATGCCGCTAAAGTCTGCCAGCGTTCATCCGCGCGCAGGGCAGCGAGCGCCACAATCCAGCGCAGAGATCCCATCCCTCGCCGATACTTCCCGGAGCCAGCATGATCCGCAATCGCCTGTTCGCCGCACTCACCCTTGGCTTGCTGGGTGCATGCACACTGTCTGCCTGCACTTGGGTAAAGCTCGAGCCTGAGGGCCAAGCCACCCGCGTCGCCTCTGAGGCCGAAGACCTCAGTTACTGCGAGAAGCGCGGTGGGATTACCGTATCGGTGAAGCACAACGTGGGCTTCATCGAGCGTAATGCGCTGAAGGTGCAGGACGAACTGGAGACGATGGCGCGCAACGAAGCGCTCAGCATGGCCGCCGACACCGTGCGCGCCGACGATGTGCCGCTCTATGGAGAGCAGCGTTTCACTGCTTATGCCTGCCGCAACAAGACCGCGACCCCGACGGCAGCACCACCCGCTCCCGCACGTCAGTCCGGCGAGGCAGAGACGTTTCCGGTGCCCAGTCGCTGAGCCCAAGGCGCATTGCCGGGGTCAAATGGATTGAGCGTGGTGGAGCGCCACGCATCCGCAGGACACTGGATCGCTGGTCGAACATTTGTTGCCCGGTGTGCGGCACGGGTCGGAATGGGACTGCCGCGTAAACAATTACACCCTCGTCAGCCTGTCCCGCGTATCGTCTGCACTCCTCTTTCTCGACGAGCATGCCCATGGCAAAGCCCAACTACCAATTCGACAAACGCCAGCGCGAGCTGGAAAAGAAGAGAAAACAAGCTGCCAAGGCAAGCCGCAAGGCAGCCGGTAACGAAGAATCCGCACCCGCTGACGCCGATCAGGATGCGGCCGCGGAGCCTGCGAGCACACCCGCAGAAGGTTAGCGCCTGATGGTGACTGCGGCGGAATCCGGATTCCACCGCGGACGGATCACCAGCAATCGCTGGATGCGCCTGCTCGACGGAAGACCACCCGCTCGGGTGATATCCGTGCAGGTGCCGTAGCGGCTGAGTTGCCCGCCTCGCTGGCCCGCCAAAGCAGTGGGGCGGCATACTTCAGCCGTCTTGTCGCCAGCCATTTGAACGATGCGTACTATCGTCTTCCAGTCCTATCGCACCCACAACGTGCCGAACTGGATTCACCGCTGCATGCACACGGTAGAAGCCTGGGCGCGCAGTCGAGGTTTCGAATACCGTTTCGTCGACGACCGCCTTTTCGACTACGTTCCCGATTGGTTCAAGGAAAAGTGTCGTCCGCACCTGTGCCCGATCACCGACCTGGCACGTCTCAAGCTGGCGCGTGAACTCTTGCAGGAAGGGTTCGAGCGCACGGTGTGGGTGGACGCCGACATGTTGATCGTCGCCCCCGAACGGCTGTCGGTGGACGTGGGCAGCCAGTTCGCCTATTGCCATGAAGTCTGGACTTACGCCGACGAGACCGGCCAAGCCACCATCAGTCATCGCGTCAACAACTCGATCAGCGTGTTCGTGAAAGGCAATGCCTACCTCGACTTCTTCATCGACGCCTGTGAGCAGACCGCCCGCAGCCTAACGCAGATGGGCAAACTCGACGCCAGCACGCGCTTTTTGACCGAGCTGCACGCGATCCTGCCGTTTCCCATCCTGTTCAACGTCGGCATCGTGAGCCCCGCCCTCATGGCCGACATCGTCAACGGTAGCGCGCACTTTCTACCGATCTACGCGCAGCAACTGCGCGCACCCATCGCTGCGGCCAACCTGTGTGCCTCGCTGCAGGATCAAGCGTTCAGAGGGGTGGCGATGGATTCGCGTTGTTATGAGGTGGTGATTGATCGGTGTTTGCAGTCGCAGGGAATGGTGGTGAATCGGTTTTTTGGAGGATAGTTTCGGCTTCACTTGCCTTGGTTTGGCTTGCCCCAGGGTTTCGTCTGCCTCAGCGGCAGCACGAAACTCTGCGGCGAGCCAAACCAGAGCGAGAGAAGCGAAGGTCTCCCGCAAGGCCGAAGCACCCCCTATTCCTCACACCCCGGCGTCCCATCCGCCTTCGTCAAACGAGCAATCACCTCACTGCCACTGGTCCAGCCCGATTCGCGAGCCGTCCACTGCGCACGACCGCTGCCGCAGCTGTCGAAGGACAGGGTGAGGTCGCCCCAGTCGATGCGTTGCACGTCGGCGGGTCGAAAGGCGCTGCCGAAGCGGGCGCCGCGGGTGCGTTGCATGGTGAAGGTGACGCGGCGGTTTGCGGGGTCAAACAGACCGGTGCCGATCAACCACGCGGCTCGGCCCTGTGGATCAAAGGTGTACCAGCCGACCACAGCGCGGCGGTCACTGCCGATCTGCAATAACCATCCGTCGCCAGCGCCGGAGGCGCGGTACCAGCTGCCGGCGTAGCTGCTGCTGGGCTCTGGCAAGGGCGGGATGCCCACTTCGGCGCACAGTGGAAAACTCACCGCGTTTTGCGTCAGCTGGTTCAGCACGCGCTCGCCGCTGCCATAGGCGCTCGATCCTTGATATCGCAGCCTCAGCTGACCGGCGGGCAATGTCTGGCCGGACGCAGGCGGCAAATCACAACCACCAAACGCCAACGTCAGTTCGCCGAAGCGATGGGTCTGGATGTCGGTCGGATCAAAGTCACCAAACCGCGCGCCGCGATATTCAAACGCTTCGGCGACGTGGATACCCTCCTGGGTCACCCGACCCAAACCCACGATCCAACGTTGCTCGCCCTCGCCACCGACGGGTGGATAGGTATACCAGCCGACCACCGCGTCGCGACCGCCATTGATGATCTCGATCAACAGACCTTCGCCGTCGAACTGTGGGTCGAACCAGCTGCCCGTGTGGCGCGATGAAATGGGCCGCGGCTCGAGCTGACGCGGGCGGATGCGTTGGTCCAGCGAGGACAGGGTGATGCTCGGATCATAACCACAACGATCACCGCTGAGGCCGCTGCGTGCCAAACAATGGGCGCGCAGGCCGGCGGCGTTGGGCTGCGGCCCGCCGTCGATCCAGTTGCGCAGGGACTCGAATCCCGCCAACAGTTCGGAAGCGGAGAAATCACAATGCGCGGGCTGGCTCTGGCGGATCAAGGCGACGCTCAGTTGCTCGGGCGGAATGCCTAACTCGCTGAGCACTTCGATGTGCTCGGGAATCACCAGTTCGTCACGATTGGTGGGTATCACCAACACACGCGCATTGCCATACGGCCCACGCAAGTTTGAAGCTGCCCGCAACTTGGCCGCGGCGATGGGATCGCCCGCCACTCGTCGCACCCGCGCATTGATCGCCGGGTCGCCATAGTCGACGAAACGATTGTCGAAGGCGTTGAAGCCGGCCAGTTTGTCTGGACCCTGGATCAAGTCGGCCAATGGATAGATCGCGTAGGCGATATTGGTCAGCAGAAAATCATCGCTGGTTATCCCCAGCAGAGCCTTCAATTGCGCGCGCCGTTGCAGTTGCGCCGAGGTGTCAAAAATACTGGGCTGATAGAAACCCATGCACTGGCGAACACGATTGGCGATGGGCAGCACGCTCTCCAGGGTGACGCCGTCGGGCAGGTCGCTCAAGTTGGGCGGAATGGCGGAATAATCGAGTACCCACGGCAGCGCCGCGCTGCCCTCGGGCAACGGACTGGATTCGCAGACCGCGTCAAACAACAGGCGCGTATCCACTGCGAAATCCCAGCTGCGTGCACCGGCCAGCGGCGGACACAAGGCGAGCACGCCGCCCACCGGCTCACCCGCCGCGCTGTAGGCCTCGGCGGTTTTCATGCTCACCAAACCACCGAGCGAGCCGCCGAACAAGACAATCTCACCCGGCCCGCCCACACGTCGGCGAAACTCGGCGAGCAAGGCCTGCTGTTCGCGCTCGATGTCGAACAGAGCCCAGCCGCGACTGCTGTAACTGGCCGCCGCCAACGCGTAACCGCGACCCATGAAATAAGCGCGCGACTCCGCATTGGGAGCGGTCTCGACTTGTAACGTCGGACTCGGGAACCGCATCGAAAAGCCGTGGCTGTAGACAATCAGTCGACCGCCAGGCTGCCAGCCGTCGGGCACGTCGATGGCGTAACGGCCACTGGCACCAGGCAACTCGCCCTCAAAATGCCGGGCGGCGGAGACTGGCAAGACGATCAACGCCAGGACAACAAACAAGCAACGGGAAATAGGCATGTCGATAGGGTAGCTGGGCGGCGCAAGCAACGGCTGAATCGAATCATTTTGGATTTCCCAACGGTCCCCGACCAAGGTTGACCAACGTTGCGAGACCCACCGGCTGCTAGGCTGTTCGCAGGCAAATGCAGGTGAACGGACGAAGTGAAAAACTGGCTGAGCAGCGCATTGGCGAGCGCCCTGCCGGAAGCGTGCCTGGCCTGCGGTGAAGCGAGTACCTGCGGACCGCTGTGCGCGGAGTGTCGTGACGCATTGCCCTGGAACCTCTGTGCCTGCCCTCGCTGCGCACTGCCGTTGCCGGCGCCCGCTCTGTTTTGCGGTCGCTGCGTGCGGCGAACGCCACCGCAAACACTCAGCGTCGCACCCTTGCGTTATGCCGAGCCCGTGGACCGCTTGGTCACGCAACTCAAGTTTGCGCAGCAACTGGCAGCGGGTCGCGCCTTGGTGGAATTGATGCAGAACCACGACGGCGTGACGGAGCTGGTGGCGGGCGTGAGTCTGGCGGTACCGATCCCACTGCATCGCACGCGTTTGCGCGAGCGCGGCTACAACCAGGCGCTGGAATTGCTGCGGCCGCTATTGGCGAGAACAGCCATCCCGCTGTCTTTGACCGCCTTGATTCGCCACCGGCACACCCTGCCGCAAACGGGACTGGATGCACCCAGTCGCCGCCGCAATTTGCGTCGCGCCTTCAGTGCCGACCCCGAGCAAGTGAAGGATCACTGCGTTTTGCTGGTCGACGATGTGATTACCACCGGAACCACGGTCGCCGAAGCCGCACGCACGCTGCTGCACGCCGGCGCACGCGAAGTGCGGGTGCTGGCCGCGGCACGCGTGGCGCGCGGTTGAGCAAACTCCAGTGGCGCGCAGATGAGTTAAACCCAGCTGTGCAGAGCAGCGCGCGCTCAACAAAGCTGTAGAAGACGGGTCCCGTTCTTGCTTGCTGGATCAGGTCGCCGCCGCACAGGCCTCGATGACTGCCATCGAGGGCCACCTCAGCGATTTCATGCGACGTGACGCACGCAGCCAACGCCTGCAGCACGCCAGCGGCGTCGGCCGCATCACCAAACGGGGCGACGTCTACCTGCGCACGCTGCTCATCCACGGCGCGCGACCGACGCTCGTCGCCGCCAAGGCCGCGCGCACGAAAGGCCCAGCACTCGACCGCACCCAGCAGTGGGCTCTCCACCTGGCGGATCGTCTCGGCCTCAATAAAGCCGCCGTCGCCCTAGGCTTGTTCAACAATCGGATCAGATCGCGGCTGCGCGCGATCTATCCTTAGACGTTAGGCCTCACCAGCATACGTGGCTCTCGCCTGCAGGCTGAATGATTCATTTCTAGCGACGCCTTCATTCTCAAACTCCACCATGCCGTGGCAAGTCACCAAGAAGTCGGTACCTTCTGGCGAAATGCTCAAATTGTCTATTCGGAACCCGTTGTGCGCCGACCCCAGGTAGATCGAGGCCTCCATTTCTGGTGCGGACTCGGATGTGACCTCAACTCCCGTGAGGCGACCCGGATCCTCTATGTCGAGAACTAGCCATTCCACTACCAGCGATGTGGCCTCAGGCTGGCTCACGTAGCTCAGGCCCGAATCAAATGGTTCAAAGGGAATTTCGATGCGATGGAAACGCGTCTTCTTTAGACCAATGTGCTCGTTCTCAAACCAATAGTGCTCGATACGGCCCAAGAGAGGCCGTGCCTTGGCTTGAAGGTTCATGATGTGCACGAGTGAGGCCTGACGAAGCTGTAGAAAAACTGGTCCCGATCTTGCTTCCTGTGCTTGCAGAGAGCAAGGAGCAAACCGATGGCGCGATCCAAGCTGATCGACATGAGTCCACGGTTTTTGCCGGTGGTGCTGGAGGACCAGCTGGTGCCCGGCAGTTTTGCCCACGCGCTGCATCATGTGGTCGATTTGCTCGATCTTTCGGCCTTCGACTCTTACTTCTGCAACGACAAGAATGGCGCGCCGGCGCATGCGCCATCGATGGCGTCAAGCTGCCGTCCAATGCATGCAAACATCGCTCGGGCACCCGCGCCGAGTGCACCTCGCGCGCCGCGAAGTTGGAGGCCGCGGCCAAACAGATGCTGGATCGTCATCGCGGCAATGACGATGGATCCGCCACCTGCCCGGCGTCGACTTCCTGCGGCTCTTGCTGGTGCACGTGTTGCCGAAGCGATTCCGAAGAAGCCGCAACCACGGCCTGCTGCATCATCGACGACGCACCCTGCTCAGCCGTGTGCAACTGATGCTGCACGTATGCCTGCCGCCCACGCCATCGATCAAGCGCCGGCCGATCCTGTGCCTCACATGCGGCCAACTGATGTGCGTGCGTGTGGCCTCGCTGGTCGAGCGCATGGCGCGCCGCCACGTGATCGCCGCACCGGCGAGCGGTCACCCGTGCGAAAAGGAGTTTTTCTACAGCCTCAGCGCCATGCATAGCCCAGAGCGATGCCGAAAAACACCAGCATGCCGACCCACTGGTTGTTGCGAAAGGCAGCGAAACAACCCTCCCGAGTGCGCGACCGCGCCAGCCAGAATTGCCAGCCGATCAACCCCGCCGCCGCGACCATGGCGATGAAGTAGATCGATCCCAGCTGCGCGCGCGATCCGAGCAATCCCAGCACAATCAACACACTGCTGAACAGCACTGCTTGCATGAGCAGGTCCAGCTCGCCGAACAGGATGGCGGTCGAGCGCGCGCCCATGCGGATGTCGTCTTCGCGATCCACCATCGCGTACCAGGTGTCGTAGGCCGTCGCCCATAACACGGTGGCAACAAACGCCAGCCAAGCCAGCTCCGGCACCTTGCCCTGTACGGCTGCAAATGCCATCGGGATGGCCCATCCAAACGCGATTCCCAGATAGACCTGCGGGAACCAGGTGTAGCGCTTCAGATACGGATAACTAGCCGCCAACAGGACACCGACCACACTGAGTTGCACGGTCAGCCAATTGCATAACATCACCAGACCAAAGGCGACCGCACACAAGATCACGAACAACCACAACGCCTCACGCGAACTCACTTCACCGCTGGCCAGCGGCCGCGCACGCGTGCGTTCGACGTGCGGATCCAGCCAGCGATCCGCATGGTCGTTGATGATGCAGCCCGCCGCGCGCATCAACCAAACACCTGCCGTAAAGATGCCCAGAATCGACAGCGGTGGCGTCCCTTCCGCTGCCAACCAGAGGCCCCACCATGTCGGCCACAACAGCAGCAGCCAGCCGATCGGCCGGTCGCCGCGCACGAGTCGCCAATAGGCATCAAACCGGTCACGCAGCGCGGGCGGAAGCGCGGCGGACAGGCGCTGTTGCCAGTGGGAGAGGGAATACAGACGCGGTGGCTTCATGCCGCGAGGTTAGCGGGCTAGGCGCGTTGTCGTCACGCGCTGCGCGTCGCCGCGACATCCAAACCGCTCGCAACGCGGACGCAAGCCCAATGCAATCCGCTGCGACGGCCTAGCCCGGACATTTCATGAGGTCGCGAGAAAACGCCCGAGCTTCGTTGGTGCGCCTCGTCAAAAGTGATGAATCTCAAAATGACAAAGTGTTCGCTGCGTTTTCCCGCTGGCACGATGCTCACTTGGTCTTTGCGGCCATCGCTGCGTTGCGCCTCGCCGCAATGGGCCCA
>JBQTGY010000128.1:0-3145 GCA_052390415.1 Pseudomarimonas sp. | reverse complement strand
ACGCCACGGGGGGGCCGCCACCCGTTATACCAACTCACCAAACTCGCTCGCAACGCTGGGGGGGTATGGGACGCCCCGCACTCGCGCAAAACACAGCGGGGCGCCCGAGCCGCACCCTACGGTTGCTGGCTCCTTAGTTGGCTGATCTCGCCATTCAGCGCCCGAGAGCCTCGTACTTTGGCAAGCGCTCGGGCTCGGCGATGCCCGCTTCAATCCATTCGACCATCGCCGGCAGCGCCAGCAGGGTGTCGACGTAAGCCTGCGTCGAAGGCGACAGATTCACCCCATAACCTCGGCAGCGAATCGCCACCGGCGCAAACATGGCGTCGATAATACCGAATGAGCCGGCCAGAAACGGGCCCTGACTCAATTGCAGCAGGTCGGTCCAAAGGCGCTGTAGCCGTTCGATGTCGCGTTGGGCGTCGGCATCCCAGCGATAGTCGTCCGCTTGCCGCGAACAATTCATCGGTAGTTGCTGGCGCAGCGCGGCGAATCCCGAGTGCATTTCCGCCGCCGCGCAACGCACCAGGGCCCGCAGGCTCCTGTCAGTCGGCCAACCGCGGCCGCCAAGCCAGGTCTCATTGACGTACTCACAGATCGCCAATGAATCCCATAGCATCATGCCGTCGTGATGCAGCGCTGGCACTCGCCCGGTGGGTGACCAGCGATGGATCTCCTCATGGAACTGCTCGGTGTCCAGCGGCAGCTTGCGTTCAACAAACTCCACACCAAAGTGGCGCATCAACAGCCACGGCCGCAGTGACCAGGACGAATAATGTTTGTTGCCGATGACCAGAAGTGGTGTGGGGTCGCTCATGGGAATCCCTGATGGGTGCGGGCGGACAATGTGGGTGCTGAACAATTTAGGCCAGAAATGCCTCGTCGCGGAGATCGTTGCTCCAATCGGTTGACTGGGCCTGCGCGAGACTCTCGGCGTCCTCCGCTTTCCATGCGGCCAACAATTCGAGTGCGGCCGTGCAATCGTCATCATCCACCCAAACGGCCAACAAGCCCGCCACCGGCAACTCGCCCATTGCGCCGGCCAGGTACTCGCCAGTGACCACCGCATCCACACCTTCGCTGGCCAGTCGACCACGCACGAGGTGGGCGTCGAATAGATTTTCCGCTTGGTAAACGGCGCGCATAGAGGGGACTGAATGGAGTTGCATCAAGGATAACCGGCCATGCGGCAGCACGGCAGCCGTGACAAGGCAGCCGCGCACCCGCAGGGGCGTGAACGGGCAGCGACCGTTAAACTGTGCGGCTTGACTACCGCAGCCTATTCGCCCTCATGACCGCAGCTCCCACGCCCAGTTCTGCCGACGTCCATCCTGCCGCTGCCACGCCGCCAGAAGCCATCCGGCAGGATTTTATTAGGCAGATCATTCGCGACGATCTTGCAACCGGGCGGCACGTGGCGATCCGGACACGCTTTCCTCCCGAGCCAAATGGCTATCTGCACATCGGCCACGCCAAGTCGATTTGTCTCAACTTCGGCATCGCGGGCGAGTTTGACGGCTGGTGCAATCTGCGTCTGGACGACACCAATCCCGCCCGCGAGGAGTTGGAATTCGTCGAGGCCATCAAGGACGACGTGCGCTGGCTGGGTTTCGAGTGGCACGACCTGCGCCACGCCTCGGACTACTTTGACGTGTTCTATCTGGCGGCACAAAAGCTGATCCGCCAAGGCGATGCATTTGTTTGTGATCTGAGCGCCGAGCAGGTGCGCGAGTACCGCGGCACCTTGACCGAGCCGGGCCGCAATTCGCCGTTTCGCGAGCGCAGCGTCGAAGAAAACCTTGGTTTGTTCCGGCGCATGCGCAACGGCGAATTCGCCGATGGCGCATGCACGTTGCGCGCCAAGATCGACATGAGCAGCGGCAATATCAATCTGCGCGATCCGGCCCTGTATCGAATCAAGAAGGTCACTCACCAGAATACTGGTGACGCCTGGTGCATCTATCCGATGTACGACTTCGCGCACGCCTTGTCGGACGCCGTCGAAGGCATCACGCACTCGTTGTGCACACTGGAGTTTGAGGATCACCGACCGCTGTACGACTGGTGTGTGGATCGCGTCGATGTGCTCAACACACCGGCCTTGGTCGAGCCGCTGGTCGCGCGCGGGCTACCGTTCGAAGCCACCAAGCCGCGGCAGATCGAGTTCTCCCGACTCAACATCAACTACACGGTGATGAGCAAGCGCAAGTTGGTGGCGATGGTCACTGATGGCCTGGTGGAAGGCTGGGACGATCCGCGGCTGCCAACGTTGCAAGGCATCCGTCGGCGCGGCTATACGCCGGCGGCGATCCGCTTGCTGATCGAGCGCCTGGGCATTTCCAAGCAGAATTCGCTGATCGATTTTTCAATTCTCGAAGGCTGCGTGCGCGAGGATCTGGACGTGGTCGCCGAGCGGCGCATGGCCGTGCTGAATCCGTTGAAGCTGGTCATCGAAAATCTCCCGTCCGATCACGTCGAGACACTGCGATTTGCCAATCACCCCAAGAACGAATCCATGGGCAGCCGCGAGGTGCCGTTCTCGCCGACGCTGTGGATCGAGCAGGACGACTTTGCAGAAGTGCCGCCAAAGGGCTTTCATCGCTTGATGCCTGGCGGTGAAGTGCGACTGCGCGGAGTCGGCATCATCCGTTGCGTCGATGTGGTCAAGTCGGGCGATCAAGTCACCGAATTGCGTTGCACGCTGGACCACGAAAGCCGTTCCGGTCTGCCCGGCGCCGAACGCAAGATCAAAGGCACGATTCACTGGGTGAGCACGGCACATGCAATGGAAGCCGAAGTGCGGCTTTACGACCGCCTGTTCACCGTGCCTTCGCCGGATGACGAGAGCGGCGGCAAGTCCTATAGCGACTACCTCAATCCGGAATCCAAACGCGTGGTGACTGGCTATGTCGAGCCTGCCGCCGCCAACGTGATGGCTGAAACCCGCCTGCAGTTTGAGCGAACCGGATTCTTCGTCGCCGATCGTCACGATCACGTTGTTGCCAAGCCGGTGTTCAATCGCAGTGTTGGTTTGCGGGATACCTGGGCCAAACAGGCAGTTTGACAGGCGTGTTTCGAGGCGAGACATGACGCACGGCAGCGGTGCCAGTTCGCGCGCTGCGCGGCTTCGTTACCACTCAACAAG
>JBQTGY010000127.1:0-2422 GCA_052390415.1 Pseudomarimonas sp. | reverse complement strand
CGCGCCGCCTACGGCCGCCGTTTCGCCACCGTCGAACCCGTGTTCGCGAACATCCGCCACAACAAGCGGCTCAACCGCTTCACCCTGCGCGGCAAAACCAAGGTCGATGGTCAATGGAAGCTGTTCGCCTTGGACCACAACATCGAAAAGTGGGCGAAGTTGCGGAACGTGGCGTAATCAAGAGGCAGAAAAAGGCCGGATCGAGCATCCGGCGAGGCCTAAGCGACCCCGCGCGTCGGGGTAACGCCTCAGTGGCACCTGGCCGGGCAAGCTCACAGCAACATCAAATCGCTGGTGACGGCGAGAAAAGAGAAGCCGCGTCGCGAAAAAGGGGTTTTTCTACAGCCTCAACGCCATGGTAAGCGGCTGCGCCGCGATGAAACATCAGGAAACACGCAATAAGACCTGCGCAGTCCGCTTGACCTATTGGTTGGGCATCAGGCGAAAGCCGCTACTGGGACCGGTCGCGCAATGGCCAGCGACTTGCGGTGTGCCTTTAGCCGGTCAATTTCATGCATGGTTGCAGCGGTAAAGTATGACTCGCCGCAGTTGCCACATGAGATCGAGGGGATACCTTCAATCAACAGCAGAGTAGCCCCCTTGCCATAGCTGCGCGTAACCTGGCGATGATGCAGATCGCTGCTACCGCAGTACGCGCAATGCTCAGACGACGTAGACGGTGATGAAGATAAGGGAGCCTGTGAAGCCAATTTTGACGATGGTTTCGGCTTCACGGCCACCAAGGGTGCCGCCGTTGATGCGGTATTTTGTTTCTGCGGTTTGTTGGTCATGTTGTTTCTCGACGATTTCGCCAGTGAGCACAATGCTCTCAAGGTCAAGGATAGTCAGATTGTCGTCTTCGAGTTCGTCTGCGGCGTGGTGTGACACCACATAACTTTTGGCTCGAACAAGGCCACGAAATTCAGAAATATTGGCTGCCATTCCTTGAGCTTACTACTGCCGCTTTTCTGGTGCCAAAGGCCAACCCAAGCCGCCGACGGCATCAGCTTGGAGGACATGTTTAGGCCTCAGTGCTTCCACTTGGCCTGCTGCTCGCAACGGAACTGCCGTGCCGCCTCAATTCCGCCGACCGCACGCGCGGCTCGGTCGGCCTTGTTGCAGCTGCGACAATAAGATCGGTTGTCCTTACCGCCGTAGCAAAACTCGGCGATCAAAAAAGACCTTCCGCAAATCGAGCATGATTTTCGAGGGTGGTCGCCAGACATGAAGTTTGCTCCGAAGTGCGTCTATGACGCCCAACGCTGCGTTAAGCGGCTGCGCCGCGACAAACTATCAGGAAACACGCAACGCACCCTGCGCAGGAGACTTCCTACGAAAAAGTGGACACCGGTAAGTTAGGTGCACTGGGCTTCGAATGTGATGGGTGGGAGGTAGCCCAGGGACGAGAGTAGACGCTGCGAATTGTAGAAATCGATATAGCCGCTGACTGCCTTTCGCAAGGCGCGGTCGCAGGTGAAGTGATGTCGGTGGTACATGTCTGATTTCATGCTCTTGCTCCATGACTCCATGTGCGCGTTGTCGGTCATGCGACGGGGTCGATTCACGCTTTGGACGAGGCCGGCCGCGGCCAGGGCTTGCTTGAATTCCTGCGCGAGGAATTCCACGCCGCGGTCGCTGCGGAAGATCGTTCCCGCCACGGCTTTGCGCTGGCGCAAGGCCATCGCCAACGCGCGGCGCGTCAACTGGGCGGACTTCTCTTTGCCCAAGGCCCAACCGAGCAGCCGGCGACTGTGACGGTCCATGACCGTGGCCAGGTAGCGCCACATGCCGGAGACTTTCAGATACGTCACGTCGCCCACCCAGACTTGATTGGGGCGGTCGATGTCGAGGCTGTGAATCTGATTGTCGATGCTCGCGTAGAAGCGAGTCGTCCCGGGCGAGCGACGGTACAGCGTGGCCGAGCAGGCTTGAATGGCGTTCTCGCGCATCAGACGCTCGACCCGACGCCGACCGACCGCTTCGCCGCCTTGCCGAAGTGCCTCGTGGACACGCGGGCTGCCGTAGGTCTCGCGACTGGATGCGTGCACCTCGCGCACCTGCTCGAGCAGGCGGGCGTCGGCCTGCAATCGCGGGCTGGGTGGTCGCTCGCGCCACGCGTAGTAGCCGCTCGCGCTGACCCCATAGACCCGGCACAACCGGGCATCGAACTCAAACGGACCGCCGTGGCCTTGAATTCACGGCTGTAGCGAGGGGTGGTACGAGGGCCTGGTTTGGCCATGATGAGGACTCCTGAAAGTTAGTTCAGGGTGTCCACTAAAGCGTAGGAACCATCCTGTCCGCTTGAACGCATAGTTGAACGAAGCCGCTACGCGGCAGCCAGGAGCACCCTCGTCTCGCGCACCGGTTGGTGCGTCCGCCGGTTGGCGGTTCTCTTGCGACGAGGCTACCTTCATGAACCCAT
>JBQTGY010000126.1:0-28718 GCA_052390415.1 Pseudomarimonas sp. | reverse complement strand
ACAGCGGCCCCGAGTCATGCGCCGTCGTTCGTGAGGACGGAGGCGAAGCGTTGACAGGGGAGCGCACAGGCCAGCCATTGAGCCGCGAAAGGATCGAGTTTCGGGTGCTGACAAGGTCCCTATCTTGCGATCGATAGGGTCAGAGCCATTGATCCGCTGTCAATGCCACGCGGCTGTTCAACCCACTCAACCAAAAGCGCGAAGAAGTTCGTAACGCGCTGGGCGGGTTGGTCGCGGTGCGCGACCATGAAAGCCTGGCAATCACGAACACGCTCGACGCCGTTGGTAGCCTACGCAAGGTGGTCCGCGATGGTGGACGCGGGAACATCGAATCCTAGATGCTCCACGACGACATGGGCCGCAAGATTCAGAGCAACGATCCGGCGATACCGAAAAGGTGACGGATGCACTTAACCGCGCTACGGCGGGTCGAATAGGGCTGGGGTAGTGGAGGCAAGTCTTGGACGCAGTAGGAGAGCAGTCAGCTGCGCCAGCTTCAGTGGCAGCGCTCAACTCCCGATCGCAATCCGTAATAACGCAGGGCCATCGGCGGGTAGTGGATGCCGAGGCGGGTGAGTTCGGCGGGCAGGACTTCGATCCGACCCTCGACGGCCAGGCGGGTGGCGGTTTCGCTGACCGCCGTGTCGAACGAGGGCGCGGCGCGCCGGGGATAGGTGCCGAAGTAGTCGCCCAGGAACAGCCCGAAGAAGACTGCGGCGGTGGCAAGGATGGCGGGTGGAAAAAGCCGATGTCGTTGCCATAACACCGCGAGTACACCGCCGGTGCTGACGGCGAGGAAGACTGTGGCGCCGATCGAGCGCAGCGCGTGCGGGTTGGATTCCCAGGTCATGGCGGCGGGCAGGATCCCGGCAACGTAGCCGATGGTCAGCAACGCAGCGAGGGCGAGTGCGCTTTGGTCCGCTGGCCTCCCGCGTGCTGTGCGGTGGCATCGCGCCAACAGTGCGAATGCGGCAACCAGCGCAAGTGCGTCCAGCCAGCTCCAGATCCCGAACGCACTGGTCGAGTGGCGCAGGTTGGCATCGCCATGCACCAGCAGATAACCCGGCGACAGCAGCAAGCCGATGTTGCCGACAATGGCGCGCAGCCCGTTCAGTGGGTTTGTTTCGCCGTACACGGTGTGCAGGAACTGCGGGTTGAACACGCTCAGGGCAGCGAATCGAGTCTGGATTTCTCCGTTCAGGGTGAGAACGAGCAAGGGCAGGCTGGTGACGAGTGCGGTGACGACGGTGAGCAGCCAGGGCTTCCATTCACGTCGTCGCCAAGCCAGATAGAGGATCGCCAGCGGAAGCACGATGGCGATCTGCACGCGCAGGGGCGGGTAGGTATAGGCCGCCAGCGCGAACAACCCGCCGGAGAGTGCCAGTTCCCATCGAGCCTTCCCCCACAACATCGCCAGCGCCCATACCAGGAACGCGGGTGCCAGCGCGGGGTCCCATCCGATCCGCGCGAACTGGAAGACCCACGGGCTGACGGCCGCAGCAAGCGTTGCCAGCCACGCTGCCTCGGAAGATGCCCATGCGCGCCTGGCGAACACGAAAACGCCGGCGAGGAAGATCAACGAGCACACGGCGGCGAGCAGACGAAAGCTCTCGATCGAGCCACCGAACAGCGACACCCAGCCCACCGCTGTATACAGGTACGTCGGCGTCAGCAGGCCGCCGCCGAGCACTTCGGTGAACATCGGCCAGTGCTCGCCCTGCAGATTGGCGCCGGACTGCGCCACACAAAGCACCTGCGCGCCGATTGCGGCCTCGTCGACGTAGAAGCCTGGCGGGCTTCGACTGACACCAAACAGCCGCGCGAGCGCAGCGAAAATGGTCAGCGCGATCAGCGCGAATCGCGGCCACCTCGGTGTCTGCGCGGGTGTAGCGTCTGGCGACATGGTGGACAGCAGAAAGGGTCTGGCGTGGCTTTGTATTCTGCGGGAGAACAAATCACGCCTGGCCGTCCGCTTCGAAAAGCGGCCGTCCCGAAAAGGGCATGCAGCGCTTGCGAAATAGCCCGCCTACCAGTAGCCAGCTTGTTTGAGTTTCCAGGCACCCCACAGCAGAACCCCAGCAAGGATGATCCACCCAAGTAGCCCGTCATTTCCGCGTCGTGGGGCCGAGGGTGGCGCCGCCTTTGGCGCCATGGAGGCTTCGTATTGGCGCGCGTCCTTTCGCGCTTGAACCAAGGCAGCATCGGGCAAGTGCCAACCACTTTCGGATGGATCCAGATACAGGCCGTTCGGCAGCAAGCCCGCAAGCAAAGCGGCGGTGATGTACATCAATTTGACACCGCGTGGGCCGACCACGTGCTGCCCCGAAAAATGCAGTTCACGTGTCGCCGCTTGATGGCGTCGAACAATCTCCCGACGATCAGCGACTGCGCCAGTCAGAGCGCTTTCGTTGATGGGGTCGTCGTCGATGGCACTCGCCCACACACGCAGGCCTTCGGCGGGCTCTTGATCTTCGTCCCATGCGCCCACTTCAATTCGGTGCCCGTCTCCCTCGCCGAACACTTGCACAGGAAGTGTAAAGCCTTCTCGAAGCAGGGCGGCTTGCAGGTTCGCAGCCAGATTTTCCGGTAATGCGGACGCGGTGACGAAGAGGTCGAATGCCATGCGAAGCGGTCGTCCAAACGAGCAAGAGTGGGCGATAGGCTAAATTCGAAAGCAGACGCCGTCCAACTGTGCTTGCCACGGAGGGCTGTAGAAGGTTGGGGCAAGCGCAGCGCACAAAGCCATTCTTTTGGCAGCTACGGGTGTTGGGGTTCGCTACGCTCACCGCCAACCTATTGCTCAGGCGTTGTAGGTTGGCGGTGAACGTAGCGAACCCCAACAAGCGACTTCGATGTTCGGCAATCGCTCGCCAACGTGCCCGGTGTGGCAATGTCAGGGGCGGCATCTACAATCGTGGAGCGAGCGGCTGCGTGCCGTCGTTTTTGTGTTCCAAACACCCACTGGACTCCAACCATGAGCAAGTCTATGCAAACGACACCGTCCAATCCGCAGCCGAGCAATAGTGCGTTCGCAGGATTTGTGCCGGGTTGCCGATTGATTCTACTCGCCGCCTTGTTCTGGTTGCCCAACGCTGCCCACTCGGCAGACGCCGTGGATTGGTCGCAGCTCACACCTTTCGGCGCAATCCGCGCAGGAAACGAAGCCGGGACGATTCCGGCGTGGGACGGCGGCATCACCAAGCCGATCACGGCTTATGGCGGGCCGGGATCGATGCATGCCGATCCTTATGCCGATGATGCACCGCTTTACACCATCAGCGCTGCCAACATGGCTGAGCATGCGGCGCAGCTGACGCCGGGTCTGCAGGCCATGCTGAAACGCTATCCCGACAGTTTACGGATTCCGGTGTATCCCAGTCGTCGCAGTCACGCAGCGCCGCAGTGGGTCTATGACAACACGCTGAAGAATGCGAAAACCGCGAAATTGAGTGCAGACGGCAACGGCATCGAAGCAGCGTATGGCGGCATTCCGTTTCCGCAGGCAGACAGTGCGTTGCAGGTGTACTGGAATCACGTCACGCGCTGGCGTGGGCAATACATCACCACTCGCGGTCACGACGCCAACGTCTATGCCGATGGCAAGTTCACCCTCATCACCCGGCGCTCGGAGGTGAAGTTTCATTACTACGCGCCGGATGGTGATGCCTCGACGCTGGACAATCGTCTGTTCTCGTTGCTTTCCACGGTCACCGCGCCGCCGCGGCTTTCGCGCTCCGGTGTGCTGGTGCGCGAGACCTTGAATCAGGACGCGGCCGAACGACTGGCCTGGATCTATGACGCCGGCCGCCGCCGCTCATTGCGTGCGCCGCTGCTGGCCTTCGACATGAACGTCAACGATGCCGACGGCCTGCGCACGGCGGACGACACCGACATGATCAACGGCTCGCCCAGCCGCTTCGAGTGGAAGCTGATCGGCAAGCAGGAAATGCTGATTCCGTACAACAGTTATCAGTTGGAACAAGGCGAAACCGAGCAGTTGCTGCGACCGGGTCATCTGGATCCGCAGCGCACCCGCTTCGAACTGCACCGCGTCTGGGTGATCGAAGGAACGCTCAAGCCGAAGTGGCGTCACGTCTACGCGCGGCGCGTGCTGTTTGTCGACGAAGACAGCTGGAGCGTGGCGATTGCCGACCAATACAACGGCGAGAATGAAATCTGGCGCGTGAGTATTGCCTACCTGAAGAACTACTACGAACTACCCGCCACGCTGCCTGCTGCCTATGTGTTTCACGATCTGCAATCCGGTCGTTACCACGTGCAGGGATTGGCCGACGGCGGCAAGGAGGCGCTGACGTTGCAGCCGGTGCCGGACGACAATGCCTTCACCGCGGCGGCGCTGGGGCGGTTTGTGCAGTAGGGCGCTGCTGCTGATCGGGTGCAGCTGCCAGAGACGTTTGACCGCAGGTTGGTGGTGAGCGCAGCGACCCCCAACGCCATTCGTCCACTGCGTCCGTCACACCTTCATCGCGGGCATTTGTTGGGGTTCGTTGCGCTCACCGCCAACCTAGCCCGAGCATCACGGATGTTCCGCCTCCAGATGCGCGCGTTCGCGGCGGATCAGGTAGAGGCCGCTTGCCACGATGATGGCGGCACCCAACCACGTGATGGAGTCGGGCAGCACGCCCCACAACAATACGTCCAGACCCGCGCCCCAGGCCAGCGCGGTGTATTCAAACGGGGCGATCAAGGATGCTTCGCCGTGCCGGAAAGCTTCGGTGATCGCGTATTGACCAAATGCGCCGGTCAGCCCGACGCCGGCGATCAACCAAGTGTCCTGCGCTCGTACTGGCACCCAGTCCGCCCAAGCCGAAGCGCCCGCACCCAGTGCCAAAAAAGTGAGCATCCAGAACACCATGCTCTGAGTGCTGTCGGTGCGCGACAGCACCCGCACGGTCACCGCAGAGAGTGAGTAGCCAAGTGCACTGGCGAGCACGGCCAATCCTGCCAATGAGGCCACACCTTCACCGGTTGGGCGCAGGATCACGAGCACGCCCAGCAGACCCACCGCGATGGCTATCCAGCGTCGTGGTCCCACCTTTTCGCCGAGTATCGGCACCGCCAAGGCAGTCACCAACAAGGGTGCAACGAAGAACAGCGAGTAAGCGGTGGTCAGGGGCAAATGCTGCAATGCATAGATGAAGGGCGCCATCATCAACACCGCCAGCACGCCACGCAGCAGATGCAGCGGCCAGCGGATTCGTATCAGCGTGGCAAAACCAGTGGTTGCCGCGATCCAGATCAGCACCAAGGGCAGCGATGCCATGCCGCGCAGACTGGCTACCTGCATCGGTGGATAGTGCGTGCCCAGCAATTTGAGCCCGGCATCCATGATCGAAAAAAGTCCGATGGCGATCACCATCAGCACGATGCCGCGCAGTGGCGAAAGTGGGCGCGGCAGCGTCTGCTTGCTGGCGATGGTTGCGACCCCTGAAGGTGCGGCTGCATTGAGCGCACAGGCCGTGCAGAGTAGACCGAGAATGCGTTGACGAAAATAGTGGGCTGCGGGTGCAAGGCCCACTCAGGCCGTCAATCATTGGATGGGTCTCACCCGCAGCCACCGGGTCGCCTTGGGCCGTCGCCAAGCGGGCCCACCTGATCTGCGCGCTCATTCAAAGCCGTTCAAAAATACAATCTGTTCGCCATCGATGCCGGTCAGCGTGCCCCGGCTCAGGCCAACAGCGGTCACGCCTCGAACCAGATCGGGGCGCGCAGCGGCTGGCGGCGGCGCGTCCTCAAGATTTATCCCCAACGGCAACAGCACGGCGTTCACTGCGTCAAATCGCGCGTCTTCTGCGGATACCACCATGCCGATCTGCAGCAGCGCGTAGAACTCGACCGCCGTCAGCAGATTGCCGTCGTTGTCACGGAGCACCGCGCCGCGGGTATCAACGTTATTGCCAAGGATGGTCAGGAAGGGTTCGGCAAACGCCGACACCGGACCCTGCAGCCGAAGGTCGGTTGAATCCGAGTTGCCACGCTCACGAACGCGGCTGGCGAAGAGTGCGCCGTCGGCATCGACAAATGCGCGAACCTCCACTTGCATCGGCGATGGAAGCCCACCGGCGGCGAGCGCATCCTCGTCACGGGTTTGTGGGGTGAACGCAATGCTGTTCCCGAACATGCGGACGCTTTCTCCTGCGATGAAGTCGGCAGGTACCAGCGGCGCCATGAAGCGCGCCTGGGCCCGAGTGAAGCGGACCTCGTGTGCGTTCAACACTTGGGTGGCCGCATCGAAAATTCCTTCGGCTTCAACGCGCACACCGACGTCGAGATCGTCGATCGATCCGGCGCGGTATTCGGTGGCCACGCTGGTCTGCACGGTGATCCCGAGCAGGCTGAAGTGCGCGGGTATCGGCAGCGGGTCAGGCAGTGCCGAAATGATGCCTTCCAGCGATGCGAATACCGTACCCTCCGGTGGAACACCGAAGCCTGGATCCTCGCAAGCGAGCTGGGTCAGCGGGCCCATTGGATCGCCCGCGACAAAGTCGGGATCGGCCACGGCTTCGACTTCGACCAGCGTGCCATTGATCACGCCCTGCGGACAGCCTTGTGGCACCGCGCCTGCGCTGTTGATTGGCTGCGCGCCGATGGCAAAGCTGTTTGCGCTGGCTTGGGACACCACGCCGACCAACTTCCAGTCATCCAGGGCCGAAGCGAAACGCTCCAGCCGCGAGGCAACAATGACCCCGGCCGCCGCGTCGAGGTAGCCGCTGATGGCCAAGTCGTCGCCGAGTACCAGGGTAGTGAGGTCGCCGCCACTGACACCTTCGAGAACTGTGTCGGCGCTCATGGTGATCGGTTGACCCAGCACACGCAGCGGGTCAGTGGCTGTCACCGGCCCCTTCACCAACGAGTCGATGCTTACCGCCTGGGCATCGCCCTGCCGCGAGTTCGGTGAGGCGTTGGTGGACTGCACCAGCACGCTGTGGCCCAGGCCCAGCGCTGGCAATTCGGTCGCGGCGAAGGGCACACCGTCGAGTCGGAACACAGTTTGTTCGGTGATGCGGAAGCCGCGCGAACCGTTGACGGTGATGTCCTGCGGCGCCTGCGCGTGGGCGGTCATGCCCAGCGCGAGCAGGAGGGCGACAAACATTACCGATGACTGACGCAAGCAACGCAGATGGGATGGCAGACGGTGGCGATTCATGGCGATTCTCTCGGCGACGGGGGGCATCCGGCGCTCGCAAGCAGCGTGTCGGCAGATGCTGGAGCCGAGCATAGGCAGGCAATTGCGCGCTGGATCGTCGCTGGGATGTCTCGCTAGGCGGCGCTGGGTGAAAGCACTCAGTGGGAGCGCGATGGGCGCGGGCTAGCCCGGATATTTCATGAGGGGCGCGGACGTGGCGACTACCGGACTACCAACTCCACCCGCCGATTCTTTGATCGGCCAACTTCGCTGGCATTGTTGGCCACCGGGGCCAGCGGGCCCACGCCATGCCCTTCCAGACGCTGGGCGGCAATGCCATGGGTTTGCACCAGCGCCTGCACGACGGCGCGGCCGCGTGCTTCGGACAGGCTGCGGTTGTGGGCGAGTGAGCCGCTCATGTCGGTGTGACCGACCACGTATAGCGACAGGGTGGGGCGAGCTTGCAACAACGCCGCGATGGCTTCCAGCGTGGGCGTCGATTCGGGCTTGATCTGCGCCTGATCGGTGTCGAAATAAATTCCGTACACGCTCACACGTCCGTCGCGATCCAGGCCTTCGCCGAGCGCGCCGGGATCGGCGATCACTTTGTCCTCCTCCATCGCGGTCAGTTCCAGTACATCGACCTGCGTGCGTCGTTTACCGACCATCACGGCGACCCATGCGCTGCCGGCTTTGCCGTCGATGCGTCCGACGATGTAGCGCGGGTCCCCATCGGACGCCGCAAACAGTCCGTTGTAGCGATTCCAGCTGGAGCGGGCATACGACGGCCCGCAATCGTCCAGTGCGCACGTAAAACGGACCTGCAGCCCGCTACGTTCCAGCGCCGATCGGTAATTGGAAAAAATCTCCAGCGTCGAGCGTTCGGCAGGATTCTGATAGACCAGTCGCGTCAGCCTGCCTTGCGCGGTTTCACCGTTGAATTCGGCCTTCGCGTTGACCGCGGTGGCGAGCTTGTAGCTCGCAAAGTCCTCGACCGTGCGCTCGATCAGGGCCGAACCTTCATAGCGAGTGAGCAGCGGATGATCTTCGGTCTCCTGCGCATTGGCGAATCCGCGAGCTTGCGCAAGCAACAAGGCCACAGACAGCAGCACGATGATCGGCGATTTCAATTCGGTTCTCCCATTGCCGCACTGACCTGGGCTGAGATTGGAAACTTCGCACGTCCTGCGCGTCAACGCCCCCGGGTTTGCCGGACCGCTTGGTTGCGCTGAAGTCGATGGCGCAGTCAGAGGCTACGCCCGGCATGGCACTGGTGGTCAGCGCCGGCGCAATGCGAGTGCGGCCACCCCCAAAGTCGCAAGTGTCAGCAACATCATCGCCAAAGAAGCATTGGTCGGGATGCTCTGCGGGGCACCGTACACGATAAACCCGGCAGACGCCGGGCCCAGCACGGCGGCATTTGCCAGGTTGGTGCCGCGCGCGATCACGCTGTAATTGCCAGGCTCAAAACCACCCAGTGGGATGATTCGGAACACGACCGGAGCGGGCACACCGCAGATGCCGCCTTGTGTGTTGATCGTGAAGTCAATGCGTATTTCCTGTCCCACCCGCTGGATCGGAAAACTCTCAGCGCCCAGGCAATCTGGCACAGCAATGGTCAGCGTCAGTTCCACCGGCTCGCCCGCACGCGCGGGTGTCGGCTGCACTTGTACGGTAACCACCTGCGCGTAAGCTGGTGCGCCAAGCACCAAACCGCAGACGATCAGCATTGAAGCAAGCAAATTTCTGATCATGTTCAAGGCTCGGTTTGGACGCAGGCGATGAGTCGCACATCGGACGCGTAGCGTTCGCGACGCTCCGGAGTTTGCAATTCCTCAAAATCCCTGTCCAGACTCGAGCGAAGCAGCGAGGGTTGAATTTGCCGATGGTGCAAGACCTCGGAAAAGCAGCGCAGCAAGTTCGCCCGCAGCGCGCGCCCTCGCTTCGCTCGGTCGGCTCTACAGAAGCATTGCGGCTCCGCTGCAGCCTTTGTAGAGCCGAGCTTGCTCGGCTGCTTTGGTCTTCTACTTCGAGGCTGTCCCCGAGAGCAGCGGAGCAAGCTCCGATCCATAACGGCATTGTGGGAGCCGCAATTGACTTCTGAACGACGCAGGCTTGCTCAAGGCATCACGTATTCCACCTCCAGCGTTGCTTGCGTGCCGCTGCCCATCCAGACGTAGTGGGTGGCGGACTGATTGGCCTCAAAGCGCAGCCGCAGTTGCGTGCGTCCGCTGCGATTGATTGCTGCCAAGCCACTGGCGTCAAACGCGGTGCTGTTGCGTGTGCCGGAAGTGAACGCCGTGACTTCGGCAATCGCCGTCGCGCTGGCGGTGGCCCCGTGGTCGCTGGCGATCAGACTGCAAGTGGTTCCGAAACAACCGCTGCGGATGTCGATCAGCAGTCGGTTACCGGTCGGATTGGTCCACGGATTGCCCGACGCACCGCGATGGGTGAGGGTGAGTCTGGCCGCCACGATCTGCGCCGTTGCTGGCAAGGTCGAGGTGTCGAAAGAGAGCAGGGCGCGGTTGTACTTGGCATCACTGCCGCGACCCAGCGCCAGTCCATAGCTCGCTTCGAGCGTGCCAACTTCGGTGCTGCCGCCGGTGGCGTTGGCCTTGGTGTAACCATCTTCTGCGGCCACACTGGCGAGGCTCGCCACCACGCTGCCACCGCCACCAGTCGTCGCGTTGTCCACGCTGACCACGGTGTCGTCATCGCTGCCGGTGTTGCCGGCCGGATCGTAGGCTTTGGCCATCAGCGCATAACTGCCATCGGCGACACTGGCGGTGACCCAGTTGAACTGGAATGGCGCGCTGGTGGTTTGGCCCAGCAAACTGCCGTTGGCGTAAAACTCGACCTTGGCGATGCCGTTGGCATCACTGGCGCTGGCGCTCAATTGCACGGTGCCGGACAGCGTGGCAGCGGTCGTCGGAGTCGTCAGATTGACCACGGGTGGCGTGGTATCCGACGCCGCCTGCGCATTCTGGATGCGGATGTCGTCGACAAAGGCGCGGGCATAAGCTTCGATGCACACATTGGCGCTGGCGCGTGCCTCAAACCGCAGGGTGATGGTTTGCCCTGCCCACGCGGCCAGCGAAATGCCTTCGCGTCGCACCCAATCCGTTTCAAGGAAACTGGAGTTGGTCACCGCTTGTTGATCGACCATGCTGCCGTTGACGCTGACCTGGAAAGCGGCGCTGTAGCTGCTGTTGGTGTTGGCCTTCAGGTCCAGCCGGCGTGCGTAAGACAGTTGTGGCGCGCTGCCAAGGCTGACACTGCGAGTGAGGAATTGGGTCTTCAATCCGGTTACGCAGCTGATGCCGGAACTTGCAGCACCGTAAGTCGACTGACTGCCGCCGACGCCGACCGTGGCATTGGCCGCGTTGCTCGCAAAACCGCCCGTCCATCCGCTCGCATCGAAGTAGTCGCCATTGCCATCGCGATTGGAGAAGGTCTCATCCAGGGCCGGCAGGTTCTGGGTGACTGTCACCGTGCTGATCGCACTCAGGCTGCTGTTGCCTGCTGCATCGGTGGCGCGAGCGCGGATGGAATGGTCGCCATCGGCAACGCTGCTGCTGTTCCAGGCCAGGGTCCATGGGCCGCCGGTGACGCCGAGACTGGCGTTGCCGATGGGCGTGCCGTTGAGCAGGAACTCCACGCCAACCACGCCGAAGTTGTCGCTGGCATCGGCCGATAGGGTGACCGTGCCTGAGAGGGTCGCGCCGGTGGTTGGAAAGGTCAGGTCGACCGTGGGTGGTGCGGTATCGCTCTGACCACCGCTCACCGTTACCGTGACTGCTGCGGAGCTGCCGACGTTGCCGGCCAGGTCGATGGCACGCGCCTGCAAGGTGTGCGCGCCGTTGACGCTGTTGGCACTATTCCAGCTGATGGCATAAGGCGTGCTGTCGTCGCTGCCGAGCAGGGCACCGTCGAGCAGAAATTCCACGCGATCAACACCGACATTGTCGGAGGCAGCGGCGCTTACGTTGACGAATCCGCTCACGGCAGCGCCATTGGCCGGGGCGCTCACGCTGACCTGAGGCGCAAGACTGTCGAGATTGTCGAGACCCCAGAATCGGCCGATCCAATAACTCGAACACAGGTTCACATCGAGGATGTAAGCGCCGGCCGTGCCGCACTGCGTCTCGGCAGTACCAGGATCTACCGGCGTGCCGTGGCCCATGCCGGTGATCAGCACGGTTTCGACACGCAACGCACCGCCGTTGGTTTTGTACTGCTTGCGCGGAAATCCGCCCAGCGTGTCTTCGACTTCGGCGACCTGGTCAATGCCGTGCACATTGGTCCATTGCTCCATGCTTTCGGTCAGATTGACCGGTCGCACCGTGCTGTCGGAAGCGCCATGCCAGATCGACACGATGGGCCACGGGCCCGAGTGGCTGCTCGCGGCGCGCACCTTGTTGCCCCACTGTGCTGGCGTCAGATCCGAACCCGGATTCATGCAGGAAAATGCCGCCGTCGTGCCGATGCCGCAGTTGTGCGGCACCCCGGCGACGATCGCGCCGCCCGCGAACACTTCCGGGTAGGTCGCCAGCATGGTCGACGTCATCGCACCGCCCGCCGACAGGCCAGTGACGTAGACGCGTGCCGGATCGCCGCCGTGATCGCTCAGGATGCGCGTGACCATCTGCCGAATTGACAACGCCTCGCCGCTGCCGCGACTGATGTCGGCGGTCTCGAACCAGTTGAAACAGCTCGACGAATTGTTGCCGCTTTGCTGCTGCGGCAGCACCAGCGCGAATTTCCAGCGATTGGCGAGCAGTACCCAGCCGGTTTCGACGTCGTAGGCCGCCGCACTTTGCGCGCAACCATGCAGCGCAACCACCACGGGTGCATTCGCCGGCAGGCCGCTCGGTACGATCTTGAACATCTTCAAGTTGCCGGGATTGCTGCCGAAACCGGTGACCTCGGTCAGCGTCTGTGCCTGCGCGCTCGCACACAGCAAGAGCACAGCCAACGCCGTGAACCAGATTCGCATCCGCATTTGGACTCTCCCGTGTGACCCGTCGTCGATCTGACGACTGCGATCAATCAGCGCCTCCGGCACCGTATGAACGTCCGCAGCGCAGACGCTCCCCATCCCGGCATCGAGTAAGCCACGCGTCGCAAGCACGGACCATCGGACAAACGGGCAAGCTGCAATGCAGCAATTGGCTTGTCGGCTGGATCGGGTCGACGGATGCATTGTGGGACAGCTGCACAGCTCTGGTAGCGCCGAGCTTGCTCGGCTGCTGTTGTCAGCAATTGGCCGCCCGCGCTTGACGCCTCTGCTCGTGGTGGCGAGACTGCATCCATGACGACGTCCACCCCGCGCCGACGGCCCAGCGCCAGCGCCCCCTTTATCCCGCAGCCCGCGCTGAAGTCCGCGCGTGAACGGGTGCTGCGGGCCCTGGAGCTAGGTCGGCGCGGCCAGTTGCTGCGCAAGGCGGGTGAGCATGCTCGATCCGGCGACCTCGCTCGCACTCGCTGAGCAAGTCGCCGACACGGCCAAGCGGCTCGGCTTCGACTCGGCGTTGATCGGGGCCGCAGCGCTCGCCGTGCACCGTTACACACGGGGCACTGAAGACATCGATCTGGCCATGGACGTCGATCCCCAGCGGTCGCTTGCCACGCTTCAGCAGACGTTGGTCGCTGCTGGCCTGCAGACCCGCCTGCGACTGCCCGATGATGAGGATCCCCTCGGTGGCGTCCTGACTGTTTGGGCGTCCGAAGACGAAGACGGCCAGCCTTGCGATGTGGTCGAGGTGGTCAATTTCCACAACCCGGGAAGGATCGTCCGCACACCGGCCAGAGCGGCCATCGCGCGAGCGCAGCCCTTGTCAGGTAGTTCGCTGCACTGCGTGACGATCGAGGATCTGATCGCGCTCAAGCTCTACGCCGGTGGGCTGGCTGATCATGCCGATATCGTGCAACTGCTCGCGCACAATCCGCAGACGGACCTGGCGGCCATTCGGACGGTTGCGAGTCCGTTCGATGTTGGCGGCGATCTGGATGAACTTTTCAACCAGGCCATGGCAATCCAAAAGCGAACCCAGCGCTGACGTTTTCTTGCTCCGCATTGGCAAGGGCGTTCACTTCGCATGTTGCGGTCTGCATGCTGCTGAGTGAAATCACCTCTCGATAGCCCCCCGATGCCCGAGCCCTTCAAGCTGCTGCTTTCTCCCGATCTGGTTCGCCTCGCCGGCGCGAATTTCGCCAGAGTGTTGCCAGACTTCCGGCGCCAACACTTCGAGTCACTCGCGCTCGATGGCTTCGACGGGTTGGAGATGAAAGCGCGTGCAATGCGGATTGCCCAAGCGCTGCAAGCCACGTTGCCGGCTGACTTCCTGCGCGCTGCCGATGCCATCGAAGCGACGCTGTTACCGGTGCAAGGCGACGAACCGCTGTCTGCTTTGCGTAGCAGCCATGTCGGGCTCGCCGGCTGGATTGGTTGGTCGCTGGGTGAGTATGTCGCCCGCCAAGGCATGCAACATCCGCAGCGCGCGCTGGTCTGTCTGCACGCAATCACCCGTCGGTTCAGCGCGGAGTTCGCGATCCGGCCATTCATCCTCGCTCACCCGCAACGTTGTTTTGCCACCTTTGCGGTCTGGGCCAAGGACCCCAGTCTGCACGTGCGGCGGCTGGTCAGCGAAGGCAGTCGACCGCGATTGCCGTGGGGCATCGTGCTGAAGCCGCTGGTGGCTGATCCGTCGCCCAGCCTGCCGCTGTTGTTGGCGCTGCAGGATGATCCGAGCGAGTACGTGCGCCGCAGCGTTTCCAACCATCTCAATGACATCGGCAAGGATCATCCGATGCTGTTGGCGACATGGCTGCAGGAACACTTGCCTGCTGCCTCTGCGCAGCGCCGCGCCCTGCTGCGCCACGCCAGTCGTACCTTGATCAAACGTGGTGATCGCCCGGTGCTGGCCGCGTGGGGCATCGATGCGCCCTTCGAAGGCACCGCGTCGCTGCACATCGAACCGGCGCAGCTCACCCTCGGCCAATCGCTGCAATTGGTGCTGAGCCTGCAATCGACGGCAACGATCACCCAGACCTTGGTGATCGACTACGTCGTGCACCACGTGCGCGCCGACGGCAGCAGTTCGCCGAAGGTATTCAAGGGCTGGTCGTTCACGCTGGCGGCCGCTGAGCGGCGAGACCTGCAACGCAACCACGGCGTGCGGCCCATCACCACTCGCCGCTATTACCCCGGCAGGCATCGGGTGGAAATTCAGGCGAATGGTCGAGTGATCGCTGCAGGAAGTTTCGACCTGTGTGTGGCGTAAACGTTGAGAGCAGCGTTGGCGTGGTCCACATGCTGTGCAACCGACGGTCGCTGTGGCCCCATTGAGTGGTACAAAGCCGATCCACGGCCCGCGACCGCTGAACTCCTCGCGCGCTCTTGCCACGCAAATCTGTCATCACTCGATTCAAATTCAAGGAACGGCACGTGCGAGCAAGGCACACGATGTGGCGCGTGATCCCGCAGAGTCGGTTCGGCCGACTGCTGCTCCTGCTTTCGATCCTGTTGGCTAGCTTGGCACCCATCGCGGGCGCAGGCGAAGGCTACGACATCGAACCGGCACCGGCGTGGGTGCTGACGATCAAGCCCGATCTAGAGTCCCCGACCCCCGAGGCACAGGTAAGCAATGGCCGTCACTACCTGTTGGCCGATTACCAGACCCGCCTGGCCGATGCCGGGGCCGAGCAACACATGCACTTCGCCGTTCGCGCCCTCGATCAGGCCGGGGTCGACGACATTGCCAACCTGCAGATCGCGTTCGATCCTTCGTACCAGAAGCTGGCGCTGCACCAGCTGGATGTGATCCGCGACGGCCAGCGCAAGTCGCGGCTGGATACGGCTCAGTTCCGCCTGCTGCAGCGCGAGGAGGATCTCGAGTATCGGCTGCTGGATGGCAGCGAAACGCTGAGCATCGTCATCGACGACGTGCGGATTGGCGATGTCCTCGAGTATGCGTTTGCACGCCGTGGCAGCAACCCGGTTTTCGAAGGTCGTCAGTTCGGCAGCATCAGTCTGCAGTGGAGCCTGCCCATCGGGCATTTGCATGCGCGCCTGCTGCATGCGGCGTCGCGCAAGCTGCAGGTTCGCGTGGCAAATTCCGATCAGACCGGCACTCAGCGCCAGACTGGCGGCTGGATCGAACGCCGCTGGAATCTGCATGAAGTGGCACCCCAGCTGATCGAAGGCGACGCCCCCGGCTGGTACGACCCGTACCCGCGGGTGGAGTGGAGCGAATTCGCCGATTGGCCGGCGGTGGTGGCGTGGGCAAAGCCGCTGTTTACTCCGCCGGCGGTTGCCGGGCGTGAGGTGAAAGCCTTGGCCAGCGAGATTGCCGCCGCGCACAAGATGCCCCCGGAGCGGCTGCAGGCAGCACTGCGCCGGGTGCAATCCGACATTCGTTACCTGGGATTGGAGATGGGTGCCGGTTCGCACCGGCCCAGTCCGCCTGCAACCGTGCTGGCCAGGCGCTTTGGCGACTGCAAGGACAAGACCCTGCTGCTGCTCACGCTGTTGCGCGAAATGGACATCGACGCGCAGGCCGCGTTGGTCAACACCTACCGGCGCGACGCACTCGCCAAGATCCAACCCAGCCCTGGCTTGTTCAATCACGTCATCGTGCGTGCGCGCATTGGCGACAAGACCTACTGGCTCGACCCGACCCGCGCCGAACAGGAAGCGCCGCTCGATTCGCTTTATCAGCCCGAGTTCGGCCTGGCTCTGGTCGTGGCAGACGATGTGGACGACCTGGTTGACATGCACATTCACTCGCCGAGGTTGGAGCGCGAAGTGCACGCCGAGCTTGATTCGCGCGACGGCTACGACAAACCCGCCCGATTCACCCTCACCACCACTCACTCCGGCGGGCTGGCCGAAGGCGCGTGGCAGCGCATCGCCGCCGCCAACAAGGAACAGTTGCAGCAGGACTACCTCAACTATTACTCCAAGTTTTTTCCCAGCGTGCGCGCCACCGCGCCCATCGAATTCAAATTCGATGTCGAGCGCAATCGGCTGGTGACCAAGGAACATTACGAGGTCGATGACTGGTGGAGCCATTCCGCCGCCGAGAAAAGACTCAACGCGGCCATCACGCCGCCCGACATCCACGACCAACTGCTTGCACCCGAAACGCTGGTTCGGCACGCGCCGCTGAGCATCGAACATCCGCGAGTCGTGACCATGACCACCCGCGTGCACCTGCCGGAAGAGTTCTCCATCGACGACGAGTCCTGGGAGGTGAGTGACCCGCACTTCACCTTCACTCGCAATAAAACGTCATTGCCCAGCGGCTTCCAGTTGATTGATCGCTTCGTATCCAGCAGCGACCACGTGGCGATCGACGCCGTGGCATCGTATGCGGCAAAACTGCAGGAAGCGCGCAGCCGCCTCGAGATCTCGCTGTGGCGCAAGGACGACGTGCCCGCCGCAGGCTGGATCGAAGGCACCAACTGGTTGATCGTGATGCTCTCGATCATGGCGCTGGCCATCTTTTCGTGGATGGCCAGCAAACTGTATCGCTGGGATCCGTCAACGCCGTTGCCGCCGCCGGTGCCGGGGCTGATCGGCATCCGCGGCTGGCTGTTTCTGCCGCTCCTCGGCGTGCTGATCAATCCGTTTGTGATGGCTTACTCGGTGTATCAAATGCAGCCTGCGTTCACTCTGGAAACCTGGAACAGCGTCACCGTCCCTGGCGGAGAGAGTTATCACCCGCTGTGGGCGCCGGTGATGGTGTTCGAACTGGTCGGCAACCTGGGGCTGCTGGTGTTGTCGGGTCTCATCTTCATCGTATTTCTCCAGCGCCGCCGCAACCTGCCGATGCTGTACAGCGGTTTCATGATCATCCACACCAGCGTGCTGTTGATTGACCAGCTTGCGTTGACAAGGCTGCCGGGCTTCAGCGCCGCCGAGCTCAATCAAGGCTGGAGTGAAATCGGCAAAGGAGCCGTCAGCGCCATCATCTGGGTCAGCTATTTCAGCGTTTCGCAGCGGGTCAAGTCGACCTTCACGCGCCGTTGGGGCGAAAAACCAGCGGTCGCGCCGCCCGCTTCGCCGCAACCCGCTGTGCTCGACCCGGAGGCGAACCCCGCTCCCATCTTGCCGGCCGCTGACGCAGTTGCTCCGCAGCAGGCCTGAACCAGCGCCTGCATTCCAAAAGCTGACGCCGCAACCCAATCCTTGACGCCCACCCGTCAGCCGCGTCGAACTGCAAGTCAAACTGACCCTGAGCGACTCCACCACTGACGGCACCGAACAAATCCGCTGCCTGCGCCAGTTTGTGCAGGACACCCCAAGGTCGGCCGCACCGAAATCGACCTGAGCGACAGACAGCGCGCTTTCATGCGCGCTGTCGCTCGGCGTCGCGCAAACCTCCGGATTGAATGCGCTCCTTCTCGCCCCGAGGAGAGAGGCGCTTGACGATCAGCCTGTGATCCGCGCCTGCTCCGCCACGATCCATTCGCGAATCTTCGCCCGCAACACGTCCATCGGTAGTGCGCCGTCGACCAGCACTTGCCGGTGGAAGGCTTTGACATCGAACTGTTCGCCCAGCGCTTTTTCGGCTTCGACGCGCAATTCGCGGATGGCGAACTGGCCGATCTTGTAGCCCAGCGCCTGGCCGGGAATCACGATGTAGCGCTCGACTTCCGAGACCACGTCGCTTTCCGCCATCGATGAGTTGTCGAGCATGTACTGGATCGCCTGCTCACGCGTCCAGCCCTTGTGATGCAGGCCGGTGTCGACGACCAACCGCATCGCGCGCAGTTGTTCATCACTCAAGCGGCCGTACCACTGATAGGGATCGGTGAAGAGCCCGAGTTCCTTGCCGAGAGATTCGGCATACAGCGCCCAACCTTCGCTGTAGGCGACGTAATTGGTGTCGAAGCGGCGGAACGCGGGCAAGTTTTCGACTTCTTGCGCGATGCTGCCCTGGAAGTGATGGCCGGGCGAAGCTTCGTGGATGGAGAGAGTCTCGACGATGAAGTTGGGCTGCGCGCGCAGGTTGTGGGTATTGATGTAGAACACGCCGGGGCGCGAGCCATCCGGCGAAGCCGACTGGTAGGACGCACCCGCCGCCGACGCGGCGCGAAAGGCCTCGACCGGTCGCACCTCGTAGTTGGCCTTGGGGAAGATGTCGAACAGTTTGGGCAATTGCGCATCGATGCGCTTCTGCACATCCTGATAGGCCGCAATGACTTCGGCTTCGCTCTTGAAATAGAAGCGATCATCGTTGGCGAGGTGCTTGAAGAAGGCCTTCAGGTCACCTTCGAATTTGACCTCGCGCCGCACCGCGTCCATTTCGCCGAGGATGCGCGCGACTTCGCTCAATCCCAGCGCATGGATGGCTTCCGGATCGAGGTCCGTCGTGGTCATCGCCTTCACCCGAAACGCATACCAGGCCGCGCCATCGGGCAGGGCAGCCAGACTGACGCTGTCGCGGGTATGCGGCATGTAGTCGTCGCGGATGTAGTCGTGCAGACGGCGCAAGGCCGGCAACCAGCGCTCGCTGATGGCGGTGCGGTACGCCGCCTGGATGCGCTCGCGGTCCTTGGCGTCGAAATCAGCGGGAATGGCGGCGGCCGCGCCCCAGAACACCGACTCCTCGGGCGCATCTTTCACCAGGTCGGCGAGCTGCGGCAGCACCTTTTGCATGACCGGGCGTGGCTGCACCACGCCGCGTTTGACGCCCTCGCGCATGTTGACGATGGCTTGGTCGATCCACACCAACATGTGGTCGGCGCGAGCCAGAAAGTCGTCGTAGTGCTTGACCGTCTTGAACGGCTGCAAGCTTTTGCCCGAGCTGAGCTGGGCGAGGAAACCCGGCACGCCGCCGAACTGGTTGATCGGAATCAATTCACCGGGAAACTTCTCACCCGCAATGCTCTCCTGCAGGTCACGACGCAGAATGTCGTACGAAAGGCGATCCTGACCGCTGAGCTGGTTGCGATCAATGCCATCCAGTTCCTTCAACCAATGGCGAGTGGCGGCGCGGCCGGAAGCGATGAATTCGGGACCGATGGAATTCGGGAACTGGTCGTTGTAGCGGAGGTCGCCGATCGCGGTGGCTCCGACCGGTCCGCGTTGCAGATTTTCTTCCCAATAGGCGTCAAGCACGGTCGACAGTCGCGTCGATTCGGATGCCTGGACGCCGGGCGCAAGCGCCAACACAACCAGCAGTGACGCAGTCAGACGCAAGCTCATGGCGCGGATCCGATGGGGTCGATGTTGCAGTATGCGATGCGACCGCCCACGCGCGGACCTCCCGAAAGGCAGGGGTCGTCGCGGATGTCCTCAACCGCCAAAGTGGCCACGGCGCGGAAATGCGTGTGGTCTCGCTGCGCTTTCTGCTTTTTGCGTGCGACACCGCACCGATCCAGTCACGGGAGACGCGCACGCTTGAGCCACAAGCGAAAGCGCACCTGTTCACCGTCCCGCAAATGCTGCGAGGCCAGGGCCGTCGCTCGAGCAGGAAACCCATCGTATGAACACGCCCATCTATCTCGCTCCCATCGTTGCGCTGCTCGCCGGCATCCTGATTCTGGTGCGACCGCGTTTGCTCAACTACATCGTGGCGATCTATCTGATCGTGATCGGGGTGCTCGGCTTGCTCGGGTCCGGCGCATTCCGTTGATCGCAACGGGCAACGCGTTCACGCGGCAGCGCGCGAAACCCAGATAAACGTGATTCGGGTGGCAGACGCAGCCACTGCGAATGCTTCCTTCACCCGTCGCAACCCTAGAGAGAACTCACATGTCCATCGGCACAATTCTTTTGATCATTCTGATCCTCATGCTCGTCGGCGCACTGCCCACGTGGGGTCACAGTCGCCGTTGGGGCTATGGTCCGAGTGGTGGCGTCGGCCTGATCGTCATCATCCTGGTCGTGCTGCTGCTGATGGGTCGCATCTGAGTGGCCGCCTTCGCGCGGGTCGCTGAGCGCTCGCGCGTCGGCACCCACTCATTTTCCATGGCGCTTGGCGTGTTGGCTGTGGCGGTGATGGCCAGCTTCAGCGTGGTGGCTGCTGTGCCTGGCAGCCTGTCGGACTTGGGTGGTCGAGGCGAAAACTCGACTGCGCGAGGACAGATTCTTGACGATTTGCAGACCCATGGCAGGGCGATGGGCCAAGCATCGGCGGAACCGATCTTGATTGGATCGGGGACCGCGCGGGCGGATTTGCAGCCCGGCCGACCCCAAGTCCGTCAGGCTCCCAGCGTGCAGGTTACGCAAGGCGGCGTGGCGCGTTGGGCCGACAAAGCCGCGGTGGACTGCGGATTCCATGGCAAACGCTATCCCGCCGTCGACGCGGTTTGTTACTACCCGATCGATCTGCACGCGAAGGCGGGCATGCATGAGATCGCGCTCTATGACCGGGACGGCGAACAGCATCTTGGCGCGCTCAAGGTCGAAGCGGTGGAGTTTCCGGAAGTCGAGATCAAGCTTCCAGACGACACCTTTGTCAAGCTCTCGGAAGCCAATATGAAGCGGCATCAGGACGAGCGAGCACGAGTCTTGAAGGCGCTGAAAGTCACGCCAACTGCAGCTCGATTCTCGCTGCCTCTGGGCAAGCCCGCGGCCAAGGTGCCGGCCAGCGAGAACGACTTCGGCAGTCGCCGCCTCTTCAACGGTACTCAGCGCAGCCAACACACTGGCCGCGATGCGCCGGTGAGCGCGGGGAGTGCGGTGAATGCAGTTGCAGATGGCACGGTATTGCTTGCCGAAGAGCAGTTCTTCACCGGCAATTCGGTATTTGTCGATCATGGCGGCGGTTTGGTCAGCATGAACTTTCATCTGGGCGAGCTGAATGTGGCGGCGGGCGATGAGGTCAAACGCGGACAGACGCTGGGCATAGTCGGCTCTACCGGTCGCTCCACCGGACCGCACATGCACTTGGGGATACGTTGGATGGGCGCGCGGATAGACCCTTTCCTGTTGCTGGATGCGCCGACCAAGCTGCCCACCATTGGCGATGCAGCGCCCAAGGCCGAAGCGAAAATCGATGCCGCTCAGGCGAAAGAGCCGACCGAGACGGACGGCGGTTGATCGACCCTGCGGCTGATCAGCCCAAATGCGATCAGCCCAAAAGCCGATCAGCCGAGCAGCCAATTGATCCGGAAACTGATTGACGCGGCTGTCGCTCATCCACAGGCATCCGCTACGCCCGCACCGTGACCGAAGTGGTGGAATCCCGCGGTGGTCGCGAGCCGACCTTCCGCGTCAACTACCGCTACGGCGGCCACGACTATGAAGCCTTCACCAACTACGATCCGGGCCGCAATATTCGCGTCGTGGTTGATGTGAGGCCGGAGGCGGGCAGCATCGATCGGCGTCGTTGATGGATGGTGATTGGCTGCAAGAGTGAACAATCAGGCGTCGTGAAAACGCCTGATTTCCTGCGCTCGCACGCTGAAGCGCAGGGTAGGGGTTGCGCGGCGAACGCTCCGCGCTTGCGATGCAGAATGGCGTAGGCACTTGCGGCACCTGCCGAGTGAAGCGCCGGCGCGCGCAGCGCCAACTGGCGGCTGCGGTCATGCAGGGCGGCAAGAGTAGCGGGGCACGCTCCGCTGCCGCCGCGGGTCGGTGGACCCAACACCAGCGCCCACCCACGTCGGCTGCGGCGTCCGCACGATTGCCCTCGAACGTGGCGATAGTGTTCACTGCAACCTCCGAATTGGCGCCCATGCACTACAGGGTTCGCGATGGCAGGTTCCCGGTCGACGAGCAGGCATGCACACTGACAGCGCGCAACACGCTGCCGAAAGTGCGCACGCGAGCACGAATCCACGCACGCCGGCATTCGATCTGCTGCGCGTCTTCGGTGCGTTGGCAGTGGTTCTGATTCATGTCTGTGGTGCCTATCGTGAGGCGCTAGCCGAGATTGGTCTGGCGACCTGGGTGACCACGATTGGCTTGAATGGAAGCAGTCGTTGGGCAGTGCCTCTGTTCATCATGATCAGCGGTGCCCTGCTGCTCGCAGACCAGCGCCACTTCGAATGGCGCCGCTTCGTGAGTCGTCGCGTGCTGAAAGTCGTTGTGCCATTTTTACTGTGGTCCATCGTATATGTCTGCATCGACGCCTACCTGCGACCCGACTCGACGCTGTGGTCCAAGCTCGCGGCGCTGCCAACGCATCCGGCCTGGTACCACCTGGGGTTTTTCTACTACTTCATCCCGCTGTACCTGCTGATTCCCGTACTCATGTGGGCACGTGATCGTGCGCAAGGGCGGGTGATTCTGCAGCTGTACCTTTGCCTGTGGATGGTCGGCATCTGCATTGAGTTGTTCGCTGCGGCCAAGTACCGTTGGCCCGACTTTTTTCTCTATTCGGGTTTTCTCCTGCTGGGTTACTTCTTGCGCGTCAGCAACCAGCGCACTGCGGCGCTGTTGGTGGTGACTGGGGCATTTGCCGCCGTGCTGACCTCCGCTGTGGTGATCACCCAATCGCTTGCGGCGATGGACTACGTCCCTGGTCAATGGTTTTCCTACAAGACAGTGAACGTGGCGCTGGCTGCTGCAGGCGTGTTCAGCCTCGGCTTTCTGCTCACTGCGCGGCGTACACATCTGCCGCCGACGCTTTCGCGTCTCGCCGAAAACAGCCTCGGCATCTATCTGATCCATCCGATCTTTCTGATTCCATTGCGCGATCTCGGCTTGCGCACCGGTTTGCCCTGGCTGGAAATCCCGCTGTGGTTCCTGGCTGCTTTCGCTGCTGCCTTGATGGTGTCCACGGCGCTGCGTAGTCGGCCGGCGACCGCGTGGATGGTTCCGTGACCACGTCTGACTTCGCGCTCAGACCAACTTTTCTGGAGACTCCCGTGAATGCTCCTGCTCCTGAGTGGAACATCGTGCGGCGCGAAGACGCGTCTCGCTTCGAATGTGAACAACAAGGCATGCTGTGCGTGATCGATTACCGCATCGAAGGAAAAAGCCTGCTGTTGCCCAGCGTGCGCGTGCCACAGGCACTGGAAGGGCGCGGCATCGCCGGCGCCTTGACCCGGGCCGCGCTTGATTGGGCGCGCGCACAAGAATTCACGGTGGTTCCGATCTGTCCCTATGTGGCGGCATGGCTGCGACGGCATCCGGACTACAACGATCTGCTTGCAGCGACGCCAGCGGTGCGGTCAGCGGGCGGCGTCAATCATTGACCATCGAAGGCGATCAGGCATGAGCCCCTCAGGGATGAATCCATCCAAAATGAAGATCACCGCCATCGTGCGAGACGTCAGCGCCGCCTTGGCACGTTGCGAACTGTCATTCGTTTCGCGCGAACCCATCGACCTCGAAAGGGCCAGGCTGCAACACGCCGCCTATGTGCAAGCACTGGCAGAGCTCGGCTGCGAGGTCATCACCTTGGCGGCGCAGGATGCGCTGCCTGATTCGGTATTCGTCGAAGACGTCGCCATCGTGTTTGACGAAGTCGCCGTGATGACGCGACCAGGCGCGGCTTCGCGACGCGAGGAGGGCGCCACGGTGGCGACCGCGTTGGCCCCGCACCGACCATTGCTTCACATCGAAGCACCCGGCACCTTGGACGGTGGCGATGTGCTGCGCTGCGGACGCCACGTGTTTGTCGGCCGCTCGGCACGCAGCAATGCCGAGGGCATCGAACAACTGCGCCGCCTGGTCAACGACTTCGGCTACCGCGTCGACGCCGTAGACATGCACGATTGCCTGCATCTGAAGTCAGCCGTCACCGCAGTCGCCGCAGGCGTGCTCCTGATCAATCGTGACTGGGTGGATGCCCATGTGTTTGCCGACTTTCAATTGATCGACGTGGCCAACGACGAACCGCATGCCGCCAACGCCTTGCTCATCGAGGTCAACGGACAAACGGGCGTTGTCTACCCCGACTGTTTCCCGCAGACACTCGCGCGATTGCGCGCAGCGGGTATCGCGGTCTCCACCATCGACCTTTCCGAACTGCAGAAGGCCGAAGGCGCGGTCACCTGTTGCAGTCTGCTGCTGCGAACGGGGTCCACGTGAGTGCTTCACCAAGTTCGGGCGATCTCAACACGTACTGAATGCGCCAAGCCTGAGCAAAGTACGCCCCTGGAGGGCGTCGCTACCCGCGCCGCCGCTTCTGAACCGACACAGACCTGCGCACGCGCCGAAGCGCGTCCCACCAACCGCCCGCATTCGCCCAGCCAGGTTCCAGCCCGCCCTTGGAGGGCGTCGCTCCCGCGACGCCGCTTCTGAACCGACTCAGACCTGCGCACGCGCCGAAGCGCGTCCCACCAACCGCCCGCATTCGCCCACACAGGTTCCAGCCCGCCTTTGGAGGGCGTCGCTCCCGCGACGCCGCTTTTAAAGCACCGCCAAACTTCGAATGACAGCGTGCAACCGGCCCATTCGCGCCCGTTCTCGCTTCAGTCGGTCGGCCCCGCCAATAAGCCCACCTCTCACGCAGAGCGAAACGTGCAACCAACCACTAACACTCGCGCGGATTCCCCTGCGCATCCTTGCAACCGCGTTCACCACGTCGACCTTCGGGCGCCGGGTCCGGTGCCGGCTGTGCCGCGGCTGCTTCTTGCGCGGCCTTCTCCGCTTGCGCCTGTTCCTCGGCGGCTGCTTGCTCGGCCTGATTCGCCGGCGCGGGATTGTTCTGCCCAGTCAGCATCGACGATGAAGTGGGTTGGTCCTGGGCAACGCAGGTGCTGACAGGAATCAGCAACAAGGCCGCGACGGCGATGGCAAACGTATAACGAGACATGGCGAGCTCCTTTCGGGAAGTGAAAGACGCGCTCAGCGTCGATGAATCAGCGGCAAGAGTTTGGCATTCGTTCTGCGAGCGCCTCAGCTGCATCCCCCGCACTTCGTGCAAAACCCTCGGCCGCAAACACTCAATACTCCGCTGCGGATCAGCCTGCAACTTGCCGGACGGATTTGCCGCGTTGCGTGGACTCGCCGGCGTCTGCATCCACGTCAAACTGAATCGATCTTGCCTACCGATCCAACGGACTGCGTACCCCACGACCGCCACGATTCAATACGTGCGTATAGATTTCCGTCGTGCTCACATCGGCATGGCCCAACAGTTCCTGGATGGTGCGAATGTCATACCCGGCCTCCAGCAAATGCGTCGCAAACGAGTGCCGCAAGGTATGCGCACTCAACGGCTTCTGAATGCCCGCCGCGATTCGCGCCTTCTTCAGTGATCGCGACAATATCGCCTCATCAAAATGATGCCGACGCTCGCGTCCACCGCGTGGATCAACGGATCGTTTGGCTGAGGGAAACACGTATTGCCAACAAAACTCACGCGCCGCATTGACATGCTTTCGCGCCAACGCATGGGGCAGCCACACCTCACCGAACCCAGCCTCCAAATCGACCACGTGCAAAATCCGCGCACGTTCAATGTCCAGTTGCAAAGGCTCAACCAGCGAGCGCGGCAACATCGTCCGTCGGTCCTTGCCGCCTTTGCCGTCACGAATGGTGATCTCGCTGCGACCGAAGTCGACATCTTTCACCCGCAGTCGCAGGCACTCCATCAACCGCATGCCGGTGCCGTACAACAAGCTCGCAATCAACCCACTGCGACCCTCCATCAGTGCCAACAACGTCGTCACTTCAGCACGTGACAACACCGTTGGCACCCGCTGAGACCGTTTGGCGCGGGTGACCCCGGTCATCCACGGCAAATCGATGCCCAGCACTTCCTTGTACAAAAACAGGATGGCCGACAACGCCTGATTTTTTGTCGCTGCCGCCACGCAACCATTCACCGCAAGGTCGCTCAGAAATGCCTGGACTTCAGGACCGCCCAACTCCTTGGGATGGCGCTTGCCGTTGGCCAATATGAACCGCTTCGCCCACCCGAGATAAGCCTGCTCAGTGCGCCGACTGTAGTGTTTGACCCGGATAACGCGGCGAATTTCGTCGAACAGGCGCGGAGCTTCCCTCTGCTCGGCGGCTGGAACAGCCTTGATTACACCCTCACTTCCAACCTCGTAACGCATACGCCTGCATTTCCGTCGGATAACGGCATATCCTCAGCTCAACAAAGTGCCGTGCGCAGTCAGACAAGTGCTTGATGGCGTGTAGGAAAAATCTGATTGACCCCCACCACAGCCAAGGTGACCATACGGTGCTACACCCCGCTTCCGGGGTCTACTTGGTGTTGGGCCGACATGGGTTCGCATTGTGGCAATCGTTAGGGCGTCGTCCTCTTGGCTTCCGCTTCATCGCCTTGGTTGGGGCGTAGAGGGTTCTGCAGCGCTTCTCACATCGGGCATTCGTTTCGGCATTCGCAGCCGGTGGCGCTGCGGTCGCAAGCACTCCGCGCGGCTTCGCCCCGCTACCGCCATTTTCACCACGGGCGCGCTTCGCGCCCCCTGCGCCTCGCCACCGAGTCGCCCCGTGCTTCCTGCTACCAGTTCTGTGCTTTCGTTCAGTGGGGTAGCATTTGCCGAGACTTCTTGCGCCATCGCAAGCAAGGGTGCAAGTCCATGCCGCTTTCGCAAGCAGGTTCCTGGCTCGGCATGCGGCCCAACGTCTAAGGATAGATCGCGCGCAGCCGCGATCTATCCGATGTTGAACAAGCCCGGTGGTGGGTGTTCGGCCTTCTATAAGGAAAGAGCTTTTTTGAGACCCACCCGGCGCGGAGCCGGTGGTGTTGGCGACGGGTTGGGTTCACCGTCGTGGGTCGTTTGCTGGGGCGTGCGGCGGCGTTTCAGCCGCAGACCTTGGGTGATGTTACGTCGTTGTCGGTTGCGTGCCGCCCCTTTCGACGCGCACGCCGCCGCGCCCGTCGCCGGACGTGATTTCCGCCAGCGCGGGCCGGTGGTCTACACCGCCGGGTGACCGGTCGCGGGTGCGGCTGAATCGATCACAGCGCGCCGTGCCATGCGCTCGGCCAGCGAGACCACGCGCACGCGCATCGGTTGCCCGCATCGTTGACACTGGATCGGACGGCGTTTGATGGGTGTGATCGGCGGCAGGCGCACCTGCAGCATCAGCTGGACGCGCGCCAGCAGCGTGCGTCGTCGGTGGTGCAGCAGGCCGTAGTTGCGACTGCGACGGAATCCCTTCGGCAACACGTGCATCAGCAACAGGCGCAGGAAATCGACGCCAGGCAGGCGGCGAATGGTGTGTGCGCCCGTCTTGGCATCGCGATAACGAAAGCGCACCTGGTCATCACGGTCGATGGCGAGGATGTCGGGTTCGCTGAGCACGCCGCGGTAGAGGTAGCGCGCAAGGTAGGCGAGCGCCTGGTCGCCGTCGCCCACATACGCGCAGTGGGCGATCCAGATCGGTGGCAGATTCGACGGCAGACACAGGCCGTCTGCGCGCAGCCGCGCGAGCAGCTTGGCGCGGAACACGTCCGCCAGCGCGCGGGTGTTGAACAGGTAGCGCTTCTTCACCCGCCAGCGGCCGGTGGCGATGGCCACGCCGCCGCCGGGCACGACCAGATGCACGTGCGGGTGGAGGTCGCGGCGGCGGCTGTGGGTGTGCAGCACGGCGGTCGCTCCGAACTCAACGCCGATGCCGCGGCGGGCGAACTGCGCCAGGGTCTGCCAGGCGCACTGCATCAGGGCGGCATACACCTGCCGCGGATGCCGTCGCGCCGTGCTGCGGAGTTCACCCGGCAGGGTAAAGGTCAGCAGGAAGCTGTCGACCGGCAGATGCTGCCGGCGCTGCTGCGTGAGCCAGGCATCGCCGAGATCGTGCTGACAGTGGGGACAGGCGCGATGGCCGCACGCCTGTGGTAGCGCGCGCGTGGCGGCGCAGGCGGGACAGTGGCAGTCGAGGTGCGGCCCGTGTTCGCTGCGGCATACACGCCAGCTGCGTAGGGCGTGGTGCATGTCGTTGCTGAGGGAGTCGCCGTGCTCGGCAAGCACGGCGGGCGCGAAGCGTGTCACCACGTCGGCGAGGCGCATCAGTGCGCCCGCCACAGCGCGCACAGGGTCTGCATCAGGGTCTCGATGCGCGCGCGCGTGTTGGCGGCGGTCACCGTGGTCAGGTGGGTGTAACGCACCGTGGTCAGCGCACTGCTGTGGCCGAGCAGGGTCTGGATCTCGCGCAGGTCGACGCCGCTTTCCAGCAAATGCGTGGCATAGCTATGGCGCAGGCTGTGCACGGTGATGCGGCGATGGATGCCGGCATCCGGCAGCGCTTTCTTGAGCGCCGCCTGCACGCCGCCAGCGTCCATCGTACGGGTGGACTGCGGATCTGCCGCGGGCGCGGGAAATAGCAGGCGCGGATGGCGATGTTCGGCCCAGTGCCGCCGCAGCGCCTGCAGGGTCGGCGTCGGCAAGGGAACAAAGCGGTCCTTGCAGCCCTTGCCGCGTCGCACATGCACCCGCCGGTGTTCGGCATCGATATCACCGACCTGCAGCGCCAGCGCTTCCGACAGCCGCAGGCCGAGGCTGTAGGTGACGAAGAAGTAGGTGCGATAGCGCTGCTCGCGCACGCCGCGCAACAAGCGCACCACCTCGGCCTGACTCAGCACATCCGGCAAGGTCTGCGCGCGTGGCGGACGCACGATCCTGACCCAGTCCCAGTCGCGCTCCAGCACATGTTCGTAGAAGAACTGCAAGCCACATCGATCAACCTTGATCG
>JBQTGY010000125.1:0-16805 GCA_052390415.1 Pseudomarimonas sp. | reverse complement strand
TCTTGGCAGTAGGCTTCAACATGGGCGTTTACCCTTCCGAGCGAGACTCCACTAGCGGCTGCAATCTGGCTCGTCGACGTAGGTCCGGCAAAAAGTGAAAGTGTGACGGCTACCAGCTCGTCTTCCGTATCCCATGCCCGCTCTACGAGTTCGGCATACGATGACGGTGCTCTGTCGCCAAACTGCTTGTCTTGGTGAAGCATTGCGGCAGTGAGCAGTTTTTGGACATTGTTTCCAGCTACCGTGGCCATTTTGTGAAGTTCTTCCTGGCGGGCCTCGTCGCTAAGACTATCCAAAGACGGAATCCGGAACATTGATGCGAGCTCAATGAGTTCCTCGACCCTCATTCCAGGGTGTTCGAAAAATGCAACAAGCGTAACGGGTGTTGTTGATGCCTGCGGACGTCGGGTATCACGGCACGTCACGAGTACCTTTGCAAACCGCGAAAGATCTTGAAGTGATTTCCAAAGCTCCTTCTCCTCATGGCCGTGCAAGTCATCCACAAATACCATAATATCACTTGGGCCCAATCGACTTTGCCAATCCGCACCCTTCAATTTGCTAGAGAGCGCATCTTTAAGTTCAGCGGGAGTTCTCGCACTGGCACCTTGGTTTGATTCAATTATTACGATGTTTCTTCGGTTGGAAACTTCGCTCAAAAAGCGCCAGGCACATCGTGTCTTCCCAATTCCTGTCTGACCGTAAACCAATGCCATTGACGGATGAAGTGGTGAACTTTCCCAGTCGAACAAAGAGCGCAAAAACTTACCGAGAGAACCGTCGTGGGCGACCCAGAGGCCTTGGTCTAATGTTGCGCGACGTGACGATGACTTGTTGACTCGCGTGCAAGTTTCTAACGAGTTTATGAACTGACTAAACCCAGCACACTCCACAAACCGCATATTGGGCAGTAGTGTGTTGTGGAGCCGCAAGGCGGATGACGGAATTTCATCGCCCGGTCTGACGAGCCACCATAGACCGAGTGGAAGATCTTCGGGGCTCAAGCCTTGTAGAGCGCTCATTACCGATAGGTCGCCACCACCGTAACCAAGAACTATGAATCCATTGCCTGATGCATGTCGTCGAATCGCCTGAGCTTCATCTACATCTAGTGTAGTGCACTCCTGAATGGTGTTCCGAATCGATTGAAACAAGAAATCACCATGCAGCTTGTATAACGCGGGTGAGTTTCGTGGGACATCCCGTGATTGGCTCCTATGGCTGACTACGGCAAATGTATTTGGCGAAGCAGATTCGATCAGACGATCAAAGTTCGTCGTGAACACCGCATCAATTGTTCTTTCTCGGGCAAGCTCTGCGAGGGTCACATGCTGCGATGTCGGGTGAGCATCCTCGAAGTAGCGGGTAAGCCATTCCTGACGAAGCTCTGGAAAAGGAAACAAGGATTCCATGCACGATGAGTATTCGAACTCTGGAACGATGAGACGCTCAGCATAGGCCCATTCTCTGAGTTCCTTTTCCGATTTCATTCCATCGACGTGGATGGGTGAAGTGACTAAAGAGTACTTTCTGGCAAACAGCTGTCTCAATGCTTCATCAACGATTTGTCCTGCTGCAGGAACACCTGCATCAACAGAAGACCCTGCGCCCAGGAGTATTGAGAATCGGGCATTTCGACGATACATGCTGACGGCGTGTAGTAGTTGGTCAACCGGGGCAAGCATAGCAGTGTTCATGCGCTCTCCCATTGCAATCCGTCTCGCGTTACGACTCGGCGAACGTAAATACAGGCTGGTTGATAAGTCTTACCAGTGCTGGTGACACAAGAAGTACGTAGCGGGCATACGGCACCCACCGCCGATTTTGTCAGCGACACCTCTGAGCCTTCATCATTTAGAGCTAGTCGGCCCTGTGAGAATGAGTGCCCGGCCAAGTGCAGGCTGTCTGCCAACATTCCGCAGGACAGAACCCTACCATCAGGAAAGAACTGAAAGTTTGTCTGCTTCTGCGAAGCGCAGACGACGCGATCAAAAATCTCTGGAGTGTCGAGGTGCGCAATCTGGATCCGTATTCTGAAATCAGATCTGCGGATACTTACCCTCTCGACCGCGCGAACAATTTCATTCCATTCCTCGCAACCAATCAGGTCAGTCGAGGTGCCATCACGAAGACGGCCAATGGGAGATGGCCAATGGATGTTGATCTCCATTGCATTCACAGCTTCCGCCAGCGCCACGAGCGCCAAGACACGGGAAATGGAAGGCTGTGTGGGTGTACAAGTCAATCCAAAGGGAATGCCTGCATCCTTTAGGCGCGCTATACTCTTCTCGATGTTTGCAAATGAGCCAGACCCGCGGACAGCATCGTGAGTATGCTTGTCATGACCGTCGACGCTAACATTAACTCTAGTGAGCCGACCTAGCGCAGCCGAAGAAATCTTCAAAAATCCTGATCCGCCATTCGTGACGATTCGTCTGGAGCGAATACCGATTTCTTCTATGATTTCGAGAATTCTAGGAAACCTCGGGTGAAGCGTTGGCTCTCCACCTAAAAATGTGATATCGGACACGTCATTTAGTATAGCCCACTGTCCAATTTCGCGCACGGTCTCTAAGGCCATGTCTGATTTTTCTTGGAAATAATGGTCGCCCAAATAGCAGGTCTTGCAGCGCAGATTGCACCGCGTGGTTAAATAAAGATCTATCGATCTAGCGCGCATCAATCGGACGTCATTGAATAGCACTCTTCCGCTTCAAACGTGAACTTAGTATTTGGGTCCGGCAGATATAGCCCGGTTTTTATTAGATGTTTCTGGAAAAGTTCAGAATAGTTCGATTCGGTGGCATCTTGACGCCGTAGGTGAAGTGTCCTAAGAAGCTGAAGAAGTTTTTCTTCCTCACCCTCCAGTTCTATGAACAGTCCGATAAAGGGCATTTTGTCTACCACGGCCAGAACGCGTGGTTCTTTGTTTAGTAGGTAGTACCTGCGTCGTTTCTCGACCACGTGGATCGGCTGATATCCAAGGCCCGTGACCACATTCATCGCCGTCTGGTAGTCACCGATCTCAGTTTCGAACTCGTCTCTGCTCACTACACCATCGTTGAAGGAACGGGGTCCCTTGAAGGCTATTAGTACTTTCTCATTCTGAATACGAAGTCGAAGAACACGGTCATCTCGTGCAAGCTCGGGAGGATATCTATCAAAGTACATGTCTCGCTCATTGACTGACTTGAGCAGTTCATAGTTTTCATCAAGCTGCTGCAGGCAGGGGTGCGACTGTAGGAGCGGAATTTTTATCTCAATTTCTTTCATAAACCGCCTTCGATTGAAGTCAGACAAAGAGAAGGTGCGCCGATATTTTGGTTGCCGCTCGACCCAACCAACGTGGAAGGTGAGTGTTGCTTGCTTGTCGCATCGTTTTCACTTCCTTTGATAATCTCTCGAGAGATAGCTGATCTCAAAAGAAAAATTCTCTCGTAACCACTCCCGAAGAGATTTGCATGAAAAGTCCTGTTTCACTGGCAGCCGGATTTTCGCTGCGCTCACTCCGTTGTAGGCTCAATTGGAGAACGGATCGACTGCACAGCCGCTGTTCCTGTCGTGGGTGTCCAGATTCGTGTACCACCGGTCCGGGCCTGGCATCCTGCCGTTGACGCTCCGCCTGAGCGTGGGGTTAGCTTAGACGTGCTCCGCTGAAATGGTGCGTGCAACCATTAATGTGAGCCGTTCTCGCAATTCATCGTGAGACTGATAAAAGACAATACGCTTCGATCGAATGTCGAACGGCACGTCGGAATTGCTCTCCGCCAACAGTATTACCTGCTTATCTAGCGCGTGGGCAATGCCGAGCTCGTAGAATACGTTTGGGTTCCGGCCACTGATGTTTGCGACAATCACCTTGGCTTCAACAATCATCTGGAGTAGCTGAGGAAAAATATCGCCTTTGCTTACCTTCTCGTCTCCTCGGGCAACGTTGAAGCCCAGTTGCTGACCAACTTGGGTCACGACGTAAAATTCATCCTGCAAGTCATCGTGAAAGGGAGTTAGCACGAAGAGGAGATTATTTCGGATCTTTAGATCGGCTGAGTTAATGCCATGGGATCGCAGAAAGTTGGAGGGCGGCACCTTGGTGTTTATGGCCAACTCGCCCCTCTTTTCGTTTTGGCCAGCAATTACAAGATGATTGAGCTCGCGAAAGCGGCCCTCCGAGGATGCAAACTTGAGGTTCAACTCCATCAGTTGACGCTCAAGGTGCGCCCGAAAGTCGTCCAGCCTTGCATATTCGACTGCACGTTCCTTTTCACGAACGCGCATGTATTGCCGAAAAATCAAATAGAAAATCGTAGCGAAAAGATAGATGCTGATGAAAATGACCGCAGCGATAATGAGTGTGTCGCTTATCATTGCCTTACCTCACAAACTGAATGGCGACATAGAAGGTCGAGCCAGTCAGCGCTGCATTCAAAGGGAAGGCCCAGAGAAAATGGCCGCCGAACTTACTTGTTACGGCGCCGTCGCAGACGCGCCAGAGAATCGTCGCGAAGAGGCTTATGAGCAAGTAGATAACCATCAGGCCGATGAGTGTTTCGGCGGAGGACGTCGGTTGCATGGCAGCTTTAATGAACAAGCTGACAACGAGAAATGATACATCTATCGGTAGAGTCGCCAGCGCCTTGAGGTAGTCGATTCGGTCCGGTTTGTGATGAAGAAAGAGTTTATAGAACTGCTTCAGTAGTATCAGTAAGATCGCAATCGTCAGTGGCCAGTTTATTTGCATTCCGCTCTCTCTCGGATGACCGACAAGTGTAGTCCTGATACGCCTGACCAGAATTGGCTCTTTCTTCGGGCATGTCATGGGATCACGGTGCCGCTACTCAACCAATCCCGCCCCTCTGCACTCTTTACCAAGTGTCACCACAGCCCCCAATATCGCCCCCATCTGCAAAAAAGTGTGACAACGATCGCCCCATCCGGCCAGCGCACCTGTCGCTAAGCCACCAGTCGCCTCGAACTAGACTCTAACCCTATCCCCAGTCACACCCTCTGAGACTCGCTCTTCGTCCAACCGATCATTCCTTTGAATAGCCGGATCGACGATGCAGTGACCTCCCGAAGGTCACGAAGCCGCAATTGGGGGCGACGATCGGCTTAGCAATCACCAGGGGCTGCCCACTGGCCCGGCCAGAGTCGGCATAGCCTACCGGGGTTGGCTTGAACGTCCTTTTCTACCCAGCTTGGCGGCGATACTGAGTGTCCCAGAAGGGTCGATGACTGCCCTTCCCTACCCCCGACAACCCCACCTAATCGAATTGAAGATCCACTTTTTCTCATCCCACATGGCTTACATCGGCGGCACCTGCAACCTTAGCTTGTTGGCCACTACGGCTCCGCAAATCTCGAATTCAATCGGATCTGCCTGCTACTGCACGGCCAGCACCGGAAGATCATCAATGCGCATCAGGACATCGTTGTCGTGGATCGTGCGCCACTCGAAATCAAACCTGTAACGGCCCGGCGCACTTGCCGGGAACCACTCAGTTTGGTCTTCGTAGCCGACGGCACCCGTTTCGCTGTCAGGCGAAACAATTACGTTTCGCACTGCGAACGAGCCGCCGGGGATCCAGATAGCGCCCTCAAGGCTCGGAAGCTGCACCGATGCATCCTGCTTCACGGTGATCGAGACACGGTGGTCGATACCCGGGAATGCCTTTGAGAACGTCAGCTTCTCCTTGAGCAAATGTCTGATCAGCTCGATCGGAGTCCTATCTCTGACGCCAGTCGGCACGTAGTCGAAGAGCTTGTCGTAGCGCGCGCTCACTTGCTGGCGTGGTACGAGTTGTCCGACGGGGGTACTGGCCATCTGGAAGCGAGGATGGAAGAAGTACTCCGGTCCCGGCCGCACGCGCGGCTGGTTGCGTGTCTGCACCAGCGCAAGCGTGTTCGTGCTCCAGATCGACGCGGCGACCTCTACTACCAGAATCGCGCCAGGGATACGCGCTCCGCCCACGCCGTACTGCTCCATAAGCGTGATGCGGCCATCGGCTTTATGGCTGATCACATCCAGGAGAGGGCCGGCGATTCCCTCGATGATGCCGAACGCGACGGCGGCTGTCTCTGGCGTGGGCGACGCCACCACGCTGCCCGCGCGCGCGACGACGCCCGTCAGGTACTGCACGACATCGAGCGACAGCAACTCGTCCGGCGCACTCACGTCCTCGACACGTTCCAGGCGATCGAGGGCGTGCAATGCGGATTGCGCATCGGCCGTCGGCACCGGCTGGGATACATAGGCCGCGACCTCGGTTGCCTCGGACTTCGCCTGAACGTAGTAAACATCGTAGACATATGGCTCGGCGCCGCCATTGGCACTCTCTTCATCCCCCTGGATCGTGTAAACGGCCACCGCGACGATCGTATCCAGCGCCTCGGGGAACGGGTTGCCGAAAGACTCCACGCTTGCCACATAGGCCGATGGCGCGATCGGATCTGCCGGTGACGCGAGGCCTTGCAGCGCTGCGGCAAGCAAGTAGCGTTCACCCGCCCGAAAGGTTCGCGCACCGATTCCGAAATGCGCCAGGGCGGGCTCGCGCACGGGTTCGCGAGATGGCAATGCGACCTCAGGCTGAGAATCCAACAGCTGGGGATCACTGGCCGGCACGTGGAGCACGTTTCGATGCAGTTCGATCCGATAGGGAGCCGGCACCCCTCCGCTCTCGTCCGCCTCCGGCCGCTCAAACGCAAATTCCACATGCTCGCCCGACACCTCGGTGAACCGGAACCGATTGTCGTAGCTCTCATCGGGCAGCGTCTCCAGGAAGCCGAGGCGACCAGGGCCTGAAAGCCCGAGCGATACAGATCCCAGGCTGATGCGTTGGTTGAGTGCTGGCGCGAGCCGCTCGATCTCCTGCTTCAATCGAAGCGCGAAAAAGTCGTCGCGCAATTCATCTTCGAAGGCAGCGCCTCCAACTTCGACCAACGCGAAGGCCTTGGTGGTCGCGTAGGTCGCGGGCCGTTCTAGGAACGCCTCGCGCAACACACCTTGGAGCCGTTCGCGAAGCGGACTGCTGGCTCTGTCAATTCTTCGTGCAGCAGCGCTGACGTGGGACTCCAATCCGTCCGCGTCCGCGTCGGGCACCGCAAACACTCCGGCAGCGGCGGCCTCGGCCAACGCCCGGAAACGCGCTCGCCGCGCGTCGGCCGCCGCCAAAGGTCCGAGCTTGTTGAACAGGCTCCGCAACTCGTCCGCGGATCGTGACTGCAGCGTGTGCAGGCGCATCTCGGCCACCGCTTGCCACGCGAGGAAAAACTTGCGCACCAACGGGAACGTGCGGTCTCTGAGGAACGGATCTTGCGCCAGCCGCGCGAAGCTCAACGGGCAATACAGCACGGACATCTCTCCGCCCGCATCGACGATTTCCGGCGGCGCGATCCAGTCCGACTCCGAGGCCTCCGTTGCCGCCGGCGACTGCCACTGCGCGCGCTTGCTTGGATCGCCGGATCCAAGCAGCGCGCCCAAGTCAACCCGGCCCGCGCGCTCGCCGTCGATGTGCGGCGCGACGTAACTGCCCGCCGCGTTCAGCCGCTCTGTCCACTCCCACAGTTGTGGGCGCAATTTGGGATGATCGGCAGGAGGCATACGCATGCCATCGGGTCCGCACAGATCCTTGCCGGTCTCGCCGGGCGCAAGCCGCATAGCACGCTCGCGCACATCGTAGGGACTCTGATCGGGATATAAGAAGGGTTCCGGCGCCATGCCTGGAGCGCGCTTCACGTCAAAACGGAAACGAAGGGCATGTCGATTCTGTAACCATGAATCCTCAAGCATGGCTTCGAACGTGACTTCGCCCTGCCCATGCTCAAGCCATTCGCGCATCGCCAGCACAATGCGGCGCGCGATGTCTTCGCCAAGCGACTGAACGTCGCATTGCAGGCCGGAAGCGACCGACGGTACGTCGCTTGCCATGGCCTCGCGCACGTCGAATCGGTGGCATTCAACGAACACGTGTAGGCTTGGGCCTGAAGTCGTCATGGCGTGCGCCATTTCCGCGACAGACCGCCATGCCTCGACGTGCGTCCGCGCGCGCCGCGCGCGCGCCGCGTCGTGCACTTCCGTGACCCAGTCCTCACTTAGGAACTGTGCGCGCAGTCGGAAGATGGCACGAGCCTGCTCGGACTCGGAATCGAGTTCGACCGTCCACAATGGCACCGATGCCGAACCGGGTTCCCGCCACGCGACGTCCGGCCCGGTCACGATGGGCTCGTCGAACCACCTGGGTACGTCCTGCACGTTTGTTGCGAGCAAAGTCGGGCCGTAGACGTGCTCCAGGTGAATGGACAGCGAGCGATCCCCTGCAGCCCGGCCATAGAGCCTCCAGAAGAACGCGCGCGCGCCGATCACATCGGAGGCGTGACGGTATCCCGAGAGCATCTCCGCACGTCGAACCACACTTGCATCTGCACTGGACAACGGCACCGTCGTTGGCGCGGAGTGCGTCACGTGGAAGACGTAATGCGCGCGCACCCTATCGTCGCCAGCGGGCGACGTCGATTGGTAAAGAGACGCGACGAGGCTATCGGCGTTCAGCAGATTGGAAATCGCCGGCACGGTGCCCTGTCCGCTCTGGTGCTGCACCAGATCGAGCGAGTGAAAGTTCAGGCGATCCTCGGCGAAGGTCTGCTGTGCTGTGAACATTTCGATCGGCGAATTTGCGTGTGTGTGCTCAACAGTTTGGGTTGCCGAGAACACACCCTCCAGTCGCCGCGCACTCTGGCACCACTCGAAGGTCCGGCGGTCACGCTCGGTGGCGTTGACGACGAGCTGCTTGACGCATTCGAGCGCATCGGGCGGCAGAGCCAGGCTGACTGCATCGAAGTCGGGAAGGGGTGAGGCCTCTGCGTCGTGCCAATACTCCCAGCGGGGGCCGAACGGGTCGTCTTCCTTGATCTCGCCAGGACGCGAAGGATCATAACCCTCAAGCGTCATGTCCCATTCCGCGTCCAATCGCACGCGCAGCAGGCCGTTGCCCTTAGGAAAATCTGTTTTGCCAGCCGGGACTTCGAAGCAGGCAAGCACTTCGCGGTCCGGGGCCCACGGGAAATGAAACGGCGCGATCCAGGCCGGATGTGCCTGCTTCAGCGCGCCCTCCGCCTCGATATACAGTGCGAGATCAAGCCCCGCCGCGTCGGCACGCTTCCACAGGCTCTCGAACCGGGCTGCCTCGTGCGATTTCGGGCGCACTAGGACGATCACGCGCCGAGTGGTCTCGCCGGCCGTGAGGTGGAAGTCTCGGTAGCGGTCAACATCGACATCAAAGGTCAGCTCGGGCCGAACTTTGATATCCGTGCAGCGAGCAAGCGCCTCCGGCAGCGTGTCCGTGTCGCTCAGATAACCGTAGCGCATCGCAAATTGCTGGAACACATCCCAACGCACACTAGGCGCACGCTCTTCCGGGTTGTCGAGTCCGCGGCGCAGTCGCCACAAGTACGCGTCATCGCCTAGGAGATACACCGGCGCGAATGGCTCGGGAGCCGGGACAGCGACGACACGCTTGGCGAAGGCTGGGTTCCAATCGAAGTCCGATGCGATGCCCCCACTCAGATCAAATTCGATGGTGTCGAACATGCGGCCGACGCGGCCTCCGCTGACCGCGGTATTCACATCGATGCGATGCGCAGTACCCAGTTGTAGGCTGTACGACCGGATGCGTCTCAAGCCCACGATGTCGTCGCCGAGCGACAGCATGTGACCAAGCAGGCAATGGCGATTGGTGGCCAGATGCGCGTGCGGTAGGGGGTCGAACTTGGCGTCGAACCAGGGCGTTACGTCCGCCAAGCAGGTCGCGTCGAAGAACGTGCGGCCACCGACTTCAAACGCTTTCGAAAGCCAGCCGATGACTTGATCATCTGGAACTGCTTCGGCCTCCGCTTGGCTCTGAAGTTCCGCCCAAAAGTACTTGTAGTACAGCGTGCGGGCCGGAGGATCAGGCCTGCGCGTTAGCGTTGGATCGTCATGCTCGTGATTGAGCTCAAAGAAACGGGCCGGATCCAGAATCAGGCAACGCCCATTGCGATCCAGCCTTTCCGACACGGCGGCCGGACCGGAACAATCTTCCGATTCGAAGAGCGTGGCTTCGAAACTGGTTTCGGCTAGCGGCAGAGGGATCGGTACAACCCGTTCACCCGGTCCCTCGTCGAGCGTGACCAGGCGATACCGGTAGTCCTGCGGGTCTTGCAGCCACGTGCGCAGCGGCACAGTCGTGAAGTCCGCGAGATCGACATACGGCTGGATCGTCAGCCACAGGCGACGCGAGACCGGATCGTCCCAGCGGTCGAAGAAAAAGTCTACGGTCAGCCAGATCGTGGTCATGCGTTCACTCCAGAATCAACCGGTGCCGATACGGCATGCTGACGCTCGCCGAAACACCGCGACAAAGTTTGAAGAAGCCGCTTCCAATACACGCGTGCGCACTGACGCGGGCGTACAACACGAAGTTAAGCTGCACGGTGACCCGGTCGGTAGGCGGAGACGAAGGGGGTGCTGGAAGCTGCGGTGAAGCCGGGTCGTGGTTGGTCAACAAGCCCCACGACAGCGTCAGCCGGGCCTCGGCGCCCATGAGGATCTCGACCCTTACGGAAATGACCCACCAGTTGAGCTCTCCGACAGCGCGCACCTGCACGCCGACGGCGCCGGTCATTTGCAGGCCAACGAGATCGAGTCTCGTGTCGGACGCCTGATGAAACAGGAATGCGCCTTCGGCCACGAAGTACACACCAGCGTAGGCATGAACGCGAAATATGCCGGCATTGAACGCGGCACCGAATCCAACCATGACAGCCACGCCGCCCTCTATGAGCAGCAACTTTCCCTGCTGCCGAGCGGACGAGCGCTTGGCGATCATCATCCCGCCCCGCCCCATGATTCCCGATACCATCGCGCCGAATCCGCGGTCCCAGCGGCGCTCTCCAAGCTTGCCCAGCCACGGATAGCCCATGTCCAGCAGAAAGCCGCCGTTGAACTGAATCTCCAGGGCGACGACGCCTCCATTGAAACTAATCGCGCCCCACTCCACGCTGGGTACGCGAAATTCAAGGCGGCACAGGTCCTCCTCCGGTCGCGCGCCGCGTATGTAGAGCACCGACAGTTCCAGGCTCTGCCCGAATACCTGTTCGAACAATGTGCCCTTGAGCGCTAGCCCGTAGTAAGCGTTGTCCTGGAATAGGAATTTGCCGTCCAGGAAGGAGCCCAAAATGCGGAACCCGGCGGCGAAGATCCACTCGCCGATGCCGGATTGATCCCACGCATGCAATTGGTCATTCCGATACGCCTCCATCAGCTGCGTGTGCAGCGTGTCGTCAGGCGCCGGCGCGATTGAGATCAGCTTCTCCGCAAGCTCACGCTCAATACGCAAGTTGCGCCCGACGAGGATCCAGTCGATCTCGAGCAGCGACGTGCCAGCTGCACCCGGCCTTGCGTAGGCACCTACGAAGCCCGAGCCTTGTCTACCGCGGTAGTACGCAAATGAGAATCCCTTGACGAGCGTATGGCCCAGCATAGAGACGGTACAGTCCTCCATCATCAACCACAGCGTTCCATCCCTTGATTCGAACTCCGCGCCCTCCGCCGTGATTCGCAGGAAGCCCAGCAGGTCAAGGTTTAACCGATCGAAGCCGATGGCCCGAAGCCCCAGCCGCGGGTTATCAACCTCTATTGTGAACTTGTCGAGGATGGGAAAGCCGAGCTCAAAGTTCAGGTGTAACGTATCGAACGCACTGGAGTTGAGCAGCGGTAGCTTCCCGACATCGAGGTCGAGGCCGAACCGCATTCGCCGCAGATTGTTCGCCCAGTCGCCTTGGTCGCCCAGCATCAGCACAAGGTCGCTCCAATCGAACGGCTTGCCCCCTGCCATTGCGTCGTATCCGAATGAGACCAGCTGCGCGCGCGCCCAACGGAAATCGAACAGCGACCATCCCCGCGCGAACTGGAAGCGCATCGAGGGATAGTCGAACGCGAGCCAGGAGCCGGCTTGCGGCAAGGAATCTCCGTTGTACCCAAAGCGCAATCCACGGAACTGAAGGCGCGGCAGATCGGACTCGCCTAGCGAAAACGCGCCGACCTGCCAATTTCCCAGCTCGATCTCACCATCAGCGTCGAACGCGGTGCGGTTGCCAGAGCGCGTGATGGTCACGCTCGACACGCTCAGCGACTTGAGGGGGCCGAGCCCACCCGGACCGAGCAAGTTCAGTGGCTCGTCGAACTGCGCGACGAACGTGATCGTGCCGGTGTCCCTGTCTATCGTCCCCTGAATCTCGATCTGAGTAGGCAACTCCGGATCTTCCCCATCGCGCTTCTTCGCCACGCCCAAGACGCCGCGCACACGCACGCAGGTGATCGACCGGAAGTCCCTGAGGCGCCGTGCCTCCCAGCGCATCCTCAGCGACAGCATCTGAACCAGGACTTCCTTGTCCCGATACTCCGGTTCCGCCGGTTCCTGCGGCAGCTCGTTCACCCACGCGACTGCGCCGTAGGTTACAAAGTTCGGCTGTTGAGCTGCGCTGTCTGGAGAGACCGCGAGGTAGCGCAGTTTCAGCCGGCCGGCGGCACTGAGGCCGGTCGGCAACAGGCTGGCGAGCAGCTTGAATTCGCGAAGATCCAAGGCCTGCGAGAACAGCACCAGCCCGACCCAGTCTGCCCTGCGCATGGCGGCCGGGAGCGCCTGTTCGAGCCGATCAGGGTTCTCCGCATCGCTAAGCTCCCAGGCAGCAACACCGGCGTCGCGGAGCATGTCGAGAAGGGTCTGATTGCGCCCAAGCTTGAGAACGCCGAGTACGCGCGGCGCGCCGGGTTGGCTCATTTCGAGGCCATCCTGCGCGTCGTAAGAGATATCCTTGATCCACACACGTTGCGCAGGCGGGGCTGTGTCATCCATCTCGAATCCGTTGGCACGAAGTCGGATGCGTCCCATATCGACGTCTTCGCTGCGGATCAGCATGGCCTCCGCTGGCCCGACGCCCCAACTCTTCTCAAGCGTGTACGGGCCAATCTGGTAAGCATTGCCGTGCGGCCCTAAGGTCGGTCCTCCACTGCGCACTTGACGCGCTGGCATCGCGTAGAGCGCCCGCAATGTGGGCGACGGATCCTGCAGGCGCGGCGCGATGTGGATTCGGCTTTCGTGCGTGCCTTCGGTGTTCGCACTATGCAACGTTTGAAACACTGCGTTGGCCGCGGCCGCGAACTCGGTCCACGATGACCCACCCGGCGTCGAAGCCGCGGCCGCCGGGATTAGAGGCGTGCAAAAGCCGAGCTCCGTCGTAGTGTCACCCTCGAACGTGAACATCGAAAGCGGTGCAACGGACTGGCCGCTGGCGGACTGGATGGCGACGCCCGGACGATTGACATCCACCCGTACCGACGGCGCAGTGAGGTACGGCACGTTCGCATCTAGCAACACGCTTGGTGCCAGGCCTTCGTCGAGGGGCGGCGACGAGACCGATACGAACCCGATGCGCAACTGGCCACTGGGAGCAAGCGTGGTGCGCACCCCCGATCCGGGGCCCAGCACGATCGGCGCGAGCACGGGCCCCGTCCCTCCCGCGTCCGCCAAGAAGATGGCCTTGCCGACCCGATCCGCGCCGGCTCCGCGGGCGACGCGGAATCGAAGATCCATCGCAGTAGCGAGAGGCACCTGCAGGTAGCCCGGGGCCGCGGGGCTGGCCGCGCCAAAGCAATGCAACGCGCCTTGCCTCCGCGGCTGTGCCGAGCACGCACTCACGCGGGGCGACGCAGGTCCGCGTTCGACCGTGATCGTGATGCGCTCGGCATCGAGCGCGGCCCCAGCGACGACCACCCCCGCTTCCTGAGCGACATGGAACGGATACAGTGGAATCGGTCGCCGTGCGTTGCCGGGGTCTTCGTCCAACGCGAGCGTTTGAGCGAGAGGGATATCTGGCAGCGCGATGTCGATTTCCGACCGGTTCCACAGCAGCGGCGCCGAACTCGCGCACGACAGACGGGCCTGAAAGGGCGTGTCGTCCCACTGCAAGCGCGGGATCGCACCATTCTGCGAATGCAGGCGCAGCTTCGATCCCGCACAGAACTCGAGCGCGAGGGGCGATGCGTCCGTCGAAGGCACGAGCGGTTCCGACCGCCGGAGTTTGACCCAGAGATCGCGCGGTTTGCCTCCACCTGAGTCGAACACGAGCTCGACGTTGTTGCTGAGCAGAAGGAAGGGACCCACGTCGAGCATCAGGCGATGGCGCGGCAACGGGTCGGTGTCATCGAGCCGCACGCCCAGTCGGAAGCCACCGATCGACCGGGTCGGAGTCAGGGCGTCGGCCACGTTCGGGTCGCGCTCGAACACCAACTGGTCGACCTCCAGTTGTAGGCGAACGCCACCCACCACGCACCGAAGGCCCCTTACTTGAATGTGAACCTGTGCCCCGGGCGAGTTGAGCTTCTTGAGGAACACGCCACTAGAAGGCCACCACGGTGGTTCAGGTTGCAGCACGAAGCCGCCGCCAGGAACCTCGACGAAGCGAAGACCGAAAAGCTGCAAGGTGGCCGGCATAACATCCCCCGATGGTTTATGACTCACTGTGGACGACGCACACATTCTCAACGCGCAGCTGAGTCGACGAGTGACTTTAGGACCAGTTGAAGGTTGAGGGGTTGGTCCTCACGGCCCTACCCTCGATAAGCCTTCCAAATCAGCATCACCCAAGCAAACCTTTGCTTCTTCCCATTAAAGGTGTCGCGAGACGATGAGAGTTCGCACCCCTTGGTGATGCAATGTTTGGATTGTGTTTGGCCCTTGCGATAGTTGCAGGCTATTGATGTCCTTCGTACGCTCTTTCGCCAATGGAGGCGCGCAGTCTCCGTGCGCTTCCCTCACTACCCTTCCCTCTCCTCGCGCCGAAAGGGAGAATTGAGCGGACGAAGGTGAGTCAACCTCATGTCGATGCCTCCCTGACCCAAGCTGCTGCTGCCGTGCGCCATAAGTCCCCGACACCTGATGCCTCTCTCCCCGCCCTACTTGCCGACCGTTTCGGGATAGAGGAAGCGCGCATCTACGCCATCGCCGGCATCAATCCCCGTGCGGTCGCCCGGCGCAAAAGCCGAGCGCTCTCCGCACACGAGAGCGACCGGCTGCAGCGCATTGCTCGCCTATGTGCTGAAGCTAATCGTGTCTTCGCAGATCTGAATCGTGCGCGTGATTGGATGACTCGTTATCACCCAGTGCTCGACGCCATTCCATTGGTCGTGCTGGCCACCGACGCCGGTGCCGCTGACGTGAACGATGAACTCTGCCGCATCGAGCATGGCGACTTCGTCTGATGGGTCCTTTCCCGAGGCACCCGCCTTCGCGCAAGCGCGACCTACGTATAGCCTTGAACCAACCGCTGCATCAGTCGCTGACACATGACCGCCCCGGCCTTCGTGGAGGCGGTCCTGTCTGGGTGCACGAAGAACACCGGCCAAAACCTGCCACGTTCACCGCCAGCGCGTGCACGATCACACAATCCGTATTCCGTCGACCATGAGAGTGGCAGCAGCAGTTCCTCGCCGATCCACTGTTCGCCAACGCGCCCGACGACTGGATATTCCGGTCCATGGGAGGCCAGCATTCCTGGCCATGTGAGGCCACTGTTCCGGGGCATGTGAGGCCAGGGTTCCGGGCCGTGTGATGACAGTCGTTTAGCGCTTGGATTCCGGGTCATGGGAGGCCAGTGCGGCGGGCGGTTGAGGGTGGGTCATCCTCGCGGGTTTTCGCGAGGTTTTCCCATGGCTCAATCGAGGTTACTCATGCGACAGATTCGAGAACTACTGCGGCTGCATTTCGAGGATGGACTCAGCCAGCGTTTGATTGCGCGGGCACAGGGTGTGATGCGTTGTACGGTGAGCGGGTGCTCAAGCGCTTCGCGGCTTCGGGCATGGGATGGCCGCCGGATCCAGCGTTGACGGACGAGGAGCTTGAGCGGCGGTTGTACCGCCGATCGGCGCATGCAGGCACTGCCAAATCCAGTGTGCGGCCGGACTACGGCAAGGCGGCTCAGGAGCTTGCGCGCAAGGGGGTGACACGGCGGCTGCTGTGGTCGGAGTACCGCGAGGCGGTGCCCGACGGCGTTGGCTACAGCGTGTTCTGCGACGAGTTGGCGGCTTACCAGGGCGATCGTGATCTGGCCTACCGCCACGATCACGTGCCGGGCGAGAAAGCCTACTTCGACTTCGCCGGATTGACCCTGCGTTACCGCGACGGCGATGCCACCGCGCAGGCACATATCTTCGCCGCGGCGCTCGGCTGGTCGAATGCGATCTTCGCCTACACCTATGCCGACGAGACGGCGCACAGCTGGCTCGATGGCCAGCATCGAGCCTTCGTATGCTTCGGCGGCGTGAGCCGGGTTGCGGTGCCGGACAACCCCAAGGCGCTGATCGCCAGAGCCGATTTCTACGAGCCTCGCCTGAGTGCGGTATACCGCGATTTTGCGCGCCACTACGGCCTCGTGGTCATTCCAGCGCGGGTGCGCAAGCCCAAGGACAAGGCGGCGGTCGAGGGCGCGGTGAAGGTCGTCGAGATGCGCATTCTGGCGACGGTGCGCGACCGCGTGTTTGCCTCGCTGGACGTGCTCAATGGGTGGTTGGCCGAGGCGCTGGTGGCGCTCAATGCGGCACCGTTTCAGAAGCGCGTGGGCACGCGCCACAGCCAGTTGATCGAGGAGCGCAAGCAGCTCTCGCCGCTGCCGACGACGCGCTTCGAGATCGCCACCTATCTGGCGCGCAAGGTGGCACGCGACTATCACGTCGATGTCCAGCGCCAGTACTACAGCGTGCCCCATGTGCATGTCGG
>JBQTGY010000124.1:0-45477 GCA_052390415.1 Pseudomarimonas sp. | reverse complement strand
ACGTAGGGTGCGTCTCGGACGCACCAATATCCGCCCCAGGGAGTGGTGCGTCCGAGACGCACCCTACTTGCTGCCCATCTCAAGTATCACCCTACCCACACTTCGAATACCCACAACTCAAACACGTCTGACACCCATCCATCAGAATCATGGCTTGGGTGTTGCACTTGTGGCACATGGTGGCACCGGGTGGGTAGCCGCTGCTGGGCTTGGCCTCTCTTGCAGCACTGATGGATGCAGCGAGGTTCAGCTCTGGGCTCTTTGGCTCAGCGTTTTTTTTTAGATTCGCTTCATACGCGGCACGCTTTTCGGCGATGAGAGCGATTTGCTCGGGGCTCAGGTTGTCGTCGACGATCATGCCGATCGATTTCAGGTGGTCTTCGATGACGGCGCCGATTTCGGCGACGATGCTGGGCATATACACGCCGCCGGCCTTGAAGTAGCCGCCGCGGGGGTCGAATACGGCTTTCAGTTCTTCGACCAGGAAGGTCACGTCGCCGCCTTTGCGGAACACGGCGGACATGATGCGGGTGATGGCGACCACCCACTGGAAGTGGTCCATGTTCTTCGAGTTGACGAAGATCTCGAACGGGCGGCGCGACTCGTGTTTGGTGCCGGGATTCAGCACGATGTCGTTGATGGTGACGTAGAGGGCGTGCTCGAACAGCGGTGACTTGATCTTGTAGGTGCTGCCGACCAGCACCTCGGGGCGTTCGATCTGCTCGTGCATCTGGATGACGTCGGCGCGCGGTGCTTCGGTGATCACGGGCGCGGCGGTTTGGACGGGCGCAGGTGCGGCGGTTTCGCCGGTGCTGACGCTGAAGCCCTTGATTTTTTTATCGATTTTTGTGGCCATGGGCCTTCCTGACGGGTGCGTGTGTGGGGGTGAAGCGGGGAGAAGCGGGCCTGGGATGCATTGGCAGAGTTTCGACGCCGTCATCCTCGCGCAGGCATGGGAAACCCTGCTTCACGTTTGCGATTACCGAACAACGAAGCGTCGTTCCCGCGAAGGCGGGAACCCAGCGCCTTGAATGCTGTAAGTCACTGGGCCCCCGCCTTCGCGGGGGCGACGAGATTTGGCAGCACGCATTGGCGATCACACTTCGGCTGTGAAGCATTCGATTGACGATTCCCCGCACAGCAGCGCGCCCGTGCGGGGACGACGATCCGCGGCGATGGGTGCCAAGCAAGCGCCAACCTGTCGCGATTCAAATCTGGAACTGAAACTGGAACTGGAACTGCATCAATCAAAACCTCCCGCCCGCGCTGATTGGCGCGCGGACGGGATAGGTGCAACGACTTACTTCTTGGCGGCTTTTTTGGCGGGTGCTTTTTTCGCTGGCGCTTTTTTGGCCGGTGCCTTCTTCGCGGGTGCCTTGGCGGCGGCCTTCTTCACTGCGGCCTTTTTGGCCGGCGCTGCTGCCTTGGCGACCGCTTTCTTCACTGCCTTCTTCACCGGCGCAGCTTTCTTGACCGCGGCCTTCTTCACCGTGCCGGTCTTCTTCGCCACAGCCTTCTTGGCAGCCTCGACCTTCTTGCCAACCGTCTTTTTCACTTCGGCCACTTTCTTCTCGGCCTTGACGACGACCTTGCTCAACTCGGCCTTGCCTTTCTTGACCTTGGCGGCGACGTCTTTCTTCGCGCTGGCGGCTTTTTTGCTCACTGCTTTCTTGGCCTTGGTGACCGCGGCTTTCACGTCCGCCACCACTTCCTGGGCTTTCTCGCTGACCGACTCCATGGCGTTGGAGATCGCGTCACTGACACCGTTTCCACTGCTCATTGGGACACTCCTTGCGCTCGGGCTTGAAACGACACATCAAGTGGCTTGCTGACCGCTTTGTTAAACGTGCAAACAAACCATGCTTCTCAACTGCCGTGGCCGAACACTCCGGTTTGGCCTTGGCGCGCGCCCGTGCCGCAGAGCGGTGCTGGGCGTACGACGGTGACCGTCCTTGCGTCACCGAAACTTGATTTTGCAATCCGACGGCATCAACGACGATGCCATCGAATGGCGCAGCTAGAACTTACCGTAATACCCTTCTTTCAAAGCATCAAACAAGTTGGCGGCGGTGTGCATTTCGCCGTCGTATTCGATCTCTTCGTTGCCCTTGGCTTCGACAAAGCTGCCATCTTCAAGCTCAAAACGATAGGTGGTGTTTTCAAGGTCGGATTGTTTCACCAACACGCCCTGGAACGCTTCCGGATTGAAGCGAAAGGTGGTGCAGCCTTTCAGGCCGCTTAAGTGAGCGTAGGTGTAGATGTCCTTGAAGTCGGCAAAGGCGAAATCGGTGGGCACGTTGGCGGTTTTGGAGATCGACGAATCGACCCACTTTTGCGCCGCGGCCTGGATGTCGACATGCGCTTTCGGGCTGATGTCATCGGCGGCCACGAAATAATCCGGCAGCTTGCAGCGCACGTCGGTGCTGTACGGCATGGCCTCGTGATTGACCACGCTGCGATAAGCCAACAACTCGTAGCTGTAGACCTCGACCTTCTCTTTCGACTTCTTGCCTTCGCGAATCACGTTGCGGCTGTAGTGATGCGCGAAACTCGGCTCGATGCCGTTGCTGGCATTGTTGGCCAGACTTAAAGAGATAGTCCCGGTGGGCGCGATCGAACTGTGGTGGGTGAAGCGCGCGCCAGTTTGGGCCAGTGATTCGACCAACTCCGGTGCCACTTCGGCGATCCGCTGCATGTAACGCGAATAACGCGCATGCAGCAGCTTGCCGGTGATGGTCTGCCCGATCTCCCAACCATCGGCGGCCATTTCCGGACGCTTGCGCAGCATCTCGGCAGTGACCGCGAACTCTTCATGCATGATCGGCGCGGCGCCTTTTTCCTGCGCCAGCGTAAGCGCCACTTCCCAACCCGCCACCGCCATTTCGCGGGCGACGTCTTCGGTGAACTCACAACTGGCCGGCGTGCCGTAGGTCATGCGCAGCATGGTCAAGGTGCTGCCCAAGCCCAGAAACCCCATGCCATGACGACGCTTGCGGATGATCTCGTCGCGCTGCTTCTGCAAGGGCAGACCGTTGATCTCGACCACGTTGTCGAGCATGCGCGTGAACACCCGCACCACTTCCTTGTATTCCTCCCAATCAAAGCGCGCGCGCTCGGTGAACGGCTCGCAGACGAAGCTGGTGAGGTTGACCGAACCGAGCAGGCAGGCACCGTAGGGTGGCAATGGCTGCTCACCACAATTGTGTGCATGTAACCCATTGGCATCAAACGTATTTATGCCTGGAACCTGTACGTCGAACACCGCCTCAACGCCGTCATGTGTGACGCTTTCGATGGTGGCCACGAAACGTTCGCGGTTGAGGCGTCGACGGTAGCCGCTGAGCGCGACTTTCAGGCGACCGCTCTTGGCTGCATCGGCAAAGCCGACGCGCAAAGCGAACTCGGCCACGTTGTCGCCGCTGATCACCAACTCATGTTGTGCGCGGGTAGCGTAAGCGCGTTCACCGCCGTGGCTATCGGGCAACACGCTTGTGCCCGCCGGGCGGCGATCTCTGTAAATCGTCGAAGCGATTCCAAGGCGCAACAACATCCGCTGCGCCGCGCGTAACCGCGGCAGGTCGGATTGCGAGAGGCGAATGCTGACACCCTTGTCTTGATCGCCCTGCACCGAGCCGTCCGCGTCGAAAAGACCGCGCAGGAATCCACGGTGAAAGTCGCTGGACGTTTTCTCGACCGCCGGAGTGATCGCTTTGTTGCCCGGTTGCAAGCCCAAGTCGAAGGCAAGATCACGCAGCGAAGCCAGCTTGAGGCGGTGCTCGTCGCGGCCCTGCACCTCCATCCAGCCGACGAAGTCGCTGCGATGCGGAAGCGTGTTCGCACAGCGCAGCGCTTCGTCCATCAGCGCCACAGGCGAAAACGCAGAGGCGTTGACCGCCACCGCTTGCGTCCAAACCGACAGCACAGCCGCGTCCGACTTCAGCGTTCCATCGCCAACCAGCAAACCAAGCAGGAACCCTTCTTCATAGGTACGCGCGCCTGACCATTCGGCACCGCTGCGATGATTATTGAGCAGCACGCGGTCGCCCGCGGCCAATTGCCCGGCCTCGCACCATTCAACATCGGTCGACCAGCGTGTTTGCCGGGTGACCCGACGTACACGATGGTCGGCAGTCAAGCGTAGGCTCTGGCCCTCGCTTGTCTGCAACCGCATCACATCTTTGTTAGCGGTCTGAAAGAAGCCTGTCGCCCCGCTGGCGTGGTCCACACCGTCAACCCGCGCGAGGAAGGGTGTTCCCAGCAAGTCTGCGACCTGGCGCGGTCCCTCTGCCGTCTGCACCCACGTGTCGGCAGTCACACATGGGTTGGTCGCGCGAATGCTTTCGCACCACCAGTTGTTGTTCATCTCGTTGACGCGGTCAATGAGGATGAAACCGGGCTCGGCGAAGTCATAGGTCGAGACCATGATCATGTCCCACAGATGGCGGGCACGAATGTGGCCGTAGATCTTGCAGGCGACCAGACCGTCGTCGCGGGTGACGTAGTTGCGGGTGGTCGGCCATTCGCGCCAGATCACCTGGGTGGTGTCGGCGGTATCTATCTCCGCCTCTTCTTTCACGTGCACTGGAAACACCAGCGGCCAATCGGCGTCATTGGCCACCGCGTGCATGAAGTCGTCGGTGATCAACAGGCTCAAATTGAACTGACGCAGGCGGCCGTCTTCGCGCTTGGCGCGAATGAACTCCTTCACATCGGGATGGCTGACGTCAAACGTGCCCATCTGCGCGCCACGTCGACCGCCGGCGCTTGAGACGGTGAAACACATCTTGTCGTAGATATCCATGAACGACATCGGGCCGGAGGTGTACGCACCCGCGCCGGCGACAAACGCGCCGCGCGGACGCAAGGTGCTGAACTCGTAACCGATGCCGCAGCCGGCTTTCAAAGTGAGGCCGGCTTCGTGGACCTTCTCCAGAATGCCGTCCATCGAATCCTCGATGGTGCCCGACACCGTGCAGTTGATCGTGCTGGTGGCAGGCTTGTGCGCCAGCGCGCCGGCGTTGGAGGTGATGCGGCCGGCCGGAATGGCACCACGGCGCAGCGCCCACAAAAAACGCTCGTACCAGTACTTGCGCTTTTCCGGCGTGGCTTCGGCATCGGCCAGCGCGCGCGCAACACGCTTGTAGGTGTCGTCGATCTCGTGATCGATCGGCTCGCCCTGCTTGCTCTTGAGGCGGTATTTCTTGTCCCAGATATCCAGTGACGCCGGCTGCAACGGCATCAACAGGGCGTCGTTTTTCACCGCTTCAAGGCGAACCGTGCTCATCAAATTACTTCCTCCGAACGTTGCTTGTATGCAGCGCCGTCCGCTTGAAGCGGCGACGCAGCTCTTGATTGTTGTTATGTGTTGCTTGGGTGACGTGCTGCGGGCGACGCTGAATCCATTGAAACGAATGCAGGCAATACGGGTGCGATCCATCCTTGCCGTGCAGGCGCTGAGCTGGCGGGCCGGCTGTCTGCCCGGCGGCCCGGTTCAGACGGTGATGACGCCGGAAATGGCGACTGGCACGACAGTGAAGGTGCGGGCCAGACGAGGTCCCTCCAGACCTCATGCCGCGCTGCAAGTTTGCGACTTAACCCCATGTATTGGTTGTTTTGCCACAACAACCACAATATGTAGTGGCAACGCCGCCGTAAACTACTGCCGGCTGGGGACCATGTCAACGACAAATTTTTGCCTTTCGAGCGGATGCGGGTTGTAGCCTGCTCGGTGATTCGACGCCTTCGCCCGAAGGCCGGGAACAGCGCTCCTTTTCGCTGGTCTGAGGGTCTTGGCTTGGCGGTTGGCGTCCCCAGTTCAACCTCTGCCTCACCCCTCTCCCTCGACACCTTCTTATGCTCACCCGTCTGCACACCCAGCTAATCATCTTGTGTTTTCTGCTGTTCGCTGGCGTCACCAGCGCCGCCTTGCCGGCCGCCGTCGACGGCCAACCGCTGCCCTCGTTGGCACCGATGCTCGAAGGCGTGACTCCGGCGGTGGTCAACGTCAACAGCAAAACCACGGTGCGGGTTCGCAATCCGCTGGCCGAAGACCCTTTCTTTCGGCAGTTTTTCGGTCTCGGCAATCTGCCGCAGGAGCGCATCAAACAGTCGCTGGGCTCGGGCGTGATCGTGGATGCCGAGGCCGGACTGGTACTGACCAACAACCACGTGATCGCCGGTGCCGATGAGTTGTCGGTCACCTTGAGTGACGGCCGCACCTTGGCGGGTGAATTCGTGGGTGCCGATCCGGATACCGACATCGCCCTGATCCGGATTCCTGCGGAAGCGTTGACTGCGGTGCCGTTGGCCGCTTCGGCGGCATCCTTGCGGGTTGGCGATTTTGTGGTCGCGGTCGGCAATCCGTTCGGACTGGGTCAGACCGTCACGTCGGGCATCGTTTCCGCCTTGGGTCGCTCGGGCTTGCAGGGGCTGGGTTATCAGAACTTCATCCAGACCGATGCCAGCATCAATCCGGGCAATTCCGGCGGCGCGTTGGTGAATCTGCGCGGTGAGCTGGTCGGCATCAATACGGCGATCTTCAGCCCCTCGGGCGGCAATGTCGGCATTGGTTTCGCGATTCCGACGCCGATGGCCAAGGAAGTCATGCGCCAGTTGTTGGCCTTCGGTGAAGTACGGCGCGGCAGTCTGGGCATCCAGACCCAGGACGTGACGCCGGAATTGGCCGAACTGCTAGGCCTGGGTCAGCGCCGCGGCGCGGTGGTCACGCGCGTGCAAGCCGATTCCCCCGCCGCAGCGGCAGGCCTCAAGGCCGGTGACGTGATCGTCAAACTGGCCGGCAAGTCGGTCTTCGATGGCCAGAGCCTGCACAACGAAGAAGGGCTGCTGCCGGTGGACGAAGCGGTGACTCTGGTGGCCGTGCGCGAAGGCCGCGAGGTGAAATTGTCGGCGGTGCTAAAGGCCCGTTTGCGGGCGCTGGAGGGCAAGGATCTGGACGCACGGTTGGCCGGTGCGCGTTTTGTCGAGCTGCCCGAACAACTGCGGCAACGTGGCGGACAAGGCGTGGCGATCGAGGAGATTGCAGCCGGCAGTCGGGCTGCTGCCAATGGCCTGCGTCCGGGCGATGTGATTACCGCAGTCAACCGGCGCGATGTCGGCGATCTGGAAGCGCTGAATCAACGGTTGCAGGCACCGCCGGAGCAACTGGTGCTGACCGTGGTGCGTGGACGACGGGCGGTGCTGGCGTTGATTGAGTAGGTGCCCACGCTTTACTTGGAGGGCCGCGCTTCTGCGCGGCTGCGTTGGGTTGACTTGAATCAGCACAAACAGGATGTGAATTGGAATCGTGAATGAAGAGCGGCGCCGCGGGAGCGGCGCCCTCCAAAGGCTGGCGTCAGGCTGTCAGTCAGTTGCTACCTTGGAGGGCCGCGCTCTTGCGCACCTGTTCTGGACTGGCGTGGCGTGCAAACCGGAATCCGCAATGACGAAGCCTTGTGCGGGCGTGTTGTTGCCGCCAACCTCACCTCGGCACAAGATTCTGCATGCTATGTTGCGCCTCGCTTCCACTCGTTCAGCAGCGTGCCGTTGATCCTCGCCCTTACCCTCGATCTCGACGACACGCTGTGGCCGATCTGGCCGGTGATCGAGCGTGCGGAAGCCGCCTTGCAGCACTTCCTGCAGACGCATGCGCCGCGGGTCGCGGAGCGCTGGCCGGTGGCAGAGATGCGCCTGCTGCGTGACCGCATCGCGGCTGAAAATCCGCACTTGGCGCACGACTTCACCGCGCAGCGAAAATTGTCGTTGCAGCACGCACTGGCAGACGTGGGTGCCGATCTGGATCTGGTCGAACCGTGTTTTCAGGCCTTCATCGCGGCGCGGCACCAAGTCGAACTGTATCCGGATGTGCCCGATGGCTTGGCGCGCCTGGCCGCTCAATGGCGGTTGGCGGCGTTGACCAATGGCAATGCCGATGTGCAACGCATTGGTCTGGGCCAGCACTTCCAGTTCGCCATCTGCGCACGTGATTTTGGCGCCGCCAAACCCGACGCGGGGATTTTTCTCGCCGCCTGTGAGCGACTGAATCTGCCGCCTTCGCAGGTGCTGCACGTCGGCGATGATCCGCAGCTGGACGTGGTGGGTGCCGCGTTGGCGGGTATGCCCACGTGTTGGGTCAATCGTCATCAAACCGCGTGGCCGACCGAGCTGCCGCGCGCCGACATTGAAATTGCTGATCTGCATCAACTGGCGGATTGGCTGCTGGCCTCCGCTTTGCCCTCTCAACACCACCCATCTTGAGTCTCGCCGATGAGTCTGCCGCCGTGTTTCGCCACTGAAGATTCCAGCCCGCGTGCGGTGCCGCTGCTGGCGCTGACCAAGGACGCTTTTGCTGCCAGCCTTTCCGCGCAACCGGCGAACACGGTGCGCTGGGCACAGGCACAGGGCTTCCTTGCTGAGCCGGGCAGCGTGTTATGTGTGCCCGATCCCGCCGGTGGCATTGGCTCGGTGATCGTCGGCATTGGCGACCCACTCGATCCGTATTCCATCGGCCATGCGCCGTTCGGATTGCCGGTCGGCGACTATCGGTTGGTGACCGGAAGCAATCATCCGATGTCGCTCTCCACGGCCTTGTTGGGTTGGGGCCTCGGTGCCTACCGTTTTGAGCGCTATCGCAAGGGTGCACGCGCGCCGGCGCGACTGGTGCTGGGTGACGATGCCGCCGCGCAATCCGAAGCTTTCACCCTGCTCAAGGCCAGCTCGCTGGTGCGCGACCTGGTCAACACCCCGACCGAGCACATGGGTCCGGACGACCTGGAAGGCGTCAGCGTGCGCATCGCCAATGCCTATGGCGCCAACATTCGTTGCATTCGCGGCGAAGAATTGTTGCAACACAACTTCCCGGCGATTCACGCGGTCGGCCGCGCCAGTCATCGCGCGCCGCGCCTGATCGAAGTGACCTGGGGCGAGGCACACCATCCGCTGGTGACCGTGGTCGGCAAGGGCGTCTGTTTCGATACCGGTGGCCTCGACATCAAACCGGCCGATGGCATGCGCAACATGAAGAAGGACATGGGCGGTGCGGCGCATGCCTTGGGTCTGGCCCAGCTGATCATGGCGCGGCGTTTGCCGATCCGGCTGCAATTGCTGATTCCGGCGGTGGAAAACGCGATCGGCCCGAATGCGTTTCGCCCAGGCGAAGTATTGGAAACGCGCGCCGGCATCACGGTGGAAGTCGACAACACCGATGCGGAAGGGCGACTGGTGTTATGCGATGCGATGTTCTATGCCGCCGAAAGCAAACCCGATCTCATGCTGGATTTCGCCACCTTGACCGGGGCAGCACGCATTGCGTTGGGACCCGACTTGCCGGCGTTGTTCTGCAACGACGATGCGCTGGCGGCGGACTATCTGGCCGCTGCGGCGGCGCAGCGCGATCCGCTGTGGCGCATGCCGCTGTGGCGGCCTTATCTGAGCTATCTGGTCAGTGGCATTGCCGACTTGGCCAACAGCGGTGGATCGCGCATGGCCGGCTGTGTGACTGCCGCCTTGTATCTGGAGCGCTTCGTGAGTGAAGGCCAGCGCTGGGCGCATGTCGATGTGTATTCGTGGAACGACAGCAGCCGCCCCGGCCGCCCCGCTGGCGGCGAAGCACAAGGACTGCGCGCGGTATTCGCGATGCTGCAGAAGCGTTACGCGGCCAGCTGAATCGCACTCGCGCTGGTCAAACCAGGTTGTCGCTTTGTTCTATTCACGTGCTTGATCGGAAGCGTTTCCCATGAGTGAATCGACCCCCTCTTACAACAGCAACGCGGGCGACATGCTGCGCGAACTGCGTATTGATCGCGGGCGTCAGGGGCACAAACGGCGGCGTTGGCCGTGGGTATTGGCGGCGGTGGTGGCGCTGGGCGTGGTGGGCGCGGTGCTGCTGGGTGGTCGTCCGCAGAGCGTCGAAACCGGAGTCGCGCGCAGCGCCGCGAATGACGGCCCGGTGTCGGTGCTGGACGCGTCCGGTTATGTCACTCCGCGGCGGATCGCGACGGTGTCGTCCAAGATCACCGGCAAGGTGCTGGATGTGTTGATCGAAGAAGGTATGCAGGTGGAAGAAGGGCAGATTCTGGCCCGCCTGGATGCCACCGATGCCGAGGCGCAATCCGCGCTGGCAGCCTCGCAACTGTTGGCAACCGAAGCAGCATTGGGTGAAGCACGCGCCACCTTGGTGTTGGCAGAACAAACCCTGCGCCGCGCCCGCGAAATGACCGCGGCGAAATTGCAACCGGTGTCGACGCTGGATCAGGCCAAGGCCGACTTTGACGCGCGTCGCGCGCGGCTTGCGCAGTTGCAGCGGCAGGTGCAAGTCGCCCGCGACCAACTGTCAGTCACCCAGCTCAGCGTCGACAACACCATCATTCGTGCGCCATTCAAAGGCGTCATCGTGGCCAAGGCCGCGCAACCTGGCGAGATGATCAGCCCGGTATCGGCCGGCGGTGGTTTCACCCGTACCGGCATCGGCACTCTCGTCGACATGGATTCGCTGGAAGTGCAGGTCGACGTCAACGAGGCCTACATCGGCCGGGTGAAACCGGAACAGCCGGTGGAAGCCGTGCTCAACGCGTATGCCGATTGGCGAATCCCGGCCTCGGTGATCGCCATCATTCCGACCGCCGACCGCGCCAAGGCCACGGTGAAAGTGCGCATCGCACTGGGCAGCCGCGACCCGCGCATCGTTCCCGACATGGGTGTGCGGGTGAGTTTTCTCGATCCCGAAGCAACCAAGGGCAGTGGCGGCGGAGTGTGGGTGTCGACACGCGCTGTGGTGGGCGAAGGTAAGGATGCGGCGGTGTTCGTGGTGGTCGACGGTGCTGTAAAGAAGGTGGGCGTGAGCTTGGGCGAAATCCGGGATGCCGAGCGGCGCGTGCTGAGCGGCCTGAAGGCAGATGAAGTTGTCGTGCTGTCACCGCCACCCAAGCTGGTCGACGGTGACCGGGTCACGCTCGCGCCTGCGCCCTGACCACGTGAGCGAAGCCGTCGGGAGTTGTCCATGAATTCGACCCGGCCCTTGGTCGAAATCCGCGCCTTGACCAAGGTCTATGTGCGCGGCAAGGAGCGGCTGGAAGTTTTGCACGGCATTGATCTGGATATTCCGGAGGGCGATTTTGTTGCCCTGATGGGACCGTCGGGTTCGGGCAAGACGACGCTGTTGAATCTGATCGGCGGCCTCGACTCGCCCAGTGGCGGCGAGCTGAAAGTCGGCGGCAGCCGCATCGATGCATTGAGCAGCGATGAACTGGCCAGCTGGCGCGCCAACACGGTCGGCTTCATCTTTCAAAGCTACAACCTGATGCCGGTGCTGAGCGCGCAGCGCAATGTTGAATTGCCCTTGCTGTTGACCGACATGAACAGCAGCGAGCGCCGCCGCCGCGCGGGTCTGGCCTTGCGACTGGTGGGATTAGCAGATTGGGCAAGCCACAAGCCAAGCGAGCTCTCCGGCGGCCAACAACAACGCGTCGCCATCGCCCGCGCCCTGGTGTCGGACCCGCGCCTGCTGATCTGCGACGAACCCACCGGCGACCTGGACCGCAAGACCGCCGACGAAGTATTGCGCCTGCTGCAACAACTCAACGCCGAATTCGGCAAGACCATCGTCATGGTCACCCACGACCCCAAAGCCGCCGAATACGCCCGTCATACGGTGCATTTGGACAAGGGCTTTCTGGTCGACGCGCCGTCGCATTGAGGCGTAGGGCGCGTCTCGGACGCACCTGACCGTCCGCAGCGATTTGGGTGTGGATGCTTCCACTCGGTTGGGTGTTGTTGGTGCGTCCGAGACGCACCCTTTGCTTTTGCTGGCGCAGCGCCGCTGATCACGCGCTGCAAGCAAAGCCGGCGGCGCGCTCAGCCTACAATCGCCGCATGTCTCCAACCGACAAGGCCGCACCTCCTCGCATGAGCCAGCACATCCGTTGGGTCCTGGCGTTGGCCGTCGTCGTCGGCTTGCTGGTGGCACTGAATGCGTTGGTTGGCCTCGTCGATTCGACGGTGACGCTGTGGCAACGCCTGCAACTGTTGCCAGTCTGGGTCAACGCACTATTCGCTGTCGCCGCGGCGGGACTTGTCGCTGCCAGTGGCTGGTTGGTGTGGCGGCTGCTGAAGCCGCGCCGAGCCCGAGTAGCCGTCGTCGCAAGCATCGATCGACCGCGCATCGAGCAACGCTTGGCGGCGTTGCCACCCACCGAGCAGTCATTGGCCGGCGAGCTCATTGAACTTGATCGTCGGCGCGTGGCCGATGTGGTGCAGATCGCTTTATATGGCGATGTATCGAGTGGCAAGTCCAGTTTGCTCAAGGCTTTGGTCAGCGACGCCGCGCCGGTGATTGCTGCGAGTGGCGGCAGCACGCGGCAGGTGGAGCACGCGCGCACCACGCTTGCCGATGGCCGCACCTTGCAGATCGCCGATATGCCTGGCCTCAACGAGCCGACAGGCGAAGCCCGCGCAGCAATGGCTCGCGATGAGGCTGCCCGAGCCCATGCACTGGTCTATGTCGCTGATGGTGATCTGACCCGTAGCCAGGACACCGAGCTGCGTGCCTTGTTGCAAAGCGGGCGGCCGCTTCTGTTGGCCTTGAACAAATCTGATCGCTATCGCGATGACGAGCGCGAGACAGTCCTCAAGCGCTTGCGTGAGCGCTACCCGGGGCCGCAAGTGCGCGTGGTCGCGATCAGTGCCGGCCATGTCGAATCGGTATTGCGCGAGTATCCGGATGGGCGCACACAAACGGTCGAACGTGAGCAGCCAGCACGCATCGAAGCGCTGCTTTCGGCGCTGGCCACCATTGCGAAAATCGGTGCCGTCTCGCTTGAGCCCGCACGCGAAACCGCGACCTTGATTCGGCTCGACCAGCGTCTCACCGCCAGCGAGATCGAGCATCGCACGGCCGCTGCCGATGCCTGCATTACCCGTTACACGCGCCGCGCCGTGGTCGGTGCCATGGCGGCGGTTGCGCCGGGTACCGACTTGATCATTCAAGGGGCGCTCGCAACGGCCATGCTCGGCGAGCTGTGCGGTTTGCATGGTCTGAAAGCGCGTGATATCGATCTGGATGGATTGCTGAGCCGGATCGGCATGACGGCGCGCAGCACCACAGCCATCACTCTGGCGATTGCGGGCAATGCACTGAAAGCCTTTCCCGGTGCCGGCACCTTGGGCGGCGGGCTGGTGCACGCGTTGGCGTATGGCCTGCTGTTCGACGCGCTGGGTCGGGCGGTATCGATGAGCCTGGCCGACGCCCGCGCGTTTGATCGCGAAGCCACCTTGAGCGCATTTGCCAACGAATTGGCCAAACCCAGCGGCGAGCGCTTGCGTCTATTGGCCGGCATGGCATGGGATATTGCTCGCGGTCGCCCTGAAGACGACGCTGGCCGACGGAGCAAAGCCAACGATGCGCACTAGTCCTTTAAAGCTGAGCGGCTGGCAGATTGTCTTGATAGCGCTGGTTTTCGCGCTGGCATCGGTGTCTCCTGTCCATGCTGCGCTGGCAACTTACCGAATCGATCCCGTCCATACGCGGGTGGTATTTGCGGTGGACCACTACGCGTTCTCGCGCGCACTCGGCACCTTGTCCGGTGCCAGCGGCACGCTGCGGTTCGACCCCGACGACTGGACCACGGCCAGCGTTGACGTGACGATCCCGCTGGCGCGTCTGGATCTGGGTGATGCGGACTGGAACACGCGTATGCTGAAGCCGGATTTCTTCGCGGAAGCAGAGCATCCCAGCGCGCGCTTCGTATCCACCCGCATCGAGCCGATCGACGCGACCCACGCCACTATCTTCGGCAAGCTCAGCCTGCGTGGCGAGTCCAGGGAAGTCAGCCTGTTGGCGAAACTCAACGGCCGCGCCCGACATCCCTTGACCCTGCGCCGCACCGTAGGCTTCTCCGCCACCGCAACCGTGAGCCGTGCCGACTTCGGCATGCGCGGCTGGAAGTCGGCGATTGGCGACAGTGTGAGTCTGATCATCGAAGTCGAAGCAAGTCGCACGCGTCGGGCCATCCCGACCGAACCGGCACCGCCGGCAGCTTCAGGCGTCGGCGACGCTGTTCAATAGGCAGGTATCGATTGTCCACACTGCGATTTCACGGGAGCCAACATGCAATGGCGCAATAGCGAAGCCCGCTGGGGCACCACCGCACAACTGCTGCACTGGAGCATTGCCTTGTTGATCATTGGCTTGGCCGCGGCGGGTTTGCTGATGCAGGAGCTGCCGAACTCGCTGTTCAAGGTGAAGGTGTACGGCTGGCACAAGTCGACGGGACTATTGGTGTTTGCGCTGGTGCTGATGCGGCTGCTGTGGCGTCTGCTGGATCGTCGTCCGCCGTATCCCGATGACATGCCGCGCTGGCAGCAACGCCTGTCCAGCGGCGCTCACGGGCTGCTGTACGTGCTGATGATCGGCATGCCGCTGTCGGGCTGGCTTTACAACTCCGCAGCCAATTTCCCGCTGCGCTGGTTCGGCTTGTTCTCGGTGCCCTCATTGGCAGCGCCTGATGCCGAGCTCAAACATCTGGCGCAGGACCTACACGCCATTGGCTTTTACCTGCTGGCGGCCTTGTTCACGCTGCACGTGGGTGCCGCCCTCCATCATCACTACGTGAAGCGCGACGCCACCTTGACGCGCATGCTGCCGCGCCGCGGCACTAGCAAGGATCTGACCTCATGACTCGAATTCTGTTGCCGTTGCTGTTCGCCTTCGCCGCTTGCTTCGGAGCGAGCACCGTGCACGCTGCCGAGTGGCAGACGGCGGCCGGTTCAACGCTGGGCTTTTCGGCCGAGGCGCAGGGCGAGAAATTCAGCGGCGTTTTCAGCCGCTTCGAAGCGCGCATTCGCTTTGCGCCTGATGCACTCACCGCCAGCCGTTTCGAGGTCGAAATCGATTTGAAGTCGGTCGATAGCCAAAACAGCGAGCGCGACGAAATGCTCGCCGACGAGGCCTTTTTCAACAGCGCTGCCGAACCCAAGGCAAGTTATTTTGCCGAACGTTTCAGCCAGCTCGAAGATGGCCGCTTTCGTGCCGAGGGTGTGCTGACCTTGCGTGGCGTCAGCGCGCCGGTGCCGCTGGACTTCACCTGGACGGGCGACGCCAGCACGGCCACGCTGGAAGGCGAGGCGGTACTTGACCGGGTCGCCTTCAAGGTCGGCGCCGGCGAATGGGAAGATGCCGAAGCCATCGCCCATCAAGTCAGCGTAAACACCAAGCTGGTATTGACCGCGAAGCCCAGCAGCACGCCGTGAGTGAGGGCGCGTTGGATCGCCTGCGTCGCGGTTGGCGCAAGCTTTGGCCAGCCGCTGCCGATGGCAACGAGCGCGGCGATCCGCTGCTGCGCGCGGCGACCAGCCTGCGCGCCTTGCTCGACGATCCATCGATTCCACCCGCCATCCGCGAATCACTCGCCGCCGACTACGCCGAGGTCGAAGCGCAGCTGGACAAACTCGAACGCGGGCGCATTGACCTGGCGGTGTTCGGCCGCGTCAGTGTCGGCAAGTCTGCGCTGCTGAATGCCTTGCTGGGCCGTGATGCGTTTGCGGTCGGCGTGCTGCATGGCACGACGACCGCGCGCAGCATGCAGCCGTGGAACGAAGCCAGCGACGGCCACGTGCATCTGGTCGACACCCCCGGCATCGAGGAACTCAACGGCGAACAGCGCGAGCAGTTGGCACACGCCATCGCCGGTCGTTGTGACCTGCTGCTGTTCGTGGTCGATGGCGACATGACCGCCAGCGAGACGGAGGCATTGCGACGCATCGCCGACAGTCGACGCCCGCTGTTGCTGGTGCTGAACAAGGCCGACCGCTATACACCAGCGCAGCGCGACGAGTTGCTGCAGCGCCTGCGTCAGCACAGCGAAGGCGTGGTCGCACCAGAGAACGTGTTGGCGGTATCCGCGCGACCCTCGCCGCAGACCGTACTCAAGGTCAGCGAAGATGGCAGCGAAACCGAAGTGGTGCGACCACGCGAGATCGACATCGCCGCGCTGCGTTCACGCCTGCTGAGCGTTCTGGAAGCCGAAGGCAAGACCTTGGCTGCGCTCAACGCGGTGTTGTTCGCCGGGCAGTTGTCGGATGAGGTTGGCGCGCGCCTGAGCGCATTGCGGCACGACCTCGCGGCGCGGGTGACACGCAGCTATTGCCTCGCCAAAGGAATCGCGGTGGGCTTGAATCCGATTCCGGTTGCAGACCTGCTGGCTGCGGCCGGTATTGATGTGGCGCTGGTCATTCACCTGAGTCGCATCTACAACCTGCCGATGACACGCGCCGAAGCCGGGCAACTGCTGGCCACGATTGCCGCGCAGATGGTCGCCTTGATGGGCGCGATCTGGGGCGTGCATCTGGTTGCCTCGGCCTTGAAAGCCGGCAGCGGCGGACTTTCAACGGTGCTGACTGCGGTCACGCAAGGCGCATTGGCCTGGTACGCCACCGTGCTGGTGGCACAAGCCGCGCAACGTTATCTCGCCGCCGGCAAGAGCTGGGGTGAAGATGGCCCCAAACGCGTGGTGCGTGAAATCATCGACAGCCTCGACCGCGACTCGATTTTGCGCGAAGCGCGCGAGGAGATCTTGAGTCGATTGCCGGTCAAGGCCTAGTCCCGAGTCCCGAGTCATTCCCCGGCCTTCGCGCATAGCGCTCAGGCGTTCAGCGTCGCACAAACCGGCGGCATGCAAGTGTGCCGCTTCACCCCCAATCCCGAATCCCGACCATGAACACCGACAACCCGCTGCACGCCTACTTCGACAACAACCCCGGCCGCTTGATGAGCAAGTGGCGGCATTACCTCGATATTTACCATCACCATTTCGCGCGCTTCCGGGGCGCCGCTTGCACGCTGGTCGAAATCGGCGTTTTCCACGGTGGCTCGTTGCAGATGTGGCGGCACTATCTGGGGCCGCAGGCGCGAATCATTGGCGTCGACGTCAATCCACGCGCGCTGGCGCTTGCCGAACCGGGAATCGAGATCGTCATCGGCGATCAAGCGGATCGCGAGTTCCTGGCTGCGTTGGCCCAGCGCGTGGGGCCCATCGACATCCTGGTCGATGACGGCGGCCACCGCATGCACCAACAAATCATCACCTTGGAAACGCTGTACGGCGCGGTTCAGGCCAACGGCGTGGTGTTGGTTGAGGACACTCACACCAGTTACTGGCGTGATCATGGCGGCGGCTTGTGCGCGCCGCAAACCTTCATGGAGTTCGCCAAACGGCTGGTCGATGAACTCAATGCCTGGCACTCGCGCGACCCCCACAGCTTCTCGCCCGGCCCGTTCACGCGCAGCGCGCAGTCGGTGCACTTCTACGACAGCGTGGTGGTGATCGAAAAAGGCGTGCGTCAACCCCCCGAGGAAATCATCAGCGGCAAACCAAGTTTTGCGGATCCGGCGGGGACCACGGTCGCTTGATCGTTACTGGCGATCGGCTTGGCGCAGGTATTCGCGGACGGACTCCACCGTGAAAGGCCAATCGAGTTCGCACTCACCGATGCTCAGGACCGGCACGCGGCAGCCATAACGCGTTTCAAGCGCCGCATCGCCATCGATGAACACGCTCTCGAAATCGGGCACGGCGGCGTTTGCCAATACGGCAAGCGCCAGGTCGCACAGATGGCAGTCGTCGCGTTGAAAGAGGATTAGTCGGGTCACGCGCCTAGAATACGGTTCCCACGTTACGGACAGCACCCATGGCGGTCAGTGTTTTCGACTTGTTCAAGATCGGCATCGGCCCGTCGTCTTCACATACCGTGGGGCCAATGCGGGCAGCGGCGAGGTTCGTGGATCGCTGGTTGCTGCAATCCGGGCGCATGAGCGATTGCCATCGCGTGCGTTGCGAATTGTTTGGCTCCTTGGCGCTGACCGGCCGCGGTCACGGCACCGACAAAGCAGTATTGCTGGGATTGGAAGGCGAGCAGCCGGATCGCGTTGATCCCGATCGCATCCCCGAGACCCTGGCGCGTATCCGCAGCAGCAAGCGACTGCGTTTGCACAGCAGTCATGAAATTGATTTCGACGAAAAGCGCGACCTCATCTTCAACAAACGCCAGAAGCTGCCGCTGCATTCCAACGGCATGCGTTTCTCTGCGTTTGACGCAGCCGACCAACTGATCGCCACGCGCGACTACTACTCGGTCGGTGGTGGTTTTGTGGTCAATGAGGACGAAGCCGCTGAGGACCGCATCGTCGCCGATACCACCGAACTCACCTATCCGTTCAACAGTGGCGACAGCTTGCTCGCGCAGTGTCGCGAACATGGCATCAGCATCGCGCAACTTATGCATGCCAATGAAGGTGTCTGGCGCGACGAGGAAGCGATCAAGGCCGGTCTGCGGCAATTGTGGGAAGCGATGCAAGGTTGCGTTGCGCGCGGCATTCGTTCCGAAGGCACCCTGCCCGGTGGTTTGCATGTCTCACGTCGCGCGCCGGCCTTGTACAAGGAGCTTTCGTTTCGCCCCGAAGCGGCCATGCGTGATCCGCTGACCGTGCTCGATTGGGTCAATCTGTACGCCTTGGCGGTGAACGAGGAGAACGCCGCCGGTGGTCGCGTGGTCACCGCGCCAACCAATGGCGCGGCGGGAATCATTCCCTCGGTGCTGCATTACTACGACCGGTTCTGTCCCGGCGCAAACGAGGCGGGTGTGTTTGATTTCCTGCTCACCGCCGGTGCAGTGGGCATTCTGTACAAGGAAAACGCTTCGATCTCCGGCGCGGAAGTGGGCTGCCAAGGCGAAGTGGGTGTCGCCTGTTCAATGGCCGCGGCGGGACTGACGGCCGCGCTCGGCGGCACTCCCAGCCAAATCGAGAACGCCGCCGAAATCGGCATGGAACACAACCTCGGGCTGACCTGCGATCCCATCGGCGGCCTGGTGCAGATTCCCTGCATCGAGCGCAACGCCATGGGTGCGGTGAAGGCAATCAACGCTTCGCGCATGGCGATGCGTGGTGATGGCAAACACAAGGTCAGTCTGGACAAGGTCATCCGGACGATGCGCGACACCGGTCGCGACATGCAGGACAAGTACAAGGAAACCTCGCGCGGTGGACTCGCAGTGAACGTGATCGAATGCTGATCCGGAGCGCCTATCGACACACCCAAATCGGGGGGAGACGGCTGGATGCCAAACGCCGACACTTTGCGAACTCTTGGCGCTTGCTGGATTAGACTCGGGTTGTGAACCTGCCCCGCCACCTCTCGCGTTATGCCGTCGTACTTGGCCTGTACGTCGGCGGTGCGGTGATTGGCTCGGAAGTGCTGCACGGTCCCGACCAGGTCGCGCTGATCTGGCTGCCGTCCGGCGTGGCTTTGGCGAGCCTGCTGATGTTCGGTCGACGCTATTGGCTGCTGCTGCTGCTGGCGGATTTGCTCTCGCAGACCCTGCTCGGAGCGCCGTGGGCATTCCTTCCGTTTTCGGCGCTTGCCAACGTGCTGGGTGCCGCTGTTGGTGCGACCTTGGCGATGCGCCTGGGCGGTCGCTTGTTGGCCGGCTTCGCGGTGCGCACGGGTCTGGCGGTGCTGGCGGGTGGCATCCTGATGTCGGCGCTCAGCGCGCCGATCGGCGTGGCTGGCCTGGTGATGAACGGGATGACGCCGCCTGCAGAAGCACTGCAAGCCAGCGCCAAATGGTTCACCGGCAACCTGTTCGGTGTGGTGCTGGTAGCACCCGCCTTGCGACTGGCCTTCTTGCGGCGCCATGAGCGCCGTGATGCTGGTCAACGCATGCGCTTCGCCAGTCGCCGCGAAATGGCCATCTGGTGCGCCGTGTTCGCGCTCAGCGCGGCGGTGGTCATGGCGTCGGCGCCCATCGCGTCCACGTACGCGTTGGGTTTGACCAGCCTTCCGCTGGCCCTGCTGCTGTGGAGCGCGCTGCGTTTCCCTCCGCTGATGACGGCGTTGGGCGCGTTGCTCGTGGGCGTTGGTTTGGCCTTGGTCGCCGGCATCGGGATTGGTGGCTTCTTTCCGCCGCCGTCGTTGTTTGAAGCCGTGGTCTTGCTGGTGTTCCTGTCGGTGGTGACCTTGGCGCCGTTATTCCTGGCGGCCACCACGTTCGAGAGCCGGATTGCTTCCAGCCAGATGCTGCGTGCGGCGAGTCACGACGAATTGACCGGCCTGCTCAACCGCGTCGGCTTCGAAACGCAGGCGCGACGGCTGATCGATGGCGGCGGCGAAGAACCCATGGCCTTGGCTTACATCGATCTCGATCAGTTCAAGCTGATCAACGACACTGCCAGCCATGCGGTTGGCGACGCCTTGGTGCGCTCGCTTGCTGGCGTGCTGACGGCCTCGATTCGTACCGATGACATCCTCGCCAGAATCGGCGGCGACGAGTTCGCCGTGTTGTTGCGCAAACGTTTGCCGCTGGAGGCCGAGCGCGATTGTGAGCAACTGCGCGAAGCCATCGCCGAGTTTCGTTATCCGCACGTTGGCCACGTTTATTCGCTGACCACCAGCATCGGCCTGGTGCCATTCCTGCCGCGTCGGCAAGACTATCCGGCCCTGCTCGCACAAGCGGATGCGGCGTGTTTTGGCGCCAAGGAGATGGGTGGCAACCGGGTCAAGATGATCACCACCGGTGATGCCGCTCGCGAACGATCCTCGGCCATGCTGTGGGCGATGCGCCTGACCACGGCGCTGGAACAAGGCAATTTCAGGCTGTATTGCCAGACCATCAGCCCGCTGGTGCTTGGGCTGGCAACCGGACGCCACTTCGAAGTGCTGACCCGCATGACCGATCCACAAACCGGCGCGCTGTTGCAGCCGGACCAGTTCGTCGCCGCCGCCGAACGTTTTCGCCTCGGCACACGACTTGATCGGCACGTGATCGAACTCACGTTGACGTGGCTGGAGTCGCACCCCGAGGCCTTGGCCGAGGTCGAGTTATGCGGAATCAATCTGTGCGCCGCCTCGGTCAACGATCCCGAGTTCCTGATTTTTCTGCGCAAACGCATGATCGAAAGCACGGTGCCGCGCGGCAAGCTGTGTTTCGAAATCACGGAGACTTCGGCGATTCGCGATCTGGGCGAAGCGCGGCGCTTCATTGATGGCGTGCGCGCCTTGGGTTGCCGACTGGCGCTGGACGATTTTGGCACCGGCTTCTGTTCGTTCGCTTATCTCAACGCTCTGGATGTCGACTATTTCAAGATCGACGGCAGCTTTGTGCGCGAACTCGATACTTCGCCCTTGTCGTTGTCGATCGTGCGTGCAATTGCCGACATCGCACGCGGCATCAACAAACGTACCGTAGCCGAATTCGTGGAAAACGAAGCCATCCGCGATCGCCTGTACCACTTGGGTGTCGACTATGCGCAAGGCTACGTGGTCGATCAGCCAACGCCGATCGACGACTACTTCAAGGCGCCACCGCCGGGACTGAGCAAGCCCTTGTCGCGCGCGGCGTGAGAACATTTCGGTCGGCCCTACCAGAGGAGCGGCGGCGCTCTCAAGCTTTTGTAGAGCCGACCGAGCGCAGGCAGCACACGCCTTTGGTTCTTGCGTCCCACCACATCGCCCTCAATACGCAGACACCGCTACGGCAGGCGAAAGTGCCGCGGCACGCTCAAGACCCGCCGCGATATCTGCCAGCAAATCATCAACTGCTTCAATGCCAATCGACAGCCGCAGCAGGCCATCGTTAATGCCCGCCTTCGCGCGCACTTCGGCGGTCATCGCCGCATGGGTCATGCTGGCCGGATGCGCGACCAAACTCTCCACACCACCCAGCGACTCGGCCAAGGTGAAACACTGCAGGCCATCCAGAAAGGCTTTGACGGCTTCGATGCCACCTTCGAGTTCAAACGAAATCATCGCGCCGAATCCGAGTTGCTGACGCGCCGCCAGTGCATGTCCCGGATGACTGGGCAATCCCGGGAAGTGCACTGCAGACACCGTTGGATGGTCGTCCAGCAAGGCTGCCACCGCGTCGGCGTTTTGTGTGTGCACGCGCAGACGTGCATCCAGCGTGCGCAGGCCGCGCAAAGTCAGGAAACTGTCGAACGGACTGCCGGTGAGCCCCAGCGCATTCGCCCACCAGGTCAGTCGCTGATGCAATTCGGCATCGCGCGCCACCACCGCACCACCGACCACATCGCTGTGGCCATTGATGTATTTGGTGGTTGAGTGCAGCACCAGATCGGCACCGAAGGCGATGGGCGTCTGCAAAGCCGGCGAGAGGAAGGTGTTGTCGACCAGCGCCAACGCGCCGACCTTGTGTGCGGCCTCGATGACGAAGCGCAGGTCGGTGATCCGCAACAGCGGGTTGCTCGGGGTTTCGATCCATACCAACTTGGGCGGAATCGCCAAGGCCTGCGCCAGAGCCCGCGGATCGGTGAAATCGGTGACCACCAGCTCGAAATGGCTCTTCTTGGCCAAGGCATCGAACAAGCGCCAGCTGCCGCCATAACAATCATGCGGCACCACCAGCCGATCCCCCGGTTCCAGCAGTTGCAGTACCAGGGTAATCGCGGCCATGCCGCTGGCAGTGATCACTGCGCCCGCGCCGCCTTCTAACTGCGCCAAGGCTTCGCCCAGCTGGTCGCGGGTCGGATTGCCACTGCGGGTGTAGTCATAGGCGCGCTTCTCGCCAAAGCCGGCAAAGCTGAAGTTGGTCGACAGCACCAGCGGCGGCACCACCGCGCCAAACGCGGTGTCGCGATCAATCGAGGCGCGCACGGCGCGGGTGGCGGGGGCAAAGTGTGTGGTCATCAGATCAAACTCCAGAACTCAAGTTGGCAAGCAGAACGGGGGCAGCCAGGGGCGGCGCAAGGGAAGCCGGGACGATTGAGGCGGACGCGAGCAAAGCCGGCGCAAGCGGCGTACACAACGCATCACGCAAGAAGGCATCGACTGCAGTGACTTCCTTGAGGAAGGCGTCGTGGCCAAAGCGTGAATCGATCCGGCGCAAGCGTGTTGGGGCTTTTATGCCGGCGACCAGATCTGCAAGTTCAGACGGCGGTGCCAGCCAGTCCTGCTCGACCGCGAACACGTCGGTTGGCACGTTGATCAACGCCGGATCGACGCGATGCAAGTCGATGGACTCGGACAAACGCAGGAATGCGGTCGGCGTCCACCGCTCGACGTAGCGCGTACCGCATACCGCCAGATAGTCTTCGGACGCACAGCGCGCACGACCACCGTCGATCGCTACCGGCGCGTCAAAGCGTTCGGCAAACTCTTCCGGTGTGCGGTAACTGAGCATGGCCAATTGCCGGGCCAGCGAGAGCCCGTGGCTGCCATCACATTGCAGCTGTCCCAGCGCGACCACTTGCCGCTGCAGCGCGCGGAAGGCACTTGCATAGGGATGCGGCCGATGGGCGCCACTCAAAACAACCAAGCGGCGCAAACGCTGCGGATGCCGCGCGGCGAATGCCAATCCGACCATCGCACCGTAGGAGGCACCGACAAAGGCGTGCAGGCAACCGATGCCGAGTTGATCCAACACCAGCGCAATGGCGTCGGCCTGATCGGCGGTGTCGATCGCCACATCCAAGGTGCCGTCGCTGCCCACCCAATCAAACGCCAATAAACGATAGCGCGACGGGTCCAGGGCCTGACCGTAGCCAATCGCGTCTTGCCACCAACCGGCTTGCGCGTCGGCGGCATTGGCGGCCAGATGCCGGTGCGCCGAGATGCCACCCGCGACCCACACCGCCGGTGCGTTGCGCGGCCCGCTCCATTCAACCTTCAACGAAATTCGCCGTGTGCCTGCGTATCGCATCGGCAATTCGACTTCGAACTCGGCACGCCGCGCATCGGCCAAGGCCGGAACGTCGAAGTGGCGAAGTGAAGTGGATTCGGTGCAGTAGGCGGCGGATTCGGCAAGGCTCATGGCGCGGGCTCCTGGTGGAACCATCCCACCTGCGGAACCGGCGATGAGGCTGCACGCCACCCGCGTCGCGGGTCACTGCGTACACCCATCTTCCGGACGCCCCGACCATCGGGGCTCCGCAGGAATTAGCACCGTCGCGACAGCTTGCGCTGTCGCGGGTTGCCCCGGCTTCAAAGGGCCTGTCCCTCTGCCGGTCTGGATGGTGTGGACACAGATTAGTCGCCTATTTGTTCGACTGTCAATCTTTTCATGCGGATGAAGCGATGAAAGGATCGATGCTAACCTTTTGGCATATCTGTTCGCCTGCTCGCCGCACGCTTGCTGACACCTGTTCAGTCGCCGCTGTCATAACTGGCCGCTAAACTTGCCGGCTTCCTCACCGATTCGAGTTCGCATGAAGACCATGGTTGCCCGCGCGCGATCGTTTGCTTTGCTCGTACCAATGGCCTTGCTCGCCGCCTGCGGCGATTCGCCCAGCGAGCAACCCGCCGCTACACCGCCCGTAGCTCCTGCGGTTGCCGAACCGGCAGTGATCGCTCCGCCAGTCGCCGAGCCCGATGAAGTCGAGGACCTATTGCTGAGCAGTCTCGACCTTGCTCGCGTGGAGGTCGAGGAGACCTTCATGACGGAGTCCAACGAGGATGACAATCTCGATTCGGTTGCGGTGTGGCACGGACCGGTCGGCACCCCATGGCTCTACGCCACCGCCAAGGGCAGCGACCGCGTCATGTTGTTTGACGCCGACAGTGGCCTGCTGAAAGGTTCCTTCGGTGCCCCCGGAAAAGAGACTGGTCAATTCAAGCGCCCCAATGGCATTTACGTCATCGACAATCTGCTGCTGGTGGTGGAGCGCGACAATCACCGCGTGCAAGTGCTGAGCCTGCCTGCCCTGCAGCCCCTGGGAACCTTCGGTGAAAGCGAACTGAAGCAGCCCTACGGCCTGTGGGTGCGCAGTCACGATGGCGGATACGAGGCGATCATCAGCGACGCTTACATGAGTCAAACCGACGAGGACGTGGTGCCGCCTGTCGCCGAGTTGGGTGAGCGTTATCGGCGTTACCAGCTGCGTGTCACCGATGGCAAACTCGCCGTCGAGTCGCTGGGCAGCATGGGTGCGACGGATGCCGCTGGTGCAATCCGGATCTCGGAATCGTTGTGGGGCGACGCTGTGCAGAACCGCCTTCTGCTGGCCGAAGAAGATCAGGTCGATGGCACCCGTATCAAGATCTACGACCTGGCCGGCAAGTACACCGGTCAGGATCTCGGCGCCGGCTTGTTCAAGGCTCAGGCCGAAGGCATCGCGTTGTGGGACTGCGCCGATGGCAGCGGTTATTGGATCGCCACCGACCAGTTCAAGGACCGCTCGCTGTTCCATCTGTTTGACCGCCAAACTTTGGAGCATCGCGGCAGTTTCACCGGCAAGACCACGGCCAATACGGATGGCGTGTGGTTGCATCAGGCACCCACCAAGGCATTCCCGAATGGCGTGTTTTACGCCGTGCACGACGACCAGGCGGTGGCCGCATTTGATTGGACCAAGATCGCCGAGGCCACCGGCGTACGCGCCACCTGCACGCAGTAAACGCGGCGCAGGTTTGCATCGCGTTTCCAGTTGACACCGACAAGCACGGCATCAACGCGGAGGCGCAGAGAGCCCAGAGAGTGCAGAGGTTCGCAGATTCAACCGACTGACTGATCGGCCCCATCCCTCTGAACGCACTTGCTTCTTTGCGTCCCTCTGCGTCCTCTGCACCTCCGCGTTGAAGATTTTTCGGCTCTGCTGTGTCACTTCGCACAGGCCGTGGTTGGCGCGCCGTTATAATCGGCGACCCGCCGCAGCCTGAGCGCTGCGGCCTCGATTGCATTGAGCCCCATGTCCGAACACCTGCGCGAAACCCGGCGCCGCCGCACCTTTGCGATCATCTCGCATCCCGACGCCGGCAAAACCACCCTGACCGAAAAGCTGCTGCTGTTCGGCGGAGCCATCCAGATGGCCGGCTCGGTCAAAGGCCGCAAGGCTGCGCGCCATGCGACATCTGACTGGATGGCACTGGAAAAGGAGCGCGGCATTTCGGTCACCAGCTCGGTGATGCAGTTCCCCTACGAGGAATGCATCGTCAACCTGCTCGACACCCCCGGCCATGCGGATTTCGGCGAGGACACCTACCGCGTATTGACCGCGGTCGACTCGGCGTTGATGGTGATCGACGTCGCCAAAGGCGTGGAAGAACGCACCATCAAACTGATGGATGTGTGCCGGCTACGCGCCACTCCGATCATGACCTTCATCAACAAGCTGGATCGCGAGGGCCGTGAGCCGATTGATCTGTTGGATGAAGTGGAATCGGTGCTGGGCATCCAGTGCGCGCCAGTGACCTGGCCGATCGGAATGGGTCAACGTCTGAAGGGCGTGGTGCATCTGGTCAGCGGCGAGGTGCATTTGTACGAACAAGGGCGCAATTTCACCCGCCAGGACAGCACCATTTTTGCCTCGCTGGATGCGCCTGAGCTGGCCGCTCGCATTGGTCATCAGTTGCTCAAGGAACTTCGTGACGAACTTGAATTGGTGCAGGGCGCATCGCATGCGTTTGATCGCGAGGCCTACCTCGCTGGCAAACAAACGCCGGTGTTCTTTGGCTCGGCGGTGAATAACTTTGGCGTGCAACCGTTGCTGGATTTTTTCGTCGAGCACGCGCCGTCGCCGCAACCGCGAGCCACCACCTCGCGCACCATTTCACCCGAGGAAGAAACGTTCTCCGGCTTCGTGTTCAAGATCCAGGCCAACATGGACCCGCAACATCGCGACCGGGTCGCCTTTCTGCGCATTTGCTCGGGTCGATTTGACGCTGGCATGAAGGCCTTTCACGTGCGACTCGGCAAGGAGGCCAAACTCGCCAACGCGCTGACCTTCATGGCCTCGGATCGTGAGATCGTCGAAACCGCCTATCCGGGCGACGTGATCGGTCTGCACAACCACGGCACCATCTCGATTGGCGATACCTTCAGCGCCGGCGAATCCCTGAGTTTCACTGGCATTCCCAACTTTGCCCCCGAATTGTTCCGCCGCGCGCGGCTGCGCGATCCGCTCAAGTTGAAACAGTTGCAGAAAGGACTCGCCCAACTCAGTGAAGAAGGGGCGACCCAGTTCTTCCGACCGTTGATGAGCAATGACCTGATTCTAGGCGCGGTCGGCACCTTGCAGTTCGACGTGGTCGCCTATCGGCTGAAAGACGAATACGGGGTCGAAGCAAGCTTCGAGCCGGTCGCCGTGAGCACCGCACGCTGGGTGCACTGCGCCGATGCCAAGAAGCTGGAAGACTTTCGCGAAAAGAATGCGGTCAATCTGGCCTTGGACGGCGCCAACCAGCTGGTCTACATCGCGCCCACCCGTGTCAACTTGCAGTTGGCGCAAGAACGCGCACCCGACGTGCATTTTGCCGCCACCCGGGAACATGCTCAGTCAGTGAGTATCTGAGCGTAATCGACGCTGATCGTGCTGGCGCCGGAAGGCGCATCGATTTGACTTCCAGCCGCATGATCGTGTGTTCCGGCAGTCCATTCGACCCCAGACTGAGAAGGCATCGTCGCTGCGCGCACCGACGACTGACGCAATGATCTGGCACCATCGGGGCTTGCCCGCGCGCCCTGCGCCGTCGACCCCTTGCCAATGACCGCCGAACACACCGTCCGCGAGGAAGTGGCCAATGCGCTGACCCATGGTCTTGCCGCCGCCGCGGCATTGGCGGGTTCCTCGGTGTTGATTACGTTGTCAGCCTTGTTTGGTGACGGCTGGCAGCTCGCCGGTGCCATCGTCTACGGCGTCACCCTGTTGCTGCTGTATCTGGCGTCCACCCTTTACCACGCGATCCCGCACACCACGGCCAAAGCGCGTCTGAAGGTGTTCGATCATTGCGCGATCTTTCTGCTCATCGCCGGCACCTACACGCCATTTGCACTGGTCGGCTTGCGCGGGCCTTGGGGCTGGTCGTTGCTCGGCATCGTCTGGGGACTGGCGATCATCGGCTGCGTGTTCAAGCTGTTCTTCACCGGCCGCTTCAAGGGCTTGTCAACCTTGATCTACATCGGCATGGGCTGGATCGCGCTGGTCGCCATCGAGCCCAGCTTGCGTCTGCTATCCACCTGGACCTTGAGTTGGGTGCTTGCCGGCGGCATTGCCTACACCTTGGGCACCCTGTTCTACATGAGCCGCCGTCTCACCTATGCCCACGCCATCTGGCACGGCTTCGTCATCCTGGGTAGCGTTTGCCACTTTGTGGCGGTGTATTCGCAGGTGGCGGACTATGCTCGGGTGATGCCTTGAGTGGTGATTTGGGGGCGTGATCGGCAGCCGCCGTCGTTGCTCTCATGAACGACCGCAGTAGCGGACACGCTGCCACTCACATCGGGTTCGATCAAGAATCGAAATCGCCCACAAAAATGGTCGGCTTGTTCGCGCCTTCACCTACGTTTGCAGGGGTGTCATCGAACGAGGCCATCATGATCTTGCCGCCATCGGCAACGCTGCTGGTGTCGAGCACAGAAGAAGCGCCCGAGGCGACCGTGCTGACAGCATCCGACGGGAGTGATTGGATACTCACGGGCGGTTGCATGACCAGACCGACGACTCCTGCCATGGCGACACTGGCGGCAAGCGCGTACCAACGCGCCGGGCGCATCGATTGACGCTGCGCGGGCGTGGGCCGGGTACGTGTCTGGCCGTTCAATTTCTCGACGTTCGCGCTCAGCTGGTTTGCATCGCCGGCAAGCGAACGCAGGGCGCGCAGCAGGTCGGCGTTCTGAGCCGACTCCGCCACCGCGGCTAAATGCGCGTCGCGCTCTGCTTCGGTATAACCGCCGTGGACCAACGCCGCCAGCGAGTCGCCAGTGGCCGACGCATTGCCGTCGGGAGTCAACCTGCCCAAGGTCGACTGCCTTGCTGTCAATTGCCGATACGCGCGCTTGAGTGCGTCGTCAGTCATCGAATCCGTCCTCGCCGGCATCGCGCAGGCGTTGTTTGGTTTCTGCCAAGCCCCGGTAGACCAACTTGCGCGCTGCATCAAACGTGAGCGCGCTGAGTTCAGCTACCTCGGGAATCGTAAAGCCTTGAAGATAAAGCTGAAGCGGTCGCCGCCGACGCTCGGGAATCAGCGCAATCGCTTGCGCCACCCGATCCAACTGGCGGGATTCGGCAGCCACCTGATCCGGTCGCGGATCCTGTGTCGCCGGCTCCCAGGTGTTGCCATCGTCGTCTTCGGGCAGTGCCTCGGTAGCGCGCAAACTGCCGCGCCGAACCGCGTCCACCAGCACACTTGCCACTACCTTCTGGATGTAAGACGCAGGAAGCAGCGCATTCGGGTCACGCTCCAGCACTTTCCACAGGCGAATGTGCACGTCTTGCTCGACATCGGCCGGGTCAATGCCGTAACGATCCAGCCGATGAGCTGCGATTTGCGCGCGCACGCGGGAGGCGAAGCGCTTGATCAGCGCCTCGATGGCGGAGACGTTCATGCCGCGTGCTATGCGCCGATCTTGCTGATCGTGACAGTCAGGTCAGCCGGCGATGTACTGCTGCAACTGGTCAATTTCCAACTGCTGATCTTCGATCACCGCTTTGACCAGATCGCCAATCGACAACATGCCAACGACGACGCCGTCCTCCAGCACCGGCAGATGACGAATGCGCGCCTCGGTCATGGTCTTCATGCAGCCGTGCACGCTGCGATCCGGGCTGACGGTCTTGACCTCGCTGCTCATGATCTCTTCGACCCGCGTATCGGCGGACGAGCGTCCCTTGAGAATGACCTTGCGCGCGTAATCACGCTCGGAAACGATGCCGACCAGTTGTCCGCCCTGCATCACCAACAAGGCCCCCACACCATGATCGGCCATCATGCGGATCGCATCGAGCACCGGCGCGGTCGGGCCGATGGCGATGATGTCCCTACCCTTGCCGTCGAGTAGCTGGCTGACTGTGCGCATCGCGTTCTCCCACCGAATTTGATTCTGCCGATGATAGACCGGTCGACGGCGGCTGCAACCGCGCCGGTGACTGGTCGCCACAGCGCTCTCCAATCAAGTACAGCGGCCGCTGCTTGACCTCATCGAACAGGCGACCCAGATATTCGCCGATGATACCCAGCGCCATCAGCTGCACGCCGCCCAGGAACAGCATCACCGACATCAGCGACGGATAACCCGCCACCGGATCGCCCCACAGCAGCGTTTTCAGCATGATCCAGCTGCCGTAGGCGAACGCGACCACCGCGGTGCCGAGGCCGATGTACGTCGCCATCCGCAAGGGTACTGTCGAAAAGCTGGTGATGCCGTCGAGGGCGAAATTCCACAGCTTCCAGTAGTTGAACTTGCTGCGCCCCGCAGCGCGCGCGTCGCGATGAAAAGGCAGCGCGGATTGGCGAAAGCCGACCCAGGCGAACAGGCCCTTCATGAACCGATGGCGCTCGCGCACGCCGCGCAGCGCGTCCACCGCCACCCGGGAAAGCAACCGATAGTCGCCCGTATTGGCCGGAATGGGCGTGGTCGAAAGGCGCCCCATCACCCGATAAAAGCCAGCCGCCGTCGCGCGCTTGAGCCAACTTTCGCCATCGCGGGCGACACGCGTGCCGAACACCACATCGAAGCCCTGTAACCAGCGCTCGATGAACTGCGGAATCAGCTCGGGCGGATCCTGCAGGTCGGCGTCGATCACGATCACCGCATCGGCATCGCTGGCGTCGAGGCCTGCCGTCAACGCCAGTTCCTTGCCGAAATTGCGACTCAAGCGCATGCCCTGTACCCGCGAGTCCGCTGTCGCCAACGTGGTCACCACCGCCCACGTGGCATCCCGGCTGCCATCGTCGACGTACAGCACCCGACAGTCGAGATCCAGCGTGTCCAGCACCACCGCCAGACGCGCATGAAACGTGGCGAGGCCATCGGCCTCGTTGAACGCGGGAACCACCACACAAAGTGACTGCTGCATGCCGACGGAATTGGCCAAGGTCGGTCTGCATGCTACCGGAGTGGATAGCTCGTCGATGCGTGGATCGACTTAGTCGGTTGACACGATCGGTGCCAGGTAGTCCACGCCGCCGAGCTGCTGCATCTGCGCCTCTATCCATGCCGCTCGCCTGCGAACGTAGGCGCTCGGAGCGGTGACCGAGTACTTGCGCGGGCTTGGCAGGACGGCCGCCAGGCTCGCCGCTTGTCCCGCACTCAACTGCGCGGCTGGTTTACCAAAATAGCGTTGCGACGCAGCCTGCGCGCCATACACGCCATCACCGAATTCGGCGATGTTCAAGTACATCTCGAGAATCCGTTGTTTGGGCCACAGCGTCTCGATCAGGCCGGTGTACCAGGTCTCCAAGCCCTTGCGCACCCAGCTGCGATCGCTCCACAGAAACAGATTCTTGGCGACTTGCTGGGAAATGGTCGAGCCACCGCGCAGTGACTTGCCACCGCCGCGATAGCGCTGCCACGCCTGCCGAATCGCCTCGGTGTCAAATCCGTTGTGCTCAGGAAAGCGCTGGTCTTCCGCCGCGACCACGGCGATCGCGAGGTGTGGCGATAGCGCATCCCAGTCAGCCCACTGTTGGTCGATGCGGGCAACGCGACCTTCGCTACGCAGCTCGAATACGCGCTCAAGCATGACCCCGCTGGTCGGCGGGTTTACCCAACGCAACAACAAGACCTGTGCAATGCTCAGCAAGGGCAACAGAAACAGCATCCACACGGTGAACCGCCGCAGCCTTTGTCCCCAGCGACGCTTGCGCGGGGAAGCGCGTTTGGCTTGTCCGCGAAAGGCAGGGTGATTCAGCGTGGCCACGGCTGTCCCGGACGCCGACGCTTGCGCGCTGAGAGGATGGCTGCGACCACATCGGGTGCAGCGTGCGCGCTCATGGCAGACTTTTGTGCATGCGACATGGAGTGGCACGACATGGATTGGAGAATGCCGAAGACCGCTGATGATGCAGGACACACGATCACGATTCGGGCTGACTTATGCAATGTTGTGAACACACACGCGATCAATCATGTACCTGACTGACATTGACGAAGAAGATCGCACCGCTGGGCTGCTGCTGCGCTTCATCATCGAAGGCAGTGAAGTTCGTGGCGCCTTGGTGTGCCTGGGTGAAACATGGCGCCATATTGCCTCGCGTAGCGCCTATCCCACCGCGTTGCGCGAACTGCTGGGTCAGTCCGTGGTCGCCGCCGCGCTGTTTGGTGGGCATGGCAAGATCAACGGTCGACTCAGCATTCAGCTGAAGGGACAAGGTGCAGTGCGCACGCTGTTTGCGGAATACGCAAGTGTAGGCCGCTTGCGTGGCATCGCGATGTGGCATGAGCCCTTGCCAGCCCTGCTCTCGCCGCGCGACTTTGGCGACGCGGCGATGCTCGCCATCAGCATCGAATCGATACCACCGGGCGCCGATGAAGCCACCCGCTATCAAGGCCTGGTGGAGCTGGACAGCGACCGCCTGGAGCACGCTTTCGAAGCCTATTTTGCGCAATCCGAACAGTTGCCGACGCGCCTCCTGTTGGCAGCCGACGGCGAGCGGGCCGCCGGCTTGATGATTCAACAGTTGCCTCCGCCAAGTGGTACCGCACCTTTGGCCAGGGCCAAGCACGACAGCGACGGCTGGACGCGTGCGCAGGCCCTGTTTGACACCTTGGCCAGCGCCGAATTGCTTGCGACCGACCCGGAAACACTGCTGCTGCGCTTGTTCCACGAAGACGGCGTTCGCCTGCTTGGTGCGCTGCCGCTGCGATTTGGCTGCAGTTGTTCGCGCGAACGCGTGGCTGGCGTGCTGTTGCAACTGGGCCGGGAAGAAGCGCTGGCAGCTGCGTCGAGTCAGGGCGATGATGTCGCTGAAATCGCCTGCGAGATGTGCGCTCAACGCTATCGTTTTGACCGCGTTGATCTGGAACAGCTATTCGCAGGCGGCGGCACCGAGACGGGTGTCGGCAAGCATTGAGTGGATCGCTGCTGCAGGGACTCTCAGTCCGCAGCGGGCTTGCCCGACAACAAGTCGTCCAGCGGCCGCGGCCGCGAGAACAAATATCCCTGGCCATAATCACAGCCCAACAGCCGCAGCGTTTCCAGTTGCCGCTGGGTCTCGATGCCCTCGGCGACCACGTGCATGCCCAACGAACGGCCCAGCGAACAGATCGCCCGCAGCACGGCTTGTGCGTTGCTGCCACTTTCCGCGCTCAAGGCAACCACGAAGGAACGATCCACTTTCAGCACATCCAGCGGGAATTGATGCAGATAGCTGAGCGAGGAGTAACCCGTGCCGAAGTCATCCAACGCCAGTCGCACGCCGCAGGCGCGTAGCTCGCGCATCAACTCGCGCGCCTGCACGGGGTCTTCCAGCAAGGTGATCTCGGTGACTTCCACACACAGCTGCGAGGGCTGAAACTCGTAGCGCTCGATCAGCCGCAGCAGGTCGGGTACGAAGCGTGGGCTGCGGAAATGGCGGGCACCGACATTGATGCTGATGTAAGCGCCCGAGTCGCGCAGCGCCCAACCCTGCGCCAGCACCAGCTCGTACACCTGCCAGTCGATGGCTTCGGCCAGTCCGGACTCTTCGGCGATCGGCAAGAACTCGCCAGGCAACATCAACTGGCCTTTCGGCAACCGCCAGCGAACCAAGGCTTCGTAACCGACCACGCGGCCACCGTCCAAGGCGAGGATCGGCTGAAAGTAGGGCTCAAATTCGTTGCGTACCAGCGCACGTCGAAGATTGCCTTCGATCTCCAGCCGTTGCAGCGCTTCACGACGCAGCTGTTCATCGAACATCTCATGACAGCGACGGCCCTTGGCCTTGGCGCGATACAGCGCGACATCGGCATCGCGCAACAGCTCATCGGGATTGCTGTAGTGCGCTTGGGCGACGGTGATGCCGATACTCGCCGAAGTGAACAGCTCCTTGCCCCCGGCACGGATGGGCGCATCCAGAGACGCAATGATTCGATCTGCCAACTGCACGGCTTCGGCATCGTTGCGTAGCGGCTCAATCAGGATGGCAAATTCGTCGCCGCCCAGACGCGCCACCAGGCCGCTGTCGCCGACCACGCCGGCAATGCGATTGCCGGCTTCCTTCAACAAGTCGTCACCGACCAGGTGGCCGACCGAATCGTTGATGACCTTGAAGCGATCCAGGTCCAGAAACAGCACCGCAAACCGGCGCTCACCATCAGCGCGATACAGGCGCATGACTTCGGCCATGCGCTGTTGAAAACTCGCGCGATTGGGCAGACCGGTCAGCACGTCGTGGGTAGCCGCAAATTGGAGCTGGCGCTCAAAACGTTCGCGCTCGGCGATCTGCAGTCGCAGATCGCGATTTGCCGCGAACAAGGCTTCGGTGCGCTCGGCCACACGACGCTCAAGGTCGGCATTGACGCCGCGCAAACGATCGGCACCGCGCTTGCGCTCCAGCGCATTGGCGATGTGATACGACACAAACGTCAGCAACTCCTGATCGCGTCGCGTGTAGCGATGCACGTCGTCGTAGGACTGCACCGCCAACACGCCCACGGTGCCGCTTTCGCAAATCAAGGGCACACCCAACCACATGCGCGCCAACACACCCACCCTCACCACATCGCCGGATTCGGCCAGTTCGTGGTGCAGCTCGTCATCGGCCAAAACCGCCTGACTGGTGCGCAGCACATATTCGGTCATTCCGCGACCGGGTTTGCGCGGCGGCCGGATCGGATCGTGCTCGTCCACCGAGTAGGGAAACTCGACGTGCGAGCCATCCGCACTGACCAGGGCGATGTAAAAATTGGCGGCATACAGCAAACGCCCTACCACGCGATGTAGAGCGGCATAGAAGCTGTCCAGCGAATCGCTGGCGGAGCCAAGCTCTGCGATACGAAACAAGGCAGCCTGCAGCAATTCACCGCGCTGGCGCTCTTCCACTTCCAGCCGCAGCAAACGGTTTGCTTCGCGCAGTTCGTCGGTGCGCTCGGCGACACGTTCCTCGAGTTCATCCTGCGCACGCTTGCGCAACAAGGCGGTAGCGATGTGACTGGCGACAAAGCTGAGCAGCGCCCGATCACGCTCGCCGTAGCGATGGAAGTCGACGTAGCTCTGCACCACCGCCGCACCGAAGGTCTCGCCACCGGCGAACAATGGCACCCCCAGCCAATCAACACTTTGCGGACCCATGCCCTCGAAACTGCCGCCGATACGCGCTTCCAAAGTTTCCGACGGGCCCATCAGCGACTCAGCTGACATGATCACGTGGGCGGCCAAGGAGCCGCGGAAGTACTCGAGCGGGTAACCAATTGCCGGATCCGGCGGTTCCGTGTCGACGGAATCGCAGAAATAGATGAATCGAATCTTGGTACCGCTGCGATCCAGCATCGCAATGAAAAAGTTTTCGGCGTACATCAGCCCGCCGATGATCTGGTGCAGGCTACGCAGCACCTCGTCCATTTCGCGCGATGAGCCCGCGGTCTCGGCGATGGCGTACAGCGCCCGTTGCAGACGCTCCGCTTCAGCCAGCCGTTCAACCGCTCGATGCAAGCGATCAAGTTCAATAGCCGCCGGCAACCGTTGACTGAGCAATACGCTCACGGGCACCAGTTGCTCAATCAACTCAACGGGGGGCGGGTCGACAAATTCCAGTTGCAGGACGCCGTTGTAGCCACCGCCCTGCGGGAGCAATTCGCAAAAATGGCGACGACTGTGCCGCGGCGCGCCCTCAATCAGGCAGCCTCTGGCCATCTCCAGGTCGTTGCTGGTGTGCTGACCTCCCAGCTCAACCAACACATGCGGACCGCGTTCACCATCCAGCCACAGCCGCACGCCTGAGCAAACAGCCAAGCTGTTGGCCCAATTCATTACGGCCGCTGCAAGCTCCGTCGCCGTGCTACCGGGCAATACCAGCTGCCCACGCGACAGCGTCGCCGCCGGCAGTGCACGACCGCCAGCGTTGGTTATTGCCAGTTCCTCTGGCTCACGCCCCATGGTGCACCCCACTTCCCTGCGGCGAGTCTACAACGGCTATCGTGGGTCGCGGCAGCATGCCTATCGATCCGGCAACCGCCCGCTCCTGGCCAGCAAATGACAGCACCAACAGCGTTCAAATCCGGTCGCGCAGTGTTTGTGAATGCGCCTCGATTCGCTTATTCTGAAAGGTGTAGACCCATGGCGAGGAACTTGCAGTCCAGTCCTCTACTTGCAGTCGCCGTGGTTGGTCCGTTCTTCCTGTTGGAGTTTGCTCGTCGTGTCTCGGATTCCGCTGCCCTCACTTGCCAGCGCCGCTTTATGGTTTGCCGCCACCTGTGCGTCGGCAGACACACAGCGCGTGCTGCCCGTCCTGAGCCAAGATAGCGGTCAAATCGAAGCTTTGCTGTTGTTGGACGCAAGCGCTTCGAGCAACACCAACAGTGCCGTTCGCACTGGCGCGTTGGACCGCGTGTTGGCGATTACTCCTTCTACCAACGGCGGCCTGCGAATCAAGGTAGCGGGTGACAACAAGCTGTCAGCGAGCCTGTCGCTTGATGCGCAGCCCGGGCTTGCCCTGCTTTGTCGGGGCGATATCGGACTTGCAGCGGCGCTCGGCTCCTTGGGAGAGCAATGCCTGCTGGCAGATTTGGGTAGCCGCGATCCATTGCTGAACTCGGCTTTGGACAAACGCATCGCCATCAACGGGAGCTGGAAGTCTGCAAACAGCGCCTTTGATCTTGAGTTCGGGCTATCTTGGCTTGACTCCCGTTTTGCGGCCGACTTCAATCCGCTGGCATCCAGCCTGTTGATCAATCACCCGCCCTCACTCACTGCCAGCTTGGCCGAACTTGGCCCGTCGTTGGCACTGTCCACGTCGCTGGACGTCATCACTCGCGGGCTTTCCATCACTGGCACCCGTGCTTTTGGCGACCAGGCGTGGTTGCAGTTGGATGGCAGTCGCTCGCGCAGCGTTGCCAATGGACTGGCGCTGACGGCCCCCTTCCGAGTTGACACCACGTCATTGGGATTGGCGGCGGGCTACGGTGATTTCTCCGGCCGCATCAGCGGCCGCCTGATCGAACTGCCACGCGCCGGCGGCAACATCGAAGCGCAATCGACCTTCGATGTCGACCTTGGAGTGTCCTGGCGAACCCCTTGGCAAGCGCGTTTGACCGTCGGCGCGAGCAACTTGCTCGGCAAACCCGACGTCAGCCAGTGGCCGATGTCAGCACTGCCACGTGGTGCCGACAAGGAAGCCGACACGCGCACGCCGTATGTGCGCTATCACCAGGATCTGTAGGCGCTTCGAACCCGGGGTCTGATTGGGCGTGCTGGCAGCCACGCTCGCGATTCAATCGAGCGATTTGCAGCGCCGAGCATGCAAATCCGCCATTCAGCTCAACTCCTCTGCGCTGAGACCCGCCGCTGCCAGTGCAGTGCGCAAGGGGCCCAGGTGCCGCTGATAATTGCGCCAGCGACCGGATGCGCTGCCATATAGCGGCTGCCGAACTTGCCAGTAGCTGGCGGTCTTGACGGTGTTGTTGACCTGATGAAAATCCAGGCAACGTTCATCCCACTCGATATCGAGAAACCCGAATAACCTGGCCAGAGCCGGCCGCGGCTCGCTCACCAATTCGTCATAGCGAAAATCGAAGATATCGTCGGCATAGAGGCTTTGCCAATGCGCCATCAAGCGCCGATATTCGCCATAGTGGTGGCCGATATCGGCAAGGTCGCTGGCATAACCGGTCACCTTCAAATTGAGGTGTTGGGTGAACACGCTGACACCCACGTCCAGCGGGTGACGGGTGGTATGAATGATCTTGGCGGCTGGAAACATGCGCTTGATCAGGCCAATCAGCAAGTAATTGTCTGGCCGTTTGTCGGTGATGTAGGTGCCCGCTTCCTGCTGCGGAAACAATCGCCGCAGATGCTCCAGATACTCGTTGGCCAATCCTGCGTCGCGCGTCGCATCCGGCGTGACCATCGAGGCTGGAAACGGCGCAAATCGCTCAGCCGCCACCCGCATCAAGAAGTCCAGTTCCCCGCCTGCAGTCACTTGCGGGTGCGCAGCCAAGACCTGCTCGACCAGGGTGGAACCGGAGCGAAACATGCCACAAATGAACAATGGCGTTGCCGTGGTCGGCTGCGATTGCATCGTTGTCGAGTCGTGGTGGGCTGGCACCCCCGCAGCAAACGCCCGGATCAGGGCATCGGTCAGCGCTTGCGCGCGTACTGGATCGTAGACGCGGCCCGATTGTCGCAACAGAAAGCGATTGCCCTTGGCAAAAGCATCGAAGGCCAGGTCGTACTGCTGCAAGCGCTCATAGGAACGACCCAAGGCGAACAGCACGTTGGCTCGCGCCACCTTTCCATATTGGGCGGACACAACACTCGCTTGCTGCAAATCAAGCAACAGCGGATCGTCGAGAGCACTCGGCGGGCGCATCACCGCGGTGCGCGCCAAAGCCTCGAAGTAGAGCTCCTGATGCGGATCAACGCCAGCGAGAGTCCTTGTCAGTATGCGTTGGTAACATTCCAGTGCTTCATCGCGCCGACCCTGCTCCTCTCGCAAATTGCCCAGATTCAGCAGCGCCGGCACGTACGTCGGCGCGATCTGCAACGCAGCGTTCAGCGCGTCCTCGGCGGCATCATCCCGACGCAAGTGATCCGCGTAGATGACCCCGCAGTTCAAGTGCACCTCTTCGGGCCGCCGAATTCCGCGTGCCAAGGCGTGTTGGTACGCGGCCAACGCTTCTTCGTATTTGCCCTCCGCCTTCAGCAGATAGCCCAGCTCGTACCACCCTTCAGCAGATTGCGGCCGGGTCGCCAACGCTTGCTTGAAACACTCGATGGCGGCCAGCCTTTGTCCCTGCTGATGAAGCAGGGCGCCTTCGCGCAATAGCGCGTCAGTGTCGACCGTCGGCTTCACCAATCCCGACACGTCAGCCGCGGCGCAACAACAATTGCCAGCCCACCAGATGGCGTCCACCGTGATACTGCGGCAGCCGCTCGATCAGACCAAACCCAGCTGTGGCGGCCTGTTGCTGGATCAACTCCATGCCTTGCTCGTCCCGGGCGTGCTCGATCAGGTCGAGCAGGCGGCGCGCGGATGCCTGCAGTTCGCTTTCGGCGCGGTCAACTTCCAGGCCCAGCGGTTGCGGCTGCATGGTATTGCGTGCTGCAAGCAATTGTTGGGTGGCATTCAAGGCCACCCTCAGCACGTGCCCGCCGCCCGCCTTCTGGGCTTCGCCAAGGGCGCGCTTCACCGTTTGAATGGCGGTGCGCAAGTCGGTGACGGCCTGTTCGGTCGTTCCGGCGGTCACTTCGTGCATCGTGACCAGGCGATGGACATGGCGATACAGCTGGGTGTCTTGCAGCACCAACCCAGTCTCGCGCAGTGAAATCCTGGCATTGCCGACCAAGGCGGAAACATCGCTGTGGATGATGAACTGCGCTTCCGCTCCCGGCTTCAGCACGCGATGGACTTCGGTCAACGCCTTCTGGGTGTCGGTGTATTCCAACGCGTAATGGCCACTGACTGCATCAAACCGGTGCTCGGGAAAGGGCAGTTGTTCCGTAGCAACACGCGGATAGAAAGTGATACCCGCCAAACGCCGGGCGCCGTCGGTGACATAGCGCAAGGGGTCGATTTCGGCCAGATCGGTGGCATGAATGTCCCAGCTGCGTCCGGATTTCGCTGCCGTTTCCACGGCAATCTGCGCCACCACGCCATTGCCCGTGCCTACATCTAAAATGCTTGCGTGGTCGGGAAGGGTGGTGAAAAACTCGACCCAAGCCTGATGCACTTCGAGGTCATAGCCGCCGTCGGGCGCGGTTGGACAGGTCGCAATGGCGCCATTGCGGTAATACGCTTCCCACTGCTGCACACTCAAAGCAAGCTTCCCGATCCAGAAATTTGCTCAATTGTAAGGTTGTAGCCCGTGCCACGGTACGATTCGCGCTGCCGCGAGCGGCAGCCACCCTTGTTGGAACTATTGCATGCCCCATTCATCGCTACTTCCTGGTCTCTTGCTGGTCGCGTTTTCCAGCGTCAGCTTCGCCAACAGCGACTCGGCCGAGACCCACCGATGCGCCAGCATCGCTTCGCCCGAACAACGTTTGGCGTGTTTCGACGCCGCGTTTCCGCCGGTCTACGATGAGCAAACCCGCGCCGCTGCCCGCGCGGCAGAGGCCGAGCGGGCACGAGTCGAGTTTGGCTTGAGCGACAAGAAGGTATTGGAGCAGCGCACAGGCGTCGAGTTTGCGCCCGGCCCTGATCGCATCGAAGCCGTGGTCGTCAACATTTCTACCCAAGCCGACGGCCAGCGTTTTGTCACTTTGGACAATGGCCAGGTCTGGCGGCTGACTGAAGCAGCCTCTCTCAAGGGCCGACTATCGAAGGGAAATGCTGTTGTGGTGAAGACCGCGGCCCTTGGCACCCACATGATGGTGACCCCCGCGCGGGCCTCACTGAGAGCTCGCCGCGTCAAGTAGTCGCGTGGCCAAGACGAGTCCGCCCAAGCCGCTGACTGCTGCGCAAGCGGCGTACGCCAACGAGATCATGCGGCTCCTGCGTGGGGGCGAAAAGGCCAACGCCTTGGCCAAGGCCAAGCAGTTGGCCGCGGACGCGGCAGGCACGGCTGACGCTCAGCAATTGCTGGGGGTTTGCCACTCCGAACTGGGCGAGACCGGCGCGACCGTCGCGGCGTTTGAACGTGCGCTGGAGCTGGCTCCGGCGCAGCCGGTCATCCTTTTCAACTATGCAGCGTCACTGCGCAAACTGGGGCAGGAGGAAGCGACGTTAGTCTGTTTGCAGCGAGCAGTTGCAGCCCAGCCCTCGTACGCCGCCGCCTGGACTGAACTGGGCGAGTCAGCGCTACGCCTCAATCAGCCTGGCCTGGCGGTCTCAGCGCTCAGGCGCGCGGTCGAATTGCACGCCAATGCGGCGACCGCTTGGCATAGCTACGGCAACGCGCTTCGCGCGAACCAACAATTGGATGCGGCTGAAGCCGCGTTCCGACGGGCGCTTGAGTTGTCCCCGCAAGCGAGTGTTTCGTGGGTCAACCTCGGCGCGGTGCTGCGCTTGCGGGGCCGCTCTGATCAGGCGGTCGCTTGTTTTCAACGTGCCCGAGACCTGGGGCATCGTAGCCCGGAACTGGACGATGCTCTCGTCGGCGCCTGGCTGGACGTGGGCAAGCCCGAACAAAGCTTGGCGCTCGCGCGTCATGTCGTACGTGAATTTCCCGCGTTTGTGCCAGGACAGGTCACGTTGGCGCAATTGTTATGGGAATACGGCGGTTCGCTCGCGCCAGACGAGGACGCATTGGCCGCCTTTCGCAAGGCCACTGCGGAGCAACCCGGGCATGTCGAGTTGCAGGCGGCCTTTGCGCAATTCTTGTTGGCCGCAAAACAGACAGACGAAGCGCTGCACTACATACGCCATCTTCGCCGCAGCGCAGATTGCTCCAACTTTGCGCGTCTACAGGCGAATGCGCTGCAAGAGGCGGGTCAGGTCGAGGCAGCCGATCAACTTTACGCCACCTTGTACAGCCAGTTACGACAACCTGATTCAGGCTTTTTGAGTGACTACGCTCGCCACCTGCTCACCGCTGGAAAGCTCGATTCCGCGGTCGAACGCGCACTGGAAGCCACTCGGATCGACCCGCTCAATCAGACGGCCTGGGCCTATCTGAGTACAGCGTGGCGCATGTTGGATGACCCGCGCGAGCATTGGCTGTGCGACTACGACGCGTTGATCACCTTGCTTGACGTCGAGCCACCGCCTGACAGCGCCAACAGCACCGCCTTTGTGCACGAGTTGCTGCAATCAATCGAGCCTCTGCATCTGGCCACGCGTGAGCCCGTCCAGCAAAGTTTGCGTGGCGGCTCACAAACACCCGGCCGATTGTTCGGTCGTGATTCGGCAATCCTGGCCGCCACGCAACAGACACTGTTGCGCAGCGTAAACGGCTGGCTGGCCAAGCTTGAGGTCGACCGCACGCATCCTTTTCGCAGTCGGTTGGGTAGCGGCGCGCAGATTTGCGGCTCGTGGTCGGTCAAACTATGGTCGGCGGGCAAGCATGCGAACCACATTCATCCGCAGGGGTGGATAAGTTCGGCGTTCTATCTGGCCTTGCCGGCAAGCGTGACCGACCCCATCAATGGCGAGGCGCAGGCGGGTCATATCCAATTTGGGCAACCGCCGGTGGAGCTCGGCCTGGGCCTGTCGCCCCGGCGGGTGATTCGCCCCCAGACTGGCAAACTGGCGCTGTTCCCCTCCTACATGTGGCATGGAACGGTTCCGTTCGCCGACCTCGATCCCCGAATCACGATTGCGTTTGATATGACACCCGAGCAGCCATGACATCGCTTCGCCCTTTTTTGAATCTCCCCCTGATGCGCGCCTGCGCGTCTGCGACTTTGCGGTGCGAGCAATGGCAGGACGCGGACATCAGGGTGGCTGGGGTCGTCGGTGAGTAACGCGGTGACAAGCCTGATCCAGGCAGCGGGATCAGCGGCGAATCAGGGTCGCTGGGATGAAGCCGAACGTTGCTGGCGTCAAGTGCTGGCAATCGAGCCCGGGCATCCGCAAGCACTGCATAGCTTGGGCATACACGCGTATCGCCGCGGTCATCTTGATGATGCCTTGCTCGCTTTGCGTGCGGCGCAGCGGGTCACGCCTGACGATCCCATGCTGTTGCTTTCGATCAGCGTAGTACTACGTGATCAGGCCAACCATCGCCAAGAGCTGGCGGCGCTGGATGCCGCGTTGGCGATTGATCCCTATCTGTTGCCTGCCTTGCTCGCCAAGGGCGCGTGTCTGGAACGGCTCGGCCAGCCGAAGGCAGCGGTGGCGTGGTACCGCAATGCCCTGAAGGCAGCGCCACCAGAACCGCACTGGCCAGCAGCACTGCGTGGCCAGTTGTTGCACGCGCGTGCCTTGAGCCAGAAATTGGGAAACGAGCTGGCGGCTTTTTTGGCCGACCGCATCGGGGGGCGGCTGGATACGCTGGCACCGCTGGAAGCACAGCGCTTTCGCGAAGCGGGGGCGATCCTCAGCGGCCAGTCGCAACCCTACACTTCCCAGTGCTCGCAGCTGCATGTGCCGCGTCTACCTGCAATTCCATTTTATGAGCGGGAGCGGTTTGCCTGGGTCGAGACGCTTGAGGCGAGCACTACCGCGATCACCGCCGAACTGAGCGCGCTCTGGCAACGCGAGCAACAGGAATTCAAACCGTACATCGCTTATGCACCCGGCGCGCCGGTCAATCAGTGGCAGGAGTTGAACCACTCCACGCGCTGGAGCAGCTACTTTCTGTGGCGCAATGGCGAGCCACAGGCCGAGCACCTCGCAGGCTGTCCGCACACCAAAGCGGCGCTGGACGCCGTGGAAATGGCCGACATTGGCGGCCTGTGTCCCAATGCCATGTTCTCGGCGCTGGCACCGCGCACGCGGATTCCGCCGCACTCCGGCGAAACCAACGCGCGGGTGATCGTCCATTTGCCCCTGATCGTGCCCGCTCACTGCCGCTATCGAGTTGGATTCGAGCAGCGCCGCTGGACCGTGGGTGAAGTCTTGATTTTCGACGACAGCATCGAGCACGAAGCCATCAACGACAGCGACGAACTGCGGGTAGTGCTGATATTTGATGTCTGGAATCCGTTGCTTTCGACCGCCGAGCGCGAGCTGGTGCGCGTGATTTCGGCAGCAACCCGTGAGTTCCAGCGCGTTTAGCAGCCCCTGCGCTACGCGTTGATAACAAGCGCCTCCACCCATCCGAACTCTTCAACAAGGCAAGTTACATGGACCGTGGTTCAAACACCCCCGCAGCATCCTCGGCGGCGCTGCGACAATCGATAGGCGCCGCGTTCTCGTTGCTTCGCCAGGCACACCTTGATGATGCCAGACGTCATGGCGATGAGCTGTTGGCGGCCCACCCCACGCATGCTGAGGTGCTGTATCTCGCCAGCGAAGTGCGCATGGCTCAGGGTGAGAATGCGGCCGCGTTGTCGATGATTGTTGCCGCCATCGAGGCCGCTCCCGGGCAACTACCCTTGCTGCTGAAAAAGGCTCGCATTCAGCTCGCGCTCCGGCGACGGGCAGATGCACGCCAGACCGCCGAACTCGCGTGCACGCTGGCAGGCCAGGACGGCCAGGCGCTGTGGGCGGTGGGGCGAATCTTTGGCCTTTGCAATGATCTTGACCGAGCGCGAGCGCTGTACCAAAGCGCCTTGGACGCGGGTTGCAGCGATCCGTCACTTCGCTACGATTTGGCCGTGGGGCAATTTTTTGCCGGCGATTTTGCAGCCGCCGAAAGCAATATCGATCGCATGTTGGCGGTCACGCCTCTGGCTGGTCATGCACTTTACCGCCGCTCGACCTTGCGCCGGCAGACGCCGGAGAACAATCACGTTGCTGAGCTGCAGAGCAAACTTGCGGCAGCAGCGGCCAATTCGGTCACCCACTCATCTTGTTTGTTCGCGCTCGCCAAGGAGCTGGAAGACTTGGGCCGCTTCGAAGAATCATTCGCTGCATTGAGCCAAGCCGCGGCGATCAAGCGAAAGTCGCGTGAGTACGACGCCGCCGGCGAACGCGAGGCGATCGATGCTGTTCGTGCTGCGTACGACCAATCGGCCATGAACGAAGCGACGGTGGGTCATCCAGAGCCAGGGGCCATCTTCATCGTAGGTATGCCGCGAACCGGCTCCACCTTGGTCGAACGAATGCTCAGTTGTCATAGCGAGGTCAACTCCGCGGGCGAACTGCTGGACTTTGGCCAGGCGCTTGCCGAAAAAGTCCAGCAACGGGCGCGCGAGCTGCCGGACACGCCAATGGCAGAAGTCGCGCGGCTAATCGATTTCGCGGCATTGGGTGCCGACTACATGACCGGAGCCCGCCAAGCCGCGCCGCCCAGCCGCTGGGTGATCGACAAGATGCCGATCAATTTCATGTACTGCGGCTTGATCAAGAAGGCGCTACCAAATGCTCGCATCATCCATGTGCACCGCGAGCCGATGGACACCTGCTACGCGATCTACCAAACCCTGTTCAACCAAGCCTATCCGTTCTCTTGTAACCTGCAGGAATTGGCGGATTATTACGCCACGTATCATCGCTTGATGCAGCATTGGCACAGCGTCATGCCGGGTGAAATCCTTGATGTCAGCTACGAGGCACTGCTGAGCGACACCGAGAGCGAGGCACGCAGGATGCTCGATTGGTGCGGCTTGGAATGGCAAGACGCGGTGTTGGATCCTTCGGCAAGTGACGCGCCAGCGACCACAGCGAGTGCCGCCCAGGTTCGGCAACCCATCAATTCGCGCTCGGTGCAGAAATGGCGGCGCTACGAGGCGGAGCTTGCGCCACTCAAGGCGGCTTTGCTTTCCGCTGGAGTGCTCACGGCCTGAGCTGTGTCTGCAACCGGCGCCTGCCAGCGCCAACATGCCAGGGCGGTAGTCTTGTAGGTAGGGACACTAGCCCGGACATTTCATGAGGTCGCGTGAAATTGCCCGGAAACCTTTGCTGCTAGAGGGGTTCTGCCACATCTCGCGGCGAACAGTCTGTCCGCCTGCATTTTCCCGCTGGCGCGGCCCTCGCTTGTTCTTTGCGGCAATCGCTGCGTTGCTTCTCGCCGCAATGGGCCCACCATTCCGGCTCGTCGCGCCTTGCGCTTGCCGCAAAGCCCTGCGCGATCATCCACGCC
>JBQTGY010000123.1:0-5853 GCA_052390415.1 Pseudomarimonas sp. | reverse complement strand
GGGATGGGCGTGATGGACGCCGCTCCGGAGCGAGGCCAATAGCCAAAGCTATTGGCGGAGTGAGGAGCAAGTCCAGCGCGGCCAGACCGAGCGAGCTACTTTCGATTTGTCCGTTACAGTCCACTAGGGCTCAAACCCGTTGGCGAAGATATCTTCCGCCCGCGGCGGGGCTAGCACGATCACCAAACCATCGTGATCCGAGCTGCCGGTCGGCACCCAGTTGCCCGGACCCTGCGGGCACAGCGTCAAGTCGCGCAGGGTGTAGTTGCAGACGCGGAAGCGCTGGCGTGACGAATCGACATTGCCGCGACCAAATGCGATGCCGGTCACGAAGGGTGCTGCGGCCTGATTGAACAGCGCGTGGTCCAGCACCTGGTTGGTCGCGACTTCACGTCCGGCGCTGCCTTGCACGGCCCCGAAGCTCTCGGTGAAGTTGTAGGAATATTGATCATTGAAGTCCAGCACATCCACCGCGTTGACCAAGGCGGGAACCACCGTGTTGATACCGAACGGCAGTTTGCAGTTGGTCACCCCGTTACTCGGCGCACAGGTGTTTTCGGCGTTTTCATACGTGCCAGCAAGCAGGCCTACCGAATCCACATAGGCGTCGGTGAACTGGTAGGAATTCATATCGCCGATCACGATCAACGGAGGCGGCGGAACGGGGCCAGTGGCCTGCACCTGCTGAATGATTCCGGCAATCGAGCTTGCCTGCACGAAGCGCTTGGCTCGCAAGCGTTCGCCATCGGCATTGCTGACGTCGACCCCACCGCGCGAACGCAGGTGGTTGTTGATGACCACGAAAACAAATGGTTGGCCGCTGCCGTTGAAACTGGCAAGCAACTGCAGCGGCGGACGGTCATGCAGGATCGCCTGTGCACCACCCGCCTCCGGATCGAGCCAGGTTTCGTTGGCATTACGCTGGGTAACGCTGAGCACCTGCACCCGTGATGTGTTGATCAAGTAGCCCACGTCGATGCCGCCGACGTCATTGCCCTCGGAAAGGTGGGCGCTGTAGATCGGGCCACCATCGCCCGCGATCTGCGTCGCCAACTGAGTGAGAACGGCCAGGTTTTCAACCTCTTGCAAGCCGACGACATCCGGGCTGCGCAGGACCTGACGAATGTAGGCGCTGACCTGTCCAAGCTGATGGGTCACACGCGCCGTATCGATTTCTGCGCCGGCAGTGCTCGAGCACAGCACCGTCGTATTGCCGGCGGTGGCGTCGCAGAGTCGAAACGCATTGAACGAGCCAATGGTCAGTTCCTCGGGCGTCGTCACTGGGACTGGACGCAGCAACTGATTGCTTGAGGCATCTACCGTAAGCGAAGCCGGCCAGAACTCGTAGTCACCAAAATCAAAGCCGATCACGCCTTCACCAGAGAAGCGTGCGGCACCGAACAATTCCAGACCATTGTTGGCCGGAATCAGGAAGTCCGCGTCCATCTCGATGATTTCCGGGTTGCCGTCCCAGATGCCGGCGGCCTGATTCTCCGGTTGCAAGGTGTTGCCAAAACGCGCGCCTTTCTCGCGTTGGGCACGCTCGCCAAACGGTGAGACATACACTTCGGCGTACAGATCCGTGCTGAAGCGCTGATTGGATACCGCCACGGTCGCGTTGCTCATGCTCACGCGCATGCTTTCAAAACACTCGAAATTGCTGGCGCCACAGCTGAGCGCGGCCGGATCGCGTGAAGGTATTTCGGCAGTCACTCCGCGCGCTGGTGTATTGCCCAGTGCGATCGGTGCCGGCAAGGCACTGCCTGTCGCCGTGCGCACAATGCTGTTGTTGCCGTCGCGTGCTGTCGATACCCGAATCTGGGTGTAGCCAAAGCGCTCGACGATCTCGCCGATCACCTCGACCACATCACCCGCCGCCAAGGGCTGATCGCCATCGGTGACATTTACTCCGGAAGCGAACACAAACAGGCCATTCGATGTCAGCGCGCTGGCATCGGCGCGTGCATCCGGCGTCTGGATGAAGAAGCCGCCACCGCCAACGTAGGTGATGACATTGTTCGATGTGCGAACGACCGGTCCGATGGTCTCCACCGCGATATTGCAAGGCACTACCAATGGCGAGCACACACCATTGCCTTGCAGATCAAAGATCTCGCTGATCGGCAAATCGTCATCGGTGATCACACCGACCTTCTCGATCGGGCTGGCCTGTGAAGCATCCGTGCCCGTGAAACCCGACAGGTTCAAGGTCACACTGGCATCGGTTTGGTCAACCGAGTTGCCGACTGTCTGCGCCGTCAGGGTCAGCGGCAAGGGTGTGGTGTCAGTGACTGTCAGTGACGCCGGGCCGGTGTAGGTAAACCGTCCGAGCGTGCCGCCGGCGGCAATGTTGAACATGACCGGACTGCCGGCCACGGGGGCGGGCACCACGTTCACGATAAAGTTGAGATCATTGGCTTCGCCGGGACCACCTTCCAAAGCCGATACATCACCCGCAGCGAAACTGACTACCGGCAGGGCGGCGACATCATCGTCATTGATGGTGCCGATCTTGGCCAAGGGACTGACTTGCCCGGCCGCGGTACCCGTGAATCCAGACAGCGTCACGGTGACATCGCTGTTGCCATCCACAACGAGGTTGCCGACCGTGGTGGGGCTGATGGTGAGCGGCAACACAGTGGAGTCGGTGACGGTGAACATCGCCGTGCCGTTGTAGTTGAAGCGACCGCCAGTGCCGGTCACTGCCACTTCAAATGTCACTGGGCTTCCAGCCTGCGGAGCAGGGCTGACGTTGACGACAAAGTTGAGCGGATTGGCGTCGCCTGTATTGCCTTCGGTGGCGCTGACGGTGCCGGCGGCGAAGGTCACTTCGGGCAGCGGTGGCGCGATCGGGCCAGCGGTGATACTCAGGCCATCAATGCTCAAGCCATGGTCGTTGCCGCTGTCGTTGAGGTCAGTCCAACGCAGCCAGATCTGATCGCCTGGCGCTATGCTGACCGGCAGCGAGTGCGCGCGTGCCTGCTGATTGGCGGGCAGATTGCCATCCAGAGTCGCGGCGGTGGCGCCGACGGTCGGGCTGACAAAATCAAGCTCGGGAATTGCTGTCCAATTGGTGTTGCTGGTGCAAGCAATGTCGAACACGGTCGCTGCGGCGGCAATTTGATACGTAACGCTGAGTGGCTGAGTTGACGTGTTGCCGCCGTTGCGCCATTGCTCGCCTGTATAGGAGATATCGAGTTGGGTGATCGCGGTTGCGCCGGAGTTGATGATCCGGACGGCATTACATTGGTTTCCCGGCGTACCCGAACCAATCGAACCCAAGGCTCGCTCGCCGGCTCCCGTGGCGCCAAAACTGTGTATGCCGCCGGCATTGCTTGAGCCGTTGCTGGCGATGTAAACCAAGGTAGGGCCCGCCGCCGCTGAGCCGCCAATGCGCGCCGAGTACCAGCCCGGCAGCGTCGAGTTGTCCGCCCAGGCATTGCTGGTGCCCGTGTTCGACAATGTGTCAAACACTTGTTGGTACGTGCCACCAGCGGCGAGGTTCACCTGCGCAATCGCGCCGGTAGCGGTGCAAAGCAACCCCAGACCGCCGCAGGCGAGCAAGAGGTGTGTAGCAAGACGATTCAGCATGATTGGCTCGACAGCACGTGGGCTAGGACCGCCGAGTTTAACCTTCAAGCAATGCAAAACTGTGTCGGCTCGCCGCAGTTCTGTCGCTGGCCTGCCGTCGCAGGCCAGAATCGTCGAACTAACCGCCCAGCGCTGCCACCGTGATCTCTTCACGATCGTGATAGAGCTGCTTGGCGCGCAAGGTCAGCGGCTTGCCCGCTGGCGAGCGCAGGAGTTCGAGACACAGCTGGGTCTCATCCCAACGCTTCTTCATCGGCAGCTTGAGATTGAAGATCGCATGCCGGCACCAGCCATTGGCAAACCACTCGGCCATGCGTGCGGCGACCCGGCGCGGTTGTTCGACCATGTCGCAGACCATCCAATCCAAGGGCTGCGCGGGCTGCCAGCGAAAGCCGTCAGCGCGCTGGTGTTCGATCAAACCGGTTGCCATCGCGCTGGCCGCCATGGGTCCGTTGTCGATGGCAGTCACTCGCAGATGATGGCGGGCCAGCACCCAGCTCCAGCCGCCTGGCGCTGCACCCAGATCCGCCGCGCGCATGCCGGGCTTCAATAGTCGCTCGCGTTCGCCCTCATCAAGCAGAACCAGCAGGGCCTCATCGAGTTTCAGCGCCGAGCGGGATGGCGCATCGCTGGCCATGCGCAGACGCGGGATGCCGGATGGCCACGGCGCGCTGTCGACCGTCTGCGCGTCGCAGACCAACAGGTGGTCACCGTCGAGCAGCACGATATGCAGCACTCGGCCGTGCGCCGCCTTCACCGCTGCCAGAATCCCGTCCTTGCGCAGGGCAGGCCGCAGCGCGTTGCCGAAGGCGCGAGCGAGACCAGCGAGCGGACGCGCGGCATCGGAGTCGGCATGTTCGACGACCAGGTCGACAAAGGGCTTCTGGTCAGCGCTGCGCTGTCGCAGGACGTTCATGACCGGGGTGACCCGATCGCTGGGATCAAGCCCGGCCAGTTCGGCCAGCAAACGCAGCTTCTGCCGTGCAAATACCAGCGTGCGCCATGCAAGGGCGCGATCCAATGTGTCGGCCGTCGTGGCATCAGCCAACAGAAATTGCACCAGACCGCTGTTGCGCTCAGTTTTGGCATAACCCGGCATTTCTGCCATCGCCGCGCGGTGGCTCAACTCAGCGGCGAGTTCAGGCTCAAAACCTGGCCGGCAAAGGCAGACCAAGCCGGTCATCGGTGATCTCTGGTACGACTCACTCGCGAACAGGCATCAGTATCGCGAGCCATGCGCGGCATACGCACGCAGCACTTCGCGCGCCGGCTGGCGCAGGATGTCGCGGCGCACGGCGATATCGCGGCGTTCCAGTTCGCCGATCCAATCCGCAGGCAGCGGACCTTCGTCAAATTCGGTCAGCTCCATCACATCTTCTGCGCGCGCGGCGATCAGCAGCACGTCGATGCCGGCCCAGACACTGGCGCCGTAACACATGCAGCACGGCTGGGCGGATGTCGCCAAGGTGATCGGGCGTTGCAAGCCGCCATCGGGATGATTGAGGCGGAACTGCTGGCTGCGCTGTTGCGCGGTCATGAAGGCCATCATTTCGGCGTGCGCGACCGAGCAAGTCTGTGGCACCACGCGATTGACGCCGACCCCGAGTATGCGGCCGGCACCATCGAACACAACGGCCCCAAACGGTCCGCCTGAGCCCTCGCTGACATTGCGTTGGGCAAGTTCGATGGCCAGCGCGACTCGGCTTGCGTCGTCGCCATACACGCGCAGTGGATCGACCGCTTCATGCAGCCACGCGGGCAAGGTGAGATGAATTTGGTGATAGAGCATGCGGCTTAGTTTACGGCGGCGGGCGCATCTGCGCTGGCGGCCCGGCACTGCGAATCCACGCACTCGCAGCTGCTGATGTCAGCGAATCCACAGATGCTGGCAGTGCCTTCCTTGGCGCATGCCGCGCGCACCTGCTCGGGAAAGGTGGGGCTGGCGGTGTTGACGCAGGCCGGAAAGTAGCCGCAACAGTTGCCAACATCCTTGATCGTGCAGTCGGCGTTGGTCTTGCAGCTCAGGTTGACTTGGGTAGGCGAGGCAGCTGGCTGGCTGACTTCGCCTGCGACGGTTTCCTCATTCGAGTTGACAGCGGACGAGGTGCAAGCGGAAAGCAGCACGTAACAGAGGATTGTTACCAAAAGGCGCATGACGAACGGTTCTCAGAAAGGAGAGGGGCAGCCGAGCAAGTTAGCGGGCGTAGCCCGCGAACATGCACGGCTGCGCGTGTTGAGGGGTTACGAAGCCGCGCCGCGCGC
>JBQTGY010000122.1:0-26012 GCA_052390415.1 Pseudomarimonas sp. | reverse complement strand
GAGCAGATCGACCTGTTCGAGGCACTCAAGCTCCCAGCACCCGCGAAATCCAGCCTGTAGTGTCATTTTTCGCTGTCCGAGGACAGAGATATCAATGGTTTACGCGATTAGCTGCGGAACCCGGGGGCAAGACGCCTTGCCGTGGACGGTGCAGTGGGGAATTGCACCGTACTTGACGACTGGCTTGGGGATGACATGGGGAAGCACGCCATGCCGGCCGAGTGAACATCGCAGCCGGGCTGGGCTTGCTTGGGGCAGGTAACTTTGCGAGGGAAAAGGCATGAGGTTCGACTACCGCGATCTACGGGTGCGCGTGCGGCTGTTGGATTCGAAGCTCGAACTTTCGACGCTTCTTTATGCGCACGAGACATCCTGCAGCCGCGTCTCCCCGGATTCGCGCTGCGGCCATTTCGATCCAGACGCGAAAACACCAAAGCGCGATCGAACTGGCTTCGACTCACCCACGCGACTGATTCCTCTCCCGATCCCAACCGCAAGGGAGACTGGAATCGAAAACGCGCTGGTCGCCCTTGCAACCCCGAACCCGTTATCGCCGCTGCCACCCAACTGCTCCGTCCGCCTCACCGAGTGGATTTTCGATCCGCTGCGGTTGCGGCGTTGCCGAGTGCTGCGACCGCTACCGCGAACACGACACAACCCGCCTCACTCGCCGCTGCACTGACCAGGAGTCCGTTCATGAATACCGTGCTTTCTGTTGTTCCCGCAGGCACAGGCAAGAGCCTGGACCTCGACCCGAAAACCCCGTTTATTGGCGCCTTGGAACAGCGCCTGACGCAGGGCATGGACCTGCTGAATGCCGTCCGCGATTTGATGGGCATGGCCGGGATGCTTGGTGGCGCAGCAGATCCTGCGTTGGTTGATCTGGGCAAGATCAAGAGCGCGATCACGCGCCTGAGAGAGGCCGGGTTGATCATTGAGGAGCCAATGAGCAAGCACGTCCGTTTGTCTACCTTGGGCGACCCGGCCGATCCGATCGAGCTCAAGCTTGAAGCCTCGGCCAGTCGCGACACTGTCCGCGGCAACGCCGCGATTGCGCTCAGCGCCAATGCATCACTTGAGCTGATTCTGGACGTGTTGGCACCGGCCGAAGCCGCCAAGATCGGCCTGCCGTTGGCGACCGCCGATGTGTTGCATCGCTGCCATTTCGGCGGCAATTTGGGCACCGAGGGCAGCGTCAAGGCGCCGCAGTTTGAGCTGAGTGCTGGCCTCGAACTCGGTGCTGGCGTTACCTGGCACTTCGAACGGCATCGCCATGACACCGTTCTGGGCTCTCTGGTCGATGCAGCGCTGGAACTCTCCAACGGCATCCGCCCGTGGGAACTGGACGACGTTCGCCGAGTGCTGGAGCAGCCCAAACAACCCGGACGGCACCTGGACGCGTTGCGTGCGATTGACGTGCGCGCCGAACGCACATTGAGCGTGGCAGGCAAGCTCACCCTGCAGCGCGGCTTCATCCGCGAAGCCAGCGTCAACGGTGCCAACGGGCCACAGGCGATCCAGCTCGCGCTGGGGGCCAAAGCAAGCTTTGGTTTTACCGCCAGCCGCACCGGTGAGTTCAACCTGCGCCTGACGCGCGACGGTGAAGACGTGTTGCTGGAGCTCACCAAGACCCGCTCAGCCAGTCGCGGGCGTGAGTTCAAGGCCGGCGTCGAAATCGGCATCAACGGTTTGGACACGCTCGCCCAAGGCTGGCTGGACAAGCTGCTGCCAGCACTCGATGAAGACCTGCGCGGCAAGCTCGATGCATGGTCAAGACCCGGCGATGCTCTTGTTGCGAAGTTGAAAGACAAGCTGGGCAAAAAATGGGGCGAGCGACTGCTTCCGCTGGCGGAACTGGTGCTGGGGGAGACCAGCGCAGCCGATGCGGCCGAAGCACTCTCCGCTCAGTTGATTAAGCGATGGGCGGGGATGCTCGATGAGCGCATTGAATTGCTCGGCAGCAGCGCCGAACGGGTAGCTGCCCGCTTGCTCAATGAGGCCGCGTCGGACAGCGATCTCGAATCCAAGGCCAGAGCAACCATCCACGCTGCACTCGTGAAGGCCATCGAAGCACAGCAGGCCGATACCCTCGGCGAGATCGATGCCTACGTCGCCAAGCTCAAAGGCAAGACCGAGGACAAGCTGACCGATCTGCTGCGCCCGCTGGAGGCGATGGGAAAAATGGTGCAGGACCTGGTGACTGCCGTCGACACCAATGCCAGCGCGGTGGCGGCAGAAATCGAGAAGCTCCTCACCAAGTACGAAGGTTGGCGCAAAGCGCTGACCGCGGTGGCGCAAAAGGCTGCCGCGCTCAAGGTCGGCGTCAACTTTGCGGCGTCGTCGAGTTTTGAATCGGGTGAATCACGGCAACTTCTGCTGCGCTTCACGCCTGCGACCAATGACGAAGCAAACGCCTTGTTTCGGCGCCTCGTGCTTGGCCAAGGCACCATCGATCTAGCCGCCTTCGATCCGGATGTCATCGACGCGTCGAAGCCCAAGGTCGCCGGCGTCGTCATCGAGAAAGGCGGCTTCTCGGCCTACGCCAAAGGCGGACGCAGCATGAGCCTTTCGCTGGATCTGTTTGGTCTCAACTTCTCTGATGTGCGCATTTTCGGCAGCGAGGTGGAGATCGATGTCGACGCGTCCGGGCGCGTCAGGCTCTTCAAGGGCAAGGCGGAGCAGTTCGATTTCTCCAACAACCCACGCACCGCGCAGAGCGCCAGCTTCAGTGCTGACTTCGACCTCATTTCGGCGGACCCGGATCGATTGCCGGGCACGCTTGGACTTGCCTTCGAACTGGTCGGCAAGGAGCAACTGAAGCCCAAGGCGCTTGCTCAGTTCCTTGCCTCGTTTGTTGATGCCGGGATGGTGCGAGCCGAACAAGCCGCCGCCGCAGCGTTGCGTTTGGACGATGGCAGCGACGGCCCGCTGGCGGTGGGCGTTAGCCTCAACCGCATCGACGCCGCCTTGGCAAAAGCCGCCTTCGTTCCCGCCACATCACTGCGGGAAGACGCTCTGCGCGATTGCCTGCGCTTCATGCGCAAACGCGCCGACCCAGCAGGAAGGCTCATTCCGAAGCTCCCCTTCAACACGCTGTTGGACGCAGTGCAACGCGCCAGCACCAAGTCCGGGGCAGATCGCGCCGCCCACGATTCCATCAGCGCAGCGTCGCCCTCCACCAGCCTGGCAATGCATCCGGGCTCGGTTCTCAGCCAGATCTCCCGCGAATATCGTGCGCTGCATCGGGCGATTGTCTGTATTCCTGCCTCCGTCAACGCGCTTGCCGATATCGGACGCTTGGCCGAGTTCACCCAATCGCACGCGCTCAGTGATGACGAGGCCAGGCAAGCACGCGACCGCCTCGACGCCCTGTTGCAAGCGCTACAAACCGCCGCCTCCCCCGCCGTCAACGTGAGCGACGCGATCTTCCGCCTGTTCAGCGAACGCCTGCCCGACCGGACCGTTGCCCTACTAGCCGCCATCGCCCGCCTCGGCGCCGGCAGCGAATTCCACGCCCAAATATCCCTGCACCGGATCAGCTTCAACAAGCAAGGACAGCGGGTGTTGGGTGAGCGGTTGGGTCTTTAGCGGGAAGCAAAGCATGCGTGCTCGCGCCGGGGTGGCTGGCGCGGGTGCTCCAGCCGTGATTGCTGGCCACGTCGGCACGCGGTTCTTGCGATTCGCAGTTCAAGACGAAGCAATTCCTGCCGATGCCCCGCCCGTATCCCACCAGCCCCGGACAGCCAGGAGTCCCGCTTATGACCCACACACCTTTCCGCTCCGACCTCCCGCACGTATTCATGGTCGTGCCCTTCCATGCACGGCACGATGCCATCCAGCAAGCCATGCGCGAGGCCGCCGCCTCCATCGGTCTGGCCTGCTACCGCACCGACGACATCCACCTCAGCACCTCGATTCTCGAACGCGTGTTGCGCGGGATCGAGAGCGCGACGGTGGTGGTCGCGGACCTCACCGACAGCCGGCCCAACTGCTACTACGAACTCGGCTACGCCGACGCCTTGAAGCGACCGGTGGTGCTGGTGTCACACGCCGCGGAAGTCCCCGGATTCGACGTCACCGGCCGCAGCATCTGCCGCTACGACACCGCCGCCGACCTCGCGCTATCACTACCGCGATGGTTGATCGAAGCGGCACTGGTGAACCGCACTGTGGCGAGCAAAGACGACGCCAACGCCGGCCGCTTCGGCGGCTGCGCACTCGTCGATGGCTACCTGCTCAGCGCCCAGGTCCGCGTCGACCCACCCAACGATGAACACGAAGTGTGGAGCCGGGTGACCGCAACCGTGCGGCGAATCGACGGCAGACCCCTGCCAGGCAACGCCAAGGTCAAGTTCTTCCTCGACAAGGAGACCTTCAAGGAACCGGTACAGGAAGGCGAAATCATCAACGGCGTGGCCCGATACGCGTTTGACTGCTACGGCGCGTTTTCGCTGGGAGCCAAAGTGGGTAACACGTCGCTGGAGTTGGACCTGAGACATGTTCCGGGGGCTACGGATTTGTTTCGGAGTTTGTGATGGCGCGTCGCTCGTTGCTGTCGAGACTGCGGTGATATTCGTCCTTTTGGACGCTTCTGCTCAGATGGCTAAGGACAGACATGCGACATCTCGCGTTCATTTCTTATCGACACATTGACCACGATCGCGCACATGCGGAAGCGCTGGAATCTGCCGTCAAGCGTTACGCCAAGCCGGTTCTGAAACCTCCGGTCTCAGTATTTCGTGACGAGCGCGTGCTGCGGCCAGGCGACAGTCTGTCCAAACAAATTCGGCGCGGGTTGGAACAATCCAAGTACCTGATCTACATAGCATCAGCGGCCGCGGCCAAATCCCCGTGGGTGGCCGACGAGCTGCGCTACTGGTGCAATGAACTCGGTCGCAAAGACCAACTGATCATTGCGCACGTCAGCAACAACATCGTTTGCGACGCTGCGACCCAGCGCGTTCTATGGCCCTTGAGTGATGCGTTGCCGGCAATTCTCGAATCGCACATTGACGATATCCCGTTCTGGCTTGATTTGACGTGGGCGACTACCGCTGAGCGGCGCGACCTGCACGACCCTGAATACCGGAAGGCGATCAACGCACTATCGGCGCGTCTGCGCGAAATTGAGCCCGGCGCGATGAACGATCAGGAAGTGCTCACACATCGGAGCAACGTGAGGCTGCGTAATGCTGCGGTTTCTGCGATGCTCGTACTTGCACTGGTCGCTGGATTCGGCTGGTACCAGTCCAACCAGAATGCGACCGCGCTTGTAAGCTCGCTTTCGGACACACAAGTTCGGCTGGCGCAAGCCGCGGTCGAAGCGAACAGTCCGGACGAGGCGTTGGCCCGCCTCGGGTTAGCGATGCGGACCAATCCTGACAATCGTGTTGCCGTCGATCGCGCCCTGCATCTCATTCAGACTCGCCAAGCGAACTTGTTGAATGCGGTCACCCCGGCGGGAGGAGGCGCGAGGGTGCTTGAGTTTAGGTCGTCCCCATCGGCTGAGCATGCAGTCGCAATGCTCGATGGAGGAGAGGTCAAGGTCTGGCACCAAGACCTGACGTTGCCGATCTGGACATTGTCGATCCCGGGCGCGACAACCATCAAAGTGGCAGAGGGGGCCGCTGTTGTGCTGACACTTGACGGGTCGATGATTCTTTTGGACTTTGCGCGAAAATCGTCGAAGAAATTGAGCGGTTTGCCGGCCGCGCCCGGCGTCTTCGAACTCGTTCATGATGGATCGACAATAGCCGTTGCTGGAGGTCGAGAGATCTGTATCAGGTCACCTCCAGATGCCGAATCCTGCGACAAATTGAAGGCCTCTCATGATGTCAGCGACATTTCCGTCTCGCCCGATGGGCGAGAGGTGCTGACCGCATCAGTCGGCCGACAGCTCTGGCGCCGAGGCGACAAAGGCGTGGGGTTCACGTTGGTTTGGGACGATGAAAACGGCGGTATGGATTTTCTCGACGTCTTCTTCGGCCCCAATGGCGAGCATTGCAGCGTCGCGGTCATCCCGGGCTCCCTTCAGGAGCCTAGCGAGGCCAGCATGAGCTGTGTGGACAAGCAGGGAAACAACACGGTCGACGATGCGTTGACCGACAGCATCTACGAGCCGATACCGATACCGCCTCGCGCGGATCACGTAGTCGCAGATACAGGACTCGATAGCTTGATCGTAGCGGGTCCTGCTGGTCCGCTTGCCAGCATTGAAGTCCCCGGTCTATTGAGAAGCGGCTTCCTGGCCATGGGAAAGCGCCTTTTTGCCCTGTCCTCCGGCAACCAGATTGACCTGTTCGCCGTGCCTTCCGGGTTACCGGTCGGAATTCCAATCCGGCTGCCAAATGACTCACCTGCCCATGTCGTCGCTTTTGGCGAGGGCCTTCTGATTCTTCAAGACAACGGCCGTAGCTTTCGATGGCATCCCAATCAGCAGGCGGCAGACGTTGGCTCGACACCCGCCCGGGCGCTTGGGAAGACACCGGACTGGTACAAGTCCGGACGTGTTGGCGCGGGAACTCCTGTGACGGAAACGGAGTACGGCAGCGGATCTTGGACTGTTGCGTCGCCGGTCAGCGGCACGATCACCATAAGTCATCCGTTGCCCAAAGAGTTGACTGACTATGAAAGTGAAATGGGTGATTACGCGTGGCTCGCCCATACCAGCGCATCAATTTCCACCGACAGTCGCACGCTGGTAACGGGTGCAGCCGATGACGGGCTGGCCGTATGGAACGCGAGTACCGGCCAGCAGATCGGAAAGCTGCCGAGCTTTGGACAGCGGTTATGGGTAAGGGACATTCACGTTGGTCACAACGGCCGTCGGGCGTTCGTCACCCTGCTAAGTTACTCCGATCTCGATATGAACTGCTTCGGCACCGGCCGTTTGCGCTATGCCTTGGTAGGAATCGACCAGACCGGGCTGACAACCCAGGGAGTAGTGCAACTGCCCGCGGGACGCGTGCCGCTCGCCGTGAATTCGGAGGTGACGATCGCCCTGGTCGCACATCGCTCGGACCTCTGGCTATTGAATATCGACACTGGCGAGTGGACGTTGCTTCCACCCAGGATGTCGCAGGCACCCATCCGCGCAGCCTTCGATCAAGATGGAGAGCGCGTAGCAGTCGCGACGCGCGACGGCCAACTCAAGGTGTGGAATATGCGGACCTTGGTGTTGCTCGTTGATCAGTCCGAGTTCGACGACAAGGCGGATTCGCACAACGGAATGCCCTGCGATGATGACTACGCCATGCAGGTTGGTCCCCTGCAGTTTTCCCCGGACGGAGACTGGGTTGGCATCCGCTTGTGGCGAGAAAACACATTTGATGATTCGCCGAACGCGAACGCAAGTGACGATCTGTTCTCCTTGACCCGCGTTGGCTTTCGTCTCAGCTCCACGCAGGTACGTCACCTCGCCGGATTGAGTGAGCGAATTGCAGGCTTCCACTATGACGCCAACGGCTTGCGTCTCCTATCCAGTCAACCGACTCTTGACGAACTTGGTGCCTTCACGAAGTGTGACCCTGACGGAATCAATTCGCTCGTCGAATCTCTGATTCTGCGTGGGCAGTAATCGCGTCGTGGTTGTCGTCCCGGACCGGCCCTCCCCTGATCAAGCGCGATCACTGGGCCGAGGCCACGCCAGTTCCGCGCACCTCCGGCGATATCAAACACGTCCGACATACGGGCCAAAGGGCCGGGCAAGAAAACGAACATTCGGAACGCGGGTGTCAATTGTCGACCACAAGCACTGGCTTGTGCTAAGCAAGCATACGTCGCGTTGGTGGCCTGCCATTGGAAGTGGACCCTGGACAATCCACCGCACCGTTCCTTCCGGAGCCCCCTTCTCTCGAATACCGCCGGCCGATGGTCAACGGCTCAATGCACACGATTCTTCATGTTTGAGATCCTGTTCCGCCCGCAAGACCACCTTCCGTTCTGTTCTGGATTTCTGGCTCGTGACTTCCAGTTGTCGAGGCTGATCGCTGGTTATTTTCAAGCAATCATCCTCGGAACAGAGCTTCGAAGAAGAGCCGTCGACGCTATAGGAATCGTCGCAATCGCCGTCCTCGTCAATATCGATCCTTCCTTTGACCTGGACACCCTGCTCATCCGTGCACTCTGCAAAAGTGCCCAGCAAATCGCCGCTCGCGCATTTTGACAGCAACGCCCGCTGACGACTCTCCGTGAGTCTAAGGTGCCAGCGAACTTCGCCACCTTCCTCGACATAGTTGCCCTCGGCGCCTGTATCCAGAGGTGAGGCATCGGCCGTCATAGCACTTAGCAAAGCAGCAATGAGAAGTGGCAGTCTCTTCATGGCTTCAGCTCTCCCGATTGTCGGCGGCGGCACGCAGATGCTTCTTCCGGCGCGCGTCGATTTGCTCAGCCTTTCCCAGGGCCGGCGAGATTATCCGGCTCAAGAGAATGTCGGCCAATTCTTGGGTGCTGCCATACCTGACGATGTCAAGCACCCAGTCGTACCGCCAGTAGTCGCCAAACATACTGTAGGCATCCTGGTTCGCTGAAATAACGGGTACCACGGGCACGCCGAGTGTTGGGATAATGGAGCGCAACTCGTGGCCCACAGAGCGCGGGTCGCTGAGGTCGGCGACAATGAACTTGACCATGTGTGCCAGCAGCACCACGGTCTCAGTGACAGTTCGGTCTGTCGGCGGCACGAATTCGAAGATCAGCGGAAGGTAGCCTTGTTCTTCGAGCCCTCGTCTGAGAACGTCAAGGCGCTCACGACCGGCCTTATCAAATCTGCCGAGCAGCAAGACAGCGCATCCAGTCATTTCGTTGACGGCATTGGCAAACTTGCCGTCACACACCTGGTCGATCAATTGCGCAGTCTCAATGTTGCGGATTCGCAGCGGCAAGTGGTCGTCGATGATGCATCTTTGCTGGTCAGATGAAGCCTCGTCGTACTTGTTGTTCCACGCGGCGACACCGGTTACCAGCACTTCGTCAAGCTTGCAATTGGTCAAGCTGTTCCTCACAAACACAGCTTCTTTCAAACTCGTCCCAAGAAAATTCACTCGCGTTAACCGACTGCCTATGAAACGCGCCCGCGCAAGCTTGGTGCCTCTAAACGTCACCTCATTGAGGTTGGCCCGATTGAAGTCCGCGCGCTCGGCAAAGATGGGACCGAAGTCGACCTGGGCAAGCTTTGTGCCGTCGAATCGCGCGTCGCGCAGGACGCCGCTCATTTCGCCTTCATCGTCGAAAGTTGACGAAGAAATGATGCTGGCTTGATCGAAGCGCGCGTGCGAGAGGTCGCAGCCGCGGAACCGGCAGTGCTCGACGCGGCTGGTGGCAAAGCTGCTATGACGCATCGAACAGCGCGTAAAGGTTGAAAAGCGAATGACGCTGTCTAGGAAAAAGCGGTCACTCAGATCGATGCCTTGAACATCTTGGTGTTCGATCAGTAGCTTCGAGTTAACGCGTTCGGACAAATGCATTGGACCAGCCTTTTCTGGACCTTGAATCCCATGATGCGACGAGACTCACTGGCTTTCTGGACGCCTTCCCTCCGGACCCATCGGGGTCGATGAACCACCCCGACCATAATCCTGAGTGAGCTCACCCCACCGCCTCATACAACTCCGCAAACTTCTTCGCCGTCACCGCATACCCATCCTTGCGGTCGGCTTGGTTGTAAACGAGAAAGTCGCCGGCCTTGTAGCGGGTGCTGCCTTCCTTGGTGGCGATCTCGCCGGCTTTGTCCGCACGCTCCGCCCACACATTGGCAGTCTTGCGATATTGACCCGGAGCAACCTCGGTGTAGGTGCGGGCGAAGGTGTCGCGATCGACGGTGTAGACGTCGTCGCCGTTGTGCACCAGCCAGTCGCCGCGTTTGCAGGTCTGGCGGGCGTCCCACTTGTGATAGGTGAACAGTTTGCTGCCGAGTTCGGCGTCCGGCTTGGCTTCGAGGTCGAGTGGGATGGCGGTGACGGTGGTCTGGTCGCGGCGTCGGTAGACCTGCAGCGTGGTCGGATCGGTCGCGGGCTTGGGTAGGTCAAACACGGCGGGGAAATGCTCGTCGCGCACGTCCTTTTTGGCGGCGAGTTCGCCCAATTCCTTGAGCAGATCGAGATTGGCTGGCTTGTCCATCGCGGGCAAAGACGCCAGCGTCTTTTCGGACACGCCCGGCTTGAGCACATCCACGCCTTTGCGCGTCAAGTCGAGTTGATAACGCCGATAGCCAAAGGTGGGTTTGCCGGCCAACAGGTCGTTGCCGAGGTTGCCCAGTTCACGGTCGATGACCCGTGCATCCGAACCGTTGGATAGCCACTGCATAAGGGTTTCGACCAAGGTGGCGCAGTCGTCCATCAGCGACTCCAGGGCACTGATGCCTGCCAACGCGGCAACCCCGCTGGTGGGTCGACCGGGATCTCCGGTACCGGTGCCGACCGACACGATCAACAGCTGATTCTCACCCGTCGGCCAGTTCACGCGATAGCCTTCGAGGCTGGCGTACATCAGTGCTTGCAGGGCTGGGTTGTTGAACGGGCTGACGCCACCATCCACAAACTCACCTTGCTTGGCATCCTTGCCGTCTTCGCGCGCGATGATGATTTTCTCGGGCACGAAATAGGTAGGTGCCGCAGTGGATGCGCGTACGACTTGCCACAACGGATAGTCGGAGTTGGCGATCGTGGTAGAGCCTGCCTTGGCACTGAAATAGCGACCTTTCGGGTTATTGCCCAACGGCCACAGGCTGCCGGTGTCCATGCGCTTGCTGATCACCAACAGCCCGGTGCACAGACTGGGATCGCCCAAGCTGCGGTCTCCGAAGACCTTTTTGAGCTCTTCGATCAATTCCTCCTTGTCGTAGCGTTCACGCAACTTACCTCTGCGAAAGAAGCTGCCCTTGAAGACCTTGCGTCCCAGTTTCACGTAGTGCGTGATCAGCTCATCGACAGACAAACCAATCGCCAAGCCAGCCGCAATGATCGCCCCGGTCGAGGTGCCCGCGATCAGGTCGAAATAGTGGCCGAGCCGAAAATCCGGATGTCCGCCATGGCGCTCGCGCAGCAGCGATTCGATGCGCTTCAGATAGCCCAAGGTGACGATGCCACGCAGCCCGCCGCCATCGAGCGCAAGGATTCGTTTGGGGCCTGGATTCTGAAAGTGCTGGTCGCGGGTGAGGGTTTGGTAGGGCATTTCCTTCTCCTGGTGGCGAAAATGGTGCGCTGAGTGGACATGGGCTTGGCATCGCCTTGTGGACTTGGATGTCGTACTTCGACATGCCCAGTCAATTGCAACTGCCCCTCAATGATTCAGCACTTGCCAAAAAAAGCTGCTCAACTCAGAAACTGGCGGCTATCAATGACATCCAGGCTGAACTTCGGTAGCGATTTGGCAAGTCGCACCATATGCGCCGTACCACCCGTTTTGGGGTCATCGTGGCCGTCCCAGACAACCAGAAGTCTTACGCTCTTCGCTTCTGAAACCTGGGCCATTTGCATCATCCAACGATTGCCTCTTTCCCACACATCCACCCCAGCTCGCCCCTGAAGCCATCGCGGCAATTCGGCTTGATCCTCCAACTGCAACAGAGATGCTTTTTCAGCTTCAACGACCTTCCAGAAGCGGGTTCGCCATTGATCCGCTTCCGGGAAAACAAGCTGGGCGATCGCGTCGGCCGGCATCGGCAAACACAGGCGACAGCTGATCCGCAGCTCTTTGCAGACCTCATGCGTGATCAAGTCGGCACCAGGTGCGGCGCTCGCCAGGACCAGCAGTTCTTCTCCGGCATCGAGGGCGGCCTGAAAGCCCTGCAATTGCTCGGTAATCTTTTGGCGCGCCAGCCCTTCTGCGACTGCGGGAAAACGCAACCTTGCTCCATCCAGGTCAATGGTGTGGCCAGCAAACACCACCAGATGCCTGATCGTTGGCTTGGCACTCGGTCGGTCCAAGGCCTGGATCACCGCCTCCGCCGTAGCGACGCGAATTCCCAGCTGTGCAAACAGCTGGAGTTGCCCTCTGGTTGCATCCCAAGCAAATTCATCCTGAGCAGCGAACGCATCGCGATACGCCTGCACGACAGCCGCCTGTTCATCCGCATCGTTACCGTCCGACGCCTTCAAGAACTGGAGATCCGCAGCGGCGATCTGCGCCCACCCGCCTCCACTTCCCTGTTCCAGCTTGATCGAGCGATCCACCGATGCCTGTACAACGCTAGCCAGCGCCGGTATCTCGCTTTGCAGATCCTCGCGGGCACGCCCAGCCTGTTTTGCATTGCCTTTGAACAGATTGCGCCACTCAGGCAAGTCCGCGAGTTGCAGCAAGATGTGCCCCATCTGCAACGCAGCCACGCCGGGATAGAAGGCGTTCAAGTCGCACTCGAAAGCTCGGCGGTAGCTTTCATAGGACTGTCTCACACGAGCATCGAGCGCAAGTTTGAGCGCCTGCAACGGATCGGCAACCCCATTCAAGCGAGTCCTCCAGGCGCTCTTCAAATTTCGGCCTTGCAACCCCAGTGCCTCGGCCTCAACCGCCACCTTCAGCCCGGATGATTGCAGCACCCTGCTGATCGCTTGGTTGGACTTCTCCAACCATGTTTCACGTCCATCGGATCGGTGCAGGCGCTCATAGATATTGGCCAAGGCAAGATTGGCTTCGATGTCGTGAGGCGACGCGACCAGCACTCTCTCCCAGTTGGTACGAGCGTCGGAATAGTCCTTGAGTTTCCATTGCGCCCGTGCCACACAACGAAGCCCTTCCCGCTCAAAACGCTGCTTCAGCAAGTCTTCGGCGATCACTCGAAGCCATGCTTTGTCGCCTGCCTTTTGAGCTCGCTGCACCTCTTCGATAAGGTCCAACGGAACAACCATCACGTCACCGGGGTTGGCCTCTTTGAAGCTCGGCAACATCAGGAAAACGGGGCTGTCGGTTTCTCGGCTACCCCAGATCGAGGCCTGCAAGGTCGCGACCAACTGGTCGAGCGTCGCGGCTGGGTCCGCCACTTCGTATCGAAGATAGCGATCTGTGGACAGATCGAACGGAGTGGTATCAGCCGATGGATCGCCCTTGATGAGTACGGTGTGTTTCTTGCGCAACGCATGACGTATGCCCAACTCGTAAAACACGTTCGCGTTGTGCACGGTGATGTCGCAAACGACGACGTCCGCTTCCAGAATCAGCGCGAACATGTCTGCCCGGATGTTGCCGGCGTCAATCACCTCTGCCGTGGTGCCGCCGTCCAGGCCACATCGTTTGAGCGCAGGCGCGATCAACAGATCGTGCACACGTTCGAAGTCAACCAGTTGGCCAGCAGAATCCTTCTTGACGCCAAACCCGCGAATGACGAAGACACGCATTGGATCCACCCTTTTCCCGTTGAAGACCAAGTAACGCCGCTTTCGAAACCACACGTGCGGCAAGCCATCACGTTCGACCGGCAATCGCGTGTGCACCATGTGTGAAAGAGGCGGGACGCGCGGCTGCGCCGATGTTCACGCTGTGCAATACACGATCATGTGACCGCCTTACTCACCTCCACATTCCTTGCCGGCCCGGATTTCGGCCTCGGTCAGCAGTTCGCATCTGCTCTCGGCCGGGCCTGAAGCGATGACTTGGATGAGCTGCTTGTCCTTCACCTTTCTGGCAGGGCCCATTGCGCGCAGCGGGAACCCAGCTTCGAAAAACGCGAGTGCTGCCGCGATGCGATCAGCCTTGGAAGTGTCGCTGCTGTAGACCAACACGCTGGGCGCGAGGCTGATCAGTTTGGAGGTGCCTTTTTCGGCGTTGAAGCCGAGCTTTTTGGCGACTGTTTGGACCAATTCGCGATCCGAGTCGCGGTAGTAGCGCAGGGTGGTGACACTTGATGGTTGGGTCACTTGGCGGGGCGGTTTCGAGAACGCACCGGCAGCAAACCAGGCTTCAAAGTGGCATGATCGAAGCGCCGTCGAAGACTCCTGCACTTCAAAGTAGTTCTCCCGCACTGGGTCAACGCCCGCGCTTCGCAGGATGCGGACCGCAATGGCTGCGCCGGATTGCTCGCTGAGTCGAAAATAGCGTACATCAGTGATCGACGGAGTCGCGTTGACCAGTTCGATTCCCGGCACAATGAACCGCTCTTTTTCCAGAGAGCCGATGAGCTGTTGCGCCGACGTTCGATCAACTTCGTTGGCAACGTGCATGTAGAGACGCCGGCCCGCCGGGCACTCATCGGAGGGCTCTGCAGTCGGTGCGGAAGCGGCGGCGAATTCGGATTGCGCATCGGCAAGCCGGGCGCTCGCTGATTGGCGTGAACTCAAGTCTTCAGCATTCAGGGTATCGGTAGCCGCAGCGATCAGCACTGCCGCGCTTTGTTGAACCCGCACCTGCGCTTCTTCGGCTTCCTTGAGACTCTCCAACGCAAGCCTGGCCGAAACAACCTCTGCCCGCGCACTCAGCACTTCTGCCTCGGCCGCCTTCTTTCTCTCGGCAATTGCTTGCCCGCTGAAATGCATGGCAAAAACCACCCCAGCTACCGCAACCAAGAGCATTCCAACCAACCAGAATCGACCGCGAATCAGCCGATTGACATATGCCTGCACCGCTTCTCGACCTTGTTGCTCGATGTGGGCGCGGAGCTGCATTTCCGCCGCCAGCTTCTCGGCTGCTTCAAGGCGGTCCTGGTCGTTCTGTTCCTTGAGCTTCTGTTCCCTCGCAATCAATTCCTGCTTCTTGCGCGAGCGCTCGGCGCGCGCAGTCAGCGAAAGCTGTAAGAACTGGCGTTCGACTTCGGTCATCCACTCCGGGTGGGATTCGAGCCAGGTTTCAGCTTCGATAAGACCTGCGCTTCTCAGCAATGCATCGTCTTGGCCTTCGCGCCACAACCGAATCTGTGCGGCGAGCGCATCGCGCCAAAGCAGGTACTTGAGGTTAATCTCCGTCTTGGTCTCGTCGAAATAGGCCACTGCGCATGGCCTCGCCAGCGCAATTTGCAGCGCCGAACTTCGTTCCCTTTCGCCCTCGGCTTTTTCTTCGCGGTAGACGTCAAAGAAACCTTCAGCAATCAGGCGATCCCGCAGCCGCACGGCGTCCACGGACGCAAGCAATGGCATTGTCGCCACCTGCTCCCAATCCTGCTTCGACGGCATCAACTCGCGGCGACCCGACAGGGTGACCAAGCGCAAAATCAGTGCCTGAGATGCCGCGAGCAGGTCCGGCTCAAGCTCTCCGAAAACGCGCAGGAAATGAGCCGCCACCAACCGATCCGGGTGGCCTGAGGCATCGAGACTTCGATTGGTAAGCCAACCGCGTTTGCGTTCGGGCCAGATCGTGGCGAGCAAATTCTGGATGTGTGCAATCGCGCTACCTGAAGCGCCGACACTTTCGATCAGCCGCTCAGCGAGCCCTGGCTCCAGCAAATGTCCAGCGCGCTCGGCGGGACCCTGGATGGCACGCAGAAGTGCGTCTCGGGCCATAGGGCCAACATGCAGGTGCGTCGTGCTTCGACCCTGCAAGCTCGCATCGATGGCAAACCTTGCGGCTTCGCGCTCGCCCTGCCCAAGCACGTCACGTGCGACCAGAATCAGTCGGCAATCAGGGCCAACTGTCTGCAACAACCTGAGCAAGAGGTTCAGCCGCGCGGCTCGATCTGACTCACGCCCGCCGCCCTCGAAGGTGTCGATGGCATCGAGTACCAGTACATCGGCGCGCGACGCAACTTCCAGCATCGCAACCATCGGACGGTCGATTGATAAATCCAGCCTTTCGATGCACTTGAGACATGCATCGCCTTTTGCATTCCTGAGCCGACGTAATGCTGGCACCACGCCTGCTTGAACCAGGGAGGTCTTGCCTACCTTGGCCGGGCCCGTGATGTGGATCACCGAGTGACCATTCAGCAGTACGACAAGCTGCTGGATCTCATCTTCGCGACCGAAAAAGTATGCCTCGTCGTCTTCGCCATAGGCGCGCGTTCCCACATAGGGCATTGGCTCCACCGTCGCGCTCATGGGAGCCGCAGAAGCGCTCTGGCGCTGCCGCAACACAGCGGCGAGGTTTTCCATCAAGCGCTCGCGTGCCTCCGGCACTGACCAGCCGCGCAGATCCAGCGCCTGACGCTCTGACAAGTCAAACGAAGCAAGCACGCTGGCATCACTACCGGGCAGCAGCAACGGCAGAATGCTGATGGTTTGCAGGCGCCGCGCACGTGCGATCAGGCGCGCCCGGGACTCGTTGTTGGTGGGTTTGCCAAAGGCCACCAACAGGGTATGACTGTATTCAAGCGCTTGATCCCTCGCGTCGACCAAACTCATTCCCGGCGCCGGGCTGCGTCGACCATGAAACACCCTGAAGCCTGCTTGCTCGAGTACGGACGTCAACTCGGCAACCACCGCGTGATCCTCAAGGGCGAAGTCGATGTAGGCGTCAAAGCCGGCTGAACTCTTGGTGGTATCAGCCAATAACGGCGCGGTCGCGGCAACGGCTGCCCCCGTCAGCCGCGCCAACACTTCTTCCCGCTGCGCGTGCAGTCGCGAGCCGGCGGGTGCCAACAGGGTCAAAGCGTCCGCCAGACATTCGAACAAGTCGACCGGCGGCTTTTTCAGGTCGCCTGCAAGCGGCGACTCACCCACCAGCCTCTCGGCAAATGCGAAGGCAGGGTCATAGGGAATGGCGAGGCGCTCGTAGTCCAGTCCCGCATCAGCGAGCACCATTGGCATGCCTTCGACACCCAACTCCGCCTTGAAACGAGCGAGAAACTCGGCCCGGCCCGGATGGTCGGGCTCGATGCGTGCGGGCACGGCGACCAATTCGAGTGGCCGCCCTCGGCGCAACGCGCGCACGCTGTCACTGCGGAAATCGCGCGCCACCTCGCGGGTGCCTTCCAGGTTCTGGAAGTTGGCCGCACACAGGAGCACCGCCGCATCGGCGAGCTGATAGGCGCAGACACCGCCCATCTCGGTGACGCCGGTGCGACTGTCGACAAGGACAACGTCGTAGCCCACATCCGGTTCCAGCAGGCGGCGCCTCAGCCAGTCAAAAAAGAGATCGCCTTTGGCGTTGAAGAAAAAGGCTTGCCAATCGAAGCTGCGCACGGTCAACGCATAGTCGCGAAGTGCTGTTTCGGGCTCGCGGCGGCCTGCGGTCATCAAGTCAACCGAGCCGCGTTTGACTCCGGTGCCGTGGATTGCGGGCGTGCAATAGCGCTGCCAGTTCTTGAAATCACCTTTCTTGAAAGCCGCTTCGCTGGTGAGTGCTGATCGATAGTCCTGGATAAAATCCAGCAAGCCGGGCTGCGCACGCACCGACTTGCAGCGTTCACCGTCGAAGAAGTAGCGCTCCAGACCTGGGGCCTCCAGGTCGAAGTCGACAGCTAGCACTCTCAGTCCTCGCTGAGCGAACAGATAGGCCACGCCGGCCATCGCCATCGAGCGACCCACGCCGCCTTTGAAGGAATAAAAGGTGTAGATCACGGTCTGACTCCGAATGCGGACTCGCTGCTCATCGCTCCATGTACGCCTGCGCACCTCTCAAGAACTCGGGAACGGGCTGCAGTTCCGAGACACTCGCGACCATCTCAGGAAGCGTGGCACTGAGCCAACGCTCGACGCGATTGATGCTGTTGACGGCAAGCTCGCAGCGCGGATCCAGATCATTGGTGAAGCGGCTGACCAGCGTGCCCACCCGCAAGTAGGAAAATTCGCCGAGCAGTTCCTCGATGCCCGTGTGCGCTGGATCACACGGGGAAATCGCGACCACGGCACTGCGTGTGCCGGAAAGAAGTGCGTCAGCGTGGGCGCGAAGTTTGGGGTCCAGTAAAGCAACTTCGTCAATCACAATCAGGCTGGCGCCGTTGCGCAATTCTTCGATGAGCTGCCGAGAGCCCCAACGATCATTCACGTATTCGTCAAAGCTGTAACGCCTCGGAATCAGGTGGGCCCACTGCAGCAAGCGCATCTCGCGAGAACCTTCGCCAGCATTGTTGATTCGCTTGATGCTCTTGCGAACGATGTCTTCTGCACTCAATGAGCCCTCGCCAAAACATTTCCAGTGGTGGCGATCATCGCCATAGGTTCCGCTCGGCCACGTGGAATGGCGTTGGCGAGACGCCTGCTTGATGTGGTCGAACTCTTTTTTTCGATGCGTCTTCGATTTGCCAAATTCCGCGAAGGCTTCCTGTGGCTGGCTGGCCATTTTTTGCGCTTCGGTCAAGGTCGGTGCAATGACCAGATAGGGAAGTGCGAACCGCGGCTCTGACGTCAGTCGGCCGTCGATCGCGCGAATCTGCTCATATAGTGCGGCGATGTTCTTGCTCGCATTGGCACCGCCAAGCGATCCGTCCGGCACATGGATGCAATCAGCAGCCGCCCATTCCGCAGGAAGCTGGGCGGGGTCGATGCCTTCGCATAACAACAACGCATGGCCCGTCCGCTCGCGCAGCATGTGTATGGCTGCCGCCACCATCTGCGGACGATCATCCCGGACTAAACGCGGCAGTGAAGCTGCGGTCAACAGGATGGCCCCGATTTGTGCACCCGCCAGCCCTTTGTCGAGCGTCGCCAGGTAGGCAGGATCGTCAGGGCTCAGACCAAACGGAATGATGTTCGGACCATTGGAAGCCAGCGCAGCGTGTTGCGTGCCGTCGGTACCCGGCACGCAGCCGACCTGCACCGGTGCCAACAACCCTTTGGGCGCGGGCGTTCCGCCGAAGATTCGACCACGGTTGCCACGGAGTGTCTTGCGGCTCTCCTCACTTTGGAACGCTTGTTCTTTGTCACGCACCGCCGCTTGAATCGCTGCCCGCAATTGGTCGAGATTGCGGAAAAGAAACGGCGTGTGATCGAGACCCGCACGTTTGTGGAAGGCGCGGATTTTCTGCGCCGTCGGTTGTTCGTTCCAGCCATCGATGAATGTGTGCGGCAAGTCGTCAGCGGACGCTCTGATGAACATCAGCCGCGGGATGTCTTCCGTGCGTCCGTCCGGGCCTCCGGGACCAAGGCACGCCTCGTACTCCAACTCGGTAATGGAGGTCTCGCCGGTGCCACCGTCAGCTTGAGCGGGGATCCATCCATAACGAAGTCCCAGAATGCCGACATACAGGTGACAAGCTTTGACATCGGCGACGCACAGTTCCACCGATTTCTGCTCACTCACGCGGTACGAGTCGCTGACCACGGCAGAATGGGAGATCGCCTCGATCGCTGCCGCGCGCTCCGGCTTCAGGTCATCGAGAGTCGAAGACAGATAGACGACGAATTTCTTTGACATGTACTGAATCCCTCAAAGCATTTTTTCGACAGGCTCGATTGCTGACGTTACGAGGACTGACTTCCAGACAAGCGGGAAGGCGAGCATGGCCATGTGGAGCTCGCGATCCCTCAGATCTTTCTTGGTTGAGACCTGCGTGACTTGGCTGCCGACTTCGTGGATTGCTCGGAATCGGTGATCGGAAAAGCTTCGCTGCGCGCGACCTGCAACGCTTCGTGGACCGCTCGCAGAATCTGCTGACGCCCCTTGGCACGGGCGACCACCCGCTGGATCTCTCCGAACTGTGCCAACCATTCGTTGAGTCGTCGCAAGGCGATGGCAACTGCGCCCGCGTCTGCGCATTGCGCCAGGAAAAAGATTTGTATCTGCTGTACGTGGTCGGCGGCGTAGACGCCGAAGTCGCTGGCGATGGCCATCGCATCACTGGTACCGAGCATTTTCTTGGCTTGAGTTTCGGTGACGCCGCGATGGCAGGCGATGAGGTGGACGATGCCGGGTGCGTCTTCACGCGCAGTGTCGATGAGCAAGTGGTCGCGCTGAAAAGGCTGCCCCACCATCTCACGCGCAGCGGCGACGCTCAGGGCATCGGGGATGGCATCAATGCGCACGCTCAATGCGTGGCCGGCGAGCAGTATCCGCGACGCAGTCCCCGGTGATTCCGCGGCGTCACTTTCAAGTGCCGTTGCAAGGGCGGCGCGCATGGATCGACGGCGCTGGGCCAGATCGAGGCGACCCCAGTCCAGGGGCTGGCCACGGTCGCGACGACGGCCACCGCTGGCGCCGCGTCTGACCAGCTGTGCAACGGCCTGATGCAGTAATGCGACTGCCGCAGCTTGCAGTTGCGCCTCGTCGCGGACCTGGACGCGGAACACACCTAGTCCATTGACGTAGGTTTGGAATGCCTTATCACGTTTGGACAAGGGTGCCGCAGCTGCGCTCGACCCGACCAACGGTGCCAGTTCGATGATGTAGACCACGTCGCCGCGTCGTGCCACAGCTTCCAGCAGTTCGGCGTGGCAAATGCCGATGTCACGATCATCAGCGGCCGAACCGGCCTCGCCGGTGTACAGCACGATGATGATGTCGGCCTTACCAATTTCGACCAGCGACAGCTTGAGAATCGTGTTTGCGGTGGCGACTGCGAGCTCGTTCTCGTGTATCCAGACGTCGTATATCGGCTGCGCGGAGGCACCGAGGAGCGGCGTGCTGGCATCGGCATCCGACCAACGCAGCCGGTGCAGCAGCGCCTGCAGATTTCGCCGCACGATTTCCAGTTTGATTGGCGCCGCGAAGACCTCGCTCTGGGAGCGGCTTGACAGCATGACGCGGATGCGTGGGAGGACATTCATGGGGATGGCCGACAGGCTGGGGAATGCAGCTCAATGCTGGTGATTGGCGACGACCACACGACGTCGCCGAGCCGAGTTCCGGTCATCCGGCCTTGCTCGGTTGGTCACGTTTTCCGAACTGCTGTTGGAAGCTGATCTGTTCCGCCTTGAACTCCTGCAACCAAGCCTCCGTTTCCTCCACGACCAGATCTTCGATGGATTCGAGGAAAGTCTGGGTCGCTGCGACCAACGCGCGGACGTTGTTCCGCCCGGTGTCAGATTGCAGGTCGGCTCCGGCCAACAACATGGCTGCGGTATTGCCATAGAGACTCAATGCGCGATCTATGCGCATGTGAGCAATGCGATAGCGCATCCACGACGACGAGTAGCCAAAAGCCCGGTCAAAGACCACAACTCCCGCTGCTGCGGCCAGTAACAGGTAGCCATAGGGTTGCACTTGGGCTCCCCACAATGAGTCGGGAATCAGCGGACACAATCCGCCCAATACCACCAAGCCAACAGAGATTCTGCGCAATCGTCGCGAAGCTACGGCCTGAACCGACGCATTGCTGTCGTACCACCTCCGGCATCCTTCCGCGCGTGATTTCACGTCATCCACCAGCTTCTGCAGCAGGGTCAGATCAGCGGGCAGAGACACCACATCGAATGGGTGCGGCAACCTCACTGCGGTCATTGCAGCCTTTCCTGGGTTGATTGGCATCTGCTGCACCGGCATTTCGCCAACGGGCACCGCATCGGGAGCATTGCCTGCACCCGCGTCCATCGCTGGTGATTCCAATTCCTGTGCCGTTTCGGAGGCCGGATCCAGCTCGTTGATCATTGCGATATTTCCTGGTGTGGTTGATCGGTGTCAGCGTGTACGGCCACTACTTTCGACTGGCGGGGACTCGTCTTGAACCCGGTTTGCTGACGCGCGATGACGCTCGCGCTGCACCCACGCGTCAGATCGCTACGCGCGGATCCCCCGGCAACCAACTCCCGGTCACCGCCCTGAACGCATTCGAGGTCCGTGTTCCGGGCCAGCCGTCAACGCGCAAATACACGCCGGGAAACGTGTTCAACCAATGCTGCAGCGCCTCTGCGTGTTCGATCTCAAGCGCGGTGGTTGGCATGGCGCTGGCAAAGGCGACAACGATGGGGGCTTGGTCCAGCTTCGGTTCGTCGGCGAACTGGATTTGCTGGCGTTCGGCGAGGCGGCGCAGCAAGGTGGCGGCGCCGCATTGTTTGTCGACGGCGGCGGGGTCGAACTGGCCGTCGGCGACGAACTTGCCACGTTGGTAGTGGTGCGAAAAGCTCCACAGATACGGGCTGGGCAGGCCGCGTGATCGATAACCGAAGCCGTTGTAGGCCTCCAGCTTGAACAGCAGGTGCGGCAGCGACCAATCCTTCACTTTCTCCAACGACTTCATGCCAAGCGCGTCGCTGGCGCTTTGCTCAAAGGTGTAGGGCGGCGTGCCAGTGAGCGGGCGATTGGGCGGCACGCGGACGGTCTTCGCGGTCAGCGGATCACCGTTGTGCAGATGCCGATCAACGCGAAAACTGCTTTCGCGCATGTGCACGGCGGCGATGAAATACCAGGGCACGTTGATCGGGTCGCCGATGCTCAAGTAGCGCGGTTGCAGACTCAGCGCGCGATCCGCGTGCCTTTCGACCTCGGCCGAACGCGTGCTGCGAACTTCAAGTGTGTCAAACAGGCGGCGATATTCGCTGCCCAACTCACGGGTATAGCGGCTCATCACGACGACTCCCCAGATCGGATTCCGGCGTTCGGATTCAATCTATAGGTGTCACCAGTGGTCGGATGTTCGCACCCCCATTTGGAGGTGGCACGCGACGAGGCAAAAAGCACCGGGCGCCCACTCGAAGTGCTGCGGTCGCGCCGAGACAAAAACCGCCGCAAACAGTCTCGCAGTGATGCGATCAACCCGATCCTGGCCCACTCGGTGCCAGCGGTTTTCTTGCAACGCGCGGCTGTCAGCGAACCTGTTTGACCTTCAACGCACCCGCCTGCAAAACCTTGGAATTCAGCATCGCAAAGGCGTTCGCAAACGATGGCGACGTGAACTCGAAGGTGAGCGTTTGCAAATCGCCGCGAGCAGCCTCCGCCCGATCGAAGGTGACTCGCAGCGGCCGCCAGAAGCTGGACTGCAAGCGATCCTTTTTTGGCAACCAGCGCACGCATAGCGGAATGCCGAAGCCGAGCAAGGCACTGACCAGCAGCCGGATCTCGACATCCACGCTGGCCCCTGGCATCACTTGCAGCCAGCCAAACAACAGCAGCACGAAAAACAAGAATCCGATCAGCAACAGCGCAGCCCAGGCGGGCGGACTGCGGCCCGCCGAGCGCAGGCATGGTGGGCAGAAGGGTGCGCTTACACTCAGCGACCAGCGCTCGCTGTCCGGCATCGCGACCTGGCTGAGCGGAAACAGCATCGCGACCGGTTGCAACTGGGTGCGCGCATCGCAGTTGCAGCAGCGATCCATCGGCATCCGGTGACGCAAGTTGGCGGATGCCTTCATGGTTGATGGCTCATGTCAGCGGATGATCACGACAAGCGCGATCAACAGCACGCCGATCACCGGCCCGGTCCACTCCACCGGCACGTAAAAGAAGGAATGGGCAGGCGAGCGGTACACAAACTCCAGGCCGCTGTCTGGGTCAATCAGCGTGGCACCCTTGCTGCGATTGAGTTGTCGCCCGAGCCACCATAGCGATCCCGCCATGCCCACCGCCGCCAGCAACTTCGGCCAGGCATTTGCCGACCAATAGCCCTCTCCCAGCGCCGACTCCACCGACCACTGCCCCAGCAACAGCCACCCTGCAACCACAACGGGAACAGCGATCCCACCGCCTTTCCAGATGATCATCCGCCCCTCCGCATCGCTTGCAAGTTTTCGCTGCACAGCTCCGCGTTAGCTTAGCTTCAAGCCCAGCCAGCGACACTGCGGTGGTTGGCGCATACCTCGAATGGGTCGGTTTGCACCTATCGCCTATTTGCCTGCGGGATACTCAGGCTTGCGTCTCGCTACCCACAGGCACCCTTGCATGACCATTGCTGCACCCCATCGCTGCCTCTGCACGCTGACGCTTGGACTTGCAAGCGCATTGACCTGCGTGGCTCACGCGCAGGACGCCGCGCCCGTGGTGACGCTGACTTCAGCCGCATTCGAGGCACCACCGCTCGCCGGCGAGTTGCTGCGTTTCGAAGCCAACGTCAGCGGTGGTCGCGCGCCATATTCGTATGAGTGGGATCTGGACGGCGATGGCGCGGTGGATCGGCGCAGTGCGGCGGCGATGATCGAGGCGAGTTTTCCGACGCGACTCAGCGTGGACGTGGGTGTGCAGGTGATCGATGCGGACGGTCGCCGTGGGGTGGTCAGTCGCCTGCTGCGGGTGCGTGGGCCGGAGATTTTGGTGGAGAAAATTGGTCCGCCAATCAACGATGGGCGCGTTGATCCCGGTGATTTCATAGGGCAGACGTTGCGTTTCACCAATGTCGGTGATGCCGTGCAGCCTGCGGGCTACGCGATGTTCGCCGCGGGCGACACCCTCGCCTTTCCGGTTGGTCCAAGTCCAAACGGATACAGTGCCGTCATTGGGAATGCAGATGCCTGCGGCTATGGCTGGATCGATTTGGTCGACGGTCAATATGCCACTCCGGCGCTGCTGACCTCGGCCGCCGAAGGCAGTTCAGGCGGGGCATTGAATGACGCGCGCACGGCAGCGATTGACCTCGCCGGTGGTTGGGTTCGTCTTTACGGCGAGCGTTATCCGCGAGCCGTGATGTCGACCAACGGATACCTCAGTTTCAACGTGACCGACAGCGGCGGCGATTTCACGCCCAGCTGCGATGCCGATTTCAGCCAAGGTGCCAGCGGCCCGCAGTTGCGGCCTTTGCATGACGATCTGATCGTGGCGGGCAGCGGCGACACCCCGGAGATTGGCGCAGGGCTGCGCTACCGCCACTTCGCCACCTGTCCTCGAACCCCGCACTCAGGGGTCATATACCCCTGTCACGTGTTTTCGTGGACCGGTATGCGGCAGTGGAATCAGGGCAATCCTGGCGCACGCTTTGATTTCCAGGCCGTTGCCTATGAGGGCAGCCACGAGATCGCCTATCAATACCGGACGCCGCCGCCCGATGGCGGTTTGGCAGCCACCATTGGCATCGTCAATTTGGATGGCAGCGAAGCATTCAATGCATCCTGCCGGGTGGCGAGCGTGAACACGGGGAATAGCACTGCGTGTTTCTCTCCCACCGCTGTGCTGCCGGCGAGTGGGGGGGTTGCACAATTGAACTACCCGTACCTGCCCATTGCCGAACTCGCGGTGGGTCAGTCCGTGCAAACCGGAATGGGATTCGACCTGTCGCGAAGCGCCAGCTGCAATCAACCCTATGCCGTCGACTATATCGGCACCGTCTCGAACTCAACTTCGTCATTTGGGCGCTTCCGCACCTCCGAAGGGCGGATTGCAGAAAGCTGTCAGCCGCGTGGTGGATCGGTACCGATTCTGATTCTTCCACCAGGCCAGACTTCATTCCGCCCTCGATATGGTCAGTTCTTGAATCCCGCCCGCCCCGGCAACGGATTGCTCAATTTTGCGACGCGCACCGACCAAGGCTTCAACGGATCACCTCGCCGCGACACCTTCGGCGGCGCGTGGTTTACCGCGCTGAGTGACCGCACGCCGGTTTGGTATACGTTGCAGGGCAATCTCGTCTACGGTGTTGGCGAGCTGATCGTCCGTCGATTCGTGAACGCCGCTGCGCCGGATGGCTTTGCGCCAATGGGCGAGATCGTCGGACGCGCATGGATCCTGCAGTTGGGCCTGGACAAGGTCGTATTCGCGTGGGAGTTTGACGATGGCTCGAGTGGCATCGAGCTCTTCAGCTCGCACAACTTGCCCAGCGGCGCACCCAACCACACGCAGACCTGGTTCAGCCCGCTGGATCCGGGCTGGGGTCTGGCGATTGAAAGTCTGCAACTTGGAACGTCCTTCGAATTCATTGGCGCGTTTGTGTACGACGCCGAAGGCCGACCCCGTTGGGTGGTGGGCGACTCCAATACCAACACCGGCGGAAGCATCGAATTGACTGGCCATCGCCCGCACTGCCCCGGCTGCCCGTGGATTGCCGACTGGAGCAGCGAGGGCCAACCGGCGGGACGATTGCAGCTGGGTTACCAAGGACAGAGCGCCGGCACCTTGGGCACCACGATCCAGTTGCCACCGCCGTATCGCGGCGACTGGATGCGTGAGGCACTGCCGATTCAACCCATTGCGCAGCCGGCGCAGTGAATCGCTGATCGGTTAACCCGGACATTTCATGAGGGGGCGCGAGTGATCACGCAGCGGATTTGCGGCCAGCGCAAGGCGCGCCGAGTCGGAATGGTGGGCCCATTGCGGCGAGGCGCAACGCAGCGATGGCCGCAAAGACCAAGTGAGCATCG
>JBQTGY010000121.1:0-13785 GCA_052390415.1 Pseudomarimonas sp. | reverse complement strand
ATCACGGTGGCGGCGGGCACGGCGGGGGGCAGCTATGCCTACCCGTACACGATCTGCCTGCTGGCTCCGAACCAGGCCGTCTGCGATACCGCGACCGCCACGGTGCTGGTCACCGCCGCAACCATCGTTGCCGTCAACGACGCCGCCAGCACGCCGGCCAATACCCCGGTGGCGACCACGGTGACGACCAACGACACCAATGTCGGTGGTGCAATCGATCCAGACTCGGTGAACATCACCACCAGCCCGACGAATGGCTCGGTCAACTGTGTCAGCAACGTCTGCACCTACACGCCGAACCCGGGTTTCAGCGGCATCGATACCTACCAGTACGAAGTGTGTCTGCTGGCCCCGAATGACGGCGTCTGCGATATCGCGACGGTGACCATTACCGTCACCCCGACGATTGATGCGCTCAACGACGGCCCGTTCATGATTCCGGCGACAGGCGGTATCACGCCCAGCGTGATCGTCAATGATTTCTCCAACGGTGCAGCAGCCGTCATCGGCGGCAACGTCTCCTTGACACCAGGGCTCAGCCCGAATGCTGGCTTGGTGATGAATGCCGACGGCACGATCACCGTAGCGTCGGGGACCGAAGCAGGGACATACCTGTATCCCTACACCATCTGTCTGCTGGCACCGAATCAGGCGGTTTGCGATTCGGCAGTTGCCACCGTCGTGGTGGCCGCTGCACCGGCCATCAGTGTTGTGAAATCAGCCGGCATTCCCAGTGGCAACACCGCAGGTAGCACGATTGCCTATTCGTTCCTGGTGACCAACACCGGCAATACCGTGTTGACTGGTATCGTCGTCAATGACGCCCAGTTGGATGCGGCAGCGGTCTGTCTCACCACCACGCTCGCGCCAACTGCGACGACGACCTGCACCGGCACGCATACGCTGACCCAAGCCGAAGTGAATGCGGGTGTCTCCAACAACAGCGCAACCGTCACCGGCACACCACCGGTTGGCCCGCCAGTGACAAGCCCGCCTTCAGTGACCTCGACGCCGATTGCGGCGAACCCGGCACTCACTGTCGTCAAGTCGGCCGGAGTACCCAGCGGAAACACCGCGGGCAGCACGATTGCCTATACGTTTCTGGTGACCAACACCGGCAACGTCACGTTGACCGGCATCGTCATCAATGACGCGCAACTCGATGCGGCGGCGGTTTGTATGGTCACCACGCTCGCTCCGGGCGCAACGACGACCTGCACTGGCACGCACACGCTGACTCAAGCCGAAGTCAACGCAGGTGTTTCCAACAACAGCGCGACCGCCACCGGCACCCCGCCTGTCGGTCCCCCGGTCACCAGCCCGCCATCAGTGACTTCGACGCCGATTGCAGCTAACCCTTCGCTTACGGTGGTCAAGTCTGCTGGTGTGCCAAGTGGCATCACGGCGGGAAGCACAATTGCCTACTCGTTCTTGGTGACCAACACCGGCAATGTCACGCTGACCGGCATCGTTATCAATGACGCCCAGCTCGATGCGGCGGCGGTTTGCGTCACGACCACGCTCGCCCCAGGCGCGACAACGACGTGTACCGGCACGCACACGCTGACCCAAGCGGAGGTCAACGCCGGTGTGTCCAACAACAGTGCGACCGTGACGGGTACTCCGCCGGTCGGGCCGCCAGTCAGCAGCCCACCATCGGTGACTTCGACACCCATCCCGGCGAACCCGGCACTGACCGTCGTCAAGTCCGCTGGCGCCCCAAGCGGCAACGTCGCCGGCAGCACAGTCCCGTATACATTCCTGGTGAGAAACACCGGTAACGTTACGTTGACCGGCATTGTCATCAACGACGCGCAGTTGGACGCAGCCGCTGTTTGCCTGGCGACTACCCTGCTTCCGGGAGCGACAACCAGTTGCACCGGTGTGCATACCTTGACTCAGGTCGAAGTGGACGCTGGAACTTCGGTCAATAGTGCGACCGCCACGGGCACGCCGCCGGTGGGTCCACCGGTGACCAGCCCGCCGTCAGTCACGGTAACGCCAATCCCGGCCAGCCCGTCGCTCACGGTGGTCAAGACCGCCGGCACGCCAAGCGGCAACACCGCGGGCAGCACGATCGCTTATTCGTTCCTGGTGACCAATACCGGCAACGTCACCTTGACTGGAATCGTGATCAACGACGCCCAGTTGGACGCCCCAGCCGCCTGCCTGACCACCACCTTGGCTCCTTCAGCGACGACCACTTGCACTGGCACGCACACGTTGACGCAAGCGGAAGTCGACGCGGGCACCTCGAACAACAGCGCGACAGCGACGGGCACTCCGCCTGGTGGCAATCCGCCAGTCACCAGTCCGCCGTCAGTGACGGTGACCCCGATTGCGCCAAATCCGTCGATCACCGTCGTCAAGACGGCGGGCACGCCGAGCGGCAATACCGCCGGCAGCACGATTGCCTACTCGTTCCTGGTGACCAACACTGGCAACGTCACGCTGACTGGCATCGTGATCAACGACGCGCAGCTGGATGCGGCGGCGGTTTGTTTGGCCACCACGCTGGCGCCGTCAGCCACGACCACTTGCACCGGCACCCACACGCTGACGCAGGCGGAAATCGACGCAGGTACAGCCAACAACAGTGCAACTGTCACGGGCACGCCGCCAGGTGGCAATCCGCCGGTCACCAGTCCGCCATCGGAGACGGTGACGCCTATCCCGGCCAATCCATCCATCAGTGTGGTCAAGACCGCGGGTATGCCGAGCGGCAACACCGCAGGCAGCACGATCGCCTACTCCTTCCTGGTGACCAACACCGGCAACGTGACCCTGACCGGCATCGTCATCAATGACGCCCAGCTGGATGCGCCGGCGGTTTGCCCGGTCACCACGCTGGCACCCCTGGCCACGACCACGTGCACCGGCACGCATACGCTGACGCAGGCGGAAGTCGACGCGGGCACCTCGAACAACACCGCTACCGCGACAGGCACGCCGCCGGGTGGCAATCCGCCGGTCACCAGCCCGCCATCGGTCACGGTGACGCCGATTCCTGCCAATCCTTCGTTGACCGTCGTCAAGACAGCCGGTACGCCGAGTGGCAATACGGCAGGCAGCACGATTGCCTATTCGTTCCTGGTGACCAACACCGGCAACGTGACCTTGACCGGCATCGTCATCAACGACGCCCAACTGGACGCCCCGGCGGTTTGCATGGCGACCACCTTGGCACCGTTGGCGACGACCACCTGCACGGGCACACACACGCTGACGCAAGCGGAAGTCGATGCAGGCACGGCGAACAACACGGCAACCGCGACGGGAACTCCGCCGGGTGGCAATCCGCCTGTCACCAGCCCGCCCTCGGTCACGGTGACGCCGATTGCCGCCAACCCGAGCATCAATCTGGTCAAGACCGCCGATGCTGTGACTCTGCCGACGGTCGGACAGGCCATCAACTACACGTTTGTGGCCACCAATACGGGCAACGTCACCCTCAGCAATGTCTCCATTGTTGATCCGCTGCCCAACCTGTCGGCACTGACCTGCACACCGTTGCAGCCGGCGGTCCTGGCACCGGGTGCGAGCATGACCTGCACGGCGAGCTACACCGTGACGGTCACTGATCTGAATAATGGTGGTGTGACCAATACCGCGACTGCCGGCGGCACGCCGCCGGTGGGTCCGCCGGTGATTGACGACGACACCGTGCCCATTGCGGCGACGCCGGTACTGAACTATTCCAAACTGTTGACCGGCGAGAGTCTGATCGTTGATGGCCGTGCCCAGCCGGGCGAAGTGCTGACCTACACCATCAGCGTGCGCAACGACGCCGGTGTGCCAGCACCGAATACCGTGATCATTGATCGCGTGCCGCTGAATACGACCTTTGTTTCAGGCTCGCCGACGTGGTCATGTGCGGTTGGCGCTGTGGGCGGAACGGCGTGTCAGGTGACTGTCACGGTGCCGGCGTTCTCCGGCGGTTCGCCGGGCGTGGCCACGGCTACGTTCTCGGTGCGGGTCAACGATCCGCTGCCTGAGTCGGTGCAGTCAATCACCAACGTGGTCACCATCAACGCCATCCCGCCAGTTGACTGTGCAGCCAACCCGACCGCACCGCAGTGCGTGGTCACCCCGACCATGAACCTGCGCTTCGAGAAGACCGTTGCATCGGTCGATACCACCGGCCCGGGCAGCTTCAACGTCCGCTACCAGTTGACGGTGCGTAACGTCGGTGGCGCGGCCAGTGCCTACACGCTGTCCGATACCTTGGGCTTCACCACGCAAGGGGTGGCGTTCAATGGCAACGCGGTGGTCACCAGCACGGGTGGCACGGTCAACCCGGCACTCGCGGGCGGCAGCTTCGTTCCCGCGAACGGAGTGGCAGTACAGCTCTCGGCAACCAACAATGCCATCGCCTCCGGCGCGACCCACACCTACCTGTTGGTGGTGCCGATCAGCGTCAATGCCAATACGCTCGGCAATGAGCTCTGCACCGGTGGTCAGGGCAATGGTCTGTTCAATGCGGCACGCATTGACGGTGACATCGATATCGGCAGCTCGGCTTGTGCACCAATCAACATCGAAGGGCGCCCGGCCATCCGCTTGCTGAAGACAGTGGAGTTGGTGGTCGACGCCAATGCCAATGGTTACGGAGACGTCGGTGACGTCCTCAACTACCAGTTGGAGATCAGCAATGTCGGTTCACAATCATTGTCTGCGCTGCGTTTGATCGATCGGTTTGTGACCGATCTGGAATGTGATGCGACCACCGTTGCCGGGCAGCCGATTACCGTGTTGTTGAATGATCAGGTCTTCTTTGGATCGTTTGAGCCGCAAGGAAATGGCGCCTTGGTGCCGACAGACTCGGTACAGTGTTTCGCATCGCACACCCTGACGGCGGCCGATGTGTTGGCCAGGCGTGTTACCAATGTCGCCACGGCGTCTGGGCGCGGCAACAACGATGAAACCGTCTCTTCCACCAGCACTGCGATTTATTCGGCCTTCCCATGATCACGTCCACGAATCATCAAAACAGCGTGCAGTGGGTGGCCACGATCGGGGTCGGTGGCAGTGATTCCGTGCGGCCATCCGCAACAGGCAACGTCGAATTGAATCCCGCGCCACTCACATCCGTCACTCCCGCTCGGAGGGTTGGCATGAAACGCAGTTCCAAAATGTGGCTGGCAGGCGCTGTGCTTGTGATGCTGGCGATGACGGCACCCGTCAGTGCGCAGGATCTCCGGCTGGCGGTCGATGGCACGGCAGGCGTGCTGGTTGAGAACCAATCGTCGCAGCCGATGACCGAGGTCGGGTTTTTCCCCGGCCTTGGCTGGTCATTGAATTGCTCCGGCGGCAGCGGCAACGGTGTCGCCACGCTGACGTCCTTGCGAGTCAAGGAGCCGCGGCGTTGCAGCGGTGATGCCAGCGCTGCCGCCAAACGCAGCGCCGTGGTTGCCTCGGCGCGTCTCGCCGATGGTCGCATCAGCCAAGCGCATGCGAGCCGGATACTGATGCTGAATCCGGGCGAGGGCATTGCTCTGGTCGCGGCAGGTGCGGTCCACAACGACTCCGACAGCGACGGCCGCCTCGATACCGGCGAGACCATCAGCTACCACTACACGGTGCTGAATCTTGGCGATCTGGCGTTGACGTCGCTCGCCCTGGTGGATCAAACGGGAGCCGTCACCTGCCCGCAGACAGCGCTGGCCGTTGGTGCATCGATGGTCTGCACCCGCAACTACACGATAAGCGCCGGTGACCAGACCGCTGGCCTCATCATCAATCAAGTCGATATCGATGGACTTGACTCGGCGACCCGACCCGTGGGGGCCACGGACGTTGTCGTCAGTCAGAACCTGGCTGGTCGTGCGGGCGTGCGCGTGTTCAAGAGCCCGCGTATCGCCGATGATGCCGACAACAACAACGTCACCAGCGTCGGTGACCGGATCGAATACACCTTCGTGGTCAAGAACAGCGGTGCCGAATCCTTGGCAAACGTCAATCTGTTCGAACCCGATACCAGTCGCATCGACACGCCGATTACCTGCTCGCCGACGACCTTGGGCGGCGCGGCTTTTGCCGGCATCGGCACTGGCAGCCTGACCTCAAACGATGTGCTGTTGTGCACGGCGCAGTACACGGTGCGCGCCAGTGACGCGACGATTCGGCAGGTACTCAATGTAGCCGAGGTGCGCGCGCAAGCGCCGGTGGCCGGCACAGTGATCGCTACCGCGTCGTCCACCGTCGTGGTGCCGGTGCCGCCGATGATTGGCGTCTCCAAGGCGCTGATCAGCAACGAAGGCATCGGCCCGGGCCCCTATGCGGTTCGCTACAACATCGTAGTGGAGAATTTCGGTACGGTTGCCCTGCAAACAGTGCAGGTGACCGACAACCTGCGGCAGACCTTCCCGCTGCCAGTCACTTTCAGTGTGATCAGTGTCGCCGTCAACGGCACCGGTACGCCCAACCCGAATTTCAACGGCATCACCGATATCAATCTGCTCAACGCAGCGCAAAGCACGCTTGCACCCGGAGCATCCTTCATCATTGATTTGCGCATCAGCGTGGCGCCCGGTGATATGCGCGGGCCGTTTCTGAATTCGGTGATAGCGGTCGGTAGCGACAGCATCAACCAGAGTGTCGCTGACGTGTCGGTGGTCGGCATGAATCCCGATCCGGACAGCGATGGCGATCCCGATGAAGACGATCCGACCCCGGTCTCCTTCAACGTGATTCCTCCACTGGTCAATATTCCTGCCACTTCCCCCGCTGTGCTCTTGCTCATGTGTCTGTTGGTCGGCGTGGTTGCCGTCCGCAGCCGCATGCGTGGATGAGGCAGCTTTTTGATCCGAGGCTCGATTAACCCGAACTCCGCAACAGGCCGGCTCTCGCCGGCCTGTTGCGTTTTGGCGGGTCGAAAACAGTCCACTTGGCAACGCCAGGCGTCGCGATGCCGAATTCGCCTGCCTATACTTGTTGACGCCGCGCGACGTGCGCATTTCTATCCAATCAACGTTCAGGAAACCCGGATGAAGACCAGACCGCAGCGAGTCAGGGCCACCGCGCAAGTATTGCTGGGAGTGTTGCTCGCACTGGCATGCGGTTTAACCGCCGCCGCTGATCGCGGATTCACGGTGGAAGACCTGGTGATGATGGATCGGATTTCGGATCCGCGCCTGTCGCCTGACGCGAAGAGCGTGGCCTATACGCTGCGCGAGACTGACTTCGACGCCAACAAGGCCAGCACTTCGATCTGGGTGCAGGCGGTGGCGGGCGGCGCTCCCCGCCGCCTGACAGCCACCGGCAGCAGCGCCAATTCGCCGCGGTGGTCGGCCGACGGCAGCGCTCTTTACTTCCTGTCCAGTCGCTCGGGTTCAATGCAGCTTTGGCGCCTTGATATGGCGGGTGGAGAGGCGCAGGCGGTGACGGCGGCGCCGTTGGACGTGGGCAGTTACGCGTTGGCACCGAACGGCAACGCCGTCGCGCTGAGCTTTGAAGTGTTTCTCGACTGCACTGATCTCGCTTGCACCAAGACACGGCTGGACGAGCGCGCAGATGTCAAACGGACCGGTGTTGTTCACGACAAGCTGTTCGTACGCCACTGGGACACATGGAAGAACGGTCTTCGCAATCAACTGTTCGTTGCCAAGCTGGGCGCCGACGGCAAGGCCAGTGAGACCCTGAGTCGAGTGAGTCGAGGTATCGATGGAGACGTCCCAACCAAGCCATTTGGTGGCGACGAGGATTACACCTTCGCTCCCGACAGCCGTTCCATGGTGTTCACCGTGCGCATTGCGGGAAAGACCGAGGCGTGGTCGACCAACATGGACCTGTTCAGCGCCAGCATCGACGGCGACGATGCGCCCACCAATCTGACGGCGGCGAACTCGGCACATGACAGCCACCCGACCTTTTCGAACGATGGCAAGACGCTCTATTTCACCAGCATGAAGCGGCCGACGTTTGAGGCCGATCAATTGGTCATCAAGGCGCTGGATCTGGTCAGCGGAAGCATGCGTGACGTGCCATCCCATTCGCCCGCTTGCGCGGGCCGCCTTCGCTGCGCTCGGTGGGATGCCTCGGCAGATGGCGTTACTTTGAACGATGACGGCAAACGAATTTACACCACTGCCACGGAGTCGGGACGGCATCCCTTGTTTGTGATCGATGTGAAGACTGGGAACGTTGCAGGAATAGCAGGGGATGGAGCGGTGGAAGCGTTCGATGTGCGCGGCAATACCTTGGTGTTCACGCGCAGCACGCTCTCCGGCCCGGCGCAATTGTTTGCGGCCAATGCCGATGGCTCGAAGGTTCGTCAGCTAAGCCAGTTCAACGCGGACAAACTTGCCGGCGTGAAGTTCGGTGAATTCAGCCAATTTTCGTTTCCCGGCTGGAACGACGAGACCGTCAGCGGATATGTCGTCAAGCCTTGGAACTACGAAGCCGGCAAGAAGTACCCGGTGGCCTTGATCATTCACGGTGGCCCGCAAGGCTCGATGGGCAACAGCTTTCACTATCGCTGGAATGCACAAACCTATGCAGGCCAAGGCATGGCGGTGGTGTTCATCGACTTTCATGGCTCCACCGGCTACGGCCAAGACTTCACCGACTCCATCTCCGGCGATTGGGGCGGCAAGCCGCTCGAAGACCTGCAGAAGGGCTGGGCGCACGCGCTGAATACCCATGATTTCCTCGATGGTGATCGAGCCTGTGCGCTGGGTGGCAGCTATGGCGGCTACATGGTCAACTGGATCGCTGGCAATTGGCCCAAGGCCTGGAAATGCCTGGTCTCGCACGCCGGCATTTTCGACAACCGCTCGATGGGTTACGTCACCGAAGAGCTCTGGTTCAGCGAATGGGAGATGGGCGGCCCGCAGTTTCAGGTGCCTGGCAATTATGAAAAGCACAACCCGGTCAACCATGTGGGCAAGTGGCAGACGCCCATGCTGGTGATTCACGGTCAACTCGACTATCGCGTGCCCGTCGAGCAAGGCTTGGCGGCGTTCAGCGCGTTGCAGCGTCTCGGTGTGGAGAGCAAGTTCTTGTACTTTCCAGACGAGAATCACTGGATCCTGAAGCCACACAACTCGGTGCAATGGCATACCGAGGTGAATGCGTGGTTGAAGCGGTGGACGGCGGAGTAAGGGGTTGCGGATGGTGGTTGGCGCTGGTTTACTCCGGCGGCTTGAAGTAGGGGTTGAGACTAAAATTCGCCTCCGGGCGATGTCTGCCAGACAGCCAGGCTCTACAACCATTTGGCCCGTTTCAGGGCAATGAAAAGCGCAATACAAACGCTGGCCGTCACTCCCATCACGATCCAGTAACTCGCTGGATTCGCCAGCTCCGGCATGTGCACAAAGTTCATGCCGTACCAACTGGTGACCAGGGTCGGTGCCGCGATCAAGCCGGCCCAGCCGGCCAGCCGCTTCACGACTTCGCCTTGCGCGACGGTGACCAGTGACAGGTGTACGCCCATCGCGGCGGTCAGCATTTCGCGCACCGTGTCGGTGGCTTCATTGACGCGTACGGCGTGGTCAAACACATCGCGGTAGTACAAGCGCACATCGTCGTGTATCAGTCCGGCGTGGAAGCGCACCAGCTGATTCAGGATGTCCTGCATCGGCGAGACGGCCAACCGCAGGGTGACCAGTTCACGCTTGAGTTCGTACAGGCGCTGGATAATTCGGCCGTCCTTGTACGCCGCGCCAAAGATGTCCTTCTCCAGTGCTTCCAACTCGTCTTCAAACTCGCTGACGATGGGCATGAAGTTGTCGACGATGAAGTCGAGCACGGCATACAGCGCGTAACTCGGCCCCAGCTTCAACAAGTGGGGCTCGCGTTCGCAGCGCATGCGCGCGGGTGCATACGAGAGCGACGCGCCGTGACGAATGGTCAGCAAGGAGCGTTGATTCAGGAAGATGTGGGTTTCGCCAAACTCGATGTGGCCGTTGATCAGTTGTGCGGTATGCAGCGCAATGAACAGGCCATCGCCATAGACCTCGATCTTGGGTCGTTGATGAGCGTTGGCAGCGTCTTCGATGGCCAGGTCATGCAGGCTGAATTCGCTCTGCATCACCGCGAGCATGGCGGCGTCGGGTTCGTGCAAGCCGATCCAGACAAAGCCATCGGCGGCATCGATGTGATCGCTGATCGCCTCTACCGAAAGGGAAGGCAAGCGGATGCCAGCCGACGAGTAGGCCGCGCAGTTCACCATGGTCGGTGTGGCGGGTCCGGTGGGGTTCGCTAAGGATGTGGCGGCGATTGGCTTCATCGGTGAAGTTTATCGCTAGCCCGGATATTTCATGCGGGGGCGCGCTCCATGCTTGGATAATCGCGCCGTCGCTCTCCCAGGTTGGGAAGCCGCGAAGAGCGGCGTCGCACGAGCGACGCCCTCCTCGTATCCGTGCCTTGATCTCGATTGTGGTGGGTGGCGAGCCGCGAGTACTACACGATCAAGGAAACGTGCGGCCGCCGATGGTCGCGGTGATGATCTCGCTCAGGTCGGTGCCGCTGGTGGTTGTGGGCGGAATCGGGAATGGTGCCCCCGTGGTCGTGACCGTGGTGGTCGATGAGGAGTTGGCACGGAAGCCGCCGATGCTCGGATGTGACCAGCGCACCACGGTGGCCGTGCCTTCGGTACGCACGTTGAAGCCCGCGGTCGGGGCATTCGACACATGGCTGAGGGTGGCGTTGAACTTGCACGCGCCACTGAATGTGCCTGCCGGAGAAGACTGCGTCTCGTTGGCGACCCGCTGGTAACTCTCGTCGAAGGTCGACGTCAGGCTGACCGCTTGCCCCATCGCCGTGTAGTTGGTGATCGCTTGATACTGCAGGCGACCGCTGGCGCCGACGGCGATCGAGCGTGGGATGCGCACCGGCGGCTCGAAGCGTGTTGTACCGATCGCATTGACTTCCGGAATGAAACCCTGAGAGCCGTAGTAGATGTGCTCGGTGGCTGTCTGTTCGACAAATTCAATGACTTCGCCGCTGGTCGCCTGGTTGACAGGCGTGTATTTGATGCGAAACACCGGTCGGCCCTGGAAGGGATCCACACCGGTGCCGATGATCTCCGCATCGGTAAGCCCGATGTCGCCGGTGCCAGGCGTGCTGCGGGTGCGATAACGATCACCGACGGCAAGCGGTGGATAACATTCGTCGGTTCCGGGCGTGGGATTTCCGCCGCCACTGCCGTTGTCGATGGTGCCGAAATTGATGTTCTCGCAGACGGTAGCCGTGCTGCCGAACTGGAAGCGGGTGATGTTCTTGGTTTGCGTGACCGCGCCGACGGTGTAGCTGAAAGTGGCAGTCTGGCCATCCGTAAAGCGGATGGTGACCGTGCCGATCTGGGTCGCGCCGGAGGAGGGCGGGGCGCCATTGATCAGGTTGAACGGTGTGCCATTGTTTTGCCGCAGCAGCGGGCCCGTGAATGAGCCGTCAGCCTGCTTGGTAGTGGCACCGACATAGAAGATCGCCTTGCGATCAGTGTCGTAGGTGTACCAGGTGGCAAACAAGCTGTTATCGACGTGACTCATCTGAACACCCCAGCCTTCGCTGGCCGGGCCCGACCACCAGATGTCGCTGTAGTTGGTGGCGGTTGCGCGCGAAGGCGTTGCGCTGGCCCGGCAGACGACATCGCGACCCGCGAAGGGGAAGCGGGTAAGCGACTTGGTCTGGGTGACCCCGTCAACGGTGTACTGGAAGCTGAGCGCGGTGTTGCCAGTAAAGCGCAGCGAAGCCGTGCCGACGACTTGGCAGGGATCCGCTGCGGTGCCCATGATTTGGGCAAAAGGGACGCCGGTGAAGCGGCATACGTTGCCGGTATAACGGCCGTCAGCTTGCAGGGTGGCGCCTGGTACGAGAAACCAGGTCGGCTTGCCATCCGGCCCATAGGTAAACCAGCCCGGTGCAATCACATTGCCCTGATCGATGGTGAACAGGCCCCAGCCACTCTCGTCAGCGTTCCACCAGGTGCCGCTCTTCAACACCGGGCCCGTCTGCGCGACTGCTGCGAGTGGTGCAGCCAATAGCAGGGCGGCGGCAAGCGCGCGAGTGAGACGGGACGTGGTCGGATTCATGGTTGGGGCTCGCAGTCAGGGGGCGCGATGAGGTTAACTGCGAGAGCTGATCGCGGTGTACCCCCTGAACAGGTGGTGCTTGCGCTCTGGCCGCTCGCGGTGACTCCAACAGCGGTCGGCGCAGGCCATGGCAGGACACTACCCTTGTTCGGCATGATTCGATGCACACTTGCTGCCCCCTGGGATTCCATCTGATATGACGCCAGTGTTGGCACTGCTATGGATTGCGAGCATCGCAGTGGCGGCGGTCGGCGGATTCATGATTCGTCGGCAACCACGAAAGCCAGTCTCGGTGTCGGCGCCAGTGGTTGCCGACGACCGTGCCGAGTTGATCGCGCGCACCGCTGCCGAAGAGCGCGAGCGCATCTATGCGGATTTGCATGATGACCTCGGCGCGCGCTTGCTGGAATTGATCTACAGCGCGCCCGACCAAGCCTCCGGTGATCGCGCGCGCGCCATCTTGCAGGACCTGCGCGACGTGGTCAGTCGCTCGCGCAGCGATCCTGGCACCTTGTTGGATGTGTTGGCCAGTATCCGCAGCGAGGCGACCCAGCGCCTGAACGCTGCGGGGGCCGAATTGAATTGGCAAGCGGCGGATGATCTGCCCGACCCAGCACTGGATCAGGCCACTGCCTTGCATTTGCACCGCATCGTCCGCGAGGCCATCAGCAACGCGATCCGACACGCGCGCGCGCGCCGTCTGCGGGTGCGCGTTGCGTTGGGAACGGGCCGTGAGCTGATGCTGGAATTGACCGATGAAGGTGGCATCGAGCCGGCACCTGCGGAGCCCGCCAACGCCGGCACCGGAGTCAGCAACATGCGCGCGCGTGCGCAAGCGTTGCATGGAGATATCCGTTGGACGGCCGGCACTCTGGGCGGCACCAAGGTGTTGTTGAAAGCACCTCTGCCACCAGACCTGTCCGCTCCGGAGTTGGCCACATGACTGTGCTGCGGCGCGCGCTGGTACTGGACGATCTGGATGCATCCCGGCGATGGCTGTGTGCCGCGCTTGAGCAGGCCTATCCCGGCATCGTGGTGGTGGAGGCGGCAAGTTTGGCCGCCGCGGAAGCCGTGCTGATGCCGCTGCCCGATCTCGCCCTGATTGATCTTGGTTTGCCCGATGGCAGCGGTGTGCGGATGATCGAACGCCTGTGCGCGGCAGGCAGCACGTTATGCGTCGTCGCCACCATATTTGATGATGATGCGCACCTGTTTCCAGCCCTGCGCGCGGGCGCTCAGGGCTACGTGCTGAAGGATATGTCGCAACAGGATCTGGCAGCGATGTTGTTGGGCATTGCCGATGGCCAGCCACCCTTGTCGCCGAGCATCGCGCGGCGCTTGCTGCGGCACTTCGGACCAGCATTGCCAACGGTTGCCAACGATACCGATGCCGACAAGTTGACCCTGCGCGAAAAGAGCGTCCTGCAGCTGATCGGCAAGGGTCTGACCGTCGTCGAGGCCGCGGGTGCATTGGACCTGTCGCGCCACACCTGCGCCGGTTACGTCAAAGACATCTATCGAAAATTGCGCGTGAGTAGTCGCGCCGAAGCGGCATTGGCGGCGACCCGAATGGGGTTGGTGGGGCGCGAGGCGAGATAGCGCTTCGGCGCAAGCTGGCGTAGGCCGGGTCTCGACCCGCCGTTTTGTTCCGTGCAGGGGTTGGCGGGGGGGGACCCGCCCTACGCCGCCCCCGCCCTCACGTCAGGGGATCCCAGGCCCCCACGTCAATGCGCCCCAAAAACGAACCGCAGCC
>JBQTGY010000120.1:0-17386 GCA_052390415.1 Pseudomarimonas sp. | reverse complement strand
CGCAATGGGCCCACCATTCCGACTCGGCGCGCCTTGCGCTGGCCGCAAATCCGCTCGGGGCAACAGCCCCGCGTAGCGGCGAAGCCGCCGAACGTGATCACTCGCGCCCCCTCATGAAATGTCCGGGCTAACTCGCTTGTTCTGAAACTGCTCCCAACTAACTCATCAGATCGTACGGCCCACCCTTTTCAAGCGCCCGCTGATATGCCGGCCTTGCATGAATGGTGTCGAGAAAGCGCTGCAGGTTCGGCCGTTTGGAGAAGCCCAAGCGCGCCCCCGCGGCCTCGACCGGAAAACTCATCTGGATATCCGCCGCGCCGAACGTCTTGCCGGCAAACCAGCCGCTGTCTTTCAGCTCTGCCTCCAGATAGTCAAAGTGCAGCGTGAGCTGCGGGCTGACAAAGCTGCTCATCACCTTGTCGGCGATGGCACGCGCCACCGGGCGGATGAAAAATGGCATGGGTGAAGTCTTCAACTTGCCGAAAATCAGGGCCAACAGCAGCGGCGGCATCGCCGAGCCTTCAGCGTAGTGCAGCCAATAGTTGAAGCGCACCCGCGCCGGGCTTTCGGGGGCCGCAGAAAACTTGCGTGCGGTATCGAAGTGATCGACCAGGTATTCAACGATCGCGCCTGATTCGGCCAACACCAGGCCATTCACCTCAACCAAGGGCGACTTGCCAAGTGGATGCAGTTTCTTGAGCGCGGGCGGTGCCAACATGGTCTTGGCGTCGCGCTGATAGCGCACCACTTCGTAGTCAAGCCCCAGTTCTTCCAGCAACCACAGGATGCGTTGCGAGCGCGAGTTGTTCAGGTGATGGACGCGGATCATGGATGGACGGGTCGCCACGGCGTGAGGTTCGATAGCATGGGCCAAGTGCGGTCGTCGTGGTGTCGACACGGTTGGCAAAACGCCGGCTACCTGCTTTCATCCGCGCATGCTCACACCCTAGGAACGAGCCCATCGCAAACACCGTCGGATTGCTGGGTTGCGGCCTGTGGGGCAGCAACATCCTGCGCGATCTGCTCGCGCTGGGTGCTGTCGTGCAGGTGGTCGAGACCGATGCGGCTGCTCGCGCTCGTGCGCTGCAAGCCGGTGCCCATGCGGTCGCCAGCTCGCCGCTGGCGGATGGGCGCGTGGACGGTTGGATCGTCGCCACGCCGGCGCGCAGTCACCGCGAGTGCATCGAACAGTTGGCGTCATGCCAGCTGCCGATACTGTGCGAAAAGCCGCTCACCTCGTCGATCGCCGATGCCGTAGCCATCGTTGCCTGTGTGCGCGGACCGCTGCACGTGATGGATGTCTGGCGCTATCACCCTGCCGTGGAACAGATGCAGCACTGGGTGGCGAGCGGTGAACTGGGGGCCGTACAGGGTCTGCGCTCGACACGCGCCAATTGGATCAGCCCGCGGCTCGATGTCGATACCGCCTGGAATCTGGCGCCGCACGAGATATCGATTTTCCATCACCTGTTTGGCCACTACCCGCTGCCGCAGTCTGCGTTTGCCGAGTGCATCGAAGGGCAGGCGCGCAGCGTGTGGAGTCGGTGGGGAAAACAACCGTGGCTGGTCTCCGAACTTTCCAATCGTCACCCCAACCGCAGCCGGCAACTGCGCCTGCACGCGGAAGCTGGCGTGGCGGTATTTGATGGTGAACAACCCGACGTGATCGAGATTGCCGCCGGACCGGCCGACGCGCGGCTGGAAGCGTCCGAGCGGAGGCGGGTGCACATCGGCAACGACTCGGCGCTGCGCCGACAGCTGGCGGCATGGTTGGGTTTTCTCAATGGTGGCCCGCCGCCTCGGTCCGATCTGGCGCATGCAGTGCGGGTGGTTGAATTGGTCGCGCAGATGCGTGGACTGGCGGGGCTGCCGGCGTGACCACGTTCACCATTGTCTTGCCAACCACGACCGACCGCGCGCCGTGTCTGGAGCCGGTTCTCAACCTGGTGCGTTTGCAATCGCTGACCGACTGGGAACTTTTCATCATCGGCGATGGCGTCGACACCGATACCCGCGAGGTGATTCAACGTGAGTGCGCAGCGGACACTCGCTTGCGCTTTTTCGATCACCCCAAACACCCGCGCCGTGGTGAGGAATATCGCCATCACGCCTTGGCCGGAGCGCGCGGCCGGCATGTCGCCTATCTGTGTGATCGTGACCTCTGGTTTCACGACCATTTGCAGACGCTGGCCAGCGCGTTGGCGGATCGCGAATTCGCGCACACCCGCAAGATCGCGGTGGATCCGGCGGGTGGTGTGGCTTACGGTGTGCACATCGACCTCGCCGATGATTACCAGCGTGCACGTTACGTCCATCGCCCCTTGCCAGTCGCGATGTCATCGGTGGCACATACCTTGTCCTGCTATCAGCGCTTGCCTTGGGGCTGGCGAACCACGCCTGCCGAGAGCAAAACCGACCATTACATGTGGAAGCAGTTCTTGCATGAAGGCCAGTGCCACGCACGCAGCGTGGCGTGGCCAACACTGCTGTATTTTCAACGCGGCGATCATCCGGGCTGGCCGAGCAAACAACGTGGTGCCGAGCTGCAGGTCTGGCAGCAGCGTTTGGCGAGCCCCGCGGCGCAAGATCAGTTTCGGGTCGAGGCGATGGCGACCTTGGCGCGGCCTCTGATGCGCGCGCGACAAAGGTGGCGAGATTGGTTGTACTGGCATCCACGCTGGCGTGATGTCTATCAGCGCTTGCGTGGCGGTGCCGCTCGATGATCGTTAAGCTGGGATGGCGCAGTCGGCTGTTGCCTGCCTTGTTGCGGCGCTGGCTGGCCGCGTTGCCGCCGTTGCCGCGGCGTGGACAGATGGGCAGTACGTCGTTACTGCGCGAGCGCCGCCTGGGAGCGGTTGAGATCGAGTGTTACCGGTTGCAACTGGCATTCGCATCCGGTGTTGGCGCCTCGATCTACGTCCACACCGAGGAAGTGCTGCGGGTGGATTGTCTTGGCGCAGGCGGGCACTTTCATCTCAATTTGCGGCAGTCGAGCCTGATCGCCGCCGGTGCGGTCATGCGGATCGCCTTTCTGCGTGACAGCGTTGCCGAGCAAGTCATCGAGGCGGGCGAAGTCATCCGCCGCAATTTGCGGCAGGCCATCGCTTGCAACTGGCATCCGCGGGTTCGCGAGCAGGCGATCAGCGATGAACAGGCCGCGCAGTTGGCGGTGGCCGTGGTCGCGGATCTTCAGCAATTGCTGACCGAAGTAGCGCACAGCGTCGCCAAGCAGACACCGGTTGGGCCGACCCATGAGACGCAATTCGAGCCGCCACTCAGCTCCGATGCATCAGCCGATACAGGCAACGCCACACCAAGCTGAGGGCGCGCTGGTAAAACGATCTCGGCGGTGCTTGCTGCGGCGTGATGGCGTCCTCAGCACCCAGCGCATTGAGCAAGGGCAGACCTGCAAGGTAACGCGCGAGGTTGGTTTCGATCATGGCCAGGTGGCGTTGTTCACGATCTGCCAGTCGCGGTGTGCGATGTGGACTGATCTGCACATTGGGCATGCGCCACAGCGGGCTGTTGGCGGCCAGTGGCTCCCACTCCACCACGTCCAATCCGGCACCGCCGAGCTGACCACTTCGCAGCGCGGCGATCATTGCTGCTTCATCAATCACTGCACCGCGTCCCACGTTGATCAGAAAGGCGCCACGGGGCAGCGCAGCGAGTTCGGCCGCACCAAACAAGTGGTGAGTGGCCGCATTCAATGAACACGTGATGGCCACGAACTCACATTGCCCGAGCATGTCGACCAGGTGATCACCATCGGCGGCGCAATAGACGCGCTCCACGCTTGCCGGGTCCGCGGGTTGCCGACGCCACACCAGCACCCGCATGCCCAGCGCATTGGCGTAAGCCGCGAGCGCACTGCCGGTATGGCCCAACCCGATGATGCCCAAGGTGCGACCATGCAGCGCGCGGCGTTTTGCCACCGGCGGCGCCTGCCATTGCCGCCAGCGTCTGAACACCGTCAAACCCGCGTGGTCATAGGCCAGACACATCATCAGGAACAGCGCGTGTTCGGCGAGCGCCGGTGCTGAGCGTCCGGCCGCCGACGTGATCGTGGCGGTGCCATTCACCAGCACAACGGGCAAATACCCTTCCAGCCCCGCATGACCACAATGAATCCAGCGCAGTCCAGCGTGACCCAGACAATCGGAATTGGCGTTGCCCTGCAACAAGGCGATCTCGGCCTCGGCAATGGCCGTCTTGAAAGAGGCGGCGTCGGTCGGATGCAGCAGCGAAAAACCCTGTGCCAACAGCGCTGTTTCCAGTTGCCCTTGCAAGGCGGGTGGCAGGCGCAGGGTCAGCAGCGCGAATCGCGATGGTGTCTTGGTGGATTCCATCTATGCAGTTGAGTCACGGCGGATGGGTCAATGCGGCCCAGTCAGCGCGACCACATCGTCTGCAGTTGCGCACGCAAGGCGGTCAGGTTCGGGAACATCCTGGCGCGTTCACTGACGATGTGTGGCCTCGCCGGCCATGGGATTGCCAATTCCGGATCACCGTAGTGGCAGCCGAAATTGTCGTCCTCGCTGTATTCGCTGTAAGGCTCGGAGACAGCCTGCAAATGCATGCAGTCGGTGGGGAAATACCAGCCATGGACGATGCCGCGCGGGAAACAAAGGCTCTGCGGGGCATTGGCATCCAGCTCGATCAGCATCGAGCGCCCGCTGCTCGGCGAGTCAGGTCTCAGGTCATGCAGGCCGACCACACAATGTCCACTGATCGGCAGCAGCCACTCATCGTGACGCAGATGCAGATGCATGCCACGCAGGGTGCCCGCGGTCGAGCGCACCAGCGACCATTGGCGTGGCGTGATCGGCAACTCCCAGCGATCACTGAAGACTTCGGCAAATGAACCGCGTGCATCAGTTTTCTGGTCAATAGCCCGAAGCATCACCCCTTCGATCATCGCTTGTTCCCCAGCATGCGCGGCCATCCCGTTGCTGAAAAAACTAGCACGTGAAGGCGGGGCTCGCGACCACTATTGACCCGGCGACCATTGACCATGAAGCAGTAGTCGAGCGCCGCGAGAGCATTCAACGTGGAGAACGCAGAGAAGCGCAGAGGTGCGCAGAGGTGCGCGGAGGAAGTGGAATGCGCTTTCCGCGCGCCGGAGCTTGGATCCCCGGGGACAAAATCAATGCATCTCCGGGATTGTCGGCTTTTCTCTGCGCCTCTGCGCCCCGGCGTTGAAGCAGTTGAGGTTGTTTTGTTCGCTGTTCAATTTTCGCCGACTCAATACACTGGATGCCCCAACGCTGCCTCCCGCCGTGACCACTGACCTTGCTCTGGAAACGCTGTTGTTGCCGATCTTCGATGGCCATCTGCCATGGCCGAAGGAAGGAGGAGCGTTGTTTCTGGGTGCGCGCGATGGCTGGCCGCTGCACCGTCAGCGCTTGTCTGGCCTGATCTGCGAAAGTCAGTTCAAGCCCGAAGTGGATGTCCTGCATCGGTCTGGCCTGACTGTTCTTCAGTCCGTCGATGTCGACGCCCGTTATCCCTTGGTCTTGCTGTTGCCACCCCGCCAACGCGATTGCGCGCGAACGCTGTATGCGCGTGCGTTGCAGCATCTGCTGCCGGGCGGAGTGTTGTTGGTATGTCAGAGCAATGCCGAGGGCGCCAAATCCGGCGAGATCGATCTGTCGCGCGTGGCGGGTGCGCTGACCGTCTTGTGCAAGAACAAGTGCCGAGTGTTCTGGACGCGTCCGCACGAGTTGCGCGACGAGGCGCTGCTGGCGTCGTGGCGCGAACTGGATGCACCGCGGCGGATTCTGGAAGGGCGTTTCGTCAGTCGCCCCGGCGTGTTTGCCTGGGATCGGATCGATCTTGCCTCACAGCTGCTGGCCGAGCATTTGCCTGCCGATCTCGCTGGCGACGCGGCGGATCTCGGCGCGGGATTCGGGTTTCTGGGAACTGAACTTTTGAGCCGCTGCCCAGGGATTCGCTCGCTGCAGTGTTACGAGGCCGACGCGCGTGCACTCGATCTTGCTCGTCATAACCTGCAGCCATTTGCCGGCAACGTCGCGCTCGACCATCACTGGCACGATGTCACCCAGGGAATTACAGAGAAGTTTGATGTGATCGTCAGCAACCCGCCATTTCATGCTCAGCAGGCGGTCGAGCGCCCGGACATTGGCCGCCGTTTCATCAGTGCCGCTGCCGCTGCACTGCGGCCAGGCGGCCGCTTGTGGTTGGTCGCCAATCGCCATCTGCCGTATGAATCGGAACTGGCGAACGGGTTTTCCAGGGTGCAGGTGGTCACTCAGCAAAATGGCTTCAAAGTGGTCGAAGCGATCAAGGCGGCGACGTCGCCATTTGCTGCGAAGGCGCGCTGATGAAGCTGCTCAAATTGATCGCGAATCTGGGATACGGATCGCGTCGCGAAGTCAGCGAGTTGTTTCGTTGCGGCTGCATCACCGATGCGGCGGGCGAAGTGCTGTATGCCGATGACGCGATTGATCCGGCCTTGGTGCGGATTGAAGGCGAGCCGCTCGACCCGCCGCCGGGCTTGCTGCTGATGTTGCACAAGCCGGTTGGTTACACCTGCTCGCACAAGGACCACGGCCGGCTGATTTACGACCTGCTGCCGCCACGCTTTCGTCTGCGTGACCCGGCGCTTTCAAGCGTCGGGCGCTTGGATCGCGACACCAGCGGCTTGCTGTTGATGACTGACGATGGTCAGCTGTTGCATCGAATTGTCGCGCCCAAGTCCAAACTGTCGAAGGTCTACGAGGTGAGTCTGGCCTCTGACCTTCGCGGTGACGAGGCGGCGATCTTTGCAAACGGAACCTTGATGCTGGAAGCGGAAAAAACTCCGCTGTTGCCGGCTGAACTCGAAGTCATCAGCCCACGCCAGGCGCGGCTGACCTTGCACGAGGGCCGTTATCACCAGGTGCGGCGCATGTTTGCGGCGGTCGGCAATCATGTCGAGGCGCTGCATCGCAGTCGCATTGGCGGGCTGGGACTGGATTCGCTGGCCAGCGGTGAATGGCGAAGCTGCGGTGCGGAGGAGCGCGCTGCTCTTTGGGTGAGCGAAACAAGGCTGCACGAGCAAAGGTGTTTCTGAGGCGGGAATCGAGCGATCCCTCTTGCCCTCTCCCTCGCCCGCAAGCGTGAGAGGGGAGAAGTTGGGCGGCCGCCCGTATCGGCGCGGCCTGCAGGAAGCAGTTTTTCGGAGGGCGCCGCTCCCGCGGCGCTGCGCTTGCGCACGTTGAAGTCGATCCCGAAGCAGCCGCGCAGGAGCGCGGCCCTCCGAGACACTTGCGAATCTCACTATCCCGCAAACCCCAGCTTGCGACTCAAGTCGGCCAATCGCACCTTCATGGCCGCGTCGATTTCGGTTGGTTTGATTTTCTGAATGATCGATTTCAGCACCCGCACTTCGTTTTGATCGAACTTGCCATCGCGTTCGGCGATCGCGACCAGTTTGCCGAGTTCGTCAGCATCCAACTTGCCGTCATTGGCAAAACATTGGATCGATTTGAAGGAAAGTTCGAGGTAGTCACGGCTCTCGGACATGGGGCACTCCGTCAGGGTTGTTTGGCTGGGGCTTCGGTGGCGGGTGGCGTTGCTGGCACACGGGCGGCGGCGCTGGCGTCTCGCGCTGCCTTGAACGCGTTGCCTTCGTACCAGTTCGGCCACTGCTCGCCGTTGGCGAGTTCATTGCCCAACTGATACAGCGCCAGCATGTCTTCGACCATGCCGCTCAAGTCCCAGGAATCGTCGTATTCGTCCGACGGCTGGTGGTAGCGCTGGGTGACGTAGTCGGTTTGCGCCTGCAGTCCATAGACCTCGCCTTTTTCAAAATGATCCGCGCCGCCCTTGGCGTACAAGGCGGGCACGCCGGCCTTGGCGAAGTTGAAGTGATCCGAGCGGAAATAGAAGCCTTTCTCGGGTGCCGATTCGGGACGCAGAATGCGCGCCTGGCGCTCGGCGATCGGCCGCAGCAGATCTTCCAGTTCCGAATTGCCCATGCCGATGACCGTGATGTCGCGGCTGCGCCCGATCGCCGGCAAGTTGTCCAGATTGACGACGGCGACGGTCTTTTCCAGCGGTAACAGTGGATGCGCGACGTAAAATTTCGAGCCCAGCAAACCGGACTCTTCCAGGGTTACCGCTGCGAAAAGCACCGAACGCGCAGGCGGGGTTTCGCGGGTCACGAAACGCTCGGCGATTTCGAGGATGCCGGCGACGCCGGTGGCGTTGTCGGAGGCTCCGTTGTAGATGGTGTCGCCAGTCAGCGTCGGGTCGATGCCGAGATGATCCCAATGCGCCATGTAGATGATGGATTCATCGGGACGGCTGGCGCCTGGCAACAGGGCGACCACGTTGCGTGATTCACTGGCGCTGATCTCACTCTTGAGATCCAGACTCAAGGTGGTGGCCAAGGGCACCGGTTTGAAGCCGGGCTGATTGGCAGCGGTGCGCAATGCATTGAAGTCGAGACCGGCGCGCTCAAACATCGCATTGGCGGCCTCGGCGGTGAGCCAGCCTTGCGCAGGCAGGCGCGGTGCCGAATCCTCGGTTGCCGGCAGGTCGAACTGCGCACCCTTCCAGCCATCGCCGATCACGTTCCAGCCGTAACCTGCGCCTTCGGTGTCATGAATGATCAGCGCGGCGGCGGCTCCTTGTCGCGCGGCTTCCTCGAATTTGTAGCTCCAGCGGCCGTAGTAAGTCATGCGTTTGCCGAGGAACAATTCCTCGTTGCCAACGTGGAAGCCCGGGTCATTGACCAGCATCACCACGGTTTTGCCACGCACGTCGATGCTGTAGTCGTTCCAATTGGATTCCGGCGCGTTGACGCCGTAACCCACAAAGACCATCTCGCTGTCTTCGATCAGCACCCTGGGATTGCCGCTGCTGGTGCCGATCACCATCTCGGTGAACGGCGCGAGGCGCGTATTGCCGCCACTGTGTTTCAGATTCAACTCGGTGCTCGGATCCGCCGTGGTCGACACCATCGGCACACTTTGTGTGTAGCTGTCGCCATTGCCGGGCTTCAGGCCGAGGCGCTTGAACTGTTCGACCAGGTAATCGACGGTGAGCTGCTCGCCCTTGCCACCCGGTGCACGACCTTCAAATTCGTCGGAGGCAAGCACCTTGACGTGTTGTATGACGTCCTCCGCGGAAATTTCTGGACCGAAGGAATAGTTGCCAGCGACCGCGGTCGGGGCGACGGCGGTGGGTGCCTCTTCAGCAGGTGTGGTCGTCGCGGGCTGACACGCGGCGACCAGCGCAGTGATGGCGCAAGCCAGTGAGGTCAATACGATGCGCATGCGAGTGGTCGTTTTCCAGATGAGCGGCTGATTGTAGCGGGCACGACTGGCAGCGGGCACGGCGTGACTCCGACTCGATTCGAGCGCTGCCAGAAAAGTCTGCCGCCTCACAATCTGGTAAAACGCTGCGGCGCGCGCGTCGTCAGGCGCGCCCGAACACTCACGAGGAATTCCCATGCGTATCGTCCGGATCGTTTTTGTCGTTGCCATCACCGCTGCGATTGGATTGGCGGTTTGGCAAACCCTGCCCAGCGCGCCGGCGGCCAAGATCAACATGAAGCCGTTTGGCGGCGACTTCTGGGCGCATCGAGTCGCCTATCCGACCATGCAGTTCAGCCCCGGCTGGTATGTCGATGCCAAGATTGAGGACGCGCGCGTGCAATCGGCCGTGCCCAAGGGTGATTTCAGTCGCTTTGCGCGGAATCGTTCGGCCTCGCCGTTGGCACTCGATCCCGATACATGGACCGCCATTGGTCCCACGCCCTTGATCAACAATTCCAACGGCCCATACGGCATGGTCAGCGGCCGCGTCAACGACATCGTGGTCGATCCGCGTGGGCCCGATGGCGGCGGCTTGCACACGGTGTATGCGGCGACCGATGGCGGCGGCGTCTGGAAGAGCAGCAACTGTTGCGGTGCGGGCACGACATGGGCGGCAGTCACCGATCAACCGGAGATCGCCAGCAACGCCATCGGCGACCTGCATATCGATCCCAACAATCCGGATGTGATCTATGCCGGTACCGGCGATCTGCGCTACGGCTCGTTTTCGTTCGGTGCTTCCGGCTTGCTGAAAAGCAGCGATGCAGGTGCCACGTGGCAGGTGTTGGGCGAGAACGTGTTCAACCCGTTCTACGCGCCATCCACCGCGCTCGGCTTTCCGCAGTATCAGGCGATCGGCAAGGTCGTCACCGATCCCAACAACTCCAATACGGTCATCGTCGGCACCAAGACTGGCCTGTACTTCTCCTACAACGGTGGCAGCGACTGGTCCGGACCCTGCTTTACCAACCCGCACAGCAGCCAGCGGCAAGACATCACCGGCTTGATCGCGGTGGATCGCGGAGGTGGCAACAGCGTGCTGTTTGCCGCCGTCGGCACACGCGGCAATCCCACGCCGGTGCAGCCGGATCTGGCCAATCTCGGCGCCAATGGCGTGTATCGCGCGGCAATGCCGACGACAGGTTGTCCGGCGCTGGCCGATTGGAGTCTGCGTGACAGCGGTTGGCCGACCGGCACGGCCGATGGCAATCCAACCGGCAAGGTGCTGGGCCGCATCGAGTTGGCGATCTCGACCAGCGATTCCAATGTCATGTATGCGATGGGCTCGCACGCCACCGCCAACAACGTGTTCGGCGTCTGGCGAACCGCCAATGGCGGCGACACCTGGACGCAGACCGCCACCGGTACCAGCGTGCAAGCCAACAGTTGCAGCAGTGCTGCCAGCGGCGGCGGACAGATGTGGTACGACGCCAATCTCACGGTGGATCCCAACGACGCCAACACGGTGCTGCTCAGCGGCGTTGACCTGTACCGCTCCAGCAACGGCGGCAGCACGTTTCAGAACATCACCTGCGGCTACAGCGGCGGCAACGTGCACGTGGATCACCATGCCACTGCCTATTTGCGCAGCGCCGGCGGCGGCTTCAACAGTGATGCCGTGCTGACCGGTTCCGATGGTGGTGTCTACGTCACCAACAATGTGCGCTTTGGTACGGGTGGCACCACGGCGGGCAATCGCCCCAGCTACACCTCGCTCAACCAATCCATCAACAGCATCGAGTTCTATTCCGGCGACATCAGCGCAAACTTCGCCAGCAGTGCCTTGCCCGGAGCCAGCGGCGGTGCGCAGGACAACGGCAGCTCGTATGCGCGCTGGTCGTCAGGCAATCCGGGTCCGACGACGTGGACGGTTCGCAATGGCGGTGATGGCATCTTTACTCGCATCGAGCCGGTGTTGCAGCAACGCTGGTATTGGTCCAGCCAGAACGGCGGCGTGACCGTATCCGCGAATGGCCCCGACAGCTCGGTGCAGAGCGCGACACCGCAAACCTCGCCCGCCTGGGGCGGCGACGTGCTCAGCTTCGTGATGCCGTTCGAGTTGTATCGCTATGGCGCGCTGGACGTGGCCGGGAGTGGTTGCACCGCGGCGCTCGGCTGCACCTACATGATCGCCGGCACTACCCGCGTGTGGGAGACGTTGCAAGGTGGCATCCCGCGCACCAGTTGGTATGCCAACAGCCCCAATCTGACCAAGGGCACCCTGGCTGGACGTTCCTTCATCAACCAATTGAATCACGCCGTGAAAACCCCGAAGGTGGTGATTGCGGGCACCAACGATGGCAACGTCTGGGTGGGTCATGGAATGAACCAAGGCACAGCCGACTCGGCGACCTGGACCAATGTCACCGCCAACAATGCGGTATTGCCCAATCGGCCGATCATGGATGTAGTGATCGACGTGGCTGACGCGGCCAATCCCGCCGCCTCCGCCGTGGGTTACGCGGCATTGGGTGGATTTGACCAGAACACACCGGTGACGCCGGGACACGTCTATCGACTGACCTGCAGCAACGCCTGCAACTCATTTGGATGGCGCAACATCAGCGGCAACCTGCCCAACATTCCCGCCAACAGTGTCGCCTTCAATCCCAACATGCCCAACCAGGTGTTCGTCGGCACCGACTGGGGCCTGTACTACACCGATGAGGGGCTCGCCGATGACCCGCAATGGTTCCGTTTCGACAACGGCCTGCCGCGGGTCATGATCTGGGACATGGCGATTGATCGCGGCTTCAGCACCTTGGCCGTATTCACCCGTGGCCGCGGCGCGTGGGCGTGGCCGCTGCCCGGCGCCGTGCGCGCGCCGGACGTGTTTTCGAATGGGTTTGAGTGAGTCAGGTTCGCGACGACTTGTTCGCCATTTCGCCCCATGACATCGTTCGTGAACTTTGCGGGCGCAAGCTCCGGTGGAGCTTGCGCCGCTGCTCTTGCCTGCGGCCGATCAGCGCTCGACTTCCGCGGTCTTGACGGTGGCCCCGGTCACTTTGCCGATCGTCGCGCTCGGGTCCACGATCAGTTCCACTTCGCGCTCGAACACCATCTCGCCAACGACCACGCTGTTGGCGCCAATCACGACCTTCGGCGTGCGCTGAGTGGCGTTGCTGAACCATGAGCCCGACGGTTTGCGGACGATGATGCCGCCTTTCACGACGCTGCCGTTGAGCACGTCGATGTCGCCGTTGACGGTTTCGATTCCGAGATTGACGCGTGCGGCGTTCAGCTTGATGCCGCCGTTGACGGTCTCGATGGCGCCGGCCACTTCAGCATCCTTGGCCAGTGAAACTCCACCATTGACGGTCTCGACGCCACCATCGATGAGGGTGCCGGCGCCGATGCCGATACCGCCGTTCACGGTTTCGAGGCTTTCGACATGCGCGGATTCGCCCAGCACGATGCCGCCGTTGACCGTGCTGACACTTTGCGCGCGGGTGCCGCTGGCCACGCTGATGCCGCCGTTGACGGTTTCGAGGTCGCCGTATTCGACTCCGGCTTCGGTCTGAATGGCGCCGTTGACCTTGTCGATGCTCTTCGGTTCGGCCTGCGCCAACGCCGGCAACAACAAGCTGGCGCTCAACAAGACAGTGGCGGCTGAAAATTTCTGGCGTGACATGGGAAAGCTCCTGTGAGGACGTAGGGAATACACAATGCAATGGCTCTGATGCGCACAGACGCCTTTTGGTTTAACTGATGGCGCACAGTGCGGCGTGGCACAAACGCTAGAATCGGTTTCCAGACGTCCCACCGGAGCTGCCGTGACCCGCCCCAAGCCAGTGTTGTTGCTGATTCTCGATGGCTGGGGACACCGCGAGGCCGCGCCAGACAACGCCATCAGTTGCGCCGATGCGCCGAATTGGCGGCGGCTTCTCGCCACTTGTCCGCATGGTTTGATTCATACGTCGGGGCTGCACGTGGGCTTGCCCGATGGACAGATGGGCAATTCCGAGGTCGGCCACATGAATCTCGGTGCCGGTCGTGTTGTGTATCAGGAGCTCACCCGCATCGACAAAGCCATCGTCGACGGGGATTTTTATTCCAATCCGGAATTGCTCGCGGCCTGCGATGCCGTGGTCGCCGCCGACGGCACCTTGCACGTGATGGGCTTGTTGTCGCCCGGCGGCGTGCACAGCCACGAAGTACACATTTTCGCAATGCTCGAGTTGGCGCAGCGACGCGGTGTGGCGAAAATCGCGGTGCACGCGTTCCTTGATGGCCGCGACACACCGCCGCGCTCTGCGGCGACGAGTCTGATCGCGCTACAAGCGCATTGCGATGCCATCCCCGGCGCGCGCATCCACTCGGTGAGTGGTCGCTACTACGCGATGGATCGCGACAATCGATGGGATCGGGTCAACCTGGCTTGGAATGCGCTGGTGCACGCACGTGCGGATCAGCATGCGACCGACGCCAGTAGTGCCTTGCAAGCGGCCTATGCACGCGGTGAGAACGACGAATTCGTGTTGCCGACGGTGTTGGACGGCGCGCAGCCCATGGCGAGCGGCGATGCGGTCGTCTTCATGAATTTTCGCGCGGATCGTGCACGCCAGTTGACGGCGTGTTTTGTGCAGCCGCAGCTGACCGGGTTTGATCGTGGGCAACGGCCCAAGCTCGGGCATTTCGTTTGTCTGACCGAATACGCCGCGGACTTGCCCGCTGCCGTCGCGTATCCGCCAAGCAGCCTGCACAACACCTTGCCCGAAGTGATTGCCGCGCATGGTTTGACCCAACTGCGCATCGCCGAGACCGAAAAGTACGCCCACGTCACGTTCTTCTTCAGCGGCGGCATGGAGACGCCACAGGTCGGTGAAGACCGCATCCTGATCCCGTCACCGCGGGTTGCCACCTACGACCTGCAACCGCAGATGAGTTGTCCTGAGCTGACGGCAAAGTTGGTGGACGACATTCGCGCCCAGCGTCACCACCTCATCATCTGCAACATCGCCAATCCCGACATGGTCGGCCACACCGGCATCCTGTCGGCGGCAATTGCGGCCGTCGAAGCGGTGGATGTGGCGATCGGCGAAATCGTCCACGCCATCACTGCGGTCGGCGGCGAGATGTTGCTGACCGCCGATCACGGCAACCTGGAGCAGATGTCCGATCCTGAGAGTGGGCAGCCGCACACCTCGCATACCATCGGGCCGGTGCCGCTGGTTTATGTCGGTCGCAAAGCCACGGTTCGCGGCGGCGGTGCGTTGCAAGACGTTGCGCCGACCCTTCTCACGCTGTTGGGTCTGCCTGTACCGGCGGACATGACGGGCCGCTCGCTGCTGGAGTTTGCCGTGTGATTCTCCGCGCACTTACTTTGGGAATGGCGCTGCTCGGCGCGGGCACTGCTCTCGGTCAGGATGCCAGCGCGACGCGTGAGGCCGAAAAACAGGCGGCGCAGGCGAAGTTGGAAAAACTGCGCGAGGACATCGCGCTGGTCACCCAGGAACAAGAGGTTCTCGGTGGCGAGCGTGATAGCGCCGCTGCGGAATTGCGGGCGTCAGACCGCAAGATCAGTGAAGCCAGCGCCGTGTTGCGCACGCTGGACACCGACTTGGCGGCGCAGGTCAGCCAACTCGAATCGTTGCAGGCCGAGGCCACGGAATTGTCGACCCGGCTCGACTCGCAGCGCGAATCATTGGCGCAATTGCTGCGCGCACTGCATGCGCAGGGCCAGCACGCGCCACTCAAGATGTTGTTGGCGCAAGACCGCGTCGACGCCCTTGGCCGCACCCTCGGCTACCTCGGCTACTTTCGCCGCGCGCGCGTCTCCCGCATCGAAGCCCTATTGGGAGATTTGGCAGCGCTCGAGCAAGCGCGTGCCGCCGTGCAGACACAGCAGACGGTGTTGGCGCAGGCGCGTGAGCAGCAAGCAGCGGCATTGACGGAGTTGGATGCGGAGCGCGCTGCGCGCCGTGTGCTGCTGGCGGACATCGAGAAGCGCTTCAAGGACAGTGGCTCAAAGCTGGCTGCCTTGGGTCGCGATGAAGTGGCGCTGCTGGCGCTGCTGACGCGCTTGCAAGACATTTTTGGCGACATCCCGCAACAACTGGACGGCGCGGCGCCCTTTTCAACCATGGCTGGGCGCTTGCCGTGGCCACTCGCAGGCGTCTTGCAGGCCAGTTTCGGCCGACCCAGTGGTGATGGCCGGGTCAGCAACGGCTGGCTGATCCAGGCAAAAGCCGGCGCTGAGGTTCGCGCGGTGGCGCACGGGCGCATCGCTTTTGCCGATTGGTTGAAAGGCTTCGGTCTGATCGCCATCATCGATCACGGCGACGGATACATGAGTCTCTACGCCAGTACCGACGCCCTCTTGCGGGCGGCTGGCGATTGGGTCGAGGCCGGCGAAGTGGTCGCGCTGGCGGGCACTTCCGGTGGACAGGCCGCAGCAGGCTTGTACTTCGAATTGCGCCACAAAGGCAAACCGGTGGACCCGGCGCGCTGGCTGCAACGCAGGTAGGTGGGGGCGGTTTGGCTTTTGGGACTCGGGACTCGGGTCACGTGATTCCTGAAAGCAGACAGCGCTTTGCTTCTGCTTTTGCGAGTCCCGAGTCCCCAGTCCCCAGAGCCAATCAATATTCACTGCGCGGCAAGCGCCACCATCTCTATAATTGCTGCATGCGCACACATCTGTTGGGTTTGTTTCTCTCGCTGGCGGTGACCCAAGCCGCTCTGGCTCAAGACGACGTCGCCGAGCCGACCGGGGACATCGGTCTGGTCGAGGTGGCTGAAGGCGAGCGCGTCAGTCTTGATGAAATTCGCCGCTTTGTGGCCGTTTTTCGCGCGGTCAAACAGGCATACGTCGATCCCGTCGACGATGCCACGCTGATGCAATCGGCGATCCGCGGCTTGTTGGCCGATCTGGATCCGCACAGCGGTTATCTCGATTCCGATGCCAACCGTGATTTGAGCGAGCTCAGCAGCGGTGCCTACGACGGACTCGGCCTGGAAGTGGCTCAGCGCCCCGATCGCACCCTGATCGTGGTCGCACCCATCGACGAGACTCCGGCCGCGCGCGCAGGCATCCGTTCGGGCGACATCATCACTGAGATTGACGGCGAGCAAATCACCGCCAGCAACATCGACGCTGCGGTGGAATCGCTGCGCGGCGAGCCCGGCAGCGAGATCAAGTTGGTGATCCTGCGCGAAGGTGAAGCCGAACCCTTGGCGATGACCTTGGTGCGCGAGACCATCCGTGTCGGCAGCGTGCGCACGTCCTTGTTGGCGCCGGGTTTCGGTTATCTGCGCATCAGCCATTTCCAAAGCGATACCGGCCGCGAAACCGCAACCAAGCTGGCCACCATCAACACCAAGGCCGCGCCGTTGAAAGGTTTGGTGCTGGATCTGCGCAGCAATCCAGGTGGCCTGTTGAACGCCGCCATCGAAGCGGCGGATGTGTTTCTCGATGGCGGCACCATCGTGTCGACCCGCGGCCGCTTGCCCTATTCCAACAGCGCGTTCCGTGCCAAACGCGGTGACGCCCTGAAAGGTGCACCCATCATCATCCTGGCCGATAGCGGCACCGCCTCAGCGGCGGAAGTGCTGGCCGGCGCGCTGCAAGACCACCGGCGCGCGCTGATCATGGGCAGCTCAAGTTTCGGCAAAGGCTCGGTGCAAACCGTGTTGCCGCTGGACAATGGTGATGCGCTCAAGCTCACCACCGCGCGCTATTTCACCCCCAACGACCGCTCCATTCAGGCCAGCGGTCTGGTGCCCGACATTCGTGTGGCCGATGACGAAGTGGTGCGCAGTCCAGGCGGAGATCGCACCCCCGAAGTGCGCGAGCGCGATTTGCCGGGGCACCTGACCGCCGGCGACGCCGAGGTCGATGCGAACGAAGACAGCGAGGCTCCGATCAATGATCTGGTGCTGCGTGAAGCGCTGACTTTGCTCAAGGGTCTGGCGCTGTTTGGAGCGAGCAAGCCGGGCTAGTGGACTGTAACGGACAAATCGAAAGTAGCTCGCTCGGTCTGGCCGCGCTGGACTTGCTCCTCACTCCGCCAATAGCTTTGGCTATTGGCCTCGCTCCGGAGCGGCGTCCATCACGCCCATCC
>JBQTGY010000119.1:0-3828 GCA_052390415.1 Pseudomarimonas sp. | reverse complement strand
ATTGGCGGAGTGAGGAGCAAGTCCAGCGCGGCCAGACCGAGCGAGCTACTTTCGATTTGTCCGTTACAGTCCACTAGCCCGGACATTTCATGAGGGGGGAAGGGCAGCCATGCACGTTTTGGCAGCTGTGCGCTCGGTTCCGCTGCCCTCGGTCGCACGTTAAAAAAGCAGAAGTGGCTGCGCCTTTCTGGATTGGTCCTTGGGGTAACTGTACGAAGGTACGAGTGTCAGCTGCTTAAGAGCGCGTGAAGATGCGCCAACCCGGACGCAGCGGCGGCGGGGAGCTTGCTCCGCAGCGCCTTGGCGCTGGTTTGCACGCGCTTCATTGCAATCGCCGCGCAAGTCACTCGTATCTGATCGTACCGACAAGCCTGCACCCATAAGCACCAGGGAGACCCCGATGAACCGTTCGACACCTCGCTCGCTCGCCGCCATGCCACGTTTGGCACGCCACCTTTTGAGTGCCGCCGTATTGGCTGCGCTTGCCACGCCCATGGCTCATGCGCAGGACGAGCCAGCGGCCGATGACGCCGCTCCGAAATCGGCGGCAGCGGAGATGGGACAAGTCACGGTCACCGCGCGAAAGCGTGAGGAAACCCTGCAGGACGTGCCCATTGCGGTGACGGCGTTCACCGCAGAATCGCTGGATCGCCTGAACGTGAAAGACCTCAGCGATCTCGGCCGCTTTGTTCCCAACTTGACCATTTATGCCGCGCGTGGATCAAGCAGCACGGTGACCGCCTACATTCGCGGCATCGGTCAGAGTGACCCGCTGTGGGGCGTTGACCCAGGTGTAGGCATTTATCTGGACGACGTCTATATCGCGCGTCCGCAAGGTGCCTTGCTGGATGTATTCGATGTCGAGCGCATCGAAGTGCTGCGCGGTCCGCAGGGCACGCTGTATGGCAAGAACACGATTGGTGGCGCGATCAAATACGTGTCGTCACCGCTGGACGAGGATTTCTACGGCCGCGTGTCGGCGACCGCCGGCAACTACGGTCAAATCGACGGCAAGTTCAGCCTCAATGCGCCCTTGGGCGAAGGCGGCTGGGTGATGCGCGTCGCCGCCGCCTCGCTCAATCGCGATGGGTATGGCGAAAATCTGATCACCGGTGAAGATGTTTCCGACAAGAAGATTGCCACCGCGCGGGCCACGCTCGGGTATGTCGGCGGCGAGGATTTTTCGGCCAAATTCAGCATCGATTGGCTGGACGACAGCTCTGGCGTGCGTGGTGCGCAACTGCTCGGTCAGAACCGCTTCACGCCGACATTTGCGCCGCCGGTTGGTCGCTATGACGTACGCAACGGCATGCCCAACATCAATGACACGCAGATGCAAGGCGGCTCGGCCACCTTGAACTGGAACATCGGTGATGCGTGGGCGCTGAAATCGGTCACCGCGTACCGCGAATCCGACACCGAAACCAACATCGATTTCGACCTTACGCCGCTACCAATTGCCGACGTCAAAGCCTTCTATTCGGACGAACAACTGTCGCAGGAGTTCCAGCTCAACTATGACGCCGGCGGCGCGTTTCGCGGCGTGATGGGGCTGTATGCGTTCAAGGGTGAGGCCGGTGGACAAGTGCTGAACAATTTCTTCGGTGCCGTGTTCGGCGACACCCAGGGTGTGGTCGATACCGACAGCATCGCGGTGTATGGCGAGGGCACCTGGGACATCAACGACGCATGGTCGTTGACCGGCGGCCTGCGTTACACCGACGAGAAGAAGTCCGTCGACGTGCTCAACATCGGCTACACCAATGCCACGTTTACGGTGCCCAGCGGTGCCGTCGCCGCCGACTTTGAAGACTCGATCACTTTCCAGAACGTGTCGCCGAAACTGTCGATCGATTACCGCTGGGACGACACTACCTTGGTGTATGGCCTGGTCAGCCGTGGCTTCAAGTCGGGTGGCTTCAACATCCGCGCGCAGGCGACTGCAGTGCCGCGTTCGCGGCTGCCATTTGACGATGAGAAGGTCACCAGCCTTGAAGTGGGATTGAAGAATTCCTTCCTCGACGACACCGTGTTCCTCAACCTGGCTTACTTCTACAACAATTACGAAGACATCCAGCTCAGCGTGTTCACCGTCGTGCCGGGCAGCAATCCGCCGACCTTTTTCGGTGACTTCTCCAATGCCGGTGAGGGCACCGCGAAGGGATTTGAAGTGGAGTACGCGATTCAGTTCACCGACCGCGTCAGCTTGCAGGGCAGCGCCGCGTATCTGGACACCAAGTACGACGAGTTTGTCTCCAGTGGCGTGGACATCGCAGACAGCCAGCGCTTCACCAATGCGCCCAAATTGACCGCATCCGCGACCGGCTTGTACGTATTGCCGCTGGTCTCGGGTGGCACCTTCACCGCCCGCACCAGTTGGAGCCATCAAGGCCCGGTCGACCCCACCACTGACCTGTCACCGGCCATTCGTCAAGGCGAGTACAACCTGTTTTCGGCCAGCCTGATCTGGCAAACCGACGGGGCATGGCGCTTCTCGCTGGATGGCTCCAACCTCACCAATCGCAGCTATCGCACCACCGGCTACAACATTGCAGCCTTGGGCGTGCTGACCGGATTCTACGGCGCGCCACGCACTTACTCACTTACAGCGACGTATGACTTCTAAAAGCATCGCGACAGCGGACTCTCTCCCGCGTTCCATCTTGGCCCGACGCTTTGCGTCGGGCTTCTTTTTTCCCGGTCGGTCGATGCCGAGCGGAGTTTCCCGGCGCGTCGGTGTTCAGCGAGGCTTGGCATCGGCCATCACGCTGATCTTGGCAGCGGCCTGTGCGCCCCCTCCTCCGCCACCGCCAGCATTGCCCACGCTGCACATCGATGCCGCGCGCATCACCGTGTCCGGCTTGAGCTCAGGTGCCTACATGGCGCATCAATTGCACTTGGCGTATTCGGATCGTATCGCTGGCGCCGCATTGTTGGCGGGTGGCCCGTACGGCTGCGCGCAAGGCGATTTGCGGGTGGCATTGGCGCAGTGCACCGCGCCAGAAGACGCCACTCTTCCCGCGTTGGCCCCACTCGTCGCCGACGTGCAGGCGCGTGCCAACGACGGTCGATTGGCGCCGCTTGCCGGGCTGAAGGGTGATCGCGTGTGGGTGTACCACGGCGCTGTCGATACCATCGTATCGGGACCCGTCTCGGCGGCGGCAGCGGACGTGTACGAGGCCTTGGGCGCGGGCGTCAGCATTACCCGCAACTTCGATCTTCCCTACGCACATTTGCTGCCAACCGGGTCGCCTGGCGATGATTGCAGCAAGAGTGAAGCCCCCTACATCGCGCGCTGTGGTTTTGATGCGGCGGGAGAAGTTTTCAAAACCTTGTACAACACCGCGCAGCCGGCCGATCAGGTGACCGGCGAATTGCGCGCGTTTGATCAGCGACCCTACGCCACCGATCCGGAATCACCGCCCGGCGCCGACAGCGGCTTTGTGTATGTGCCGGCAGCGTGCACCGCCAACGAAGCTTGTGGCTTGCATATCGCGCTGCATGGTTGCGAGCAATCGTCGCAGGTCATCGGCGACATGTTCGCCAGTCGCGGCGGATTCAATCGCTGGGCGGACGCGGCAAAAGTGATCGTTTTGTATCCGCAAGCACAAAGCAGCCTGAGCCCGCTGAATCCGAAGGGATGCTGGGATTGGTGGGGCTACACCGGACCGGATTTCGACACTCGCGATGGGGCGCAGTTGCGCTGGATTGCGCGGATGGTGGAGGGGTTGGGGGGAAAATTGGTGGAGTGAGGGCATCGCGTGTTCCGCTTGCTCCCCTCTCCCTCCGGGAGAGGGGTCGGGGGTGAGGGCACGAGGCCACGCCTAA
>JBQTGY010000118.1:0-2753 GCA_052390415.1 Pseudomarimonas sp. | reverse complement strand
AAAATCACCCATTCGTCTCTCTCGAACCCTGATCCCAACCCCTCACCCGAGGGGAGAGGGGCTAGACAACCATCCGCAAGGAACACTCCATGTCCCACCACTTCGACCTCATCGTTATCGGCGGCGGCCCCGGTGGCTACGTGGCGGCCATTCGCGCGGCGCAGTTGGGCATGAAGGTCGCCTGTGTGGATGCCTTCAAATCCAAGGATGGCGGCAAGCCGGCGTTGGGCGGCACCTGCCTCAACGTCGGCTGCATCCCTTCCAAGGCGCTGCTGGACTCCTCGCGGCAGGTCCACAACCTCACCCACATGTTCGCGGACCATGGGATTTGTGCCAACGATGCGGCCATCGATGTGCCGAAGATGATTGCGCGCAAAGATCGCATCGTTAAGCAGTTCAACGGCGGCGTAGCGGCATTGTTCAAGGCCAACAAGGTCACCGCCTACCACGGTGTGGGCAGCTTGCATGGCGGGCGAGCGGTCACGGTCAAGTCGTATGACGGTGCCGAACACGCACTGACCGCGACCAATGTGATCTTGGCCGCAGGCTCGATATCGATCGAGCTGCCGTTTGCGAAGTTCGATGGCATGCACATCGTCGACAACGTCGGCGTGTTGGATTTCGACGCCACGCCCAAGCGCCTCGGTGTGATCGGCGCGGGCGTAGTTGGTCTGGAGATGGCGAGCGTATGGCGACGGTTGGGCTCTGAAGTCACGATTCTCGAAGCCTTGCCCGATTTCCTGGCGGCCGCCGATGCGGATATCGCCAAACTCGCGGCGCGCGAGTTCAAAAAGCAGGGTCTGGATATTCGCCTGGGCTGCAAAGTGTTCAAGGCCGATGTGGTCGGCAACGAGGTCCACCTTGGCTACCACGACGGCAAGGCCGAGCAATCCTTGGTTGTCGACAAGTTGCTGGTGGCGGTGGGTCGCCGTGCCAATACGCAAGGCCTGCTTGCGGAGGGAAGCGGCGTCAAGCTCACCCCGCGCGGCATGATCGAGGTCGACGAACATTGTCACACCGGCGTCGACGGCGTGTGGGCCATCGGTGACTGCGTGCGCGGCCCCATGCTGGCGCACAAGGCCTCTGAAGAAGGCATCGCGGTGGCCGAGCGCATCGCCGGGCTGCCCGGTCACGTCAATTTCAATACCGTGCCATGGGTGATTTACACCGAGCCGGAAATCGCCTGGGTGGGACAGACCGAAGCCGAGTTGAAGGCCGCCGGCATCCCGTTCAAGACCGGCACCTTCCCGTTTGCCGCGATTGGCCGTGCGGTCGCCATGAACGAAACTGCCGGCATGGTCAAGGTCATCGCCCACGCCGATACCGACCGCATTCTGGGCATGCATCTGGTCGGCGCATTGGTGTCCGAACTGGTCCACGAAGGTGTGGTGGCGATGGAGTTCAAGGGCTCGGCCGAAGACCTGGCGCGCATCTGCCACGCGCATCCGACCTTATCCGAGGCCGTGCATGAAGCGGCGCTTGCCGTCGACAAGCGGGCGATACACAAGGCCAATTGACGGTGGTGAGTGCGGCTGTCGAAATTCGCCCGAGCTGAGGCGTGCTTTGGATCCAGACCTGCGGCAAGCGCCAGGATTCCGGCGTTCTCCTGAATGCAGGAGTCCTCGGTCAACCGCTGGATCCGGACTTTCGCCTGAAAGAAAGTGAGTGGTGAGCACGCCTGTTCTCGCGCGGAGTGAAAAACAGAGGAAAAAGAGAGGCCACACGTTGCGCATGCCGATAGCTGTGAGTGGCAATCTGGACAGCATTCGCTGTCGCCGATTGGACAGCTTTCGACAGAGGGCAGGACATGCGCAATCTCGGTTCCATGGTGTTGGTGTGGCTGGCGCTGATCGGCGTCGGTAGCGCGACTGAGCGCACAGGCAGTCGCTTGAGTGGGCCCGTTGGGCTGAGCGACTTCGTGATCGAGCAAACGACCGAGACGAACGAGGCGTCGGGAACGGCGTTGTCCGATCCCGGCCGCGTCCTGTTGCTCGGCAACAGCCTGACTTACTTCAACGATCTGCCCGCCATGCTGGTCGCCATCGCGGCGCAGGCCGGCAAGACGCTCCGCGCAGACTCGTTCACCTTGCCGAATGCGTCATTGCAAGATCACTTTCGCTCGTCGGAGGTTCGCGAGGCGCTGTTTGGCAACAACTATCAATGGGTGATCCTGCAACAGGGACCGTCGTCGTTGCCAGAGAGTCAGGTGCATCTGCGGCGATGGACGCTACGGATGGATGGCCTGATTCGCGATGCCGGAGCGCGCCCAGCGCTTTACATGGTGTGGCCTGCTGCCAACTTCGGCGGCTCCTTCGACTCGGTGCGGCGCTCCTACTCGAACGCCGCGCTCAAGGTCGATGGCATGTTCATCCCGGCCGGCGAAGCGTGGCGGGCCGGATGGCGGCTGAATCCCGACCTGCCCCTATACGGCGGCGATCGTTTTCACCCGTCGGCGCTCGGCACTTACGCGGCCGCACTCAGCATGTTTGCGGCGCTGTATCGGCAGTCGCCGGTGGGATTGCCGGCGTCGCTTACTTTGGCGAATGGGCAAGTACATCGATTCGACGGTGAACATGTGCGCGATGTGCAGACGGCGGTGTGGGAGGCGCATCAAGAGTATTGGCGAGCGGGTGACTAGTGGGCTGTAACGGATGAAGCGGAAGTGGGATCGCGACGGGATGGGCGGGATGGACGCCGCTCCGGAGCGAGGCCAATAGCCAAAGCGATTGGCGGAGTGAGGAGCAAGTCCAGCG
>JBQTGY010000117.1:0-1828 GCA_052390415.1 Pseudomarimonas sp. | reverse complement strand
CTGTCAACGCTTCGCCTCCGTCCTCACGAACGACGGCGCATGACTCGGGGCCGCTGTGGTTTGCTACTCCTTCAACGTGGCGGACTCTCACCGCCTACTCCTTGCCGGTCTCCCGGCGCACCCCCATTGATCTCGACTACCTATAGACCGTCGGGAACTGCTCAGGCTGGCAGGCCGTAACCTTGTACTTCGCCGCAATCGTTCCCTTCACGAAGTCGTCGAACTGCTCTGGCAAGCCGGTATTACGAGCGTTGTCAAACCGAAACAGAGAAAGTGCCGCGCCAAAGCGGCCCATCCCGATCTCGTACGCTATTTCGGCTTCGATAATCGCCAAGGAAGGCACAAGAGCATACCTTGGGGCCGCTGGATCAGACTTGTTCTCTACAAGCCCTGCGTCGGCGGCAAACTTGTCCAATAGCGGAATCAGTTCGCGACCTTTCAGACCTTTCAGGTCGATGAAAACGCAGCGTTCAGCGCGGGTAGCGTTCATGGCGTGACAGGAAGGCGGCGCGAGTGCGATCAACGCCGCCAGCATAAGGACAAGAGAAGTCAATTTATTCATCAGCCGTCTCCCGGCCTAGGACCCATCTGTTGGTCCAGCACGCGAATTCGGACACTATTGTGCATGCCGCCAAATATCCAATTGCCGTCGCTGATGTTCCCCGCAGGATTTGGCCCCGTTCCGGCACGATGCTGTACAGCCACATCTTGCCTCCGGATTCGTAGAGTCCATGTGCGACCACGCCAGGATGATAGCGATGGCCCTCGAGGGTCCTATTGAGCCAAACCCCCAAATCTGGAGTGCGATGCTGGATAGGATCCGTCCCTGTCCCAAAGGGCAAGTTGTAAGCTCCCGGTCCAGAGTACCGGAACACGAAGGGCACCGAGTTCTCGGCGACGACGAGGGCTAGCGCGTTGAACGAGCAGCCGCTCTCGCCGACTGTGCACAGCGCCGAGGGTCCGATCGCGTAGCGGTGGTAGTTCGGATCAGTTATGTCGTACCCAGATGCGTAGGGATCGAGAAGCTCTTCACCCTTTTGCCGCGCAGCTGCTTGCCGCCGATGCGCTTCATCATTAAACGCCCTGGAAAACGCCGCCGTAATCGCCCCATTTGCAAATTTCCCACCGGTTAACACGGACACCGATCCACCCACCAGCGCAGCGGTAGCAACCCGACCGGCGACGTTGCCGATGTTGTCGATCCTGGAACCCGCCGCTTGGGTGAGCGCGGCCGACGCAAAGCCGTTGCCAAAGTTGCCGCCCTGCAGGGCCGACATCACGCCGCCTGTCGCTCCATGAGCGACCACCTTTGAGGCAATCTGCGAAAAGGTCAATCCGGTGTTGCCGACTGTCTTGAGTGAATAATCGGCGAATCCAGCCGCACGCACGGCGGCCACCGACTTGGCATTATCTGCCACTACCTGCGCATACCCGCTGCCAATCCCATAAAACGCCGCCGCAGTCAGCCCGCCATACAGCGCGCCCTTCCAACTGCCCGTCGCAATGCCGCCCGTCACCGCACCGGTGGCGAAAGAGGCATACCACGACGCGCCACAGGGGCCGCAGTAGGCGGCCGCAATGATGGTAACCACCGCCGCCGCCCACTGCCGCTCCTTCACCCCGATATACCCACTGGGATCCGTCGCGTTCAGCGGGTTGTTCCACAGGTAGGTGTAGCGGTTGTGGTTCTGCGCGTTGCCAGGTTCCTGCACGAATGGGTCGACTTGCAGGAAGCGGCCGATGCGGTTGTCGTAGACGCGGCCGTTCATGTGGACCACATCGAGGCCGTCGATCATCTCGTGGCCGGTGTAGCCGCGGTTGGTGGCGG